>JBCCXO010000060.1:0-21405 GCA_039191645.1 Pseudomonadota bacterium | reverse complement strand
CGCACGTTTTTTGACGGACCGTTCTGTCACAAGCAGAAGGAAATAGAACAAACCGCCGCAAAAGATCGTCAAACCCCAAGCTGCACGTGAAAAGGCTAAAAATTCGGCCAAAAGAATGAGCGCCAGAAACCCTGCCCGAATGGGCATAAGTGTCACGGATCGATTCATGACACCGTACATAAGGTAAAGAATTGCAGGCACCAGAAAGGGAGCAAACACGTTGGGATCAGCAAAGGCCCCTTGGGCCCGGCCATAGCGTGTAAAAATATCAAACCCAGGTAATCCAAAATACCCAAGCAAACCCAGAGTAGACGTTGCCGCTGCTGCAAGGACATAGACCCTGAAGATCAGACGTAATCGCCCCATTTGCTGTGCAATGACAATCGCGAAAAAGACGCTGGTCAGTCCCAGAAACAAGGTGACAGCGTTGTAAATCATTCCGCGCTGATAATCATCAATCATGAATGAAGATATGACGCCGCCAATCGCAAAGGTCGTGGCAGGCAA
Source organism: Pseudomonadota bacterium (assembly GCA_039191645.1). Classification (GTDB taxonomy): domain Bacteria; phylum Pseudomonadota; class Alphaproteobacteria; order Rhizobiales; family Rhizobiaceae; genus JAALLB01. The sequence goes on along the minus strand of JBCCXO010000060.1, from coordinate 20,898 downwards.
CAGCAAGGGCAATATCGCTCCGGGTAGGCGCATCCCAAACAAAAAGAAAAGAAACAATAACCCTGCGAGCAAGAGCTCATAAGGTGCTGGCTCAAACAAGACGAACCCACCGGAAAAGACGGCGAGGCCAATCAGCGCGTTGGACAGTCTGTCGGTGTTAAAAAGGACTGGCTGAGCCTGAAAACCTGGCGAAATGGACGCTGCTTCTGCCATGGCGACCCGCTAGTAGGCGTTCTCTGTGTTCATGAGTTTCAGCGGCGTGATGGCAAGAATATACATATCAAACAACAGGGACCAGTTTTCAATATAGTACAAATCGTGCTCAACCCGACCTTGGAGCTTTTCTTCGCTATCGATTTCGCCGCGCCAACCGTTAACCTGTGCCCAACCCGTGACCCCGGGCTTGACGCGGTGGCGAGCAATATAACTGTCAACAACCTCTGCCCATAGTTTGTTATCAGTCTGTGCATTTGCCACGTGGGGGCGTGGACCAACAAGAGAGAGGGTACCAAGCAATACATTGAAGAGCTGTGGTAATTCATCAATCGATGTTTTGCGGATAAATTTGCCAACACGTGTTACGCGGTCGTCGTCTTTTGTAACGACATTAATCCCACTGCAGTCACCCTGATCGGTATACAAGGAGCGAAATTTGAATATTTCTATCTCCTCATTGTTGAAGCCTTCTCGCTTCTGCTTGAAAATAATTGGGCCTCGGCTATCCAGTTTAACGGCAATCGCCGTCAAAAGCATGATCGGGCTCAACAGCAAGATTGCAAGCGAAGCCACGCTGACATCGAAGATACGTTTCGTCACGGAGTCCCAATCCGCAATCGGCCGGTCATAAACATCAAGCATTGGCACAGACCCCTCATAGCTGTATGAGCGCGGTCTGAACAACATCTTATTGGCATGGGCCGACAGGCGAATATCAACGGGCAATACCCAAAGTCTTTTGAGCAATTGCAGAACCCGTTTTTCAGCATTTACCGGGATGGCAACGATGAGCATGGTGATGCGGGCTTTGCGTGCAAACTCAACAAGCTCGGCAACGTTTCCAAGTTTCGGATACCCGGCCACGATTTCCGGTGATCGCTCATCCGTACGATCATCAAAAATGCCACATATTCTGATATCAGACGTGGCACTTGCTTCGATTGAATAAATCAATTCTGCGGCAGGCTGACCCCCTCCCACAATCACTGCTCGGCGTTCAAGCCGGCCTTCTTCCATCATGCGATGTACCAATTGCCCAACGACAAATCGCGAGATCATCAAGAATATTGCACTTGCGCTAAACCAGCGCGCCAATCCATTGATCGGAATGTTGTCGATCCCATTGATCACAAAGACAAATAACAACATAACGATCAAAGCCATTGTCAGAGCGGTGATCGCTTTCGAAAACGGATAAGCAAATCCCCTGAGTGACGTAATAAGATAGCCATCAATCCCTTGCAAAAATGCAACGATGAAAAGCGCACCAGAAACAGCACCGGCTGCTTGCATGCTCAAAAGGCTCGCTTCTGGCATGTTTTGCAAAACAAGGACCGTCACGCCGAGCGCTGCAAGAGCTAGAAAATCGAACAGACGTACAAAACCGCTGACGATAAACGGCGAAACCGATTTGGTTGAAAACTGTTCGGCCACCTGTTCGGCCAGTTCGTTCAATTCTACCTTACGTTTAGACGAGATTTTTTCTTTAGCGATTGCCTGTTTAATCGCCTCGCGGGAGAAGCCATTTCCAATGTTTTTGTATGCTGTCGTCATCAGACAATATTCCCCGAAAATCCTAGGGATTATGTACCGGAAATTCCCTAAAAAAGGTTGGCAACTTGCTGTGATCAGCTCGAAAGCTTCAAGTTATGCTTAACAATAGGTTAAAAAAGCCCCTAAATCTTAAGAAATCAGGGATTTTAAGGTTAATCACGATAAATAGTCTCGACGCTTTCAGCCATGACCGGAAGGGAAAATCGAGTTTTCAGCTGTTCCGCAAACGTGCGCGCTCTCGTTTCCCGAGTTTCATCCTCAAGCGTCGATAGCATCTTTTCTGCCAGCGCGCCTGCATCGCCGGGAGGGACTAGGTCTTCGCTTCTGTCTTGAAAAATCTCCGGGATACCACCAACGCACGTCGCTACGATTGGCATTTGAGCAGCAATCGCTTCCAGCACGAGATAGGGCATGGATTCAGCCCGGGAGGGAACAACAATCACCTTCGCCATCGAGAATGCTTCTCTGGCCGGCATTGCTGGATAAACGCTGACACAATCCACTAAGCCAAGGTTTTTTATTTGATGGAGATACTTATCTTTGTCGGGCCCATCACCGACAAACATCGCGGTGATCTTTTTTTCTCTGCGGGCCTGAAGTTTGCCAAGTGCCTCAAGAAAAAGGTCCGGTCCCTTCAAATCCCGCATCATGCCAATGTACATGAAATCTTTCGCCTCATCCAACGGCGCAACCGGTTCAAATTCCTCTGTTGCAAGCCCATTATAGACGATCGCCTCCGGACACCGGGGTTTGCCTACTTTTTCGTGGTAGGCGTTGCGCTCATATTCACTTACAAAGACCAACCTAGCTGTAAAACGTTCCATAAACCGTTCAGCAGTGAAAAAGACTTTGCCCTTCAAAGAACCCGCATCATAATGCATTGCGCCGCCATGAGGGCAGTAAAATGCTTTTATGGGATTGGATGGGCTGCTTGAATATCTGGCAGCAATGCGTCCGTGAATGCCAGCTTTTGCGCTGTGGCAATGAACAACATCGGGGCTGAGTTCCGAGATGAGAGCTCGTGCCTTAAAAAGGGTGGCGATATCGAGCGGAGAAATCGAGCGAGCCATGCTGATACGATGGAGGCCCAGATTCAGTTGAGGTTGAATCTGTTCAAAAAGCTGGTTTTCATAATCGCCGCCAGTGTTTGCATCGCAAATTATCCCAACTTGATGGCCAGCTGCGGACTGTTCTGCAAGAAGATCGCGAACGTGCCTGAATATACCGCCAACCGGAGAGCGGAAAAAATGAACAATCTTCATTGCAAGTCTCCGGTTAGAATAGTCTTTCGCGGATAAAAATGGTGTCTCCGGGCAGAATAGGATCGCTGATGGGAACACGACCGGTAATAATATCGCCATTCACATGGCGCGTGACATCGACATCGCTTTGTTCTGCGCGAGCTGTAAATCCACCTGCAATGGCGATTGCATTTTGCGCAGTCATACCGGGGACGTATGTGTACTGGCCTGCAGTGCCCACTTCACCCATGATGAAAAAAGGCCGATAGGTTGCGACTTCAATCGAAACATCCGGATCCCTCAGAAAACCATTTTTTAGGCCAACTGCAATTGAGCGCTCCAATTGTTTTGGGGTCTTGCCGCGCGCTGCTACAGACCCAACGAGCGGAAAGGCAAGATAACCACCTTTATCCACCATATAGGTGTTTGTAAGATCTTCCTGGTTGAAGACGGTCACACGAATTTCATCGCCCGCATCCAAGGTGTAGGGTTCTTGCAGAACTTTATGAAAAGCAGGGTTTAATGGTCTGTAAGACGCACAAGCAGTCAAAGCCAAAGCCAAAAGTAGAACCAGTGCCCTGCAATAATTGATACTACGCATACTCATAACTCTCTAATCCAAAACCTTCATCAGGTCGGGTAACTTGCCGATATTAATCCCCTGTTATGGTTAATATCGCGTAAAGCAGATTCAGCATGTGATTGTTGTTTCTGATTATCTTGCTTTGAAGGGCGACTTCTTTAACCCATTGGTTACCAAGTTCATTCATATTTCGTTGAGAGTTTAGATGCGGATCGGAAAATAGCGATTTATCCGGTCCATTTTTCCGTAGAGGAAAATGTGTTTGTTGGGAGTAAGTTGATGTCGGGCCCCGAAAGTCTTACCAGAGATGAAGATATCGACGTCGTCGGTGTCTTTTCTGCGTTGAAAAGGAAATGGTGGCTCATCGCAATCATTACCGCGCTAGTCGGTGTTGGTCTGTTCTTCGTGCTTTCAAGCCTGGATCCAAAATACGATTCAAGTGCGCGCATTCTCATTAAAGATGGAAACACGGCGTTCACCCGGGCTACAACGGATGCAAATACGCAAGCCAATCAAAACCAGTTGGATGAGCAGGCCATTCGAAGCGAAGTCGAAATTGCAAATTCCAACAATCTCGCCCTGCAAGTCATTGATGACCTTAACCTCGTTGACCATCCTGAATTTAACAGCAAAGCCAAATCACCTGGCGTCCTTGATCTGGTGTTCGCGATGCTCGGTTCAGAATCGACATCCACTGGCGACCGTAAGAACAAGGTGCTGAAAAAATTCAAAAAACGGCTGACTGTCTTTGCGGTTGAGCAATCGCGCGTAATTGTGCTGGAGTTCTGGGCACATGATCCCAAGTTGGCACAACAGGTTGTGGCCAGCCTGTCAGAACGCTACGTGGAATTTAAACGCAGTGCCAGGTTAAACAGCCAACAGGACGCAACCCAGTGGCTCGATCCACGCATTGAGGAACTGGAAGCAGCGGTAAGTGAAAAGGAAGCCGCCGTCGCAGATTTCCGCGCAAGTGAAGATCTGTTAAGATCGAATGATAACAATGCATTGCTGGCAACCCAGCAGCTTTCGCAGATATCGACCGAGCTCTCCAGATTAAAAGCTCAACGCTCTTCTGCTCAAGCCAAAGTCGCTGCGATTAGAAACGCATTGGACAATGGTTCATCTCTTGAAGTCATTCCGGATGTCGTTGAATCGAACCTTGTCCAACGGTTACGCGAACGCGAAGTGGCCCTTCGGTCTCAAATTTCTGATCTCTCTGTTACCCTGTTGCCCAACCACCCGCGGATGAAGTCGCTAAACTCCCAACTGGGTAACCTTCAGCGTCAAATCAGAAGCGCGGCAGAAAACATCGTAAACAGCCTTGAAGGCAACGTTGCATCCATTCGTGCAGCGGAGTCTGACCTTGCAAGGGAAATTGTTCGCCTCAAATCTGAAGCCGCCAGAGTGGATGAAAAACTCGTTGAACTGCGCGCCAAAGAACGCGAAGCAGAGACCGCTCGAAACCTGCTTGCTGAATACAAAAGCCGTTCACTTGAAGCAAAAAGTCGGGCAGGTTTGGCGCAAACCGATGCGGAGATTATTTCACCGGCAACGCTCGCAATCGATCCGTATTTCCCGAAAGTTGTTCCCTTCACCCTCGCAGGCACGGCCTCCGCATTTTTGTTGGCATGTCTTGCAGTCATTGCAGGCAGCCTTCTTCTGACAACGGCTGGCACTTCAGCAGAATTCAGTCGAAACCCGCATCTGCGCGAGGAGCCTGAAATCGAAAATACCGCTCCTGCAAAGACTGCAGATGACGGTTCTTCAAACCAACATGACGAGACCCCATTGCATGAAAATGCTGAAGGTTCAGATTTTTCAACCGGTATACAACACCAGGAAACCACCGAAATTCCGAAAGTTCCGGCAAACCCTTCCTCGATTGCAGTTCGGTACGCAGCGGCAGCGCTTTCCGAATTGGGAAGCGCGCGCATTGCTGTCATCTCACCACAGGAGGAAGAAGGAAGCACAACGGCCTGTCTTTTGGCCCGGCATCTTGCAGCGAAAGATCGTTCGACGATCGTGATTGAATTCAACGAAGAAAAAACAGTTTCCACGCAAATGCTCGGAGATCACGACTATCCCGGTTTCTTCAACCTGATAACCGGATCAATCACTGCAGATCGGGCAATTTATAAAGACTACTTCTCCTCAGCCCACGTTATGCCGGTCGGGTCTTTGTTTCCGGGGCAACCGGCTCCCGATCCGAACGTCCTCTCGGACTTGGTTGATGCGGTTGCACAATCCTATGATTTTTGCATCCTCGATTGTGCAAATGCGGATGTTGCAGATGTAAATGTGGTCTCTACCGACAGCACGGTAGCAATTGTTAGTTGCCTCGGTGCAAACACGATTGACTGTAACATGCTAGAAAATGCGTTGAAGAGTGATGGTTTCAAGGATGTGCTGCAGCTCACACCGGACACAAAAGACGAACTTCTTCTGGAGAAGACGGCAGCTTAGTGCCGATAAATCATCTCCGACCTAAATATTGCTTTTCAACTTGCGAAACTTCTTGAAATTTTCCCAAAGCATTTGGTTGCTTTTAATCACTTCCTTAAGTCTTGTCTCCGATTTGAGATACTGGCTAAAAGGAATGGCTGCATAAGAAAGCGGATATACTGTATCCATGATCGTCTGTGTGTTTCGGCACCACGAGACTTTGTAACGTTCTTGCCCGACACCAAGATCAAGCTTTTTAAAACCGGTTTTGATCAGATGATCGACCATCAGGTACATCACCATTTCACCTGGGCTTTCTTCTGCAAAATCATCATAAGCAACCGCGTTGATGCAAGATTGGCAATAGTCAGTCAAAATTCCGCCACCATACATGGCGCGCATTTTGCCGCCAACCTTCAACACAAACAATCGCAGAAGCTGATTGCCGTTGACTTCGGGCTTCATGGCCAACCGTAATAGAAATTGTTGCGTAGCACTGTCTTCGAAGACATCATTGATTCCAAGTTCCGCAAAGCGTGCCGATTTTAAAGTGAAGAACTCTGTCATGATTTCTTCAATCTCTTTGGGGTCTTTGGGTATAACGAGTTCATAGCCCCCCAGTTCCTCTGCAACCCTTTGCTGACGACGAAACTGTTTTCGCTTTCGCTTGCCGTTACCCCGATCAAGAATAGAATCCAGTCCGTCTTCAAGATCCATGATATAAAATGGATTTGCGCTGCTTTGGTGGGGCAATTCAAGCAGAGGATTTGGGTGTCCCGCCAAAATCTTCGGTTGATTTTTCAAATGAAGAACGACAATCCCCGTCATATGTTTCTGAAGCTTTTCAAAAATCGTTGTGATCAGACCCGTCGTGTAATTGCCCAAAAACTCCTTCGAGAAGAGCCCACAACCGATGTTGGTATGGCTATCGCCCGGCCATCGTAGCTTGGCAGGAATGCCTGAAACCAACACCATGGGTATGATGAATTGCAAACGCCCGGACGACCTCCCGGTCAAAATTACTGGACGGTTTTTAGCATCATAGGTCTCATAGGCAGCGCTTACCCAGTCATAGTGCTGAAATATGAACCCGGTGCCCTCTTCAAAGAGAGTTTTCCACTCAGTTTCAAGCACAGCTATGTCGTCCACAAGGTCTATCCGTAAACCATGCGGCAGGTCCAAACTCGAAGAAGGCGAAGGTGACGAAATCACATTCATGGTTGCTCAAAACAAATTAGCCAGTCGACGGACACATCCTATCAAGGGTTTCTAAAGAAACAGTGTGTATGAATACCCTTAGTACGGGATAGACCGGATTAAGACAAATGCTTCTGAAAACCATACTTAACGGCCTTTATTTCAGTGGCCTCAGTTCAGCGTGTGCGCCAATGACCCAGGGCATTTGTTCCATTTTAATGCTGCATCATGTTCGCGCTGTTTCGAGTGCAGACTTCGCACCAAACGCACACCTTTCTGTCACCCCGGAATTTCTGGATGCCACGATCATGCGCTTGAAGCAAAGCGGATACCGTTTCATTTCAATGGATGAGGTTCAAGACTTAGTGACTGGACATTCAGAACACCGCACCGAACCCGCAATCGCGATAACCCTAGACGATGGGTACCGCGATAACCTACAAAACGCAGTTCCAGTGTTTAAAAGACATGAAGTGCCATTTACAATTTATGTGGCCCCCGGCTTGGTGGACGCAACCCATACACTTTGGTGGGAAGATCTGGAAAACATCATCGCATCGCGAAAGAAGATCGTCGTAAACCTGCCGCGAGGCCCAAAAACCTATCAAACAGAATCATTGGATGAAAAAAATGCAGCGTTCAGTGAATTACTCAATCTGCTGACAACGCAGGCTTCTGAGGAAGAGCAACGTGAGATCGTAAAGTCACTCTCGGAAGACTTTGCCTATGACCCCTTGGTGCATGTAAAAAATGAAATCATGTCCTGGAACGAGCTAAAAAAACTAAGTAAAGAGCCTCTTTGTACCATGGGGGCGCACACAATCGGTCATTTCGCACTGGCAAGGCTTGAGGCGCATGAGGCTGCTCGCGAAATTGCCGAAAGCCGGGAGATTTTGAGGGAAACGTTCAATCAACCCATTGCCCATTTTGCCTATCCTTATGGATATCCAGCTGCCGCGGGCATGCGCGAGTTTGACTTGATCAAAAATGCGGGCTTTGAAACTGCAGTTACCACCCGGCATGGCGTGGTTTATCAGGAACATGCAGAGCACATGACGGCGCTGCCCAGAATTTCGGTGAATGGAACTTACCAATCCATGCGCTATATCCGGGCGCTGCTTTCAGGCCTACCAACGCGATTGAGCAATAAAGGAAAAAAGTTGAACGTTGCCTGATCAGTCGTTCGTCTTAGGTGGGCGTGTCATCCAACTGATGATAAACATAGCCGGGATGACCCAAAGAAAACCCGTTACAAGAAAATAGATAAGGTGAACCCAACCGTTCGCGTCGGCAAGTCTTGCCGCTGCTATGGTCGTGGCAAGCAATGCATAAAGCAAAGCAATCACGACAATTAGAACAGATCCAATCAGTTTTTTGAGCCGAACATTCATAAGACCTATCTACCGCGTTGGAAGGGAATTGCAATTCGAGCCTCACGCGACGGCTTGTCACGGATAATGACCTTGAGGAAAAACCCTTACAATGCCATGTCATGACGCATGACATTGGCCGCAGATCACACACTAGACTTTACAGACGCCAGAGAACGAAATCGCGCTATGGTTCGTTCGTGGCTTTACTTCATCTGTTTTCTGATTTTTGTGATGGTGATCGTTGGAGGTGCAACACGGTTGACCGATTCCGGTCTTTCAATCACGGAGTGGAAACCCTTACTGGGTGCGATTCCACCCCTGAATGCCGCGGACTGGGAAATTGCTTTCAATAAGTATCGGGAAATTCCTGAATATACGCAAATCAACAAAGGCATGAGCCTTGCTGAATTCAAATTTATTTATTGGTGGGAATGGGGGCATCGTTTTTTAGGTCGCATCATCGGTATAGCGTTCGCAATTCCTCTGATTTACTTTTGGGTTACGGGCCGTCTGGAACAATTTCTCAAACCAAGACTTTTGCTCTTGCTCGTTTTAGGTGGCCTTCAAGGGTTCATAGGTTGGTGGATGGTGAAATCCGGCCTGGTGGAGCGGGTAGACGTCAGCCAATACCGTCTTGCCGTTCATCTTACGCTAGCGTGTCTGATTTTTGCGTATTCCATGTGGTTAGCGCGAGGACTTGCACCCCATAGCAATGAATATGCAACCAAAATGGTTGCCATATTCGCACCGATAACGGTTGCTGCGATTGTCCTGCAAATCTTTCTGGGTGCGCTCGTTGCTGGCTTGGATGCCGGATTATCTTTTAATGACTGGCCGCTTATGGATGGCGCTGTCGTTCCCGACAATTTATGGGTGCAGTCGCCAGCCTGGGTAAACATGTTTGAAAACCCAAAAACAGTACAGTTTATCCATCGCATGAGCGCCTATGCTGTGCTTGCCCTCATTGCAGCCCAGATGATTGTTGCGTATCGCTCAGAAAGCGGTGAGACCCACAAAAGACGCACCGTTGTCCTTTTGTCGATTGCCCTAGTACAAGCAGCAATTGGGATCGTCACGCTTGTGCTGCAAGTGCCCCTGTCATGGGCATTGCTGCACCAAGGCGGGGCAGTGGTCTTGCTGGGATTTGCAGTGGCGCACTGGCGCGGAATTGCTGGTACTTACCCCTGAATCATAAGATTAAGGTTTTGAACCGCAGCACCGGAAGCGCCTTTGCCCAGGTTATCCAATTGCGCCACCAGGTTCACATGACCCGTGTTGTCATCACCAAACACCCAAAGCTTCATATCATCCCGCCCGGTAAAATCTTCAGGGCGCAGGTGCTTGATCGCGGCAGTCTCTGCGGCATCTGCAATCGAAACATACTGTGAGCCTTCATAGTGGACTTCCAGCGCACCTCGAACGGTTTGTTGGCTTGCAAAGTGAAGTTGATCAAGGTGGAGCGGAACAGATACAAGCATCCCTTGCCGGAAACGCCCAACACTTGGCATAAAAATAGGCCGCCGGACGAGACCGCAACGCGCAACAATCTCGGGAACATGTTTGTGTTGCAACTGCAAGGCATACAAATGGAACGAGGTTTCGATATGATCACGCGTGGAAGCATCTTCCATCTGCGCAATTAAACTTTTTCCGCCGCCCGTATATCCCGATACTGCATTGATCGTAACTGGAAAGTCCTTGGTCATAATGCCGGCATCAACCAACGGTTTCAGCAATGCAATTGCACCGGTTGAATAACAGCCGGGATTGCTGACACGCTTCGAAGATTTAATTCTCTGCGCCTGGTCCTGATCTAATTCAGCAAAGCCAAAGACCCAGTCCTCCGCTGTCCGATGGGCAGTGGAAGTGTCAATCACTTTGCATGCTTCATTACCGGTTTCTGCGATCATGGAAACCGCCTCGCGTGCGGCATCATCGGGCAGACAGAGAATCGCCAAATCGCAACTTCCCAACATCGCGCGTCTTTTTTCATTGTCACGACGGTCTTCCACGGGAAGTGAAAGAAGTTCAATATCGTCACGGCTTTCCAACCGATCGCGAATTTGCAAACCGGTCGTACCATGTTCGCCGTCAATGAAGATGCGCGGTTTCATTTTTTATCTCTGTATTTCAAAAGGTTACTACAATTTCCGGAATCTGGTTCTCAGACAGTTTCCAGAAAGCCAAGCTCAAGAATTTTTCTTTTCAGCCTGAAGCCCGACCATATACATGGCAACCATCGATCCTGCAATGGCAGTAATATCCGCATGATCATAGGCTGGGGCAACTTCAACAACGTCTGACCCGACGATATTCAAACTACCAAGTTTTCGCAAAACGGATAACATTTTGGCGGATGATGGCCCGCCAGAAACCGGCGTTCCTGTGCCAGGTGCAAAGGCTGGATCAAGACAATCAATATCAAACGTCAAATAGACGGGGCCATTACCGACCCGCGCTTTGATTTGGTTGGCAATCTCTTCGGTAGAAAGCTCTTCGACCTCATCACCGTACATAATCTCAATTCCGTAATCATCAGGAGCATGGGTACGAATTCCGATTTGGATCGATTTTTCCGGGTCAACGATGCCATCCCGCACAGCTCTCGTAATAAAGGTGCCATGATCAATCTCCGGAATCCCGTCATCCCCGTCATTGGTGTGCCACGTGTCTTGATGGGCATCGAACTGGATCAATGCCAACGGACCATGCCTTTCTGCATGGGCGCGTAGCAGCGGCCAGGTCACATAGTGATCGCCTCCCAGTGAGAGCAGATATGCGCCCGTATCAAGAATTTCTTTTGCTTCATTCTCTATGCGTTCGGGATTTTCCCAAACACGGTTTGTACTGACGGAACAATCGCCATAGTCAGCGACAGCAAGGTGCTCGAAAAGATCAATATGAAAGGGATACTGCGGGTCCGCATCCAGTATGCATGAAGCCCTGCGAATTGCCGCCGGGCCAAATCGCGTTCCAGGTCGGTTCGTAACGGAGGTATCAAGCGGTATGCCCCACACCACAAGATCAGCACCGTCCACATCTTTTGTATACTTGCGACGCATGAAAGACATAACACCGGAAAAGGTTGAATCTTCACCGGATCCAAGAAGTGACTTGGCTGTTATCGCGTGATCAGATTTGTCTTTTTTGCCCATTTTCTATCTCAATACGTCGTGAATGTCGTTTAATTGTCATTGCCAATTCAGTCTGCCCGTATCAAGCTCTCTGATCAATGGCAAGTCTTTCGATGGAGGTTGAAATGGCAGGCTTGGCAAAAGATCAAGTGAAAAAGTACTTGGACGATGGGTTTCTTTTTCCTCTAAGGGCGATGGATGCAGCGACATCACGTGCCTACCGCGAACAGCTGGAGCAATTGGAAAAACACTATGTTTCAGCAGGTCCAAAGCGAGATTTGAACCAATATTTCCGGGTCAACGCACACATCGTGATGCCTATGGCCGTAGAACTGGCCCGAAATCCGATAATACTGGATGCAATTGAGAGCATTATTGGCCCGGACATTCTGATTTGGGGGGTCGAATTCTTCATAAAGGAAGCCAAAAGCGACAAGATCGTATCCTGGCATCAGGACATGACTTACTGGGGCCTGGGTGAGGATGTGAGCGGTGACACAGAACACCTTGCGTCTGCATGGGTGGCACTTTCACCAGCAACCTTAGCGTCGGGCTGTATGAAGTTTGTAGCAGGCTCTCACAAGAATGAGATCCAGCCCCACAACGACACATTCGGCGAAGATAACCTGTTGTCGCGCGGGCAGGAACTGGCAGTTGAGGTTGACCCGGCCGATGAAGTCCCGATTGAACTTCAACCTGGCGAGTTTTCCATTCACCACGGAAGAATGTTCCACTATTCTGGCCCCAACCTATCCAACGATCGCAGGATAGGGTGTGTCATTCGCTACGTATCACCCGAAATCAAGCAATTGGTGGGTTCACGAGACTATGCGATGCTGCTTCGGGGCGTTGACGAAAAGCAGAACTGGATAAACGTTGCCCCGCCCGCCTATGATTTTGAACCCAGAGCGCTGGAATTGTACGAAAGAGTATTGTCTGACCAGGCGGCAGCGTTGACAGAAGGGGCAGAGGATGTTGCCTTGTATGCTGGCGATGAAGATGTGAATGTAGTTCAGCCAGTGCAATAAGGAGCAACCAGATGAGTTCTAACGATGCGCAGACGGTCTCGTTCACCCAGATGAAAGACGGCACGAAAGAAGATTACCATCTTCTTCATCAGCTCGAAAAACCCTATCTCGCAATGACCTCAGATCGCATCATGCGTGAGATGCGGTCTCAGGCGGATGACACGCTTTCAGGCTATAAGATCACCCGTCTTCAACATGGCTTACAATCCGCGACCCGAGCAGAAAACGATGGCGCCGATATCGACTGGATTGTCGCAGCCCTTTTGCATGACATTGGTGATGGACTCGCTCCGCAAAACCACGACAGATTTGCTGCAGAAATCCTCAGGCCCTTTGTGCGCGATGAAGTTGCCTGGGTGGTCGAACACCACGGCCTGTTTCAGATGCTGTATTATGCCCATCACTACGGATGGGACCCCGAAGAGCGGCAAAAGTATAAAGACCATCCTTACTTTAAGACCTGTGCAGATTTTTGTGAGCGGTGGGATCAATCCTCTTTTGATCCAGACTATCCAATGAAACCGCTTGAGCACTTTGAACCGATGGTTCGCGAAGTTTTCTCACGCAAGGCGTATGATCCAAAAGTGATGTGTGAGGGCGAGGTGCGAGGATTGGATGGCTAACGAGCACTTTTCAAAAGGTGCGGCATGGATTGAGGGCGACATAGTCCCAATTTCTGAGGCCAAAATTTCTGTTCTGGATTGGGGCCTGACCCGCTCTGACATCACCTACGATGTCGTGCATGTATGGGAAGGAGCGTTTTTCCGACTGGAAGATTATCTGGATCGGTTTCATGCTTCGATCCATTCACTAAGATTGGACATTGCCCAAAGCCGTGAGGATATTGCACAGATTCTTCATCAAATGGTCGCTGCTTCCGGACTTACAGAAGCCTATGTCTCCATGGTAGCCAGCAGAGGTGTGCCATCAATTCCCGGCAGTCGTGATCCAAGGCACTGCAGCAATCATTTTTATGCTTGGGCAGTTCCGTTTGTCTGGGTCATAAAGCCCGAAGTAGCCAAACGCGGCGCCCGTCTAAGAGTTTCGGACAATACACTGCGTATCTCGCCGCAATCCGTTGATCCTCGTGTCAAGAATTATCATTGGGGCGACATGACGAAAGGCCTTTTTGAAGCATTGGACGCGGGGTACGATTCAGCCGTGTTGGTCGATGAAACCGGACACATAACAGAGGGCCCCGGCTTTAACATTTTTGCGATCTCCAGCGGCAAACTGCTGACGCCAAAAAGCGGCGTTCTGGAAGGGATCACCCGTCAAACCGTTATGGAAATCTGTCAGGAAATGGATATGGATGTGGAGGTGAGGGCGGTTTCTCTGGCCGAAATTCTAGATGCCGAAGAGGTGTTTTTATCGACAACAGGCGGTGGCGTAACGCCCGTTACCAGGATTAACAACAAAATTTTCGGCAACGATTCCCCGGGGACACTGACAAAAAAAATCAGCGCATCGTACTGGGCACTGCATAAAGACGAGAAATACAGTCAAAAGATAAAATACTGAGTGTCTTTAGCCAGTCTTGATCAGAAAGTTTCATCGAAATTTAACCATACGCTTTAACGGGCGATTTCAGCTTTTCCGCTAAAATTTCTCCAAAATGGTGAAATGGGATTAAGCCTTTGAAGCTCAGGCGGGAAAAGGATAAAGCCGAAGTCATGGTCATGCTGAACACTGTGTTGTTCGGTGTGGGTGCAGGTTTGGTGACGTTGGTATGGATGCGTTCAATCAATGCCCATGAACCTGGCTATAACCTTTGGACTGCTGTTTTCAACTTCCACGAGCCGCTGCTTTTGATGACTGTCGCAATTTTATTGGGTGGTGTTTTCCATTCCTTCACAATCCTCTATCCGACCGTGTTGGAGCATCGGGCAAAGCAGCAAAAGGCTCTGAACGATGTTAATGATTTCAAGGACCAAGCCTATCGCGATCCTTTAACCGGACTTCATAATCGCAGATACTTTGATGCAACGCTTGAGGCCTACCTCGCGGAGTTTAACAGACTGGGATTGCCGTTTGGGCTTATGGTTTTTGACGTTGATCATTTCAAACAGGTCAATGACACGCACGGACATTCCGTTGGAGATGAGGTTTTGAGAAAAATCTCAAAGCGCGCGCAATCCCTCGTTAGAGAACATGATATCATCGCACGAATTGGCGGTGAGGAATTTGCTGTTATCATTGCATATGTCAATGAAAGCCAGCTCTTGAAAGTCGCCGAACGCTATCGACAAAAGATTGGTTCCATGACGGTTCCATCCGAAACAGGGCTCGTAAAACCGACAATTTCCATCGGAGCGGTGCTGAGTAGCGGGTTTGAGAATGCATCTGATCTCATGGAATCAGTTGATGCTTGCCTCTACCAGGCAAAAGAGCAGGGCAGAGACTGTGTGGTCGGCAAGAATTCAGCGCCCGTGGCTGCGTGAATACCCATTAAGTTGAGGCATTTGCCATCCCGCAGGAGGTCCCTTTTTGGGTTTCAAAACCTGAATTTCCAACGGAAAACACCGCGCCGCCTCGCTGGAATGGGTGCTGCTACAATCCCCACCCGGACACGCTGATAAACCGCCCAGCAAATCGATTTCTGCAAAAAACTCCAGATAGTCGCCGCGCCGGACCGGGCTTGCTTTCATGAAATACTGGTGCGTGTCTTTGGTAAACCCGGTGCACATGAATACGTTTAACACGTCATGAACCAAAGGTTCCGCGTCCGCTAGCGATAGCGCCCTTGTATCTGCCAGCGCACGTATGAGATTGGAGTGGCAACAATGATGGTACATTTCTTCATACAAAGTGTAATTGGTATAAGGATCACACCGCGTTCCAATCACATCGTGAACGCTTCCGCCATATTGATCAAAGCCGTACCAGTCCAGACTATCAGCCGTGATTGTCGCCATCGGACGCATATACGGCAAATTGCTCCATAACCGATCACCAGTACTTACATGTGTTCCATGCAAGGCACGTGTTTTTCCGCTGAAAAAACGCTCATTGAGATCATGTGAATTCCAGAGGTTGAGGTCTCCGACCTGCGGGCCTTCCGGGCAGGAAATCCTGAAAAAACTTCCGGCTTCAACCTCAAACGTAGCAGCTTCGCGAGGTGCTACGGTCACCGTTTCCAAAAGCTCGAGGTCCTCTTTGGATTCTCGATAAAATTCCTGGTCGTAAGGGGCAAGAGTATCAATGGGATAACAAACCACCGGCTCAACGTCCCAACGGGTGTTTGCATCCTGAGGTGGTTGAAACTCTGGAGAATCTGATTTCATATCACGGGACCAGAATGGTTTGTCCGGTAGTCTTTCGTCCTTCCAGATCGCGATGTGCTCTTGAAACGTCTTTCAGATCATAGGTCTGATTGATCTGAATATCAATTTTGCCGTCACCAATCATTCTGAAAAGTTGGCGGGATCGTTTTGTAAGTTCATCTTTGGTGGCGATAAAATGGAATAGTGTTGGGCGTGTTGCAAACAGGGAGCCATGCGCAGAAAGGTCCGCCATTTTAAAATCCGTTGCTGGCCCAGATGACTGACCAAAACTGACGAACATGCCAAAGTCACGCAAGACTTCCAGTGACTTTGGATACGTATCTTTGCCAACAGAATCATAAACAGCAGCCACGCCTTGTTTCTTTGTGATGCGCATGGTTTTGGCTGCAAAATCATCTTTCTGATAATCAATCACGTGGCTGTAACCGGCCGACTTGGCAAGCTTGCACTTTACGGGTCCGCCAGCAGTTCCAATGGTTTCAATTCCTTTATCAGCCAGCCACTGACCGGCAATTAACCCAACACCACCCGCTGCGGCATGAAACAAAACAATGTCATCTTTCTTTGGGCGATAGCAGTCATGGATCAGATATTGAGCCGTTAGGCCTTTCAGCATACACGCAGCTGCGGTTTCATCAGAAACGCCACGTGGAATCTTCACCAGTCGATCAGCCGGCATCAGCCGATGAGAGGCATATCCTCCCCCAGGAATGGTGTAGGTAACCCTGTCGCCGAGGCGAAATCCTTCAGTGCCGCTTCCCATGCCTTCGACAACACCCGCGCCTTCACAACCCAGAATGGCAGGATGACCGCCAGGAGCCGGGTAAAGTCCCGATCGCTGATACACATCAATAAAGTTGATACCAATGGCTGTATGTCTAATGAGGACTTGGCCTTTTTTCGGCTTGGAAAGTTCGATTTCTTGTTTTTTGAAGACACCAGCTCCCCCGGCTTCGCCCGCAATCATAGCATACGCCATTGTTTACCCTCCCTTGAAAACGCAAACTCAACGGCATCATGTATAAGAAATCAGCCCACGCTGGCAAGCCGTCATTGTATTTCATATGAATGTAGCTGGATTAGGCTTAGACCTCGAACTCCGGATCAACCGGTACTTGTAGTGAGGTTGCAAGCGAGTTTGTCTTGCCCGCCATGCCGATAATAGATAGCAATTCATTGTGTTGATCCGGCGTCATCCCTTTCGTTTTTGCGGCCGCAGTATGGGAATGGATACAATACTCGCATCCATTTGCAGTAGAAACCGCAATGTAAATCATTTCTTTGGTGACTGGGTCTAGTGCCCCGGGGCCCATTACAAGTTTCAACTCCTCCCATATTCTTTTCAATTGAGCGGGGTCATGCGCCAGTGCCCTCCAGAAGTTGTTGATGAAGTCAGATCCACGGGTTTTTCTGATATCTTTAAACACGGAAAGGACTTCCGGGGATGCCTCATCGTCGGTTACAAGGGTGCGGGTTGCCATCTTATCCTCCTGTTATTTTGGCCAATTTCCTGAAAAAGGGCTTCGCAAGGCATGTTCAACAAGTTCAAGATGATCTTGCCCATAGAACATGTCACCGCGAACAAAATAGGTAGGCGAACCAAAGACAGAGCGCTCGATTGCCTCACGGGTGTTTTCCGCATGAAGCGATTGAATTTCCTCAGTTAGAGCCAATTCCAAAACGGGAGCTGCATCAATCCCTATAGAGGCCGCGATTTTTGATAGGGTCTCACTATCATTATGATTGGCATCCTCAAGCCAATGCGCCTTCAGTATCTCATGTGCCAGTGGATTGACGTCGTGTCCAAGCTGGATGGCAGCGATCACGAACCCATTGGGCAATGCCAACGGCTCGTCATGCCAGGTAGGGCGGTGATTTATGAGCGAGACATCGCGGTACTCAGCCCATCGCTCAATCTCACGATCGAAAAAATACGAACGATGCGCATCGCTTCGATATCCAAAAGGTTGACCGCTTGAGGCGGCAATCACTGGATTAAGATCGACAGGACGGTGGACAATCTTGCAGGAATTACGTTTGGCAATGTCCATAAGCAACGCAGAACCGATATAGGCATAGGCTGAATGGGTTGAATAGAAATACTCGATATCAGGCATTTTTGAACTCATTTTGCGTATGTTTCCCGCTTGGATATAAAAGCTTATAGACTTATCCGGCCATTTGGAATTAGCTTCATGTAAATTGGAGGCGATGCATGAAAACCACCCCCTTGCATCCGAAGTTCGGTGTAATCGTTCATGATGTGGACCTTTCGACAGTGCGAAAGGACCATCTTTTTCCTGATATTCGAGCCGCGTTTGAAGAGCACTCAGCGTTGTTGTTCACCAATCAGGTCTTTGATGATCAAACCCATACGCGGCTCGCAGAGATGTTCGGCCCCCTTGAAAACCGGGAAGCAATGGCGACCGGACGTGACATCGAGTTTCAGGTTTCCGCGGTCTCAAACGAGGCCGATGACGGGGTCTTTGATGCGGAAAGTCTACAAACACTGGATCTTCAGGCAAACATGCTCTGGCATACGGACAGTACTTTTTTACCGACACCGGCATTGGTCAATATCCTGACAGCAAAAGTTGTGCCCTCCAGCGGCGGTCAGACCGAGCTTGCGTCAACACGGGTTGGTTGGGAAGAAATGCCCGATGAAATGCGAGGCAAGCTGAAAGATGCAGTTTTGTGGCACCGGCTTTCCCATTCCCGCTCCAGAATCTCAGCAGAATTGGCAGCACTAAACAAAATGACGCGTTGGCCTGATCGCCCTTGGCGTGCAATTTGGCCTAACCCTGTGACACGTAAGGAGTCTCTCTTTATTGCGTCACACGCATTCGCAGTAGAAGGGTTAGGACATGAAGAGGGGCAGTCACTGATCGACCAGGCAATCGAATTCTGCACGCGGCCGGAATACGTGTATTCGCACCACTGGAATGTTGGTGATGTGTTAATCTGGGATGAAAGGGCCATGTTGCACCGTGGCAGGCCTTGGGACTACGCAGAGCCAAGAACGCTGAAAAGCATCTGCTGCTCGGTCACGCCAGATGATGGATTGGATCGCGTGCGGATCGTATAAATCAGGGCGAAGGCTCGGTTATCGCCTTGCGGGCAATCCGCTGAATGAAGCTCATATATCGCTTCTGGGACCATCCGTACTCTTTGGTAAGCTCTTCCCAATTGCGTATGGATATCACCACCATAAGTAAATCCACCGCTTCTTTTTTGGTCATGCCTGACTGAAGCATGCGATCTTTGGCGAGGCCATTGACTGCTGCCTGGCAGCCATGACGAAGTGCACGCATTCGGTCATCCCAGGCTGCTTTGGCTTCCACATCATGTTCTTTCATCACCATTAAGGCTTTCGCCACCCCATAGACACTCGGAATATAGTTCGCCCATGCCTCGATAAAGGCTTCCAGTCTATCAACACCACGTTCTGAGTTCCTGCTTTTTGCAAGCCGAAGGTCAATGTTCTCAGTCTCGTCGATGTATCGTGCCGCTGCAATCAGTAGTTCCGATCGAGACGGGAAGTGCAGATAAACAGCCTGCCGACTGATGCCGCTCGCCTTGGCGATGTCCGACATCCGTACCTTGTTTCCATCCCCTGCCTCAAGCAATTGGCAGGTGGTTTTCAAAATTTTTGACCGGGAATTCTGATTCTCACTTGACATGGTGTCAATCTATCACTAATTGACACGGTGTCAACTTTACACGGTGTAAAGTAAACATGAAAGCGAGATACAGATGGCAAAGAAAATTTTTATTTGGGTCGCACATCCCAAAACCGGCTCTCTATGTTCGGCCATGGCCGATGCGTATCAGGAGGGGGCCAAGGCAAAAGGCGCTGAGATTCGCCGGATGAATTTGTCGGATATGCAGTTCGATATGAATTTCGAGGGATATGCATCCGACATGCCGGACTTGGAACCGGATCTGGTGAAATGGCAGGAAGCCGTGACCTGGGCAGATCACCTCTTGTTCATCCATCCATATTGGTGGGGAGCGATGCCAACCAAAGCAAAAGCCGTGCTGGACCGTGCGCTCACACCGGGCTTTGCTTTCAAATACCACGGTAAAACCGTGGCATGGGACAAACTTCTAAAGGGAAAAACAGCGGATGCAGTGATCACATCCGATACGCCGCCCTGGTTGGATACGACGCTATACCTCAAACCCGGTCGTCGAGTTCTCAAAAATCAGGTGTTCGATTTTTGTGGAATTAAGGCCAAAACCATTCGGCAATTTGGATCTGTTAAAATGGCAGGCGAGGAAAGGATTGCAAAATGGATCGCTCAGACCGGCCAGATGGGCATGAAAGCAGCGGCATAAAACCCGTTTTACCAAAAGAAAAACCCCGGTTTGAAAGCCGGGGTTTCTTTTTTGACTTGCTATTCAGCAAGGGTTGTTGGATTTGCTGGCACGTAAAGATCGCCCCCTTTGCGGTATTTCTCCTTCATCTTCTCCATACCTTCTTTCTGCGCTTCCGTTCGAATGTCCTGCGAAATCCTCATTGAGCAAAATTTCGGCCCGCACATTGAGCAGAAATGCGCCACTTTATGCGCTTCTTTGGGAAGCGTCTGATCGTGAAAATCGCGGGCTGTTTCCGGGTCTAACGCCAGATTAAACTGGTCTTCCCACCGAAACTCAAATCGGGCACGCGACAGGGCATCATCCCGAATTTTCGCAGCTGGATGACCCTTCGCTAGGTCCGCCGCATGTGCCGCGATCTTGTAGGTGATCACACCGGTTTTAACATCATCCCGATCCGGAAGCCCCAAGTGCTCTTTCGGGGTGACGTAGCAAAGCATCGCCGTGCCGTACCATCCGATCATCGCTG
>JBCCXO010000059.1:0-21686 GCA_039191645.1 Pseudomonadota bacterium | reverse complement strand
TTATCGGCCTTTTTTTCCGGTTCCGAGACTGCGCTGACCGCAGCTTCAAGAGCAAGAATGCACCAACTTGAGAAAAACGGGGACCGTCGTGCTGGACAAGTAACCCATCTGATTGAAAAACGGGATCAACTGATTGGCGCCCTGCTAATTGGCAACAACCTGGTCAATATTCTTGCTTCGGCACTCGCAACGAGCATGTTCCTAAATCTTTTCGGGGAAGCAGGAGTAGCAATTGCAACATTGGTGATGACGTTGCTGGTAGTCATCTTTGCCGAAGTAATGCCAAAATCCATAGCCCTTTCGAACGCAGATAGATTTGCGGTGACGGTTGCACCCATCCTGAGGCCGATTATTTTCGTTCTTTCGCCTTTCGCGAAACTGATCACGGGTATTGTCCGTTTGATATTGCGCATGTTCGGGTTCGCCATTGGCAAAGAAGAATCCATGCTTTCAGGCCACGAAGAAATTCGAGGCGCCGTGGAAGTCTTGCACCAGGAAGGGTCAGTGGTGAAAGATGACCGGGACCGTTTAGGAGGTGTCCTGGATCTGCACGAGCTCGAACTGTCAGACGTGATGATCCACCGCACAAATATGGAAACAATCAACATCAATGATGAGCCTGAGCGTATCATCAAGCAATTGCTTGATAGCCCCTACACACGCATCCCGCTTTGGCAGGGTGAAAGTGACAACATCATCGGGGTGATCCACTCCAAAGATATATTGCGCGCCTTGGCAAGCAAAAACGGCGATGCAAAAAAGTTGGACTTTAAACGAATTGCCTCAAAACCCTGGTTCGTACCCGAAACGACGACCTTGCAGGATCAATTGAATGCGTTTTTGCGAAAGAAAGCACACTTCGCACTCGTGGTTGATGAATACGGTGAGGTTGAGGGAATGGTAACGCTAGAAGATATTCTGGAGGAAATCGTTGGCGAAATCGCGGATGAGCATGACGAGGAAGTTTCTGGTGTAGCCCCACAAGCCGATGGTTCTTGGATTGTAGAAGGTTCGGTACCGATCCGCGATTTAAACCGGGCACTCGACTGGGAGCTGCCAGATGAAGAAGCCACCACCCTTGCAGGGCTTGTCATCCATGCAGCGCAAATGATTCCGGAGGAAAAACAAACATTCACGTTCTACAAAAAACGATTTGTCATCATGGAGCGCGAAAAAAACCGCATTACAAAATTGAGAATCAGGAACCTCTGACCTAACGGGCTGATCACTCCCCGATTGCCTTCGCTTCAATGGCGCATGCATGAAGACCTTCGTCAATTTTAGGCTGGACAATTTCATAAACGGCGCGATGGCGTTCCACTCTGTTCATGGTCGCAAACGCCTCTGAGACAATTCTAATCCGCAAATGGGTTTCGCCTTCACCATCATGACCATGATGGCCAGCGTGTAGGTGACTTTCGTTGATGATCTCCAAAGAATGCGGTTGAAATGCCTGCATAAGTTCTTTTTGAAGATAGTCAGAAACAGAGCCCATCAAACTGCTTTCATATCGCAAAAATCGAGAAGTGGATAACCGCGCTTTTTGCGGCTGAAAGAGTAAAAAGTCAATCCTTGTTCATTTGGGAAAAAACCCCATAATTAGCGCATGAGTTCCAATTCAAAATATTTCGATTCGATTCGCATAAATAAGGGCAAGAAAAAAGCCACGACGGCCGCACGCCCGGTGGGTGATGGTATTTGCCAATGGGAGGGCTGTGACAAACCTGCAACCCATAAAGCGCCCTTGGGTCGGGATCGGGAAGGACAATACATAAATCTTTGCCTGGAACATGTACGTGAGTACAATAAAAGTTATAATTATTTTTCTGGCATGGGCGATGACGACATTGCCAGAATACAGAAAGATGCGCTGACGGGTCATCGGCCGACCTGGACAATGGGCGTAAACAAGGATGGCAAAAAATCCCCCTATTCTGATGGCGATCCACGCGCTGCGATCGCCGACCGCATTATCGCACGCTCGATGCGCCGGACAGGGCAAATGGGGGCCAACGGGCCAGCAGCTCGCAAGCTAAGACCACTTGAGAGAAAGGCGTTCGACGACCTGGGAATGCCATCCTCTGCATCACCAGACGAGCTGAAAACCAAATACAAAGCACTGGTCAAAAAACATCATCCTGACATGAATGGCGGCGATAGAGGGGCAGAAGAAAGATTGCGGCAAATTATCCAAGCGTACAAAATTCTAAAACAGGGTGGATTCTGCTCTTGAAAAAGGGCATGTGAAGCGCGAAAACCTCATTTTGACGGAGATTACTAATCCGTCACCCAATCATCACCGGAGGAATGGGAATGACACAGGCGATGCCGGACACAAAAGTGTCTGTCAGAGAAACATTTGATATTGATAGCGACTGGGAGGCACCCGCCTACTCAGAACGCAGCGAACACGTACCGGAAATAGATCCAGACTATCTTTTTGACGGTCCTACAACCCGTGCAATTCTCGCTGGGTTCGCGCACAACCGCCGCGTCATGGTTTCCGGCTATCATGGGACAGGAAAATCAACACATATTGAACAGGTGGCCGCACGACTGAACTGGCCATGCGTCCGGATCAATCTTGATAGCCACGTCAGCCGTCTCGACCTGATTGGTAAAGACGCCATCATCGTCAAAGACGGGATGCAAGTGACGGAATTTCGGGATGGCATTCTGCCTTGGGCCTATCAAAACAATGTGGCTCTTGTGTTCGATGAGTACGATGCCGGGCGTCCAGACGTGATGTTTGTAATCCAGCGGGTTCTAGAATCGTCTGGCCGTCTCACCTTGTTGGATCAAAGTCGCGTTATCACGCCTCATCCCTGCTTCCGTTTGTTTGCTACCGCGAATACCGTAGGTCTGGGAGACACAACGGGTCTTTACCATGGAACACAGCAGATCAACCAGGCACAAATGGACCGCTGGTCTTTAATCACGACACTCAACTATCTACCGCATGACAACGAAGTGGACATCATTCTCGCAAAGGTTAAATCCTTCAACACCAACGAAGGACGCGATACCGTATCGAAAATGGTACGGGTGGCAGATATGACCCGTGCATCCTTTATCAACGGAGACATTTCCACTGTCATGAGCCCAAGAACGGTGATCAATTGGGCGGAAAACTATGAAATCTTCGGAGATCTTGCCGTTGCTTTCAAACTCACATTCCTCAACAAATGTGATGAACTTGAACGCGTAACGATTGGTGAATTCTATCAAAGAGCATTTGGCGAGGAAATCACTGAAACCGTAGAGAACCTGACGCTGACATAAAACGGATTTGCAATGGCTTCAGCAGGCGACAACACGAAGCGCGGCAACGCTAAGGGCCAAGACCACGAGCCTATGAAACAGGCTCTGGCCAATTGCACGCGCGCCATTGCCCAAAACCATGATCTCGAAGTCACATTCTCCTCCGACAAACCCGGAATGACCGGTAATCAGGTAAGACTGCCGGATCTTGGGAAGAAACTTTCACGCAAACAACTGGCCATCAGCCGTGGTGTTGGTGATGCGATGGCCCTGCGTCAGGCATGTCATGACACCAAAATTCATAACCGCCTTGCACCTGAGGGTGACAATGCGAGAGCAATTTTTGATGCCGTTGAACAGGCCCGGGTGGAAGCAATCGGTGCAAGCCGAATGGCAGGGGTTGCCAATAACCTCTCACAGATGTTGGAAGACAAATATGCCAGGCAAAAATACGCTGGTGCTGAACAGCGCAGTGATGCCCCACTTGAAGAAGCGGTTGCGATGGTCGTGCGGGAACGCATCACTGGGATGACTCCCCCGGCAAGTGCTGATCAGTTTGTAAATCTCTGGCGCGATTGGATCGAAGAAAAAGCCGGCGACCGCCTTGATGCACTCGGAGATGATATCGAAGATCAAACTGCTTTTGCAGAAGCGATCAGAGATCTGCTCGTCGCATTCGATATGGCAGACGAACTCGGAGAACAAGATCCTGAGCAGGATGAAGATCAGGACTCCGAAGATGATCCCAACGAAGAAGAACAGGAAGGTCAACGCGACAACGAAGAGTCCAGTGGCGAAGATTCCGGTGAGCCGGATGAGTCTGAATCCGAAGCTGATGAAGAACAAAGAGGCGAGATGGAAGCCACGGAGTCCGAAGGCGGCGATGACTTCGATGAGGAAGATCGTGACGAAGATACTCCCGGCGAGTCTACCCGTCCCGATCTGCCTTTCTCAGAGTTACCACCAGAATCTGACTATCTGGTGTTCACCACAAAATTTGATGAAGAAGTATCTGCAGAAGAGCTCTGCGAACCCGCGGAACTTGAGCGTTTGAGAGCATTTCTCGACAAACAACTGGCGCATCTTCAGGGCGTGGTGGGTCGCTTGGCAAACCGACTTCAACGCCGCCTGATGGCGCAGCAAAACAGAGGATGGGACTTCGATCTGGAAGAGGGATACCTCGATACAGCCCGGTTGACCCGGATCATCACAGAC
Source organism: Pseudomonadota bacterium (assembly GCA_039191645.1). Taxonomy (GTDB): domain Bacteria; phylum Pseudomonadota; class Alphaproteobacteria; order Rhizobiales; family Rhizobiaceae; genus JAALLB01. Next base: position 17,210 of record JBCCXO010000059.1, on the reverse strand, counting down.
CCAATGACCCCGCTTTCATTCAAGATGGAGCGCGATACCATCTTCCGTGACACAGTCGTCACTCTCCTGCTGGATAACTCCGGTTCCATGCGAGGCAGACCTATCACGGTTGCTGCTACATGCGCTGATATTCTAGCCCGTACGCTGGAGCGGTGTGGAGTTAAGGTGGAAATTCTTGGGTTTACGACAAAAGCCTGGAAAGGCGGACAGGCACGTGAGCAATGGTTGAAACAGGAAAAACCACCGAATCCTGGCCGCTTGAATGACCTGCGGCACATCATATACAAATCGGCAGACGCCCCTTGGAGACGCGCGAGACCAAACCTGGGCTTGATGATGCGCGAAGGCCTCTTGAAAGAAAACATCGATGGTGAGGCGCTGCTTTGGGCACACCAACGTTTGATGGGCCGCTCAGAACAACGGCGGATTTTGATGATGATCTCGGACGGTGCACCCGTGGACGATTCAACCCTTTCCGTCAATCCAGGCAACTACCTGGAAAGGCACTTACGCCATGTGATTGAAGACATTGAAACCCACTCGCCGATTGAGTTGCTCGCGATCGGCATAGGACATGACGTGACAAGATACTACAAAAGAGCTGTAACAATTGTGGATGCCGAGGAACTCGCAGGAGCGATAACAGAACAACTTGCCGATCTGTTCGAAGAAAACAGTGAGATACCCACAAAACCAGGCGCTGGCAGAGGGCTGAAGCGGGCAAGCTAGGAGAAATACTTTGAAAAGAGTGATGACCGCTGTTTCTCTGTTTCTTTTACTGCCGACCATAGCGTTCGCGGAACCCCTGAAAATCAAGGCCAAGGCTTTCACCACTTTTAAAGCGGGTGTAGAGCAGCGAAATTTCGGCAAACTGGAGTTTCTCGGTGGCTTGATCTTGAAAAGCAAACATGACGATTTTGGTGGCTTGTCCGCTTTCCGCTTTATGAACGGTTCTACGTTCATAGCGATCACTGACAAAGCAAGGGTTATCACCGGCACGTTGGAGCGCAAAGACGCACGGCCCTTCAAGATTAAAGGTGAAAAAATCACGCGCATTAAGGATTCCAATGGTAAAACCATCACGGGTGCCAAGGACAAAGACTCTGAATCGATTGCCATGATCGAGAACCAATTTCTGATCGGTTATGAACGCAACGATCGGCTGATGCGATTTAACCTAAGAGGGCGCACCCTCATCGCAGATGCCGCTTACAAGATCGACTTTGAACCCTTCGATTTTCCCGAAAACAAGGGGTTGGAGGCGATTGCATTTGACAAAGCATCAAGGAAGCTATTCGCATTCGCTGAATATGCCTTAAACAGCGAGGGAAACCACAAGGGTTTTATTGTTTCAAACGGGAAAATTGAAAAAGAAATCTCCGTCCGCGAGCGCAATGGGTTTTCATTGACAGATGCAGCTTTTTTACCGGACGGCGACCTTCTGATGCTCGAACGCTACTACAACCCCCTAATCGGCCCTTTTATGCAATTGCGTCGTATTGCGAGAGAAACCCTGGAGACGGATCAAATATGGGACGGCGACGTGATCGCTTATTTCGACAACACGTACGAGATTGATAATATCGAAGGGCTCGCAATATCCGAAATGGACAACGGCGCAACCCGGTTGACCTTGGTCTCAGACGATAATTTTTCCAGAAATCAACGGACTTTGCTTCTAGAGTTCAAGCTGAACGACTAAGCTGGTTTGGCGCTGGTTAATTTGATTATGCCGCCATACGGCAGCAACGCGAACAACCCGACAAACACCTTTACAATAAAATCGCCGATCGCAAGCGATGCCCAGAGCGGCATGGCAATCCCGAAAATGCTTGCCGGAAATCCAAGGGAACCATCTTCATATCCAAACGCAAAATCAATCCCTGCAAATGCGGGAGCAAATGCCAAACCAAAGAACATGAGCGTGTCAACGGCAGAACCAATAAACGTGGAGATGAAAGGAGGCATCCACCAAGCACCACTCCTGAGCCTGTCAAAAATGCGCGCGTCGATGAGCTGCGCTACAAGAAAAGCGCTACCAGAAGCAATAGCAATGCGCGGACTGGCGAAGTAGATGGACAATGCAACAGCAATCAGAAAACCAACAACAATAACATTTCTGGCAGCCGCACTGCCAAGGTGCCTGTTTGTCAGATCATTGACCAGAAAAGCAAATGGATACGTCAAGGCACCCCAGGTCAAAACCTCTTGGAGGCCGAAATACTGAAACTGCGTTTGAACAAGGATATTAGAGGCCACCACGATAACAACCATCGCGACGACATAAGGAAGTAACCGAACAGAGTTCTGCATTTTTTTATCCTGGGTGATGCCACCAGTTAGAATTAATCGTACGAAGAAAAGCTGGGGTTAACCCTTCAAGGTTTGAGCAATTAAGCTGCTGCCTCGATTTTCGCTTTCGCAACTTGCTTTTTGATCAGGCGTGCTTTTGGAGAAAGATCGCTCTCTTTCGCCTTGGTAAGAAACTCATCCAATCCACCACGATGCTCTACGGTACGCAGGGCTTGCGCAGAGATACGAAGGCGAACTCGCTGATTAAGCGTATCGCTCATGAGTGTCACATCCACGAGGTTCGGCAAAAACTTACGACGGTTTTTGTTGTTGGCATGGCTGACATTGTTACCACTCATCACACCTTTGCCGGTCAATTCACAACGTCTAGACATCGATCGATCCTAATAATTCTTGTTTTCACGGGTTCCGGAGAAGCAGGCTTATCAAGTGTTCTGCTCAATTCAAAGCATTGAAGATTTCAAAACTACCGGAAGTTTCGACGGGTAATAGTGCCAAGCGCCCTCTACGTCAAGCAAAACCTTGTTTTCAGGCAAGTTTACCGATCAAAAATCTGCAATTTGCCGCATTCAGCAACTATTCAGGTATACTGAGCTAACGTGCACTCGGATCAGGAAAGATAGCATGGGCAAAATTACAAAAATCGGTGCAGTGATTGCCGCTCTTGGGCTTGGTGCGTTATGCGCAGGAACCTCAAATGCGGAAGAATACAACCATCGTACAAGCTTCACCGTGAAGTTCACCGGACTGGAAATCGGAAAGGCAACGTTCGACATCAAGTTTGACGATAAATCTTATTCTCTAAAAGGAACTGGCAAGACCTCGGGCCTCGTCGAATGGGTCGCCCCTTCCACGGGTCAGTTTGAAAGCGCTGGAGCCATGATCGAAAACCAACTCAAGCCGGAAATTCACTCGGTTTCTGTTAGAGAGCGAAAAAAGAACCCCGAAAGCGTAAAGCTCGCATTTGCCGGCGAAAAGGTGGTGGATGTAGAAATCCAGTCAAACAAAAAACGCAAAGTACGCAAGGCGCCAAAATACATTCCAATCGAAGCAAATCATCTTGCCGCTGTAATGGATCCTGCAAGCACTTTAATCGTTCCCCTATCGGGCGAGGATGCACAGGACGGAAACAAAGTATGCAATCAACGGTTCCCCATCTTTGACGGCGAAACCCGCTACGATATTCGCCTGCGTTACAAGAGCACTCGGCCCATCAAAACCAAAGGCTATAAGGGTCATGCGTATGTCTGTCAGTTGCGCTACATACCTGTAGCCGGCCACAAAAAGAACCAACGCAATGTTGAAGAGATGGCTGCTAACAAAAATATGGAGATATGGCTGGCTCCCATGCAGGGGGTGAGCGTGTTTACCCCGATCAAGATCTCGGTGGGTACAAAATACGGGAAGTTTGTGGCTGACCCGACCTATTTCGGATCAGCTTCTTAACAAATCCGCTCGATCAAACGAGTTGGAGTATTTCGGGATTTTCCTTCATCAAAGCGGTTTGCAGCTTCTGCAAAGCCCGGTTTTCCAGCTGACGAACCCGCTCTTTTGAGATGCCTAACTCCCCGCCAAGCTCTTCCAGGGTGGCTCCCTCTTCGCTTAACCGGCGACGGTTAACGATCTGCAATTCCCGTTCGTTCAAAACCTGAAGCGCGGATTTCAACCACTGTGTTTTTCTCTCGCCATCGATGGAATCACCAACGATATCATCAGGCAGAGGCGCGTCGCTCTCAAGGAAATCTTGACGCTCCGTGCTGGTTTCATCATCAGAAGCCACAGGCATATTCAAAGAAACATCGGGTCCGCTGAGACGCGCATCCATCGTTGCTACGTCTTTAACAGAGACACCAATCGCCTTTGACAGTTCCAGGTACAAATCTTGGTTATTAATAGATTTATCAGCCGTCGTAATTTTGGCTCTTAAACGCCGTAGGTTAAAAAACAGAGATTTCTGACCGGAGCTTGTACCCCCTCGCACAATAGACCAGTTCCTCAAAATATAATCCTGAATGGATGCCCGAATCCACCAGGTCGCATAGGTTGAGAAACGTACGTCTCGGTGGGGATCAAAACGGGCTGCTGCCTCCAGCAATCCGACATGGCCCTCCTGTACCAAATCTGACATGGGCAGGCCATATCGCCTAAACTTCGCTGCAACAGCGATAACGAGGCGCATATGAGCCGATGTAAGTTGGTGTAATGCTTGCTGATCTTGATTTTCGGCCCAACGCTTCGCAAGCTCATGCTCTTGATCGCGTTCCAGGTAAGGTGCTTTTGTGGCTGCCTTGACTAGGTTTTTACCGATACTCTCTTGATGCGTCATGTTTTCACCCTTTTCTGATAGTGAGTAAACACGAGCTCCCTATCTGTCAGTATACAGATGAAAACGGTAAAACCAATCAAATAGTTTCACGAAATGTAATTTTCTTTTCAAAAAAAGACAAAAAAATCCGGAACTTGTCCGGATTTATTTACGTCTAATATTTTTGACAGTCAAAATCAGGCAGCTTCTTCCTGCTCTTCATCATCCGGTTTAGCGCCACGTTTCGGGCCTTTTGCAAGATTTTTCTCAATTTCTGCAACGGCTTCAGTGGTTGAGATTTTTTTAACCGCGGAGATTTCGCGTGCCATGCGATCCAGAGCGGCTTCATAAAGCTGACGCTCAGAATAAGACTGCTCAGGCTGGTTTTCCGACCGGAAAAGATCACGAACAACCTCAGCGATTGAAATCAGATCACCGGAATTGATTTTCGCTTCATATTCCTGCGCTCTACGGCTCCACATGGTCCGCTTGATCCGAGCGCGACCTTGGACGGTTTTCAGACCTTTCGCGATTCTAGCTTCGTCTGAGAGCTTACGCATCCCTGCCGATTCAACTTTCGTGGTTGGAACGCGAAGTGTTAATTTATCTTGAGAAAAATTGATAACAAACAGCTCGAGTTTGTGTCCTGCAACCTCCTGCTCTTCAATAGCAGTAATCTGCCCCACACCATGTGCAGGGTACACAATAAACTCGTTGGTTTTAAAACCTTGTCGCTGAACAGTCTTCTTAGCAGCTGCCATTCTGGTTTGCTCCATCCTTTTTCCGACTCACGCCGGTTTTTCATTCAGTCAAAAGAACCCGCGTGCCAAACAAGTGTTTGAAGCACGGTATTGAAACTTCGATTACTTCGCCGTTTGGATAAACGCAAAGAACGCAAGTAAGCATCCGGCGTTCATTAAATTGCGCTGGATGTCATTATTTCGCGTTACGATGGAATTTCTCTCTTTTGATTTTTGCCACACGGGTCACGCCCATGTATCCATATATAATACAAAAACGCCTTATTTTCAACCTAAACTTTTGACGTTTACGTCAAACAGCCGCCAATTTACTAATGAATGGTTAACGTTTTTCGTCAGACTTGGCTCATTCGAGAACAAATGTTCTACCTAGTCGCCTTCACCAGGCTCTGGAGAGAAATACTTTTCGTATTTATTTTCTACACCATCAAATTCTTCCGCATCCGCCGGTGTTTCTTTTTTCATCGTGATGTTCGGCCACTTCTCGGCATATTCTGCATTTACCTGAAGCCATTTTTCCAGACCGGGCTCCGTATCAGGCTTAATAGCCTCCGCCGGACATTCAGGCTCGCAAACACCACAGTCAATGCATTCATCAGGATGAATGACCAACATGTTTTCCCCCTCATAGAAGCAATCGACTGGACACACTTCAACGCAGTCCATGTATTTGCACTTAATGCATTTGTCGTCGACGATATAAGTCATTCATAACTCCGGAGAGACGGAATAGATTTTTCTGCTTCCGATACCCCTTTTATTCTTGGCTGACAAGATCATGCGATTGCTCGTAGACGTTAAGTCGCGACAGATAATTCTATTGTTTTAAGTCCAGGGATAATTTTGTTTCATTTTGATTGCTTTTCGCCGATCCTTTTTGTCGGGGCGCGCTTCTGCAACCACGATCTCCCGGATTGGCTTCTTCGTCGGGGCTCGAGTTTCCTCAGGCCCAAGAGCCTTTTCCTGATAGAGTTGACTCGCTTCAACGAAGGGGCCACGTCGGCTTGCCAAACCCAAAATTTCCACCACGCGTACCTTGCCAGATAATGACACGGTCAACACGTTACCGATTTTGACCGGTTTGCTGGACGAAGTGATTTTCTGACGATCAATTCGGACGTTACCCGTCGAAATCAATTTTTGCGCAAGGCTCCTGGTTTTTACAAACCGTGCATGCCACAGCCACTTGTCCAATCGCTGTGTCTTTTGCGGTTCAATCATTGTCAGATTGCATTGTGCTTTTCAAAGCTGCAAGGGCGGCAAAGGGCGAGTCAGGATCGATTCGATCAGGTTTAGCCGCCTTTTTTTGATCATTCGTACGATTTCCCTTAGGGCGGGCGTCTTTTGAGTTTCTATGGCGGGTAGCGTTTTTCTTCTGATGGTGACGATGCGCATTGGTGCGCCGCCGCTCTCCAGACCCACCATAACGCCAAATCAATATCCTTTTTGGCGCTTCCGCCTCATCCTTTTCGGGTGCTTCCGCCTCATCCTTTTCGGGCGCTGCCACCTCATCCTTTTCGGGATCTGCTGCCACTTCGACCTTTTCGGACGCTGCCACCTCATCCTTTTCGGGCTCTGCTGCCACCACTTGCACGGCGGCATCCGTGCTGACTTCGGAGGTTCCTGCTACAATTTCACCCGCGGGGCTGTCTTCCGCCACTAACGCGCTCTCGCCGGTGACCATCGGTTTCTCTGTAGCCACCTTTTGTGGTTTGACCTCAGATTCCAGTCGGGACTCACTACGATATCCAAGCCCCTTCAAAATGACTTCCATGTCCTCATGGGTCGCCCCTAAAATCGACATCATAGCAGGCGTTACATAGAAACTACGGCCATCGATCGCCCCATCGGGCTTATCCTGGCCATGACCTTCTTTCCAGTTTGTTATCGGCCTAATCAGGTCCGCAAGCCGCTCAAGAATATCTATTCGAACCGCCTTTTCTCCCAATACCCTGAAACCGGAGAGCGTGTAGAAGGCGTCCTTCATAATAGGATCAACCGGAAACGAGGTCCGGCCGGCAGCTGAAAATTCCGGTATCTCAACAAGGCCAGATGCTTCCATTGCATCGTTATGCACCGCCCACAGCAAACAGATTAACTGAGTTGGCGCTGGCTTGAGCATAAGCGGCACGAAGACGTGATAAGCGCCAAATCGTACACCGATACGCCGCATGATCCCGCGCATATCCTGATCCAGGTTTTTAAGGTCCTCTGCAATGTCTTTGCGCTGAATAGTGCCTAGATTTTCCGCCAATTGGTAGGCAATGCCCCGCGCAATCCCGTTAAGCTCTGTATTGCTCTGCAGGTCAGCAAGCGGTTTGAGCAGCGTATTGATGTGGTTGGAAACCCAACGTTCAAGCCTGGCAACGACTTTTTCCAGATGTGTCCCGGTCAGCTGTTCATCGGCCAAAAGGAAAATCCGGGGCTTGAGGGCATTTTCTCCTCTTGCCAGTTTTGCGACTGGCTGTCCAATCCAGCGCAGTGTTGCATCGTTGGAAACAACAATATCACTGTTAGGGCTCGCCGCCAGACGGTCTGCGCGTTTCTCGATTTCAGATGCCAGGACTTTGGTTGCCGCAGCGTTCAAGGCTTTCGTATCCTTTGAACCGCTCGAACTATCCGGCGAAAAACGAAATCCCTGGAGAGCGCCTACAACGTGGCCCTCAACCTTTACAGTTCCGTCCTGTTCAATTTCTGCTTCAAGCATTCGGTTTTCTTTCAGGCGCTTCATCAAGATGCTGGTCCGGCGATCAATAAAGCGTTTTGTCAATGTATCATGCAAGGCATCAGATAGGCGATCTTCTACCTCACGGCTCTTTTCGCGCCATTCAGTCGGATTTTCAAGCCAGTTATCACGGTTCGAGATATAAGTGCATGTACGAACATTCGCGATCCGTGCAGAAAGTGCATCAATTTCACCAGAAGTATTGTCAGCTCGCGAGACCAAATCTGCAAACCAATCTTCCCTGACAAAACCATCCTTAGCCAACCCAACAAACACTTCAGAAAGAAGTTCAGCATGAGATGTTGGCGATATTTTTCTGTAATCCGGTGTTTTTGCAACTTCCCACAGCAGTTTTACACGCTCCGTATCGCCCATCAAATCATAAATCTCCGGATCGCGAACCAACATCTCAAGCGCCGTTACATCGGTGCCTGCAGGTGCGCGCATCAGCCTGGGATGGCCAGCCGGCTGCTCTAACGACTTTTGCAAGTTTGACACTGAGGAGAAATCAAGATCGCGGTTCCGCCAAGTCAATATCTTCGCGGGCTCAAAAACATGCGTTTCAAGTGCTTCGACCAATTCATCGGAAAAAGGTTGCACACGGCTCGTGATGCCGAAGGTCCCATCTTTTTTATACCGACCAGCCCGACCGGCAACTTGCGCAAACTCGGCAGCTGTCAGTCGCCTATGTTGAAACCCATCAAACTTACTGTCTTGTGCGAATGCAACATGATTGACATCGAGGTTAAGCCCCATGCCAATTGCATCCGTTGCAATTAAAAAATCCACATCGCCGGATTGGTAAAGGGCAACCTGAGCATTTCGGGTTCGTGGTGAGAGCGAACCTGTCACGACAGCCGTCCCACCCCGCTCTCTGCGCACCAATTCTGCAATGGCGTACACCTCATCTGCTGAAAACGCCACGATCGCGGTCCGGCTGGGCATACGGGTTATCTTTTTTGAACCAGAATAAGCAAGCACAGACATTCTGGGCCGGGTCACAATATTGAGGCCGGGCAGCAACTCTTTGAGCGCACCTGCCATCGTATCTGCACCCAGAAGCATGGTCTCATATCGACCCCGCAGGTTTAAAATTCGATCAGTAAAAAAGTGACCCCGCTCAAAGTCAGTCGCAAGTTGAACTTCATCAATTGCGACGAAATCGACATCTGTCGTTTCAGGCATCGCTTCCACGGTGCATATCTGAAACTTTGATCCTGCCGGCGTAATCCGTTCTTCACCGGTAATAAGCGACACCTTGCCAACACCCACCTTGTCGCAGACGCGACCATAAACTTCTCGTGCAAGCAGACGCAGAGGCAGCCCAATCACGCCTGAATCATGGGCCACCATGCGCTCAATCGCCATATGTGTTTTGCCGGTGTTGGTAGGCCCCAATACAGCAGTTACACCATGCCCTTTGGCGGAATCAGCATTTTTATACATGTCAGGAATGGCAACCCTTAGAAACTTTAGCAATATATAGGAGCGACGAACTTTTTCGGCAATTTAAATCAGGTCCTATCAAGCCTGCAGAGCACTGGGATAGGCCTAGCTATCAGACACAATTTTCACTTTTTGACCCGCAACCAATTGATCATTCACATTCAAACCATTGATTAGCCTGAATAGTTTTTCCGGTTCGTTGGTACCCTTCATCCGCGCAACAACAGACCGGACCGTATCGCCTGCCCTAACCGTCACAACTTTAATCTCCAGCGGTTTCAAACGTGCAAGCTCAGCGTCTTCCATAATTCGAAAACTACCGGTTATTTGGCGTGAAACCGCGTCGAGATTGGTGTTGGTTTGTGGAGCCGCAGTAATAAATCTGTAAACCTGACTTTTATGACGGATGATCCTGACCTTAAACCGCCAGCCATCGCCAATCGCGATTGCATAGGCTGAACGCATGCCATTGATGGTTTCCTTGCGAATCGTTTCTTCCACCAACCCGGTAATCCATCCGCTTTTGAGATAGTCCACCAAATCTGTTCTAGCGGGAAGAACCGCCGCATCAAAACGCGTGGCGATATCATTTGGCCCCGAAACAAGCACTGCCTTGGCTCTGTTTTCAATCCGGAAACCAACCGGTGCCTCGAAACGCACTTTCAGGCCAGAATGCGCAAAAACACGACCCCGTACAAAGCCTTCTTCGGCTGAATCGCCAAAAAGAGTGCCTTCAATGCCACTGAGATACCGATCGCGCCCGCGCTGCCCTAGACCAGGTGCACCAAAAAAACGAGCATGACGCTCTGCAAGCTCAATACGTTTGGGCGTTGATGGATGACTGGAAGCAAAGTTATCACTATCATCCAAGGATTTATTGCCAGCGAGAAAGGCGCGGTAACGAGCCATCGTTTCAAGAAAACGACCCGCAGCATAAGGATCATACCCGGCCCGTCCGGTCATTCTGATGCCAATCGTATCGGCCTGCAATTCTTGCTCCTGGGAGAATTTTGACAGCCTTATTTGATTGGCGGCAAGGGCAATTTTGCCGGCTGCATTGTTTTCAAGAACTTCAGAGACAACTTGCTCTCCAAGCTCGGCGGAATTTAGTTTTTCCTGACGAATAATTGCGTGATTGGCAGAAACATGAGCCATTTCATGGGCAATAACCGCAGCAATCTCTGAAGAATCATTGGCGAGCGCCAACAGCCCCCTGGTGACATAAAGAAAACCACCTGGAAGCGCAAAAGCGTTGATTTTCGGAGAATTCAGGATTGTAATTTTATAAACCCGGGTCGGATCGTCAGAAACCGCGACCAGATTTCCCACAATAACCGCGATCATTCGCTCGGCTTTGGCATTTTCATAAACACCCCCGTACTTCGCAACCACTGCTGGATGCTCACGGGCACCGATTTTTTCTTGAGGATCATCTGGTCGGACCCAACTTGATTTTAAGCTGGAATTCTCATCAAGACCGGTTTCGGGGTTTACGCAGGATGTAAGAATGCAAGCTGCAAAAAAGCACAAACCCAACCGCTGCAATCGCCAAAGCAATACAGTTTTGTTGCCTGCATCAGGCCGGTTAAGCATGTTGCTTTTCAATTTCGTAATCAGCCTGGCCCCTTCACATCACCGACTGGCTGTTTTTATACCAAACAATTCCAAATTATCTTATCAATTTCGGGCACAGAATGTTTCTGTCCAGTTAATATTTAAAAAACAATTTCCGAAACATTTACAACGATTTTATGACGCTTGAAAGATTGCCCCTAATTCGGACGCCCAATTGAATGGTAATCAAACCCATCTACTTCGTCCAACGGATAGATATTCCGCAAGTCTACGAGGGTAGGCTGGTTAAGGAGTTCTCTTACGCGTTTCAGATCCAGGGCTCTAAATTGGTTCCACTCTGTCAGGATTACTGCTGCATCAGCGCCCTCCATGCAATGATATGCATCGTCACAGTAAATAACGTTTTCCAGCAGATGCGACGCCTCTTCCATTCCCTCAGGATCATAGGCCCTGACCGTCGCTCCTTTTTCTTGTAAACCAGGAACGATCACAAGGCTTGGCGCCTCTCGCATATCATCAGTGTTCGGTTTGAATGTAAGTCCAAGAATAGCGACCGTTTTGCCGTCAACCGAACCGCCCATGGCGTTTTCAATCCGGGTAATCATTGATTTTTTTCGCGCCTCATTCACGGAAATAACCGTGTCAACAATAGAAACCGGTGTCCCATGGTCCTTCGCTGTCTTGGAGAGTGCCAGCGTATCTTTCGGAAAACAGGACCCCCCATAACCCGGTCCGGCATGCAAAAACTTTGAACCAATCCGATTGTCTAATCCGATGCCTTTCGCAACTTGCTGAACATTGGCACCAACCGCATCACAAAGATCGGACATCTGGTTGATAAAACTGATCTTGGTGGCGAGAAAAGCATTGGAAGCATATTTTATCAGCTCTGCGGTTCTGCGCTCCGTCCGCAGCAAAGGCGTTTCATTGAGATAAAGCGGCCGATAAAGCTCTGCCATAGATGCAAATGCGCGATCATTTTGTGCCCCAACAACAATCCTGTCTGGACGCTTAAAATCTTCAATTGCCGCCCCCTCCCGTAAAAACTCTGGATTAGACGCTACATCAAAATCAGCTTCCGGATTGGTTTTGCGGATAATCGCTTCTACTTCATCTCCGGTTCCTACAGGAACAGTCGACTTGTTTACAACGATCGTATACCCGCTCAAATAACCCGCAATTTCCTCTGCAGCGGCGTAAACATACGTCAAATCCGCATGGCCATCCCCCCGACGCGCCGGTGTTCCTACCGCGATGAAAACAACATCTGCCTCACGAACCGCCATTTCCGCATTTGCCGTAAAGTCGAGCCGCTCTTCGCGGACATTGCGTTCAACAAGAATATCCAGTCCAGGCTCGTAAATCGGCATAATGCCGTCCTTCAAACGCTCAATCTTGGAGACGTCTTTATCAACACAAGTTACCTGATGCCCGAAATCTGCAAAACAGGCACCAGAAACAAGCCCGACATATCCTGTACCGATCATAACAACGCGCATTCAATAAACTCCAAGGAAAAGAAAACAACTGCCACTGTGTAAAACGTGAAGGGTGACAATCGCAAAACAAGGTCAGGCGGTCGAATCCACGCTTTCTTGGCACACAGAGGTCTCAGTTTCAATATCTGCTGGATGCAGGAGGTGCTGATCGAAACTTTCAGAAACACCACTTTTTCGCGGTGTTTCCGGATACACCGCCCGCTCGGTGCGCAGAAACACGGCTTCGGTACGGTTTACCACTTATTAGAAATATCTTGTTAACCTCCGCCATGAAGTTTTTTTGGGCGGACCAATATGAATCATCTTCTTAATTACCTTAACCGGATAATCGACCAATTCGTACCGCAGCACATGAAAGATGACATCGCTGCCGAAAAACGGGTGCGGATGTTCCTTATCAGTCACCTGTTGGGGCCTTTTTTGGGTCACCCCATCACGATATTCCTATTGGCGACAGACCCCTATCCCTGGCCCCATGTCCATATTCTCGGTCTTTCAATCACCTTATTCTGGACATTCCCGCTACTGCTTAAGATATGGCCTAAACAATACTCGATATTGGCGTTTTTATCGGTCCAAAACCTCTCTTTTGCTATTTTGTGGGGTTCATACCACTACGGAGGAGCACAATCACCGTTCCTGATGTGGTATTTGGTATTACCGCTTCTGGCCTTCTTCTATCTGGGTTCGGGGTTCAAAACCAGCGTTGCGATCTTCATCCAATGTACCATCGGCTTGCTGGTCTTTGCGGGCGTCCATTTTGTCGGCGGCGCATCGCCAGTCCACATTCCGCTTACAGACATGGGACATATCAGTATTATCTCGGCATTCTGTGCGTCCATATACGTATTCTTCATGGCAAGTTATTACGCAACTGTGGTGGATTCCCAATCAGAGTTCCTCAAGGAAATCGCCCGTCACCAGGAGACCTTGAAACAGCTGACAGAAGCCAAAGAAGACGCTGAACGCGCAAACGGTGCCAAGTCCGAATTCCTGGCAAAAATGAGCCACGAACTACGCACACCGCTAAACGCCGTGCTTGGTTACTCAGAAATTTTGCTCGAAGACGCCGAACTGGATGGCCGCGGTGAAGACATTGCGGACCTTCAAAAAATCAGCGCTGCAGGAAAGCATCTCCTGTCCATGGTGAACGACATTCTTGATATCTCTAAAATCGAGGCCGGTAAAACGGACCTCTACCTCGAGACATTGGATATGAGCGCTTTGGTTGACGAAATTGAATCAACCAGCCGTCCATTAGCGGCCAAGAATACCAATAAATTCCTGGTCGAACGTGGCGAAAACCTTGGCGAAGTCCATGTCGATGTAACGAAACTGCGTCAGGCGATATACAATCTGCTGAGCAACTCTGCAAAATTCACTCAGAACGGAGAAATCACCCTCGGTGTGCACAGACACAAACATGAAGAGGGCGATCGTTTGGAAATAACCGTATCCGATACTGGCGTTGGCATCAGCAAAGAAGCACAGGAGAATTTGTTTACAAACTTCACCCAGGCAAATGCCTCAATCAACGCCAAGTTTGGCGGAACGGGCCTCGGGTTATCGTTGAGCCGCAATCTGATCAGATTGATGGGTGGCGATATTACGGTCGAGAGCATCGAAGGAGAAGGCACCACCTTCAAAATAGACCTCCCCGCTTATTTTGAGGGCAGCCCGGAAGCTTCGGACGATCTGATTGACGAAGTCATCGTCGAAGAAGATCTGGAAGAAGCGATTGGCGATCTCAAGAAAATGAGCAACGCTTATGCTGGCCTTTCTGCTTCAAACCCGAAACAGGTGATCAAAGGGAAGATCCTGATCGTGGACGATGATAAGTCCTTCCTAGAACTTACCGAGCGCATGCTGAACAAAGAAGGTTACAGTGCAATCTGCACAGACACACCATATTCAGTGCTTCAAGTTGCACGCACCGTGAAGCCGGCAGCCGTCTTTGTCGACGTATTGATGCCGGACACAGACGGTTGGGAAGTAATTTCTACGCTGAAATCTGACCCGGTAACAGAAGATATCCCGGTATTCATGTTAAGCATCCTTGAAGAACGTGAAAAAGCCCGCGATCACAGCGCCGCAGACTTTGTGACAAAGCCGCTTGATGCGACAAAACTAAAGAAGATCATCAAGACAATCGAGAACCACAACGCCGACAAATCCAACAAAAAGTTGGCCGGCTAACAAGGAGAAGGCCGTCTAAAAGAGGGTTAGATGGAGATGAAACGATGACTATGATCCTGATCATTGAAGACAATCCGGTAAACCGTGATGTCCTGGGAAGACGTTTGGAGCGTCGGGGCTTTACCGTACGATTCGCAGAAGATGGGCCAACCGGTATTGAAAAGACAAAAGATCTCCAACCAGACCTGGTTTTGATGGATATTGGTCTTGGTGAGATGGACGGCTGCGAAGCAACACGACTTTTAAAAATGGACCCCGAAACGATCAACATCCCGATCATTGCCCTGACTGCCAGCGCGTTTGAAACAGACCGCCGCAGGGCATTGGAAGCCGGCTGCTGTGACTTCGATACAAAGCCGGTAGATTTGCCAAGACTGCTTGGAAAAATGGAAAATGCGTTCCAGATCCAGGGTCGGCCGCTCCAATCCTGACATCAACGCTTTGAATGAGGTGTTGAGAACGTGATCCGAGCAGAATACGATGCCACTCAGCATCGCCTCCACTCAGATCACAATGAATGGATCAGGCCGCGCTTTTCTCAGTACCTTGCTCGGCAAACATCGCGCGCAGGGCTTTAAAATCCAAAGGCTTTTGCTGAATATGACGAACCAGAAGACCCAAGGATTCTGCGTACTTTTGTGTTTCCTGCAAAACCGACAGCTGTTGTCCACTGACGATCATCACCTCGCCTTCAAAACCTGAGTCAGCAAGCATCACAAAGAGCTCATTGGCATCAATGTTCGGCATGCATATGTCCACAGAAACCAAATCGGGCTTGAGCGCATTCGTCAGGTTCATCACACCTCGGGAATCCGAAGTTGCAAACCCTTCATAGCCACACCGTTCAGCGACCCTGACAATCAGTTCCGCTGAATCGATGTCATCATCAACTGCAAGAAGTCTAAGGGGCTGGATCATTCCGTTTCACCATTAAGCTTGAAGAAAAATCCGCTCACTCACGCAGCACGGCTTTGTTTGCCGGGCGTTGCTGCCATTTCGTCAGCGATTGATTTCAGTTCTTCAATTCCTGCCTCTCTGATACCGCGATAAATTGTATCTGCCTCCTGCATGGCTGCGCGCATGCTGGACACCAATTCATCAATGTCTTCTTTACAATGGTCAGCCATGACCTGAACACGGAACCGTGCACCGCCTTGAGGAACAGCCGGGTACTCGACAAGATTGGCGATAGCGCCCTTCTCGTTCAGTTTTTGCGATGCAATACGGGCAACCCCTTCTGCACCGACCCTGACCGGAACAATTGGAGATGGATCGCCAAGCGCTTCCAATCCGGCTTTTGTAACGGATTCACGAAGGTAGAGGATATTATCCATCAGCTTTTTACGGCGCTCGCGTCCTTCGTCTGATTGCACAATGTCAAATGCTGCATTCACAGCTGCCGCCTGGACAGGTGAAAGCGCATTGGAGAATGTCTGGGTAGCACTGAAATACTTCAGATACTCAGCCTGCGCTTTTGTTTTAACAGCAATAAAGCCACCGTTTGATGCGAAGGTTTTTGAGAAGCTACCAATGATGATGTCTGCGCCATCGACCATGTTTTGCAAGCCAAGATGACCCATGCCGTCTTCGCCAATACATCCAAAATCATGCGCACAATCCACGAGCAACGTGGCATCATATTTTTCGCAAAGATCCTTCATTGCAGCAATGTCTGGCGTATCGGAATGCATTGAAAACAGGCTTTCGGTAACAACAATAATACCGTTGGTATTGTCATTTTTCCGGATACGCTGAAGTCTGCGTTCCAATCCTGTCACGTTCAGATGCCCATGATAATGAATGTTTGAGGTTGATGCCCGCGCACCTTCCTGCAAGCAAGAATGAGCCAACACATCCATAACCACGTGGTCTTCCGGGCGCACGAATCCTTGGATCGCCGCAAAACCCGCAGACCATCCGGTAGGATAAAGTACGATCTCCCTACCCTCGATGAACTGAGAAATGCGTGTTTCAAGCTTCAAGGATTGACGTGTGTTTCCAAGCAACGCCGCTGAACCGGCACTGTGAACACCGTATTCTTCAATCGCTTCCATTGCAGCCGCTTTGATCTTGGGATGCGAAGAAAGGCTGAGATAATCCTGGGATGCGAAATTCACACCTGAAATTTCGATTCCGGAATCAGTTTTCGCAGAACAATGTGTTTTTGGCGCTGTCGCGGTTGAGCGTGCGTACGGCCACAGATCATTCTGTCTGCGAACATCTTGCCAATTGAAGAACCCTTCGGCTCTATCAAGTAGGTTCTTTTCTTTTGGGCTGATATAGTCTCTGAGGCTACCTTCAAGTGCCTCAACTGGAATCATAATTTTATCGTTACTCATTGTATCCCCCTGCGAAGGTCTTTTTCAAGAATTGCCGAGGAAAGTAGCGTT
>JBCCXO010000058.1:0-21816 GCA_039191645.1 Pseudomonadota bacterium | reverse complement strand
GCCGGGGCTTCCCGATATTGGTGCGGAGGCGAAAACGATCATCAGTGCAACGCTGAGTGGCCCCGTAAAATCAAGACCAATGAAAAAAAGTGCCACCACACTTGGGAAAACAATTTGAAAGACAAGAATAAAGATTCCAGCATACTTGTAGTCTTTTAGCGATCCTAAAAACTCGATTGGATCAGTTCTCAGAGCAGCTAAAAATAGCAATACGGCAATCCAATATCCCACCCATGGTCTGACAATCTCTGCAAGGAGCGGAAACAAAATACCGACCGCCAATCCGACAACCAACGCCCATCTGCTATGGGTCGCTACGAGATTAAGAAAGGAGTGAAACCATCGCATCAGGCTTTATCGTCTGATGGTGTCTGGCAACCATGTAGCCAGTTCCGGAAAAGCAATGAGGACGAATACCATCAACACCATGATTGCAAACATAGGAAGAGCTGCCTTCGCAATATAGTTCATTTGATGGTTAGTCAGGCCTTGCATGACAAACAGATTAAAGCCAATCGGAGGAGTAATTTGAGCCATCTCGATCACCACCGTTACGAAAATTCCAAACCATATGACGTCTATACCAGCTTCACGGATCATGGGTTCCACAATCGCCATGGTGAGAACAACAGCGGAAATGCCGTCGAGAAAACAACCTAGAATGATGTAGAAGACCAACAGCGCCATTAACAACTCGAACCGCGTAAACTCCATCGCTGCGATCCAGTCTGCCAAGGCGCGTGGCAGGCCTGTATATCCCATGGCAAGTGAAAGGAAGGCTGCGCCTGCCAGGATCAAGGTAATCATGGCCGACGTTCGTACTGCACCCATAAGAGATTCTGAGAAAGACTTCCTGTTGAGGGAGCCTTGGAATGCCGCCAGCACGAGTGCACCCAGAACGCCAAACGCCGCTGCTTCGGTGGCAGAGGCAATGCCGAAATACATTGATCCGATAACCAGAAAAATGAGCAGGATTACCGGGATCAGATAAATAGAATTGCGAAGCTTTTCGCTGAACCGCATAGGGGGCTCGCGCAGAGGTTTGTATTTCGATGAAACAAGCGAATAGATGGCGACGTAAGCCATAAACATGCCCGCCAGTACCAACCCCGGGATCACCCCGGCAATGAATAGCTCGCGAATGGACTCATTAATGCTGACCCCATACACAATAAGGGTGAGCGAAGGTGGTATCATTAATCCCAGGGTTGCTGCACCTGCCAAGGTACCGATTACCATATGTTCTGGGTAATCCCGCCGCCGTAGCTCCGGTATAGACATTCTGCCAACGGTTGTAAGTGTTGCCGCGGAAGAACCGGAAACAGCAGCAAAAACCGTGCATCCGACGATATTGGTATGTACCAGTCCGCCGGGTAGCCGAGCCATCCAAGGTGCAAGCCCCTTGAACATATCTTCCGACAAACGGGTTCTGAAAAGAATTTCACCCATCCACACAAAAAGAGGGAGGGCCGTAAGCGTCCAGGAAGAAGAGGCTCCCCAGATCGTGTTTATCATACCTCCGCCTGCGGCTCTCCCGGCAATAAACTCAATACCGATAAAGGCTACACCCATCAGGGAAAGGCCAACCCAAACCCCACTCCCCAGAAAAAGAAACAGGATCCCAAGAAACAATACAATGGCGTAGAGCTGTTCCATACTTCATTCGGCTCCTGGTTCAGAGGCCGAGTTTTCTGGCACATTTGGGGATCCCTTGAGAACAAGGGTGATGAGGTTATCCCAAAAACACACACCAAGTAGGATGGATCCAACCGACATGCTGATCTGTGGTATCCAGAGCGGCGTTGCATCAAGGCCGGATGAAATATCGTTAAATCGATAGGACTCGACCGTAAATTTGCAAGCAAACCAGGCAAACACGGTCGTGATAGCGGTTCCGATACCATAGCACCACACTTCTCCCCAAAAACGGAATTTGCCGAGGGCAGATAGAAATAAGGAGACTCGAATATGAGCACCATGGTTCAAGGCGTAGGCGAAGCCAAGGAAACTGGCCGCGGCCATCGCATATCCAGCGTAGTCGGGTCCACCACGAAACGAAAAACCAAAATTTCTGGAAGCAATTTGCAAAACGATCAGGCAAACAATCGCGATCAGACACAGAGCAGCGCCAATCCCGCCAGCAAGATAAAGGCCGTCAAGAAGCCTTCTTATAGCTTTCCCCATGAACTACCCCAAAGTGTTAAAAGAGGTGGCGGCCAGAACGCTTCGCCACCCCTGTCGCAGTGTGCTAATTGCCTTTGAATGCATCGACGATTGCTTTTCCGGTCTCGCCTGCTGCTTCCAGCCATTCTTGTGTCATGGTGGCACCAATGTCTTGCAACTCACCCTTCAGTTGCGCTGAAGCTGGTTCAACAGTCATGCCGCCTTCCCGCAATCCGTCATAAGTGAACTGTGTATAGTCTTTTGATGCCTGCAAACCTTTAGCTTCAGCATCTGCAGCACATTCCGTAACAGCGGCCTTTTGATCTTCAGAAAGGCTCGCAAAGGCGTCTTTGTTTACCATCACCGTATTGCGGGGAAGCCAAGCATCAACCTCGTAATAATTTGTGACACCCGCATCAAAGACTTTTCTGTCATATCCAGTAGCGCCAGAAGAAACCATCGATTCAACAGCGTTTGTAGAAAACGCTTGTTGCACTTCGGCCGCCTCAATCTGCGTGGGTTGCATGCCGGCAAGCTCCGCTAGACGGGAGGTCGAGGCGTTGTACGCTCTGAACTTAAGCCCTTTCATATCGGCAACAGATTTGACTTCTTTTTTGAAATAGAGGCCCTGTGGCGGCCACGGCACGGAATAAAGAAGTTTAAGGTTTTGCTCATCAAGTGCTTTTTCAAGCTCTGCTTTTGATGCTTCAAACAGTTTCACTGAATCCTCAAAAGACGTCGCCAGAAATGGCACTGAATCCACACCAAACACCGGATTCTCATTGGCATGAGCCGACAACAAACGCTCACCAATGGGTGCCTGGCCCGTTTGAACTGCACGTTTGATTTCTCCGCCTTTGAAAAGCGATCCACCCGGATGTGTTACAATTTCAAGGGCACCTCCGGTTTTATCAGTGACGCATTTGGCAAACTCGGCTCCATTCTTAGAATGAAAATTCGACGCAGAGTAAGCCATTGGCATATCCCACTTTTCAGCCAATGCCGTTGCTGTCATAGCCAGACCAATCGATGTGCCTGCCAGCAATGTGGAAAAGTATCTCATATTACTATTCTCCCTTTTTTCCTCTTCCCATCGAAGCGTTTTACACGTTAACGCGCAAGGTCTAATCTTTGGAAAGTTAAATTTGGCAAACAATGGAATTCTGAATGCCGCAAAAAGACGCGCCGCCAGCAATTGGAATTTTGATGTTGGATTCAAGGTTTCCACGAATCCCAGGCGACATTGGCAATGAAGTTACTTGGCCGTTTCCGGTCCTGTACAAAGTGGTAAAACATGCATCCCCGGCGAAAGTTGTCCGCAATCGCGCAGACGGACTGCTTGACGATTTCGTCGCCGCAGGCAAAGCGCTGATTGATGAAGGTGCATGTGCGATAACAACCAGTTGCGGGTTTCTTTCAGTGTTTCAAAGAGAACTGACATTACGCCTGCCGGTTCCCATTATTGCTTCGTCACTGATGCAGGTAGAATTGGTCAACCGGACGCTGCCGTTAGGAAAGCGAGCGGGAATTCTTACGATAGCAGCTTCGAGCCTAAGCCCGGAACACTTGCGGTTGGCAAATGTCCCAGTTGAAACTCCGATCGGAACAACGGAAGCAGGACGCGAATTTTCGCGGGTAATCCTGAACGATGAAACGGAACTCAACGTGGAAATTGCACGTCAAGACAATATTGAGGCAGCCGTCCGTCTGAAAAAGAGCAATCCGGAATTGGGCGCCATTGTTTTAGAATGTACAAACATGACACCTTATGCGCGGGACATAGCCCGGGAAACGGGCTTGCCTGTTTATAGCATCGAAACACTCATCAGTTGGCTGTTTGCAGGTTTGTATCCTCAAGCGTTCAGCTGAATTACCGCTTTTCGGTTCAAACCAAACCTGCTGCTTTTGCAAATGGATCACGGGTGGAGTCTTTATGCCACTCATATTCGCAGCCTAGCGCCAGTCGTTCTGCCAACTCCATTCCGAAAAGCTTCGCCATCACTGCTAGTGCCATATCCATTCCCGCTGAAACACCAGACGAAGTAAAGAATTTTCCATCCTCAACCCATCTGGCTTCTTTTACCCACTGAACGTTTGGCACCAAAGGCACTGTTTTGGTGAAATCAATCTTGTTTGTTGTAGCTTTGTGGCCATCGAGCACGCCGGACAATCCCAGCAATATACTGCCCGTACATACGCTCATGACACATTCCGCATTAGCTGAAGCTTCGCGCAGCCAAGACAGCAAAACTTCATCTTTGGCTTCGGTCAAGGCTGCATCACCGCCGGGAATCAAAAGAAGATCATAGTCATTCTTTTCTGACAAAAGACGGTCAGCGATAATCCTCTGGCCGTGAACGCTTGGTACCGGACCAGGGTCCTTAGCTACGGTAATGATTTCAGTTTCTTCACCAAATCCTCCAAGAATTTCGATCGGTCCAAAGAAATCAAGAGTTTCAAATCCGGGAAAAACCAATGCAGCAAGTTTTTTCATAGCGTTTCCTTCTGCTGAATCTGGGAAGTGTCATACTCAAAATACTGTTCGCGGCGGCAGGCCCAAACCATAGACCTGTCTACCTAGTCCGATTTGATGCTAGCCGCTTTTGTCTTGATGTAAATGACAAAACAGCCTGTAATTGTGCCAAATTGATAGATTGAAAGGCAGTCAAACGCGTCCAAAATCTTGATACTTTCCGTTGCAACGAGAGTTTGCGTCATCACGATCCCCCTGCGGGCACATATCGAGCAATCGCATCGCATGGCCGCTTCTATCAGCGGAGCCTTAAATGAGAATTTCACACTGCGGCAATGGCAAATTCCATGCTGGCGGCTATGGAGCCGGCTCTCGATCCTGTTTAAAGAAATAAAAAGTTGTTTGGATTGTTAGAAGTTTAACAATCTTCCCAATCTGTTCTTAATTCTTTGTGCCGTAAAGTTTCCCAATCATTAACAGATAGGGTGGATATCATGGCAAAGTTTCCAATATCGTTTACCAACAACCCCAGCGAACCGAGAAAACTAAAAACCCCTAAGCGCCTGAAAAAATCATATAACGACACGCCATTTCAAGAAATCCTTGCGTATAGCAGTTACTATGTCCTTGTCTTCGTAGCTGTATGCATGTTTGCTCCCACCACCGTCGCTTACGCGGCGAATTCCATAAAAAACATTTTTGTCTGATGTGAAGACTGATTGAAATCATGGCCGCCGATCAAATGTTTATAGCAGACAGGCTCATAGGCGTTTTGCTCGACAAAACTACCGCGTTGACGTTCACATCTGATATGGGCGCATGTTTAATTTCTTGACAGAACCACCTTTGTAAAAGAATGGTTTTTCAAGAGGAGTTGCGGTGAGCTATATTCTGTATTCATACCCCGATTGTGCCAGTCATGTTGTCCGTATGGCACTCGAGGAACTCGGTCTGTCGTATAGAGATGAGCGAGTAGACATGCAATCAGAAGCGCATCACAGCCCCGAGTTCTTGAGGCTTAATCCGCGTGGCTTGGTTCCGGTTCTGGTAGATGAAAATACAGGATCGACTCTTTTTGAAACCGGTGCGATCTTACATTTTCTCAGCGAACAGACGGGGCGATTGGCGCCGCCCATAACACAACCAGTTGCCCGCGCATCTTTTCTTCAAACATTGTATTTTTTGTCAAACACAGTTCATGCAGATGCGCAGCTTCAGTACTATACGTCGCGATATGTTGGCGAAGCGTTGGCCGAATCTGCCCGTCCCAGCGTGCACGCAAGAATGCGGTCGCATTTTGAAATGCTGGACGCGTTCATCGGAAAGCATGGTGGACCTTGGATGCTTGGCGATGAACTGAGCATGTGTGATTTTTATCTTGGCGGATGTGCACGCTGGTCCTTGATTGCACCGCGACATGCACCACTGGAACCTGAAGCAGTAAACGGGCATGCAAACCTAAGCGCACTATTGAAAAGACTAGAAGCGCTTCCCAGTGTCATTCGTGCATTCGATGCAGAAGCGACCCCACGCTCAGCTTACTTTCGTGCGCCAGTTCGCTCACAGCACACCGCCTAGAAATATCAACGTATTGCTGACCAGTCTCTGAGTTAAGCCACGCCCTGAGCTAGCGGGAGAGTCATGACAAGTGATGCCATTTCATCAAGATCATGATTGCTAACCGGACATGCCGCATTTTGCGACATCGAGTGATTGGCAGGGCTTTTCATCGCCTCTGAAAGGGCTTGGACAG
Organism: Pseudomonadota bacterium; assembly: GCA_039191645.1. Lineage (GTDB taxonomy): Bacteria > Pseudomonadota > Alphaproteobacteria > Rhizobiales > Rhizobiaceae > JAALLB01. The sequence goes on along the minus strand of JBCCXO010000058.1, from coordinate 15,427 downwards.
ATACCTCTGCACAGACATTGGGCAACTCAGCCGGAATCCGGCAAGCGCGCATCAATCCGATGAACGCATCAGGCAGCGCATCAGCGCCGGCATGGCCGCCAAGGGCTTGAGACGCTGCGGCATAATTATCCTCCCCATAGGGCCTCTTAACAAGCCAAGGCAAAGTGACCTCCAAGGCCAATCCGGTCGCGAGACCATGGTGAATGCGAGACAGAGATCCAAGTGAATGACTGATATTGTGGCCCATATGCGTGTTGCAGTTATGCAGCGCTAAACCCGCCAGCATGCTTGCCCACAAAACACGGCCACGCTCGGCTAAATTTTCCCCATCACTAACAACGCGGGGTAGGGCCTCAGCAAGAATTTGCAATGCTTCCCGTCCATAAAGAAGCCCCGCCGCATTGGTCGATTGAGCCGTAGAAGCCTCCAATGCATGCGCCACAGCATCCATTCCTGTCCACGCGGTAAGGTTCGAAGGCAAACTGATTGTGAGCTCCGGATCAAGCACAGCATGGGCAAACATGAGTTCCTCGCCCCAATACCAGTTTTTGGCTCCTGCTTTCGTTGATACAATCGAGGTTCGGGTCACTTCTGACCCTGTCCCTGCGGTCGTTGGAACTGCAATCGCCGGCAGTCCATTTTTTGGGAGCGGCACAGCACTCAGCGCATAGGTGTGGGCGGGAGTTTGCGAAGGGGCGATTGTTGCAACCAGCTTTGCAGCATCCATTGCAGCACCACCACCGATCCCGACTACCGTTTTTGCACCTACTTTACGTGCTTTATCGCAAAGTTGGTCGACCAAAGGTTCCTTGGGCTCGCCTGTTATGTCAGCGGCAACGTCACACTCTATACCGGCAGCTGAAAACGCCTTTGTGAGTCGATCTGTAACCCCGATTTCAGCGAGAAAGGCATCAGCCACAATTAAAACCGGACCTCCTCCCAGTTCTTTAGCAATTTTGGGAAGTTCGGCCATACGGCCAGCACCAAACGTAACAGGGGGTACGCGACCCATATCAAATGTCTTCATTGCCATGCTCAGCCATTTTCTTTGGACTATCTTTTCACGCTAAATACGGTGCGACCGATGCCCAAAATAGTGTCATCTTGAGTCGGCATACCGGATGATCAAACCGCTGTCGACAAAAAAGATTATGCGTTCACATTCTCGGTTTTTAGCCCACTGGGCACGGGCTAATGGGCAATGCTTTGGAACAACTGCCGGTCGAGCAATCCAGAGACGACTTCTAGTCGCCGAAATGAACAAAACTCATTTTGTTGCCGTCCAAGTCGCGGATATAGGAACCATAAAAATCGGGTCCGTAAAGGGGTCTAGGACCTGGGCTACCCTCATCTGTAGCGCCTTCCGCCAATGCTTTTTTATAGACTGCGTCAACCTCTTCTTTATTGCTGCACAAAAATCCAGCCATGTTCCCATTTCCGGGCGTCGCGGTTTCATTGTTGAACGGGTTAGAAATCCAAACGCGCCCACCATCGCGTAACTCATAGCAAAATGCGTTGGGCATATACTCGGCGATGAGTTTGCCACCAATTACCGGAAAGACAGCATCGTAAAACAAGCGCGCCGTTGCAACGTCGTTCGAACCGAGCATGATATAATTAAGTGACATGAACACACCTCCCAGGTTGGTATTCGAATTTGTTGATATGAGCGATCCAGTTTATTCTTAACGCAGGCCCTGCAATTAATGCACTCTTTTCTACATTATCAAAAGAGTGACGTTTATTGGTCGAGCGCTGCAAAGACGCAGTAGGTGTCAAGTCGCTGTACCGCCATCATCCAATGCTGCAATTATGGTATCCAGCACCAGCAGATGATCTGCTGCATCATCGCCTTCTGAGACCGATAATGCAGCTCGGTCAAACATCGCGGATAGCAGTGTTGTTAGGGCATTGACAGGCATGGTTTTGATTGCTCCTGCTTGCATTGCTTCGGTAAGACCTACGCGCAAAGTATCCGCCGAAGTTTCCCGATCAATTTTATCGAGTTTGACCTGTCCTAATACGGCAGGGCCATCCAAAAGCATAATACGGACACGCCCAAATTCTTGCATAGCGTTGAGATAGCCCCGTCCGCCTTGCTGCAGTGCGCCTATAGCCGATCCTTCAACCGATTTCGCCGAAGTTGTAATGTCCCTTGCAACCGCTTTGTATTCTTCAAATACCACAGCACGAAAAATTGCCAATTTGTCTTCGAAATGATGATAAAGAGCACCTCGCGTGACACCAGCCGCCTTGACAATTTCTGGAGTGGAGGTTTCGGCATACCCCTTTTTCGCAAATAAAATCCGGGCAGCCTTAATAAGTGCAGCTCTCGTAGCTTCGGTGCGCGATTTGTTGGATCGCGTTTGCTTTTCTTCTTGCATACATACAGCCTGTATGTTTATATTAATTTTACATACAGACTGTATGTTTTTTTGAAAGGAGAAGCAATATGAAATGCACCCAGTTTTATCCGGTAATCCAAACAGAAAATGTAGCAGAAACAAAAACTTTCTATTTAGAGCACTTTCGATTCAAGATTAGCTTTGACGCAGATTGGTATTGTCATCTGCAATCTCAGGAAGATCCAAGCGTTAACATCGCTATTTTGAAAGGTGACCATGAAACGATCCCCTCGGACGGGCGAGGGTGCATTGGCGGTTTAATTTTGAATTTCGAAGTCGAAGATGTCAATGCGGAATACCAGCGCATTGTAGATGCTGGACTTCCAATCCTGAAAACACTTACCGATGAGGTATTTGGCCAACGCCATTTCATTACCCGTGACCCAAATGGGGTTTTGATCGACGTAATTAAGCCCATACCACCCCAGGGTGAATTCGCAGAACAGTATGCGGCGGATGCTTTGCCGGTATGAAGGTTCCAGTCGAAAAAAGACCCGTCGACCAATGACGGGTCTATAACTTGTATTGGTGATTACCTCATGAAGCTCTTAGCTTGACGTAGTCCCCAGGTGCTTCCATCAGAGCAGGAAAGTCTTTTGTGCCTGGCTTTCGTGCACTAATTTTATTACCTGACTGTTCCGTGAGCCATTTAAGCCAAACAGGCCACCAAGAGCCGTGATGTTGTTTTGCGTTTTTGAACCATTGGTCCGCATGTTCAGGATCAAAATCGCGATCATTCAACCAATAACAATACTTCTCCGCACTGGGAGGATTTACGATACCTGCAATGTGCCCACTATCCGACAGAATAAGTTGTTTCTCTCCGGACATTTCTGAAATTCCTGAGAAAGAAGACGCCCACGGTGCAATATGATCTGTACGCGTTGCCACGGCCGTCACCGGGATATCGATATCCTTGAGGTCCAACATATTGCCCCCAACCGAAAAGGTGCCGTGCATCAATTCATTCTTGTGATACAAGCGTTCGAGATATTGATGGGCCATTTTGGCGGGAAGGTTGGTGGAATCCCCATTCCAGTACAATAGGTCGAAAGCAGGTGGTTTTTCGCCAAGCAAGTAAGACTTCACCCCAGGCCCGTACACCAAATCGTTCGCCCGTAAATAGGAAAACGCACGCGCCATAAAGTAGGCATCAAGAAAGCCTTGCCGATCGATCTCTTCTTTAAGACCCTCCAGCATGTCGCCACCAAAAAAAGCAGTGATTTCACCCGGTTCTCTGAAGTCGAGCAGCGTGGTAAAAAATGTGGCGCTCGATACCAAGCGATGATTTCCCTTCGCCATAGCAGCCAGCGCTGTAGCGAGCAGCGTTCCACCGATACAATAGCCTATTGCATTGACTTGATCCTGATCAGTAATCGTACAGACGGTATCAATTGCTTTGACTGCGCCTTCATAGACATAGTCATCAAAGCCCACGTCTCTATAGCTCGCATCAGGGTTCACCCATGAAACGACAAAAACGGTTAATCCGGCATCGGCCGCATATTTGATGAAAGAGTTTTGTGGCTTCAAGTCGAGGATATAATATTTGTTAATCCACGGCGGAATGATTACGAGCGGCTTTTCATAAACCCTTTTTGTCGTTGCAGAATATTGAATCAATTCAAACAATTGGTTGCGGAAGACCACTTTACCTGGGGTTGTTGCCAGATTGATGCCCACTTCAAATGCGTCCGGATCGGCCAACGTAACAGCATGCCGCCCTTTGTTTGCTTCAATGTCTTGAACAAAGTTTTCAAAACCATCCAGCAAAGACGTGCCTCCGGTCTCATATGCCTTTTGCATGGCATCTGGATTAAAAGAAAAGAAGTTCGTCGGCGCAAACATATCGGTTATTTGTTGGCTGAAAAATCTTAGCCGTTTGCGATCCTGGGCATCAAGATTTTCTAGGGAAGCAACCAATTCAGATGTGGCTCGAGCCGTTGTCAAATATTGATCACGAACAAATTTTAGCCACGGGTTTTTATCCCAGTAAGGACTTGTAAATCGGCGATCTTTCGAATTCGATCGCGCTTGATCTTCTACAGAAGAACCCCGCATCGAGCTGTCGTAAGCAGCCTGTTGTGCGTTGAAATAGTTGGTCGCTGTTTCTCTCCAATAAGCGACTTGTTGCTCGAAAGCTTTTTCAGGATTCTCTGCACAATTTTTCATCCAGACCTGAAATGCGGATGTGTAAAGATCCAAGCCCGGGGATTCAAGCTTCTGGTTAGTAACGGGTTTGTTTGCCAGCGCCGAAACAAGACGATGAAGCAATGTCTGATAACGCTCGTATGTTTCAACCGCTATTTTGCTGCGATCATCAGTATCCGGGATCTGTTTTTCCTCCATGGGCTTCACGTCACCAAAACGAGCACCCTATTGTCAAATCAATAATAATATGGTCGTAAAATACACAAATTAGTGCAGAAAGAATGAATTTTGATCAACCCATACTTTTATCCTAGTTATGAACTATCTGAATCTATTAGGCTTTCTGGCAAGTGGCTGGGTGCTGCCGCCCAGACATTTTGGGGTCAACCAGCCTTTGGCTTGATTCCCGGTACTCTGCCTTCATTGTTTAATGCCTGGGGTCAGGTAACAGAGCGAACAATGGATCGTATCTCCTCCAGACCTGATTGGGGCATCGAGGCAGTCGTGTCAGACGGGCGCGATTATCTGGTCGAAATTCGCAGCATCGCAGAAAAACCTTTCTGCAGATTGTTGGAATTTCATACCAGTCGGGAAAACGTCAATCGAAATGGAAAGAAAAGACCACGCATTTTGCTGATTGCGCCCATGTCAGGGCACTATGCAACGTTGTTACGCAATACCGTGATCAGCCTTTTGCCCGATTGCGATGTTTTCATCACAGACTGGCGCAATGCACGCAACGTTTCGGCAGCTGAAGGCGATTTTGACGTTGAGGATTATACTGAGTATGTGATCGATTGGATCCGGGAACTGGGGCCAGAAATCCATGTTGTGCCCGTTTGCCAGCCAGTCCCGCTAGCTTTAGTGGCAACGGCATGGCTTGCTCAGAATGATCCGGGTTGTTTGCCGCAGTCTTTGACCCTGATTGGTGGCCCGGTTGATCCAGATGCCAATCCGACAGAGGTAACCGATTTCGGAAACAAAATATCGATGGCTGAGTTGGAAAACACCGTTATCCAGAGGGTGCGCGCGGGCTTGGCAGGAGAAGGGCGGATGGTTTACCCCGGAGCTGTGCAACTTGCATCTTTTATGGCCATGAATTGGAATACGCATTTTCAGTCTTTTGCCGATCAGATTGCCAACGTTGCAAAGGGTGGAGGATCAGATTACGACCGGCACAACACTTTTTATGATGAATATCTTGCTGTTATGGATATGCCGGCAGAGTTCTATCTTTCAACCGTAGAGCGAATTTTTAAGAACCGTGAAATTGCCAGAAATGCATTTCACCTTAGAGGGGTTCATGTGGATATCACGTCGCTTGATACAGTTCCGGTAAAGGTTGTGGAGGGCGGCCGCGATGATATCGCCGCGCCTGGCCAATGCAAAGCAGCATTAGATCTGTTGACAGCTTTGCCTGATGCGAAAAAAGCCTACCATCTAGAACCCGACGCGGGGCACTATGGCATTTTTTCCGGCAAGGCGTGGCACAATAAGATTAGACCAGAAGTATTAGGCTTTATTGAAAAGTTCGATGTGAATAAAAAATAGCGAGAACAGGCCCGAGCCCGCAAAAACCGATAAATTGAAAGTTAGGGTAGTTTTGTGCCTCAAACCTCAAGAACTAAGCTCGAAATTGTAGTTTTCCTCAAAAAATGATACAATTTTAACGACAAAAGTAGGTAAATTCGCAAATTCCGCTTGGAAGACATGTCCTTAGTACCAAACATAGCGAGCACCGACGATCACCCTCCATGCAAGGAAATGATGTAACAGGCAATCGATGCCAAAATCCAATTTATCAATTTCAGAAGTTAAAAACCGCGTGGTTTTCCACGATGACAGCCAAATTATGGAAGTCGACTTCTCAAATCTAAGCCTTTCTAACTCAATGGATGTGAACATTTTTTATGATCATATCGAAGAACGAATTGCCCAAACTGGCGAGACCCACTGGTTTTTCTTGGTCAACTATTGCGATACACGGATCGATCAAACGGCGTGGCTAGCGTTTTCCCGCCGCGGGAAAGAGCTGAATAAAGCCCATTCGATGGGTAGTGTTCGGTTCGATGCCTCTGAAATTACCCGGCAGCAAATCGAGCGTGATGCCAATACAGAAGCCTTCGATCCAAATCTGTTTTACGATCGTGAAAGTGCCTTGGCCCGGCTTCAGTCGTTGCCGTCTATCCGGCGCAAAAAGACTGTGCATCAGCCTAGCTTTTCTACATCTGAATTGGAGCACCGCGTTGAATTTTGGGAGAATGAACAAATCATGTTCGTGGACTTTTCCAACATGTCGTTTGAACATTCATTGGATGTAAATGATGTCTACGATCATATTGAGGATACAATTCGTAAGACAGATAAGAAGTGGTACTTTCTGGTGAATTATGAGGGCACAAGGATCCAGTCGCCAGCCTGGGTGCAATATGCAGCGCGCGGAAAATCCCTAAATCAGGAATTCTCACTGGGTTCTGTGCGGTATGCGCCCGGATCAGAGACGGAGGCAGATATCCGATTGCGGGCAGAAAGTCAGGGGTTTCGCCCAAACATTCGAAACACAAAGGAAGAGGCCATGCTTGTGATCGAAGACATGAAGCTCGCTGCCAAAAAGCCTTGAGACTTGTACCGCCCTTTGATTCAGCAACGCGGATCGCTGTTTTAAACCCAAGCCTAGGGGAGGGCAGTGCTTCGGTCTGAAAGATATTGAATTCCCTGAAGCACGAAGGTCAACGGCTTCAATACATGTGCTGGCCGCCGTTTATGGAAATTGTAGACCCGGTAATGAATTTGGAATCTTCTCTTACAAGAAACCATACAGCCCTTGCGATCTCCAAGGGATCACCCAGTCTTCCAACTGGAACCGTTGCAACTATTTTTTCCAATACGTTTTCCGGGACCGCGGCAACCATGTCTGTTGCTACATAACCTGGGGCGACAGCATTCACTGTAATACCATTGCGGGCACCTTCCTTGGCCATAGCCTTGGTCATACCGATTGCCCCAGCCTTCGCCGCGCAGTAGTTTACTTGTCCATATTGACCAGCCTGACCATTGATGGATGAGATATTGACGATACGGCCAAAGTTTTCTGCCATCATGCCTTCCCAACACGCTTTTGACATGTTGAAAATTGAGGTGAGATTTGTCTGGATAACATCCATCCAATTCTCGTAGCTCATTTTGCGCAATGTACCATCGCGTGTGATGCCAGCGTTGTTGACCAAAACCGTAATCGCCCCGTGGGCTTTTGAAATTTCTTCTACTGCAGAGTGGCATTCATCAAAACTTGCAACATCCCATCGATGCGCTGGGATATTTGTTTCCTCGGAGAATTGATTGGCTTTCTCCACATTTCCGGCATAGCCAGCAATGACATTGTAACCACGCTCTTTCAGCAATTCGCAAATGCCACGCCCGATACCTCTGGTACCTCCGGTAACCAAAGCCGTTCTGTTAACACGTAGCTCGTTCATAATCCTGTCCCTCAAAATTAGATGGGCGCCGGCCCCTCTGATGCTCTCCAGTATACAATGCAGCTGTTCTGAGTAAATTAGCCATACGAATAGGAGGAAAGGGCGGGTTTAAAATACGAAAGGTCAAGACCGATAGTCGTCTCAGAGCCTTTCGTTCAACGCGCTTCCAAGTATTCTGAGCGATATTTCTGCAAGCAGGTGCTCTTCGGGAAACTCAATGCCCTGTTGCTTTGCCTTGCCATCGATTTGAAGCCAGGAATGTCCGTGTACCATTGTCCATAGCATGTATGCCCGTTTAAGCGCTTCGGGGTCATCCGGTTGGATTTTCAGAACCTGTGCAACTGCCTCAACAACGATTCCAAAAACCCTTTCCCCTTGTTGCCGCAAGTCATCATCATTTTCGTGCGTTTCCGTGTTTCCGAAAACCAACCTGAACATACCGGGATGATTGCGCGCAAAATCAATGTAGCATCTACCAAGTGCATTAATCCGGGCAAGGGAACCGACCGGATGTGGCTCAATGACCCTGCGCATCTCGATGGCTTTTTCTTCCATCGCCTGCATCACTAAGGCTTTGAGAATTTCGGGTTTGTCGTTGAAATGCCGATAAGGCGCGGCGCTGCTAACGCCTGCTTTACGTGCTGCCTCTGCAATCGAAAAGTTTTCAGAACCTTTTTCTTCGACAAGTTGCCGGACTGCGTTCAATAATTGTGAACGCAAATCACCGTGATGGTATCCGGTTTTTGCTGCCACTTCTATTTTCGTGTCTAAGGACGTTTCAGGCAAACTTATCTCCAAATTCAAAAGTAAGTGATACTTACATGGGTTGACAAATTTCACTTCAACAACATATGTAAGTGACACTTACATACGTATTTTGTGCACAACATGCAAGAAGGGCCAGAATCATGGCACGAAAAACCAGCGCAGTTCCTTATCTGAAAAAAGTTGCCCGTATACTGGCTTCAACAACAGTTACAGCTCTGTTTATCGGTTTGGCGGGAGTATTAACCTGGCAGGGCAGCAGTCTAATCGCTGATCGGGCGAGCGCGGTGGCTGCGCCGGAAGCCACAGCTCCAATCACGGTTAAGGTTGGCAAGATCGAGATGCAGGACCATTTTATGACACGTCGGTCTTTCTCTGGTCAGATTGAAGCACCGCAATCCGTTAACATTGGGTTTGAGAATGCTGGAACGGTAAGCACTGTCTTCTTTGATGAAGGCGATGCAGTCAGAAAAGGTGATGTCTTGGCAAACCTCGATGACCGTTTGCTAAAAGCAGAACTTGAGCGGTTGCAAGCTTCTCGTAAAGTTCTTGAAGCGCAAAAGGAGCTGGCAGTTTTGACAGACGAACGCCAGTCAAAACTCAAAGACCGTGGCTTTGCGACAGGTCAGGCTGCGGACCAGAGCAGATTGTCTGTCGTCGAGTTTGAAGCTCGACTGGCAGAAATGGATTCGGCCATTCTTGCAGCGGAAATTCGAATCGAAAAAGCCACGATTACGGCACCATTTGACGGAAAGGTTGATCAAAGGATGATTGACCCGGGAACAGCAGTAAGTAACGGGCAAGCCATATTGGCCCTGGTGGAGGAAGATAAGGCGGTATTCCGTGTGGGCGTTGATCCCTCACTTACCAAATCCGTTTCTCTTGGAAGTGAAGTTGATGTCCGACTCGGGGATCAACAAATAAAGGCAAAAATCATTTCAATCTTACCTCGGATTGATCCAGTAACCCGAACTAGAATAATTCGGGCAGAATTGCTTCAGGACACAGATTTGGCCATCGGACAAACCGGGCAACTTGTGCTTGCCGAAACCGTGGACGAAGCCGGGGTATGGGTTCCCCTCACTGCAATAGAAGATGGCGTACGCGGTCTTTGGACCGTGAAGACTGTCGAGACATCCGATCAATCCGTTGTCTCTACAGAAGCCGTAGAAATAATCCACGCAGAAGAAAAGCGTGCCTTTATACGCGGTACATTTAGAGACAACAGCCTCATCATTCTGGACGGAATGCACCGTGTTGTCTCTGGACAAATCGTCAACATCCATCCGCAGGAAAAGTAAAATGGAAACGCTCACGTTCCGTCAGCCGCGCCTGGTATTCCTCATTTTGATGGTTTTGATTGTAACCGGGCTGTCCTCACTGTTGGCAATTGGCAGGCAAGAGGACCCGACCATCACGAATCTGTTTGCGACCGTTACCACGCCGTTCCCCGGTGCAGAGCCTGGCCGAGTTGAAACACTTGTCACCACGGAAATCGAGGATGAACTGAAAGAAATTCCGGAGATCGATACGATCAGTTCCGTATCTTCTACCGGGGTTTCCATTGTCCAAATCGAATTGCTAGAGACGCTATCTGACAATCGAATTGAACAGGTTTGGTCAGAAATCCGCGATTCGCTTGAAGACGCCAGGGCTAATTTCCCGGACGGTGCCTTGGCCCCTGAATTTGATGGTGACGGAATATCAGCCTATGCAGCGATTGTCGCAATTGCTGCAGATCATTCAGGTGTATCTGGTGCCATATTAACCCGATATGCAGACGACCTCGCCGACAGATTCAGAAATATTCCGGGAACAAAAGGGGTGGAAACATTCGGTGTTCAAACGGAAGAGGTGCTGGTTACGGTAGACTTTGAGCGCATGGCATCTCTTGGACTAACGCCAGACGTAGTATCTTCAGCAATTCTTGCAGCAGATTCAAAAGTACAAGCTGGGCGCCTTCGCGATAGTCAAAACGATTTGGTGCTGGAAGTAAGCGGAGAGATCCGCGCTTTAAATCGCTTGCGGGAAGTCATCATTCGTGAGGGCGCAGGCAATACCGTAACGCGACTTTCTGATATTGCTAAGATCGAACGCAGTGTTCAAACACCATCGGCTGAAATGGCATTCCACAATGGTCGTCCTGCGGTTTTGGTCGCCGCGACCCTTGAAGACGGATTGCAGATCGATGTATGGGCTCAGATCGTCAGAGAAGAACTTGCAGCATATTCCCCCTCAATTCCTGGAGGATTGGATGTGGCGCTCGTGTTCGACCAGTCCGAATATACAGCCGACAGGTTACGCGAAGTGGGCACCAACATGGCAATCGGCGTGGGGCTGGTAGTCGGGGTTTTGTTGCTGACACTCGGAATTCGAGCGGCGCTGATTGTATCTCTAATCCTTCCAATCGTGAGTTTGGCAACGCTTGGCACGATGAATTTTATCGGCCTTGCGATACACCAGATGTCGGTAACAGGTCTGATCGTTGCACTCGGTTTATTGGTCGATGCCGGCATTGTAATGACCGACGAAGTGGGTCAGCGCATTAGGTCTGGCAAAGCTAAACTAGAAGCAGTTCGCGATGCAGTGCGCAGACTTTGGGCTCCGCTTTTTGCGTCTACCGTAACAACAGCACTTTCTTTCACGCCGATGATACTATTGCCCGGTCCTGCTGGTGATTTCGTCGGGTCCATCGCAATAGCCGTTGTAACCATGCTCTTTTGGTCATTTGTGATTGCAATAACAGTCACGCCTGCAATCTCTGGCTGGTTAATGCCGGACAAATCCTCAGCCAGTATCTTTAACTCAGGTGTTCCTGGTGGCTTTGTAGCTAAGCTTTTTGAAAAATCACTAAAACTGGCTGTGCGCTATCCGGTCCGATCAATCGCAATCTCATTGATTTTGCCAGTAATGGGTTTTGTTTCAATGCCCACGCTTACCGCTCAGTTCTTTCCAGGCGTTGATCGGGATCAGTTTTATATCGAACTGGATATGGCGCCCGGTGCTGCGATAGACCAGACAAGAGCAGTGGTTGAACGCATTGATCAACGTCTGCGCAATGAGGAGGGGATAGAACAAATCTTCTGGACCATCGGAAAATCCGGTCCAGCATTTTACTACAACATTACCGCTAGCAGAGATAATGCGCCGGGGTTTGCTCAAGGCATGGTGACCACAACCTCCGCCGGAGATACTGAAAGACTGTTGAAACAGTTGGAACGAGTTCTCCCTGACGAAGCGCCAGAGGCACAAATACTTGTGAGGGGATTGGTTCAAGGTCCACCAGTAAGCGCTCCCGTTGAACTCAGAGTAGTGGGTCCTGATCTCGACCTTTTAAGGGAAATTGGAGATGATTTGATGCAGCGCCTGTCAACGGTTGATACGATTACAGTGGCGCGTACAACCTCCTCGGCCGGTGCAGCCAAGGTGGTCGTTGATATTGATGAACCAAAAGCACGGGCCATGGGCCTTGATCTCACGTCAGTTGCGCGCCAGTTGCAAGCCGGCCTGGAAGGCGTGACAGGTGGCACACTTTTGGAAGGACCTGAACAGCTTCCAGTACGTGTGCGTTTGTCTGGCGAAGTGCGCGGAAACCTAAATGCAATTAGGGATTTGCCCATTGTTTCTCCTGAAAGCACCGCAAGTGCGATCGCAGGTCAATATGCTGCCATCCCACTTTCTTCCATCGCCGATATTCGCTTGGTACCCGGTGATCCCTCAATTTCGCGAAGGAATGGAGAGCGGGTAAACACGGTCCAGGGCTTTACCCTTCGAGAAGTCTTGCCGGAAGAAGCACTCTCGGCAATAACCGCTAACCTCGAACAAAGCGGGTTCGAACTTCCTGCTGGATACAGATTGGAATTAGGTGGAGATAGCGATGCCCGTTCCAATACCCTGGGAAATCTGCTCGCTTCCGTCGGTATGATTGTAACGCTTACCATTGCGACGATCGTGATGACATTCAATTCGATAAGATTAACACTGGTTGCCTTGGTCGTATGTGTGTTGTCCGCAGGTCTCTCCATACTTGCACTGGCAGTTTTCCAATACCCGTTTGGCATCAACGCAATCATTGGTGTGATTGGATCAATTGGTGTGTCCATTAACGCGGCCATCATCATCATGACCGGTTTGAAGCAAGACAGACATGCTGCAAACGGTGACCGCGATGCAATGGTCCAAGTTGTAATGCGGTCAAGTCGTCATATTTTCTCAACGACAATCACAACATTTGGAGGATTTCTCCCGTTGATTTTGGGTGGCGGAGGGTTTTGGCCACCCTTTGCAATGTCGGTGGCTGGCGGTGTTTTGCTTTCAACGGTAATTTCATTCTATTTCACACCCCCGATGTTTGCCTTAGTGTATCGGCGAGGCAACGTTGCTGATGAAGAGATGCCGATTACGGAACCACAACCCGCAGAAACCAAAGTCGTTCCTTTAAGAGCTGCCGAATAGATGAAAAGTGTCTCATTGCGGTGACCGAATGGGGATACTTCATGGAACATCTTGATTGGCGGGGAACAGATCAAGTATGTTGCAACGTGAATTTTATGGCTACGCATTTTCAATGCGGAGATTGTCACCGAAGAGTGCGGGCAATCATCGAATAAGGAGAACGGAAATCTCTGAGCGTGAATTTGAACCGATGACAAAAGCTGAGGTTATCGCTGCGCAACGGGCGTGGGCAAAATATGTAACCGAGCGTGATGTCGATAATCTGTTAGAGCTTTATGACTTCGGGACACCAGATGAGCCTCTGCTTTTTAAACCTACTTTGGCAGATGTTATCAGGCTCGATCGAGCTGGTGCGAAATCTTACTTTGTTGGAGGTGATCCGGATTACCCCAATGATGAAGGTTTTCTGAATAAAGGCTGGAAGCGTGTAGAGTTTCAAAGTGCAGCGGGGCCAATTTTGAAGGCTGGTGGTCTCGGCTACAAGGACATGGGGCACTGCACCTTCACCGACGGGAACGAGAATGTTACGCGCGCAGACTACACGTTCGCATATCACAAAATTGCTGGACGCGTTCTGATCTCATTGCATCATTCCTCCCTGACATGGTTGCCTCCTGCCGAAACGTGAATTCCTGTAATCTAAATCCGCATGCATAAAGACGGATTTTGCAGGTTTTATCCTTCTTTGAAGCAAGTCATCTATGTGTCAAAGGCAAATCAAAGTCTTCAGTATTAGACAACATTGCCACCTACCGGTCTTTGATAAAGACCGCATATTTTGTACCTCGAAGAAATGACCTGCCTTTCGTTTGTAAGTCGGAAACCATTCATATGAACTATCTTGTTTTTATTCCCTACACGCTAATCGCTCTTGGCATTGTATTAGGGTTCTTGCGCGTCTGCCCGGCAATGATCGCTTGGGGTGTTTGTGCAATAGGCGTGTTGGTAGGAATAGCGATAGCGGTGACCCTTCTCGTTTCTTCAGGGTTTGGGTCTTTCGCGCCCGCTCTAATCTCGGCAATTCCTGCAATAATTGCCGTCTGCATGGTTGTGAAAGACCTAAGCTATCCACGCTTGAACGACGTCACGACGGATGTGGAAAACCCACCTCAGTTCAATAAAGCCCAAGAAGCTGCGCCAAACCTCGGCCGCAATATGACCTTTCCTGAGCGCTTCGGACCGATCATTCGTACCGGATATCCTGATTTGAAACCACTCATCATCGATCAAACACCAGAACAGGCTTTTAAACAATTGAACAATTTGGCCTTAGATCAAGCTGGATGGGTAATAACAAATCATGATGCCATGGAAGGTATGTTAGAAGGTGAGGCCACGACTTCCGTTCTCGGTTTTATTGATGACTTTGTAATCCGTGTTACCGATCAAAACGGCAAGGCTTGTATCGATATGCGATCTAAGTCACGCGAAGGGCTTGTTGATGCAGGAAAAAACGCAAATAGAATACGATCGTTTTTTGATCAGGTTTTAAACCGCCTATAACGATATCACTGATTACCGCTAGTGCTCAGTTCAGCGGTTGGTGTTTTTTGGCAAACACAGCCTGATCACCCCATAGTTCCAACACCCGAGCATCTCGTTTGCATCCTTTGCGGTATTGTTTGTATGCATCTGACTGTTTGATGTACCCATACCAGGTTACAACTTTGTTTTCGCCCTTATAGTAGTCTTGATGATAGTCTTCCGCTTTGTAAAAAGTTGTTGCTGGGAGAATGGGAGTTACGATTTTCTGTCCAAGGCTGTCTTGTGCTTCCGTCAAGACGCTTTCCGCCAGCATTTTTTCTTCAGGACTCGTTGTAAAAATAGCTGTCGCATAACTCATACCCCGATCACAAAATTGTCCCCCGTCGTCCGTCGGGTCAACCGAGCGGAAAAACAACTTCAGCAATTCCTTTCGGGTTACAATTGCAGGGTCGAAAAGGATCTCAACCGCCTCATAGTGGCCAGTGCCACCCTGTACAACCTGCTTGTAAGTTGGGTTTTCAACGTCGCCACCTGTATACCCGGATATCACTTCACTGACCCCCGGTACAGACTCAAAATCAGACTCCACACACCAAAACCATCCTCCGGCTACTGTCAACTTCTCGGTTTGTGCCATAGCGTTTGAGGCAGAAACGTTTGCAATGATGAATGCAACCAGCCAATAAAAGT
>JBCCXO010000057.1:0-21851 GCA_039191645.1 Pseudomonadota bacterium | reverse complement strand
CAGGCGATAGCCGTAAAAGACCCACAACCGATTGCTGAACTTGAAAGTTCTGATGCTCAATCACCGCAGCAATTTCGGACAGTCTCAGCGTTTGATTGCGGTTTTAAGCGGAAGATCTCGTTTGTCTTCAACCAGAAAAATCAGCTCTTCAAACGTTGAGACTGTCCGAAATTGCTGCGGTGATTGAGCATCAGAACTTTCAAGTTCAGCAATCGGTTGTGGGTCTTTTACGGCTATCGCCTGATTTCCTGAATTTTTTGCACGCATTGTCGGCTGGTCTTGAGCGGGACTGGCGCCCAAAACCGGAGCTTTGGTTGCACCCATCGTCTCCGACGGGGTATGCGCTGCCAAAGATGCAATCCGCGTGGCACCCGCTTCTTTGTTCTCCCTTACCAGTTCATCTGGAGTCGGCAAGCTGGAAGCGTGGGTTAGCCTCACCAAGACCATTTCAGCTGCGGCAAGAGTACGATCTGCTCCGGCAACTTCTCCGAGGCCTTTTAAGAGCATCTGCCATGCACGTCCAAGCACTCTTACCGACAACTGCTCAGCGTATTCTTTACCCTTTGTGCGCTCTATTTCTGATAGCGCTTGATCGTTTTCTGTATCAGCAACGTATTTCAGTCGAGTCACCAAATGCACAAAATCTGCCAAATCGGTGAGCACAACTGAGGGTTCAGCGCCAGCATTGTATTGCGACGCGAGTTCTTGCAATGCTTCCGAAATATTGCCGCGCATGACGTGATCAAACAAATCCACAATTCTCGCGCGATCTGACAACCCCAGCATTGCTCGCATGGTTTCAGCCGTGATTGCGGCTTCTTCCGTTAACGAACCGTGAGCGATTGCCTGATCAAGCATGGATAGGGAATCGCGGACCGATCCGTCTGCGGCACGTGCTATCATTGCCAGTGCATCTTTTTCTGCCCTGACGCCTTCCTTTTCACATATTGAAGCAAGATGTGAGGTGAGCAATCCGGCCTCAATTCTTCTTAGATCAAACCTTTGGCAACGCGACAGGACTGTTACCGGCACCTTTCGGATTTCCGTTGTTGCGAAAATGAACTTTACATGTTCAGGTGGTTCTTCAAGCGTTTTCAACAATGCGTTAAACGCACTTCCAGAAAGCATGTGTACTTCGTCAACAATATATACCTTGTACCGTGCTGTAGCGGGTCGATACTGCGCAGATTCAATCAGGTCCCGCATGGCATCGATACCCGTGTGCGACGCTGCGTCCATCTCGATGACATCCATATGTCTGCCTTCAATAATTGCGCCGCAATGCTCTCCCGGTTTCGTCAGATCAATGGTTGGCTGATCGCTTAAATCGTCCTTGTAGTTCAAGGCCCGGGCCAGAATCCTTGCTGTCGTTGTCTTTCCAACGCCGCGGACACCGGTGAGCATGTAGGCCTGAGCGATCCGATTGGTGCGAAACGCATTGGATAACGTCTGCACCATTGGTTCCTGTCCGATCAAATCATCGAAATTTTGCGGGCGGTACTTTCGGGCCAGTACGCGATATGGATTTTGGTTTTCTGAAATCTCGTTCATCAAAACTAACTATAGCGTAAATGCTCCAGTTGGACACGGTTTGTTCGCTGAAAAATTCACTTATGCCGAGGAAAGGTGGAAGACCGGATATGATGACCCGGGAAAATCTCGTCTGGGCTGCTTCCTTCCGGATCTGACCCGGTGGGCAAGGAACCCGTCCATCACCGATCTTCCGAGACTGATATGAGGTTTTTTTTGCTGAAAAGCAAGTGGGTTAAATGAGTGATACCATCTTTGGCTTTGGTAATTCGGCGGCTCCGGGTTGCTCACTCCAGTGTTTATAGGTCTGGACGCGACCTGAATCCCTAAGTTTTGCCATTTTATCCAAGTCAAGTTCTGCGAACACCCATTGGGGTTCATTCATTTTGCCAAGAGCCACGACGCCGCCAGCTGGAAACCCTTGATCTGAAGGCGCAAATACGCCTGCAGCTCCGGTATTCATATCGACTGCTTCACACCATTCAGCAGGCCCGACCACTGGCGAATGTACGGTATAAACCTGATTTTCCAATGCTCTTGCCATGCATCCGGTCCGAACACGCCAATACCCGTGTTCGAGTTCTGTGTTAGAGGGTGCAAGAATGATTTCTGCACCTGCTTCTGACAGTGCGCGACCGATCAACGGAAACTCGATATCGTAGCAGATTACCAGTCCAATTTTGGCAAAGCCTAAATCAAAGACTTTTAATCCATCGTCAGGACCTGGCGAAATATTCCAAGCTTCTCTTTCCCAGGGCGTAGGCATGATTTTATGATACGCGCCCTCTTTTCCACTTGGTGAGAAAATGTGTGCCACATTGGTGACGTTTCCATTTGGATGCCGACAGGGTGCTGAGGCAGACACAATTACCACATTGTGTTTTTGCGCTAGCAGGCGGTGGACGGTTGCCTGAAATTCAATCAAATCTGAAACAGCGATCAGCGATGCCTTTAAATCTCCTGCTGCGGTTCTCCCGGCAAGTGACGCCAACTCCATTGAACCATATTCAGGAAATACCAGGAGTTTTGCCTGCTGCTTTACTGCCTGATCAACCCAGTCGCTTATTTTCGCTACATACTCTTGCTTTTCGTCGAAAAAATCTAATGGGTATTGCGCAACTGCGATTTTGAACTGTCTGCTCATAACTCCGCCATCCAGAACTGCATTGGTTTCTTTGTTTCTACGCTACTTCCTATATCTTTCCAGGAATATTCTGTTTTGAGGCCCGGCATCATCTTATAGCCTCTTTTTTCCCAGAATTCATTTAAAGGTCTATAGTCTTTTGGTTTTGCAGGGCTATTCTCATGCCTGACGACGCCACAAAAACACGTATGCGTAAACGCCCCGAAAGAACGCGCGTGTCCTTCTCTTAAATCGAAAAATTTGTGTCCGATGCCCTGCCCTCTAAACTCATGTATCAGCAGGCTTTCAGCAAAGTAAAATACCTTTGAAGTGTCATATCCGGCTCTTTCAAACGGTGCTCTAAACTCCTCTGCCTCCCCGGCAAGCGGTGCAGCTGTAGCGGCGCCTACAATTTTTCCATCGCATATTGCAGCAGCCATAAAAGCGCGATCTGCTTCCAAAAAGCGTTTTAGATACCGCTGTTCATATTCAAAATCGCCATCGTATAAGTAAGGCCAGTCACGGAATATCTGTATGCGTAGTTGAGCAAGCACCGGTATAGCTTCATAGAAGCTGTTTCCATCCAATGCTTTGACCTCAAAGCGCAAAACTAGCCAACCACCTGGCGAGTCCAATCCGCAAGATTGTAGTGCGTAGAGACCCGGGCAATTCTATTTTCGTGAATTTCAAAGAATGCACCGACTTTAAGCTTATAGCTTTGCCCGTTTGCGGGCGGTAAGCCATCATCAGATTTCAAATACTTGCCCTTGAGATTGAATTCGGCAGCGGCTCTTGTCCCATCTGGGTTGGTCATCACAGTGATGTCTGAAAGTTGTTCATGATAGCAGGTGTGCATGTGATTTAAGAATTCAGCGAATTTCTTTTTGCCTCTGCGCTTTTCGCCTTGACTGACTTCATGCACGAACGACGAAGACAAGCAGTCCAGCATTGCTGATGTGTCTTGCTGATTGAAGGCCGAATAGTATTTTTCGACAAGCTTTCTCGCGGATTTAGCGGTCATCAAATTACTGCCTTTTCTACGAATGGTTCATTGTTTTCAATTCGATCATATCCAAACGGGGATAGGTCCAAGGATCGGTATTCCCCATAGGCAATCCACTCAGAAATTCCGCGGCCCATTGCAGGAGATTGCTGAAACCCATGTCCGGAAAATCCGTTCACGAAGACAAAATTTTCTACTTTAGAATGCGGCCCTATTATTGCATTTTGATCAAGCGTATTGAACGCATAATGGCCTACCCAGGAATTGACCAGTTTTATCGCCTCGAACTGTGGAACACGATGGGCGATTGCCGGCCAGACTTTCTCCTCCCAGATCGAATGGTCAGCAATGAAATCATCATAGTCGACGGCAGGATCCACGTCTGGTGGACACCCCGCCAAGTAGTATTGGCCATCGGTTCGCATATGCACACCGGAGGGATCGATGGTCAGTGGCAAATCCCTGTCTAAGGGATGTTCGGCATCAAAAATGAAAGTATATCTTTTTCGTGGTTCAACAGGGATTTCGATTCCTGCCATGCGCGATGTCAGAACTGCACGGGGCCCAGAGCAGTTTACCAGGGTTCCGCAACTGATGCGTTCACCGGTGGAAAGCAAGATGGCTTCTACGCGGGTGCCATTGGCATTTAAATCCATCGATACAACCTGATTGGTGCAGTATTCGACACCATTTTCACGCGCTTTGCGTTTCCACCAGTCAAAAACCGTAGCACCATCGAAATAGCCCTCATCTACCAGGTTATGATTGGCGGCGATGATGTCCTCCAAATTATAGAAAGGGTAAGACTGGTTGATATCCTCAGCGCTTAGGTGTTTGGTGCCTGCACCCAGTTTTTCCTGTATTTGCTGGGTTTCTTTTAATAGAGAGGCAAAGGCTTGATCTCCTGCAAGATACATATATCCGTAACTGTTCAGTACAATCTCAGGAACCCTCTCATCCCCACCCATGAATTCTCGGAAATTTTTGACAAAGTGTGCAGCGAACTGGGAAATCCTTACATTTATCTCAGCAGAAAACTGTTGGCGCATGCATGAATTGGTGTGAGACGTCGATGTAAATTCATAGGTTGGGTCCATTTCGACAACCAAAACCGTTCCGTCAAAGTCGGGATTTTGTGACAACCACCAAGAAACTGAGGAGCCATACATCGCGCCCCCAATGATTACAACATCATAGGAACCTTGATTTGGAGGTTGAAAATTTGAAACCACACGCATCCTCCTGATTTGCATTTGGCGATTTACAAAGTGGTAAAACCAACGCTATTTGAGGTCAATAAGATTACGAGTCCTAAGAGTTTTGAATGACTGAATATGACCTTGATCGCCGATTGGCTGATGACACCATCCACATTGGATCACTCGAAACCAGCGAATTGCTATTGATGAATGATAGCCGGTGGTTCTGGCTGATTTTAGTTCCTCGAATTGAAGATGCAGAAGAATGGCATGAACTGCACACTGACCAGAGACAGGATATCGACTTTGAGGTAGCCAATGTAGCCTCTGTATTGAAAGGCATGTCAGCTTGTAAAAAGGTCAACATCGCAAGCTTGGGCAATGTCGTCAGCCAACTGCACATTCATATTGTTGCACGCAACGAAGGGGATGAGAATTGGCCTGGTCCGGTATGGGGCGTCGGGGAAAAAGTTCCTTATCATGAAGATGCCGCACAACAGATCGCAGAAGTTTTATGCATGCATCTGGATCTGGTGGCGATATGAAGATCGAGTTTGACACGCTGCCAAATCCGGAACCCAGCTCATTGGTCGGGTTTTCGCAGAATGCATTGGTTCGGGACTCAGAAAACAGATCGGAAGAAAGCTTACCCGACGCTCTTGAAACGGGTTCAAGCAAGTACTTTCTGTTTGTCGGCAACCGAGTTCTTTTGAAAAAGACCAAAAAAACCAAGATCTTGTTTGAGAAGGAAGACACCGGACCGTTTAATCCGATTTTCGAAAAATCAGTACTCTTGGGCGATGCTTCTGAGGGCGCTCGAATTGCCGTTCCGTGCTCTTTCGATCCAGAAACACTGGAAGAACCTTGGACGACTTATGATCTCAGAAGCCTGCTGTACTCAGGATCTGTCAACGATAAAGATGCCGGAGCGATCGCGCAGGCAGGGTCGATGCTCCATTGGCACTCAATGAACCAGTATTGCGGTCGGTGCGGTGCCGCATCAGAGATGAGGATTGGTGGATACCGGCGCGACTGTCCGAATTGCGGTTCCAAAATTTTTCCGAGAACTGATCCAGTTGTCATCATGCTTCCGATCCAGGGCGAGCGCTGTGTCATGGGAAGATCACCGCATTTTCCACCCGGTTGGTATTCAACATTGGCCGGTTTTGTTGAGCCAGGCGAGACCATTGAGGACGCTGTGAGGCGGGAAACGTTCGAAGAAAGTGGCATAACGGTCGGGAGGGTTCACTATCACGCCAGTCAACCGTGGCCTTTTCCACATTCGTTAATGATTGGCATCCATTGCGAAGCGGTTAGCGACGAAATCAATTTTGACGGAAACGAGTTAGAGGATTGCCGCTGGTTTACCCGTGAAGATGTCAGATTGATGACCAAGGAACAGCATCCAGACGGATTTATTTGCCCACCTAATAAAGCAATTTCGACTGCGCTGATTCAGTTTTGGGCAAATGGATAATGATGCTGCCGAGCTGCTATTTACTTGCTAAAACCCGGCTCAATCATTCGCTCCCCAATGACGTCTTCTCTTGCCTTTGCCGCGGAATAGACCCCTAAAATCCTAAAATCGTCGGTAAAAAAGTCTAGTTCTTCGAAGGCCAATTTGACACCCTTGTCGTTTGGATGTCCTTCCACGTCGGCATAGAACTGAGTTGCCGTAAAGGCACCGCCTAATTGATAGCTTTCAAGCTTCGTCATGTTCACGCCGTTGGTAGCAAAACCGCCCATTGCCTTATAAAGCGCTGCTGGAATGTTGCGTACCTGAAACAAAAACGTTGTGATCACAGGACCATTGCCGGATGAGGCCCATTTTTGCTCTTTTGACAGGATCACGAAACGGGTGGTGTTGTGTTCTGCGTCTTCAACATTGCTGGCCAGTGTTTCCAACCCATAAATTTCTGATGCAAGGGCGGGGGCAAGGGCTGCAATCGTTCTGTCTCCACGCTCCGAGACCAATTTTGCAGATCCGGCCGTATCGCCCCCAACTTCTGCTTTCCATCCGTGCTTGCGGATAATCTTTCTACATTGTCCCAGCCCGTGCACGTGGCTGTAGACTTTTGTGATTTCTTCTAACTTAACACCAGGCAAGACCATCAAATCAAAACGGATAGGCAAAAAATATTCACCAACAATAAACGTCCCGGATTCAGGAAGAAGGTGGTGAATGTCAGCAACTCGGCCTGCAAGAGAGTTCTCGATCGGGATCATTGCTAGTTCAATGTCACCCCGAGTTAGGGCGTTAAACACGTCTTCAAACGTATCGTATGGAATTGCGTCAGCGCCGGGATAAACATCCCGGATTGCGATTTCTGAATTTGCGCCTTTGGCCCCTTGGAAACCGATTTTTTCCGTGGTCATCTTCATTTACCTGCCAATATGGATCTGGCTTTTTCCAAATCATCGGGGGTGTCTACACCAAGGGGAGCAGATTCGACAAGTTGAATATCGATCCGCATGCCGTTTTCAAGCGCCCTTAATTGTTCCAGCTTTTCGCGCTTTTCTAGGCTAGAGGGTGCGAGACTTACAAACTGTTCAAGCGCCTCACGCCGGTATGCATAAAGCCCAATATGATGGAAAATCGGCCCTTCTCCATACGGGGCTGTCGCGCGTGTAAAATAAAGCGCACGCATTCGAGTTTTAGAAAGCGGTGAACCAATTGCTTTTACAACGTTTGGGTTGATCCGCTCTTCTTGCGTCCGAATTTCAGTTGCCAAGGTTGCGATATCAACATCTGCATCCTCCAGTGGCAAAATGGCAGCGCGGATGGCCTCACCTTCAATCGTCGGCAAGTCTCCCTGAACGTTGATGATAATCTCCGCTTGCTGATTGGGGTCCACCGCTTCTACGGCTTCCCAAATACGGTCCGAACCGGATTGATGATCTTCTCGCGTCATAACTGCTCGAGCACCATGTGCTTCTACAGCGGAGCGAATGGATTCAGAATCGGTTGCTACTACGGGCTCACCGATGTTTGCCTCTATCGCTCTATTTATAACGTGGCAGATCATCGGTAATCCGTTGATATCAGATAAAGGCTTTCCTGGAAGCCGGGTAGATGCCATTCGGGCCGGGATAAGAATTAGTGACTTAGTCATTTTAGATATGGATTATGTTTGCAAAACCCGCTAATCGTTCAGAAATTCTGGTGAAATCGTGGCAAAACGTCTCACCGTAACCCTTCATAGAGACGTTGTATCCAACACGCAAACACAATAGGTTCCACCGGGATTAAATTGGTTCGCTTTGGTTCGCCATGATCAAAGGAAAACTTTCGGAGCGACGAACTGTTGTGCCGTTACAGGAGTTAAAAAATGGATTCGTTTGAGTTCAACAAAATTGCAATGGCCGTTCTTGGGGTGGCATTCATTGTGCTATCCGTGACATTTGCATCGGAGAGCATCTTCCACTCTAAGGTCAAAAAAGACGAAGATGGTGCGATTGTAATGGGGTACGCCGTAGAAGTAGCTGAAGCCAGCACGCAGACCAGCGATGAACCCGCGGGACCTGCCTATGAACCCGTCACAGCCCTGTTAGCAAGCGCTGATTTGGCTACCGGAGAAAAAGTATTCAGAAAATGCGCTGCCTGTCACACGAACGAAGAAGGCGGGGCAAATAAAGTTGGTCCGGCCCTTTACGGAGTTGTTGAGCGGGAAATTGCTGCTGTTGACGGATTTTCTTATTCTTCGGCTCTGCGTGCTTATGGTGAGGGCAAGACGTGGACTTACGATGAACTCAATGGGTTTTTGTGGAAACCAAAGACTTTTGTCAAAGGTACTTCGATGGGTTTCGCCGGAGTTAAAAAGGTGGATGAAAGGGCCGCGCTCATTGCTTACCTTCGCAGCCTTTCCGCTTCGCCTGCACCGTTGCCAGCTGAATAGCTACTGAAATACACGATTTCTTTATAAGCCGGGCTCAGCTCGGCTTTTTTGTTGCCATGTTTTACCTGAACGTTATCTTTAAACCATAACCATATCGGGAGGCTTTGATTTGTCACGTTTTGCTAGATTCAATTTTGCCGCGTTCGTTATTTTGATCTTTTCGGTGCTTGCTGCGCCTTCCCTGGCGGATGAATCAAAATGGCTACATGCAGACTCCCTTGTTGGCGAACCAAAATATGGGCCAGATTTTGAACACTATGATTATGTGAACCCTGATGCTCCAAAAGGAGGCCATCTTAAGCGAGCAGCATTTGGCGGGTTTGATACATTCAATCCATTTGTTGTGAAAGGACGTGCGCCGATAGCCTTCAACTACTGGGGAGGCGTGGTTTACGACAGGATGATGGAGCAAAGTCGCGATCAGGCAGGTGCATCTTATGGCTTGGTGGCTGAGGCTTATCGAAAGGCTGATGATTACTCATGGGCAGTCTACCGTATCAATCCAAATGCCAGATGGCATGATGGAGAGCCAATCAAACCCGAGGACGTTATATGGTCCATGGAATCGTTGCGGAAAACCTATCCGCTTTGGAAAGAATATTTCAAGAATGTGGAAACAATTGAAAAAACAGGTGAGCACGAGGTTACCTTCAAGTTTGACCAAAAAGGGAATCGCGAGCTTCCCCATATCATTGGGGATTTGGTTGTTCTGCCAAAACACTGGTGGGAGGGAACGGATGCCTCAGGCAACAAGAGAGACATCACCAAACCCACTACCGAACCGCCGCTGGGTTCAGGGCCTTACAAAATCAAAGAATTCGATCTGGGAAAATCCATTACCTATGAGCGCGTCAAGGACTATTGGGCCAAAGACTTACCCGTTCGAAAGGGCCGATATAACATTGATACCATCACCTACACCTATTTCCTTAATGAAAATGCAATTTGGGAAGCCTTTAAAAAAGGTGGTATAACAGATTATCGGGTGGAGCCTGATACCAAGGTTAGACGTTGGGTTAAAGAATATGATTTCCCGGCTGTAAAGTCTGGTGAAGTCGAACAAATGACCTTCCCACTTGCGCGGGGTCAACTCTACGAGGGATTCTTTTTCAATACCCGCCTTGAAAAGTTTTCAGACCCGCGCGTTCGTCACGCTATTACCTTGATGCTTGATTTTGAATCGCTGAACAAGAACCAGTTCTTTGGCAAGCTTAGGCGAACAGATAGTTTTTTCGAGGGTGATGAATTGGATTCATCTGGCATACCTCAGGGGCGCGAACTTGAAATTCTTGAGGAGTTCCGTGATCAGTTACCTGCGGAGCTCTTTGAAAAACCATTTGCGCTGCCGGATTACAGCCGGCCCGGTGAAAAACGCAAAGTTCAAAGACAGGCCCTTAAGCTGCTGAAAGATGCGGGCTTCACATTCGGTTCAGATCGAAAGCTTATCGATCCAAACGGCAATCCTTTCACGGTGGAAATCATTACGCGTTTGCAACAGGATGAGGTCTACATCAATCCATTTGTCAACAATCTCCGTCAGATTGGCATTGATGCCAGCTTGCGAGTTCTTGATACTGCACAGTTCAAACTCAGAACCACCGAATTCGATTTTGAGATAACAAATACACCCGGTACGCACATTCAATCGCTTTCGCCAGGGAATGAGCAAAGAGAGTTTTGGTCTTCCAGAGCCGCGGTTACACCAGGCAGCCGAAACTATTCCGGCATCAAACATCCGGCAATCGATGCGCTGATAGAACGAATTATTCTCGCGCCAAATCGCGAGGAGTTGGTTCATTTAACCCATGCGCTGGATCGTATTTTGAAGTGGAACTACTACGCTGTGCCACTTTGGCATAACCCGGAGATTTGGTTTGCAAAGTGGAAACATGTCGAACTGCCACTCCCACAACCGGCATATGTGGGTATTGATCCATTTTCCTTTTGGATTGATCCTGAGAAAACGGGGGCGCTAAACAATTAGCTCTGTTAAGGGTCAGGCTTGCAATTAGGCATTCAGCTTGGCAATGCTTTTGCTATGGGTAGGAAATCGAATCACCATATGCAGGTCTTAACTGGAGACACCCTCTAATGGGCGCTTATATCCTGCGAAGACTACTGCTAATGATCCCAACTATATTGGGAATTTTGGCTATCTCCTTTGCCGTGATCCAATTTGCCCCTGGTGGCCCGATTGAACGGATCGCTGCTGAACTTAGCGGGCAGGCAGGCAACGCTTCTGATCGGGTGTCCGGTGGCGGTGACAGTTTCGAAAGCAGCGGCGAATTTGATACCGTCAGAACCGGGAACTCAAACTACCGGGGGGCACAAGGTCTAGATCCAGAATTTATCGCGCAATTGGAGAAGCAATTCGGTTTTGACAAACCAGTTCATGAGCGTTTTGCCAAAATGGTTTGGGACTACGCGCGGTTTGATTTCGGTGAGAGTTACTTCAGAAATACATCCGTGATTGATCTGATAATTGAAAAGCTCCCTGTTTCAATTTCGCTCGGATTATGGATCACCTTTCTTTCGTACAGCATTTCGATTCCGCTGGGCATTCGAAAAGCGGTGAGTGATGGCAGTACATTCGATGTTTGGACCAGCGGGGTTATTCTTGTTGCCTACGCGATACCAAATTTCCTGTTTGCCATACTTTTGATGGTGGTTTTTGCCGGGGGATCGTTTTTCGACTGGTTCCCTTTGCGCGGCTTGTTTTCTGACAATTGGTCTGAACTTTCGCTCCTCGAGAAAATTGGAGATTATTTCTGGCACCTGGCCCTTCCTCTTACTGCCCTGGCCTTGTCTTCATTTGCTACTACGACGCTTTTGACCAAAAATTCATTCCTTGATGAAATTCGGAAGCAATATGTTCAGACGGCACGGGCAAAAGGTGTCACTGAAAACACAGTTTTGTATGGTCATGTCTTTCGAAATGCGATGTTGATTATCATCGCAGGGTTTCCAGCGGCTTTTATTACGTCTTTTTTCACAGGCGCATTGCTTATTGAGGCGATCTTCTCCCTTGATGGATTGGGGCTCCTTGGGTTCGAGAGCATCATTGGGCGTGATTATCCTGTCGTCTTTGCAACTCTTTATATCTTTTCACTCATTGGCCTGATTGTGAACTTAATCTCAGATGTGATTTACACGATCATAGACCCCCGTATCGATTTTGAAGCGCGGGAGGTGTGATGAGTGTAGATAATCCGGCTAAACATGATCAGACATTGAAGCGTCCATGGTTGTCACCGCTCAATCAACGACGCTTGCAGAACTTTAAGGCCAATAGACGAGGTTTCTGGTCGCTATGGATTTTCCTGATCTTGTTTGTGCTTTCCCTTTTTGCGGAGTTCATTGCCAATGATCGTCCAATCATTGTGTCATTTAAAGGTGAAATTTACACACCGATTTGGAATGCATATCCCGAAGAGACATTTCTCGAGGACGGTTTTTTACCCGAAGCAGATTACCGATTTCCCGAAATCCAGGAAGCTTTTGAAACACATGGTTGGGCCATTTGGCCACCGATCCGATACTCCTTTCAGACTGTGAACAATGAGGTTCCGGAACCTGTGCCGACAAAACCAAGCTGGTTATATGACAAGGAAACCCGCTGCTCGCAATATCCGCTGGGAGCGGAGGATCCAGGATGTGTTCTAGGCAATTGGAATTGGTTCGGAACCGATGACCAGGGACGGGATGTCCTTGCACGGTCTATCTATGGGTTCCGCATATCGGTTTTGTTTGGACTGATACTGACTGCTGCATCTGCCGTTATCGGTGTTTCAGCGGGGGCTGTACAAGGATACTTTGGCGGCCTTCTTGATCTTCTCTTCCAACGTTTCATTGAAATATGGTCTGCAATGCCGGTTCTTTACCTACTCCTCATCATTGCCGCTGTGTTGGCACCGGGATTTTGGACGCTGCTTGGCATTTTACTGTTGTTTTCATGGGTAGGATTTGTGAGCGTCGTGCGGGCAGAATTTCTTCGCGCCCGAAACTTTGAATATGTAAATGCGGCTCGGGCACTTGGTGTCAATAACAGGACGATCATGATCCGTCATCTGCTGCCCAATGCAATGGTTGCGACCCTGACATTCCTGCCTTTTATTTTGAACGGTTCCATCACCACTCTGACATCCCTTGATTTTCTTGGGTTTGGTTTGCCACCCGGCTCCCCATCTCTTGGCGAATTGCTAAAGCAAGGCCAAAATAACCTTCAGGCACCGTGGCTCGGCTTTGCAGGATTCTTTGTTGTGTCGCTGATGCTTTCCCTGCTTATATTTATAGGTGAAGCAACACGAGATGCATTTGATCCCCGTAAGGCATTTGGGTGATCGGAATGTCTGAGCCACTCCTTGATATAGACGAGCTTTCCGTTGCATTCACCCAAGGCGATGTGACTTCGACCGCAGTTGATCGAATTTCTTTTGATATCAAGAAGGGCGAAACGGTTGCTTTGGTTGGAGAATCCGGGTCGGGTAAATCCGTTTCTGCGCTTTCTATTTTGAAACTACTGCCCTATCCAGCGGCCAGTCATCCAAGTGGCAAAATCAAGTTCATGGGAAAGGATATGCTCAGCCTCAGCGGCGATGAACTTCGCAAGGTTCGCGGCAATGATGTGACAATGATTTTCCAGGAACCGATGACCTCGCTTAATCCGCTTCATACGATTGAAAAACAGATTACTGAAGTCCTATCACTGCACAAGGGTATGTCTGGGACCGCTGCTCGAAACCGGGTAATCGAATTGCTTCAACAGGTCGGGATCAGGGACCCGGAAAAGCGATTGGGCGCGTTTCCACATCAAATGTCCGGGGGGCAAAGGCAACGTGTGATGATTGCAATGGCGCTCGCAAATGAACCCAGGTTGCTGATTGCGGACGAACCAACCACTGCGCTGGACGTTACAGTTCAAGCACAAATCCTTGAATTGCTTGCAAAGCTACAGAAGGAAAAAGGTCTTTCCATGCTTTTCATCACGCACGATTTGGGAATTGTTCGACGTATTTCCGATCGCTGTTGTGTCATGCAAAAGGGGAAAATCGTTGAGCAGGGCAAGACCGAAGATATATTTGCGGCTCCGGAGCATGCGTATACAAAACATCTTTTATCTGCTGAACCTAAAGGCAAACCAACGCCAACCGATGGGGACGCTCCAACCATATTAGAAGCTCAGGACATGAAAGTCTGGTTTCCGATTAAAAAGGGCTTGCTTCGAAAAACAGTTGATCATGTCAAGGCGGTTGATGGCATTAGTCTTAAACTTAGACAAGGTCAAACTTTGGGGATCGTCGGTGAGTCAGGGTCTGGAAAGACAACGCTTGGTTTGGCGCTAACCCGGCTTATCTCATCACAAGGGTCAATCTCCTTTGTGGGCAAAGATATTCACGACTATTCGTTCAAGCGTATGCGTGGGCTCCGCGATCAGATGCAGGTCGTTTTTCAAGATCCATATGGCTCGCTGTCTCCGAGAATGTCAGTAAGTGAAATCGTAGGCGAAGGGCTTTCTATTCACCGAAGTGATCTCACGCAGTCAGAGCGCGATGAACTTGTTGTTCATGCGCTGGCAGAGACCGGTCTTGATCCCGAGACCCGGCACCGATATCCACACGAGTTTTCAGGTGGTCAAAGGCAACGCATCGCCATCGCACGCGCAATTGTTCTTGAGCCAAAATTTATCATGCTTGATGAACCAACATCCGCGCTGGATATGAGTGTTCAAGCCCAAGTTGTTGATCTTTTACGGGATCTGCAGCAAAAACGTGGGCTGGCTTACATGTTTATCAGTCATGACTTGAAGGTGGTGAGAGCGTTGGCGAATGAAGTTATTGTGATGCGCAACGGAACCGTGGTTGAACAAGGTTCGTCAGATGCAATTTTTGAGACGCCAGAAACAGACTATACAAAAGCGCTGATGGCTGCTGCCTTTGATATACGGACAACAAAATCTGAATTGGTTGAACCATGAGCAAATCCCCGCTGCTTCTATCGGTGAACTTTACCGAGGCTGAAAAGCTTGGTGATATTCGAGATGGCATGCCCGGAAGACCCGTGATCGATTGGGCCAAGGGCGAACGTCCTGAGAGTCTGAACGGTGTAAAATATGCGCTTGTCTGGGAGTTTGACCATGATTTGTTTGATCGGATGCCCGACCTTGAAGTTATCTTCTCTGCCGGCGCCGGTGTGGATAAGGTTCTCGCTAACCCGGCTCTACCTGATGGCATCCCGATTGTACGCTTTGTTGATCCGACCTTGACGACGCGCATGGGTGAATGGGTATGCCTTCAATGCTTGATGCACTTACGCCAACAGCGCAAATACGACGCTTTACAACGCGAGCGAACCTGGCAGGGGCTGACCCAGCCGCAAGCGCATGAAATTTCCATTGGTATTATGGGCTTGGGCGTTTTGGGGCAAGACGTGGCCGCAAAACTCAAAATGCTCGGGTTCCAAGTTTCCGGGTGGAGCCGCACGAAGAAGCAAGTAGAAGGCATTTCTTGTTACGACGCCGGCGAGATTGATGCCTTTCTTTCGCAAGTTCATTATGTAGTCGGCTTGTTGCCTTACACACCGGAGACACACGAAATTTTCAACCGTTCTTTGTTTGAAAAACTGAAAAAACATCCGGTTTTGCCTTCCCCCATTTTCATCAACGCTGGGCGCGGGAGAAGCCAATCGGAACAAGATATTGTGGACTGTCTGCGGGATGGAACTTTAGAAGGCGTGTCTCTCGATGTGTTTGAGAATGAGCCCCTCAGGCAAGATAGTGAATTATGGGGTTTTGAAAATGCGATCCTTACACCGCATGTTGCGTCAGACTCAGATGTTGTGGCTTTGGGCAAATACGTAGATGAAAAAATCGAAGTGTACGAGGCTGGTGAGGGGCTCGATAACCTTGTTGACCGTCAGGTGGGATACTAACCCAGGTTTTGTATCTCTTCTGCGAGAAAATCATATACTCGGCGAATCCGAGGATTGGTTTTAAGGGCAGAGTGCGCGGTTAACCAGACCGGCATCATGGCAACCTTCCCTGCTAAATCTATACGCTTAACCTTGGGTTCGCGGGTACCGATGACGATTTGATTGAAACCTATCCCGTACCCTGCAACCACCATGTTCCAGCAAACGACCTGATCATCGCTGCGAAAAACAAAAAAGTCACGGTCGACCGAAATACCAAGCCTTTTGAACCCATCGATTATCAGACTGCTTCGATCGTACCCGATGACATCATGATCCAATATGTCTTCCAACCGTTGAGGTATTCCTTTTCGTTCGAAGTATCCCGCAGTTGCATATGCGCCTAATTCGAGATCTGCGATTTTCCGTGTTATCACGTCGGGTTGTTCCGGCCTGAACATCCTCACGGCTATGTCGGCGTCACGATACAGCAGATTTTGTGTTTCATCAGAGGCGATAAGTTCAATTTGAATTCCCGGCTCTTCCGTCCGAAGCTTGGTTAGGATGTCCGGTAAAATGAAGGTACTGACAATTCTGCTCGCAGTAATTCTCACGGTGCCAGAAATTGCCTCATGTCGCCCCTCGCTGGATGCTTGAAATCGGGCAGCTGCCTCCGCCATCATATTTGCATGTTTGAGCAGTTCCGCGCCTGCCGCGGTAAGTTGGATACCCGTTCTGCCTCTTTCAAAGAGTCTGTATCCAAGGTCTTCTTCCAACTGAGAGATATGTCGGGTCATTGTTGGTTGCGATACACCTTGAGCCTGAGCACCCGCAGAGAGTGATCCAAATTTGGCTACCGTAGTGAAGGATTGTAGCAAAGACCAATCGCATCTATTCATTTTTGAATACTACAATTCAAATATTTCATAATGACATAGAATTATGAATGAATACATTCGCTCGTAAAGTCAAGCGAGGACGAGAGATATGGCTCGAAAGGTTATTGTATTGGGTGCTAGTGGTCGGTTTGGTCGCGCAGCAGTGAACTCCTTTACCAAAGCAGGTTGGAAGGTCTCAGCTTTTGTTCGCAAGCCTACCCCTGCCGCCTCTTGTACTAAAATCATCATAGGTGACGCTTTCGACACGGGTTCGTTGACACAAGGCTGTTTGGGGCATGATGTGGTCGTGAATTGCGTAAATCCTCCCTACAAGAGTTGGGAACGTGATCTGCCTATCCTGACACGAAATGTTATTTGTGCAGCGTCACAAGCAACAGCCACGGTGATGATCCCTGGCAACATCTACAACTACGGCAATATGCTTCCGTCTCACTTGGATGAAGCTACGCCATGGCAGGCAAATACAAAAAAAGGAACGCTCCGTATCGAAATGGAGAATAGCTACCGCACTGCCGCGGCACAGGCTCAGCTTCAAACAATCATTCTGCGAGGTGGAGATTTCTTTGAAGGGGTTGCCTCTGGAAACTGGTTTGAGGACCATATCGCCAATAAACTTTCAGATGGAAAATTTACGTATCCGGGCCCGTTAAATGTCAAGCACGCGTGGGCCTACCTACCAGATATGGCGGATGCTATGGCGAAGCTGGCCGATAAAAGGGAGAAAGTCGGTTCGTTTGAGGAGTATTGCTTTGCGGGATACAACCTAACAGGCCACGAATTGCTTCACGCGCTGGAAAAAGCAACCGACAGAAAACTAAAAATCTCCACCTTTCCCTGGCCAATGGTCTATTTTGCTTCTCTGTTTTCCAAACAAATTCGTGAGGTACTCGAAATGCGATATCTCTGGCAAAAAGCTCACAGTATGCGCGGAAAAAAACTTAGCACTTTTCTTCCAGACTTCACACCGACGCCTTTAGCACAGGCCATGAGGGAAATGGTCATACTCATGTCCAAGACCTAATCTAAGGTCTTCGTACTCCCGTTGGCTTTTCATAAAGGTATGCGATGCGATCTACAGCCTCGATTAAAGGTTCAGATTTTACATT
Source organism: Pseudomonadota bacterium (assembly GCA_039191645.1). Lineage (GTDB taxonomy): Bacteria > Pseudomonadota > Alphaproteobacteria > Rhizobiales > Rhizobiaceae > JAALLB01. The sequence goes on along the minus strand of JBCCXO010000057.1, from coordinate 4,189 downwards.
CATGGAATGACCATTGGCGTGGATCACGGTTTGCTCACCCGTTTTAGAAGGACCTTCACAAATTGCCACGTGGCCATTCCAAAAGATGAGATCACCACGCTCAATCATATCGAAGTTTTTGCCAGGATCGATCTCTTTTCCAATCGTCGCAGCCTGCATATCGGAGTCTCGCAATACCCGATCACCGCACATAAATTTAGCAAGTCTCACAAGACCAGAGCAATCCAGACCAAACGCTGTTGTGCCTGCCCACAGGTAGGGTGTTAAAACCAAACTCTGCGCAACCGATACATAGTCATCATCGCGCTGATCCATCGGTCGGACATGCTTGGCTATTACAGCATCGCCGTTTTCGAGCATCAGATATTTTGTACCGCGGACTTCCGCATCTCCGACAACCGTTAAGGCACTTCCCATCGAGCGCATACCCTTATGCGGTCGCTTCAAGTCGGGAGCAGGATAGAAAAAAGTACGAGGCACATGGACTATATGCGTTGCCGGTTTAGGATCATGAATGAGCGTTATTTCTTCCAACCATCCCACATACCCATCCCGGTCAGCACGTACCCAAGCCCATCCATTTCGGATATCATGCACCTCGACAGTTTCACCAAACATCAATTGCGTATCAATCGCGCAATCAGGATCTGGATCTTTTCTCAGTTCTGTAAATGCAACGGCTATTCCAGCCCGCGACCCCGGTGATTTAACAGCTTGACCAGTGGAGTCGATGAGGTTCAGTCTTCGGTCCAATGGGTCTAAAGTTGGCAAACCGGAAGACATTAGAGTTCTCCAGCTTTTTCGGATAGCAGGTCAGCAAGTTTTTCAACGTATAACGCACCATCCACGGTCCGGCGAATAACGACGTTTCTACGGTCGCGCTCATCGCGTCTACGTTCTAACAATTTCATTCTACCCATGGTGTCCAAGGCTCTTGTTATGACCGGTTTTGTTACACCCAGATATCTTGCTAGTCCTCTCACGGTGTGGGGAGGTGGTTCCAAGTAAACCACGAGCAATATCGCAAGCTGTCGTTGTGTGAGGTCCTGTGTATCATCGCGCACCAGGGCAAGAGATACATCATGCCATAATTTCAAGGCTTTGCTCGCACTGAGTTCCACTTTCTGCATGAGCGGAATTAAACTTCATTACGCATCCGAAATCAATCGTTGCGCAAAAGCGCATCAGAATCTCTCCGAAATTACCTTATACAATGCGCGGATCCCCTGTGCCTCTCCTCCTGTTGGCGCATGCGGTTTAGCTGTCGGCACCCACCCATAGATATCCAAATGCACCCAAGTTGGCGTTTTCTCGACAAATCGGGATAAAAACAAAGCAGCTGTAATCGATCCGGCAAAACTGTTTTGAACCACGTGATTAACATCAGCGACTTTTGATCCAAGTAATGTATTATAGGGTTTCCACAGTGGCATTCGCCATAGCGGATCATGCTGTGTTTCAGCAGCTTGCGCGAGATGATCTGCAAATGTTTCATCATCGGTATAGAATGGCGGCAAATCCGGCCCGAGTGCTACCCTCGCAGAACCCGTCAAGGTGGCCATATCAATCAAAAGATCCGGCTTCTCCTGATCTGCCAGGGTAAGCGCATCACCCAAAACCAGACGACCTTCTGCATCTGTGTTTCCGATTTCCACGGTGATCCCCTTTCGAGTCGCAAGAATATCGCCAGGCCTAAATGCATTTCCGGAAATGGCGTTTTCGACTGCGGGTACCAAAACACGCAACCGGACTGGAAGTTTTGCCTCCATGATCATCTTCGCCAAGGCAATGACGTTTGCAGCCCCACCCATATCCTTTTTCATCAAAAGCATCCCTGCCCCCGGTTTAATGTTTAAGCCACCGGTATCAAACGTGACACCTTTTCCGACTAACGTAACCTTCGGATGCTTTTGATTTCCCCATTTTAAATCGATCAATCGGGGGGCTTCTGAGCTAGCGCGCCCAACAGCGTGGATCATGGGAAAGTTCTTCTTGAGAAGGCTGTCACCCTTTGTAACGGATACACTGGCGGCGTATTGCTTGCCGATTTTTCTAACTGCGGCCTCCAGTTCTGCCGGCCCCATGTCGTTTGCCGGTGTGTTTATCAAATCACGCGCGAGAATTGTTGCTTCGGCTTCACGCTGTAACTTTTTGCGATCTACATCTTTTCCGGGAACCAAATTTGCTATTTTCCCAGTGTCATTCTTGTAAGATGAGAATTTGTAGCTGCCCAGAACCCAACCTAGGGTCGCCAGATCCGGATCCAGAGGGTTTTCAGCAAACTGGTAGTTCCCCGCAGGAAGTTGGGAAGAGAGCAACCCTGTAACGAAAGGATTGGTTGCATCTCCTACGCCGAAAAGCACACTTTGCAAATCACCATTTTCATTTGGAACGGTGAGCAGCTGTTTGGCCCGGCCGTCGAAATCATTGGCTTTAGCCCATGACAAAGCCATTTTCGAAACTGCTTTGTTTTCTGCCAATTTGCCTTTCTTTATCAAGTGAATTTTGGTCACTCGGCTCTTGGCATTTGATATTGCAAGGTTCGACATGCTGCCTCCGTGTTCATCGTTAACGGATATTAACGATCCGTTAGGGTTAACAGAATATTTATGGAAGAATCAGTTTCCTAATTCAAATCATTCTGCAGTGGAATCAACAGGCTGGCCATGGGTAACAAAAAAAACTTCAAGTCAACAACTGCAATCATGATCGTCACTGCCTGCGCAATAACGCTGGCAGCTTGCGCAAAAGACCCCACTACCACGGGTTCAATTGGTTCCAAGGGAAAATCTATTGATCAAATGACCGTTCAGGAACTTAACCTGACTGCACAAAAATTCGGCCGACTCTACGAGAAAAAACCAAGAGACAAGTTCGTTGGTCTGAACTACGCCAATGTTCTTCGGGCAACGGGTAAGAATGAGCAAGCCCTGGCAGTTATGCAGCAGATGGTAATCCATCATCCGGAAGATAACGATGTTCTGTCTGCTTATGGGAAAGCACTTGCGGCGACCGGAAACTTTGCAAAAGCACTCAAAGTTATCGAAAGAGCGCAACGCCCGGATCGACCAGATTGGCGCCTGTTTTCAGCACAAGGGGCAATTTTAGACCAGCTCGACAGGTCACAAGAAGCCCGTGTATTCTATCGCAAAGCATTGGATATCGTACCAAACGAACCATCCGTTCTATCTAATCTGGGCATGTCATATGTCCTGACGGGCGATCTGCGAGGTGCAGAGACTTTCCTTCGCAAAGCAATCAAGCAACCGGGCGCTGATAGCAGGGTCCGTCAAAATCTTGCGTTGGTTGTTGGTTTGCAAGGTAATTTCCAAGAGGCTGAAAACATTGCCAGAGGCGAGCTTCCCCCAGGCGAAGCGGAAGAAAACATCGCATTCTTGAGACAAATGCTGTCTCAACAAAGCGCCTGGAATCTTCTTAAAAACACAGAGCAACAAGGTAACACCGAACAGCAGTAACGGCTAGCGAAGCCGAATTCACAGCTAATCGAGATGTTCCTGCCGACCTTAGCCGTTTAAGAAAAATCAAGCCCCTACCATTTTCTCATAAGAAGCCAGAGAACTTTGCCGGAAGTAAAGCTACCTAAAGGTTGCCGATTTGCATGAAGGCAGGCCCCAAGATGACTGCAAAGAGCACGGGCAAGAAGAAGATGATCATTGGAACGGTCAGCTTTGGCGGCAGGGCTGCTGCCTTTTTCTCGGCTTCTGCCATGCGCATGTCACGGCTTTCTTGCGAAAGCGCGCGCAATGCGGTCGCGAGAGGCGTACCATAGCGTTCCGCCTGAATGAGCGCCATCGTGACAGCCTTGACCTGTTCCAGTCCTGTTCGCTTGGCGAAATTTTCATGCGCTTGCCGTCTTTCCTGTAAGTAGGACAGTTCGGCGGTTGTGAGTGTCAATTCTTCGGCAAGTTCCGGTGATTGTAACCCAACTTCGACGGCAACTTTTTTCATGGTCGCTTCAAGGGACATGCCGGATTCAACACAAATAAGCATCAAATCCAAAGCATCCGGCCAAGCGCGCCTGATCGAAAGCTGTCGTTTGGTGACCTTGTTTTTAACGATGATTGAAGGCAGATAGAAACCTGCTGCTGCTGCAAATAGTATAACAGCGAAATTCATAAACGCTGCACGTTCTGCCGGAGAAATGGCAAAAAGGTACACAGCGGCCAAT
>JBCCXO010000056.1:0-21968 GCA_039191645.1 Pseudomonadota bacterium | reverse complement strand
CCTGATTCCAACCGGCCAGAACGGGTTGCGAATTTTTCCTTCATTACCTCATGCATGGCATAAAACGAGGCACGAATTGAGTACGCTGTCAGGACTACAAACGAAGATTTTTCATTGGTAAGATTTGCGACCAAATCGAGCATATGGGGCAGATGATCAAACAGGTGCCAAACTTCTCCTTTTGGACCCCGTCCGTATTTTGGCGGATCAAGCAATATACCATCATAGCTGTTTCCGCGTCTCAATTCGCGTTCACAGAAGCGAACCGCATCTTCGCAAATCCAACGGATTGGTTTATCCTCCAGTCCAGCAATTTCCTGATTTTGCCGTGCCCATCCTATTGCTTTTTTGGAGGCATCAATGTGGGTCACTTGTGCGCCGGCTTGCGCTGCGATCAACGATGCCAATCCCGTATATCCAAACAGGTTCAACAGCTTAAAAGGTTGCTCGACGTTCTTCTTCTTTAAAATACGATCTGCAGCAAACTGCCAATGGGCCGCTTGTTCAGGAAAGACGCCAACATGCCGGAATGAGGTAAAACGCCCAAGATATGCGATATCATTCCAGTATAACGGCCATGTCTCAGGCAATTGCTTTTCAGGGAATTGCCACCGACCCGCCCCTTCTTCACTCGTATCGCCTGTGAAGATCGCATCTGCTTTTTTCCATTCCCGCTCTGAAAGTTCGGGCTGCCATATGGCTTGCGCTTCTGGGCGAACGATCCTCAGCTGGCCATATTGTTCAAGTTTAAGGCCGTTGCCGCTGTCCAGAAGTGCATGATCTTTATCCGGCTTATTCTCCAGAATTAGGGGGCAGACTTCTTCTAACGAACCCATCGTTTTCTTGTTTTCAACATCGTGCATGAACGTGCAATAGCGGGGAATGCAACTTGTTGCAACTTGCCGGTGTCCTGTTAAATCGTGATCGCATGTAGTTTGGCCCCGTTGCTTCTCAACCAGGATTTTTGCTTGTCTGCATCCGGGCATAAATCTCTGGTGAGCGCCCAAAACCTCTCCGAATGATTCATCTCTACGAGATGCGCTACTTCGTGGGCTGCAAGGTAGTTTAACACCTCTGGCGGCGCCATGATGACACGCCAAGAAAAAGACAGAGTCCGGGTCGAAGAACATGATCCCCATCGGCTTGTTGTATCCGTGATCCTGATCTGTTTTGGGCGAACAGCAATTTTACTGGCGTGGCGGTTTACACACAGGTCGAGTTCCTTACGCGCTTCGCCTTTAAACCAAGATAGAATCTTGCGTCCAACCATGTCTTCTGATCCTGGAACCTCAATGGTTTTTTCGTTCCCAAAATCGTTGACGCAGACCAAGCCGCGCAGTTTCCCTGAAGCGATGATCCGGTATTCCTCGCCTTTATAGGGGACAATTGCGTTGACCCCGAGCTTTGTTTTCTCCGGGAGGCGCGACAGACGCACTGCAGCCCAATTTGCGTTCCTTTCGACAAAAGCTTCGATCTCATCGTCGCCTACAAAACAAGGCGTCGTGACTTTGAGCGCATCCCCTCCTGGGACGATCCGAAGTGTCAGCCTTTTTGCTCGATCATTCTCTACGACACGAACAGGCAGAAAATGCCCGTTGATTTCGATGTCGAAATCCCGATTCCGTTTTTGGATTTTTTGAAAAAATGAAAGCACCATAGGAGGCTTTTAACTGATTCTGGGCCAATAAAAAACGGGGTCCGTCAGGACGGCACCCCGTAGACTTCTGTCATCAAAGAGGGATTAACTCTATGTTGCGCTGCCTTTTCCTTTGGCCTTGCTAGAGCGTGGTGCAGGCTTTCTTTTGCGCCCGTTCATGAATGCATCAAACTCCTCTTTGTCTTTCGCCCGACGCAGCTCTCGCTGATACTCTTCAAACTCGCGAATGGATTCATCGAGTTCACGACGCTCTTCTTCGAGGCGGGCAAGCTCTACTTCACGCCATTCGTCGAAGGCAACATTCCCGGAGCGCGGTGCATTGCGATGGTATGAAGCATTAAATTTCTCACTCACGGTATCGGTAGCGCGGTTGATGTCCTTTTTAAAATCATCAAGACGATCGCCCCACAAAATGTAAGCAAGCATTGCAAGACCCAATGGCCAGAAAATTACAAACCCCAAAACCATCAAGGCAATGGTAGCAGGTGTCCAGGCAGGTCTTATGAGTGCAGATTGCGACATGTGATATTCCCTCAGTTATATGTACCAGGTTAAGTCCCCGGGCTTCCTTTACGTAAGGTGGGGAGTAAATCGGCTGATTTCAAGGGGTTTGGCATAATAGCGCTAAACGCTGGCAATCTCGTTCAGGATTTGCAAAGCGGCAGTCTTCGGGTTTTCCGCGGCCGTGATCGGTCGCCCAACCACCAAATGGGTGGACCCAGATGCAATGGCTTCTGCAGGGGTCATGACACGCTTCTGATCTCCAATGTCCGCACCTGCCGGTCTAATGCCCGGCGTCACAATTTTCATTTCCGGTTTGATGATCTGCCGGATTGAAGCTGCTTCTTTTGCGGAAGCAACAACACCGCCCATTTTGATGTCGCTTGCTTGCTGAGCGCGCCGCAAAACGAGATCGGTTGCACTGGCGGCATAGCCGGCTTCTTTTAAATCCGCGTCATCCATGGACGTTAATACGGTGACGCCAAGGAGGCAAAGATCTGAACCGGATGCGGCTTCGACTGCTTTTTGCATGGCGTTCGGATAGGCGTGTATCGTCGTCATCTGGACACCCATTTGCACGATGTTCTCAACACCTTTGTGAATGGTATTTTCGATATCCAGTAGTTTCATATCCAGGAATACCTGCTTCCCATCGCTGAGCAGATCGCGCGCAAAGTCCAAGCCGCCAGCAAACGCAAGTTGATATCCAATTTTGTAAAAAGAGCCCGCATCACCCAAAAGAGCTACCATCTTTTCCGCTTCCGACAGGGTTGGAACATCAAGCGGTATTATCAATCGATCTTTTGGTTCCATGCATTATCTCATTGTTGTGGCTTTCGTTGTAAGGGATTTGCAGGTCGCCACAAGCAATTTTTCACTTCTTTCATTGGTTACTTTATCTAAATCATCAAAAGCATCGCCGGCATTTCCCAACGCAACCTGTTCGCTGACGACAAGTGTTCCCAATCTGACCAATATTTCACGTAGGTGATACAACACGCTCATGCCGCCCATTCCGCCTGGAGAGGCTGCCGCTATTGCGCAAACTTTTCCACGATAGGGAGAGACTTCCTCATCCTCAACGGAACTGACACGGGAAACCCAGTCTATCGTGTTTTTTAACAACGGTGGCAACGATCCGTTGTACTCCGGAGAAACAATGAAAAATCCGTCGTGGCTGTGCATTAGCTTTGCCAATTTCAAGGCGTTGTCAGGAATGCCATCTTTGGCCTCCAGATCTCCGTTGTATATCGGCAATTCATAGTCTTCCAGCGAGATGCGGGTTACCTCGCAATCAAGGAGGGAAAGCTCGCGGGCGGCACTGCCCGCAAGACGTGTCGTAAAAGAACCCGATCTGGTTGAACCGGCGAAGACAAGAATTCTAGGCATTGTCATTGGGAGGCTTCCGAGAAGAGCTGAGTGTTTCGTGTTTCTTTACTTGCAGCAAAGGAAACGTTTTTCAAGCACTACTCGTTAAATCCATCTAAGAATTGCTTCATTCTAGAGAAGAAACCCGTTGATTGCGGGCTGTTGCTCTCTGATGAAATTTGTTGGAACTCTTCGAGCAGTTCCCTTTGCCTCTTGTTCAAGTTCTGTGGTGTTTCTGTCATGACCTGAATGTACAAGTCACCCTGGTCTGCGGAGCGCATGATTGGCATGCCCTTTCCACGAAGTCGGAACTGCTTGCCACTCTGTGTTCCTTCAGGAACCTTTACACGCGATTTGGAACCATCCAGACAGGCTACCTCGAACTGTCCTCCAAGGGCGGCTGTGGTCATAGAGATTGGTATCTTGCAAAACAAATCTGCGCCGTCACGTTGGAAAAATTCATGGGGTCTTACATTAAGGAAGATGTACAAGTCGCCGGCGGGTCCCCCACGGGCACCTGCTTCTCCTTCACCACCTAAGCGAATTCGCACGCCATCTTCAATGCCAGCCGGTATGTCGACACTAAGAGTGCGCTCTTTGGTAACGCGACCCTGACCCGCACAATCCGGACAAGGATCAGAGATCACTTCGCCGCGGCCCTGACATTCCGGGCACGTTCTTTCGATTGAGAAAAACCCTTGAGATGCGCGCACGCGTCCACTGCCACCGCACATGCCACAAACCTTTGGAGAGGAGCCCGGCTTCGCGCCCGTGCCAGAACAAGTCTCACAGGTAACCGCAGTCGGCACACTGATTTCTGCGGCCTTTCCCGCATAAGCCTCTTCGAGCGAGACTTCCATGTTATAGCGAAGATCGGCGCCGCGTTCACGACCCCCGGAACGCCCGCCACCCCGGCGGGCTCCGCCCATCATTTCACCGAATATGTCTTCGAAGATGTCCGAGAAGCCACCTGCAGCACCACCGAATCCACCAGCGCCAAAACCGCCGCCACCGTTTTCGAAAGCTGCATGTCCAAATTGGTCATAGGCCGCACGTTTCTGTGGGTCCTTCAGAACCTCATAGGCTTCGTTGATTTCCTTGAATCTTTTTTCAGCGTCCGGATTGTCTGGATTGCGGTCCGGGTGATGTTGCATCGCCATTTTGCGAAACGCGCTTTTCAGCCCCTTTTCGTCAACACCCCGCTCTACGCCAAGCAGATCGTAATAGTCACCTTTTGACATGGTATTACCGGCCCCACTTCATGTGTGTTTCCGCGACTTTTTTCAATCGCGGAAACATCGTTCGCTTTAAGCCGATTTTTTGTCGTCTTCGTCGTCGATTTCCTCGAAATCGGCGTCCACAACATCTTCGTCCTCACGGGCTGCATCAGCAGCAGCATCTGCTTCGGCAGCTTCGGATTGTGCTGCTTCATACATTGCTTGACCGAGTTTCATGGACGCTGTTGCGAGGGCCTCTGTTTTGGCTTTGATTTCTTCCGGATCGGGATCTTCGCTTTCAACCAGTTCTTTCAAACCAGAGATTGCGAGTTCGATCTCATTGCGCTCTTCTTCAGTGACCTTATCACCATATTCTTCCAATGATTTTTCAGCAGAATGAATAAGCGTTTCGGCCTGGTTTTTCGCTTCAACCGCTTCGCGACGTTTTTTGTCAACTTCAGCATTGGCTTCTGCATCTTTCACCATTTGATCAATCTCATCATCAGACAGGCCGCCTGACGCCTTGATTGAGATAGCCTGCTCTTTGCCTGTTCCCTTGTCTTTTGCAGACACGTTCACAATGCCGTTTGCGTCGATGTCAAAGGTAACTTCAATTTGTGGAACCCCTCTTGGTGCAGGCGGGATGCCCACAAGGTCAAACTGGCCAAGCAACTTATTGTCCTGAGCCATTTCACGCTCGCCCTGTGACACACGAATTGTCACTGCATTCTGATTGTCCTCAGCGGTTGAGAACGTTTGCGATTTGTTGGTCGGAATTGTTGTATTGCGATCGATCAAACGGGTAAACACGCCACCCAATGTTTCGATGCCGAGCGACAGCGGTGTCACGTCGAGAAGCAGAACGTCCTTCACGTCACCTTGCAAGACACCGGCCTGGATTGCAGCGCCCATTGCCACGACCTCATCGGGATTAACGCCCTTGTGTGGTTCTTTTCCGAAGAATTCTTTGACGGTCTCCTGAACCTTCGGCATGCGCGTCATACCACCAACCAGAACAATCTCGTCAATTTCACCCGCTTTCATGCCTGCGTCTTTCAACGCTTCCTGCATTGGCTTGACGGTGCGCTTAACAAGATCCTCAACGAGTGATTCAAATTTGGCGCGCGTCAGTTTCATGGTCAGGTGCTTTGGACCAGACTGATCGGCAGTGATAAAGGGCAGATTGATTTCCGTTTGTGAAGAAGAGGAAAGCTCGATCTTGGCTTTTTCTGCTGCTTCTTTCAAACGCTGAAGCGCCATCTTATCGGTCTTCAGGTCTATGCCATTCTCTTTTTTGAATTCATCCGCGAGATAATCGACGAGGCGCATATCGAAGTCTTCACCACCAAGGAATGTATCACCGTTGGTAGATTTCACTTCAAAGACGCCATCTCCGATTTCAAGAACGGAGACATCAAATGTACCCCCGCCTAAGTCATAAACCGCGATGGTTTTACCATCGTTCTTGTCCAGACCATAGGAAAGGGCTGCTGCAGTTGGCTCGTTGATGATACGCAGGACTTCCAATCCGGCGATCTTGCCTGCATCTTTCGTTGCCTGGCGTTGAGCATCGTTAAAATAGGCAGGTACTGTGATCACTGCCTGGGTAACTTTTTCGCCAAGGTAATCTTCGGCTGTTTCCTTCATTTTCTGAAGAATCATCGCAGAAATTTGAGATGGAGAATATTTTTCCTCTTTTGCCTCAACCCATGCATCGCCATTGTCGCCTTTTACGATGGTATATGGGACCAACTTCTGATCTTTCTTGACTGTCGGATCGTCAAATCTGCGACCGATCAATCTTTTAACAGCAAACAGTGTATCTTTCGGGTTTGTTACGGCCTGTCGTTTCGCCGGCTGTCCAACCAACCGTTCCCCATCGTCACCAAAAGCGACCATGGAAGGGGTCGTACGCGCGCCTTCAGCATTTTCGATGACTTTGGCTTCCTTGCCGTCCATCACAGCAACGCATGAGTTTGTCGTACCTAGATCGATACCAATTACTTTAGCCATGTTGTTCTCCTTAACCAGCGGATGGGGCTGACCTTTGCAGCATTCTGCCCAAAACCCGGCAACTCTGGATATTTTTGATTTTGACGATATCTCCGGATTGGCAAACATCGGAGAAAATCGCGGTTGGCGGGTATATAAGAAGTACATATCCTTTCTGCAAGGGATTGTGTTGACTAAAAGAAGCCCCAAGCGCAGGAAAAAAGAGGGAAAATCCACATCATGCAGGTATTGCCAAATGGATTAAAATGGATTCCGGGCTGTCTCGACCGGCAAATGCAGGAATCTCTGGTCACTGAAATCCGAAAGATTGCATCCGAAGCACCGTTATTTGTGCCTAGGATGCCAAGATCGGGTCAACCCATGTCGGTGCGCATGACCAATTGCGGCTCTCTGGGCTGGGTAACAGACAAGGAAAACGGATACCGGTATCAGGCAACTCATCCGCAAACCCGTAAACCATGGCCTGAAATACCCAATGCTTTGAGAGACTTATGGAATGAATATGCTGATTTTGAAAAGCCACCGGAAGCCTGTCTTGTCAATTTTTATGATCCCAAAGCCAAGATGGGGCTGCACCAGGATCGCGATGAAAAGACATTCGACGCGCCTGTCCTTTCTGTATCTTTGGGAGATACTTGTTTGTTTCGGTATGGCGGGAAAAACCGGGGTGACCCAACCAAATCCATTAAGCTGGAGAGCGGAGATGTTGTGTTGTTGTCAGGAGAATCGCGCATGATCTATCATGGTGTTGATCGAATTTATGCAGGTACTTCTACGCTTCTCAAACAAGAAGGCCGGATCAATTTAACGCTTAGAAGGGTTAATGTTTAGAGTTTTCTCAACGCCACACGTTCGACAAAATGATCCGGCCCCTTGCGAAGAATAAGATCCGCCCGCGGGCGTGTCGGTTTGATGTTTTCCTGAAGGTTGACAAGATTGATGTTGTCCCATAGTCCCTGCGCCACCTTCAAAGCCTCTGTTTCGGGGACTTGAGAATATTTGTGAAAAAAGGATCCTGGATCCCGAAAGGCTGTATCTCTCAACCCCATGAAACGCTTGATATACCAGCGCTCTATGTCTTTCTCATCGGCATCTACATAAATTGCAAAATCGAAATAATCAGACACAAGGGGTATTGAGTCGCCTTCCCTCGGCATGTCGCGTGATTGCAGAACATTAATTCCTTCAAAAATCAGAATATCAGGGCGATCCACGGTAATCAGGCTATCGGGCAAAACATCATATATAAAATGGGAATAAGAAGGCGCCTGAACCTGCGCTTCACCAGCTTTGATTGCGGAGAGAAATCTTAATACCTCCGCCACATCATAACTTTCAGGAAAGCCTTTCTTCTCCATCAATCCCTCTTCCATCAGGACCGCATTCGGCTTCAGAAATCCATCCGTTGTGATGAGATCTACCTTCGGGCTCGATGGCCAGCGGGTCAAAAGTTCCTTTAGGATACGCGCTGTGGTTGATTTTCCAACAGCAACAGAACCTGCAATTCCGATGATAAAAGGGGTTTTGTTGCCTTCAAAATTCAGGAAGTCCCGACGCTGATCATACAGATGCTGAGCCGCTTCAACGTGAGAAGAAAGGAGTCGAGACAAGGACAGATAAATGCGCTCAACCTCGTTCAGCGAAATTGGGTCATTCATTGAGCGAAGCCGACGGACTTCATCTTCACTCAAGGTGAGCGGCGTATCCGCCTTGAAAGCCTCCCAATCCTCAGCAGAAAAGTATCGGTATGGAGAAACATATTTTTCCTGATCTTCCCGAACAGTAGACTGCCAGAAACCTTTGTTGGATGACCCGCGTTTTTCGACATCTTGTTTCATGACTTGTTTCTGGAAGCCTTTTCTTCCAGACCTGACTGACTGGTTCTTGTGTTGAGCTCAGCCATAACCTCGCTCAGCTTTACATTCTCCGATTTCAGTAGAACCAAAAGATGATAAAGAACATCTGCCGCTTCCCGTTTCAGGCTGTCGGGATCATTTGTAACCGCAGCAATGACAGCCTCAACGGCTTCCTCTCCCAATTTTTCAGCACATTTATTTGTGCCTTTACCAAGTAATTTCGCGGTGTAGGAAGCATCAGCGCTTTCGTTCGCACGGACATGGATGATCGCGTTTAAATCTTCGAGGGTAAATTCAGTCATTGCAATTGTCTTGATACGCCAAACTCAGACATTCATTCTTACCGGAATACCGGCGTTTTGCATATGGGCTTTTGCTTCACTTATCGTGAAGGTGCCAAAGTGAAAAATAGAAGCTGCAAGAACTGCACTTGCATGCCCTTGAAGAACTCCCTCCACCAGATGATCAAGTGTCCCGACACCGCCAGAGGCAATCACGGGTACATGGACTGCATCTGCAATCGCCCGGGTCAGGGGAAGATTGTAACCGACTTGTGTCCCGTCTCGATCCATCGACGTGAGCAGGATTTCACCTGCCCCCTTTTCAACGACCAATCGGGCAAATTCAACTGCGTCAATGCCCGTTTCCTTGCGACCGCCATGGGTGAAAATCTCCCAACGGTCTGTTTCGCCATCGGCTGAAACTTTCTTGGCATCAATGGCGACTACGATACATTGGTCTCCGAACTTATCCGCTGCTTCAGCAACGAAATTCGGATTCTTGACGGCTGACGTGTTGATGGACACTTTGTCTGCGCCAGCGAGCAACAATTTTCGAATATCGTCCACGGTTCTGACACCTCCGCCTACGGTGAGCGGCATAAAACACTGTTCTGCCGTTCGTGCGATCATATCAAACGTCGCTTCCCTGCCATCCGAGGAGGCCGTAATATCAAGGAATGTCAATTCATCGGCGCCTGCGGCATCGTAGGCAATGGCTGCTTCAACCGGATCTCCAGCATCGATCAAGTCCACAAAGTTCACGCCCTTCACGACCCGACCATCTTTCACATCAAGGCATGGAATGATGCGCGTTTTTAACATTGCAACATCTCCAGGGCTTCAGCAGCATCCAGGCGGCCATCGTATAATGCGCGTCCGGTAATTGCTCCTTCAAGTTTCGCGCATTTGGGCGAAGCAAGGATTTTGACATCTTCGATAGACGCCAACCCACCGGAGGCAATTACCGGAATGGAAACGGCTTGCGCAAGTTCAATCGTGCTTTCCCAATTGATGCCGGTCAGGATTCCGTCGCGGTCAATATCTGTGTAGATAATCGCAGAAACCCCCGCACCCTCAAACTTTTCAGCGAGCTCAACCACTCCCATTTCCGAGGCTTCGGCCCAGCCTTCGACAGCGACCTTACCCCCCTTTGCATCGATTCCAACAGCAATCCGGCCTTCAAACATCTTGCACGCTTCAACCACAAGTTTGGGGTCACGCACCGCTACTGTCCCAAGTATGACGCGCCGGACGCCCTTCTCTATCCAGTTTGCGATGTGATCCAGTGTGCGAATGCCACCGCCTAACTGAACCGGGTTTTTGGTATTGGCAAGGATCGCTTCAACCGCAATCCCATTGACGCTTTCGCCTTCAAATGCACCGTTTAAATCTACCACGTGAAGCCAATTAAAGCCCTGATCTTCAAATGCTTTTGCCTGGGCACCAGGATCTGTATTATAAATTGTAGCCTGCTCCATATCGCCGAGCTTCAACCGGACACATTTCCCGTCTTTCAGGTCAATTGCCGGAAACAAAATCTTGCTCATGGCTTCCACCTCAAGAAGTTTGAGATCAAAGCCAGACCCAAACGCTGACTTTTTTCAGGATGGAACTGGGTGCCAATCAAATTATCCCGACCGACAATTGCTGTAACCTGCCCGCCATAGTCCGTCCATGCGATTTTTTCATCCGGGTTTGTACAATCCAAATGATAGGAATGAACAAAATAGGCATGCAATCCAGCTTCGCCAATTTCAATGCCATCCAGAAGAGGATGTGCGTTTACCTGTTCTAGTGTATTCCAGCCGATTTGTGGAATTTTGAGCGATGGATCATGCGGTTGCATATGGATCACATCGCCACCAATCCAGCCAAAGCCTTTGGTGGTTGTCTTTTCCAATCCGCGTTCAGCCATTAATTGCATGCCAACGCAGATCCCGAAAAACGGTCTGGCGTTGCTTACGACTGCTTCATTCAAGGCATCCAGCAAACCGTCTACGGCATCAAGTCCGGCCCGACAATCCGCGTAGGCGCCGACGCCTGGAAGCACTACTCGATCAGCATCTGCAATGGTGTCAGGATCGCTTGTAACGATCACTTTCGCCGTCAAATCTGCTTCTTTTGCCGCCCGTTCAAATGCTTTTTGAGCGGAACGCAAGTTTCCGGAGCCATAATCAATAATTGCGACTTTCATGTTCTATTCCGGAAACAGTCCCGTGTTTACAATCGGCTTAAGAGCCATCGGTTTTTGGACGGGCGCAGGTGTGGTCTGCACCGGATTGGGCTTCGCTGCGCGGTTTGCCACGTACCGAATTTCTGCCTCGTCGCGGTTTTCCCCCTCAATGATCCCGTCGTAGTGCCAGCCCTGACGCTCATATTTGCCACGAACCAATTCTGTACCTTCAAGGAGAAGATATAGCCCAGGCAAAGCGGAGAGATATCCGGCGGGTGCGCCAGGTTGCCATATCATCAGGAGCAAAATCGCCAAAGCAGCAACGATGTAGGCCAGCAATTCCAGCCATAAGCCATGCCATGCCAGCCAAAAAGGCGGAAACACCAGCGCCAAAGGCGATTTGCCGTCTCGTACAAGGACAAAATGATCGATTGGATCCCCAATCCGATCTTCTGGTGGAAGATATACTGAAAACGTGGCCATACAGGCTGTTTAGACGGACTCGTCCGTCATAACAACCACAAAAGGCACCGCTAAAGGGAACCTTTGGTCGACGGAACACGGTCGGCTTGCCTTGGATCGATTTCCAAAGCCTCGCGTAAAACCCGTGCCACCGCCTTAAAACATGTTTCCGCGATATGGTGATTGTTATCACCATAGAGATTTGTGACGTGTAACGTTATGCCTGCATGTTGAGAAAAGGCTTGAAAAAACTCGCGAAACAGCTCTGTATCGTAGTCGCCGACTTTTGGTGCGCTGAACGTCACATCCCAAATCAGATAAGGCCTGCCCGAAACATCCACCGCAGCCCGCGTCAAGGTTTCGTCCATTGCTAAATCAATAGAGGCGTAGCGTTTGATGCCTTTGCGGTCTCCCAAAGCTTGCGAAATGGCCTGACCCAGTACGATGCCTGTATCTTCCGAGGTGTGATGGGCATCAATATGCAGGTCCCCTTTTGCTTTCACGTCAATGTCAATCAGCGAATGCCGGGACAGTTGATCCAGCATATGGTCAAAAAAACCGGCGCCAGTCTCAATGTTGTAAGATCCCGTACCATCTATGTTTACATTTACAGAAATATCGGTTTCAGCCGTTTTCCGTTTGATCGTTGCTTTGCGCATTATACTTAACTCAGTTCAACCCTTTGAGATGCGCATATACCAGTACAATCTTACAAAAGCCATAACAGGAGAATTAACCAAATTTCCATTTAAGAAGGTTTGAAATGCTTCAAACAACACCTACATTGCCTTGATCTAAAATTGGAAAGTATGAATGTCTAAGCTCCCGTCTATGCATGCCACAACAATTGTGACGGTTCGAAAAAACGGAAAAGTCGTTATTGCAGGCGATGGCCAAGTAAGCCTTGGTCAGACCGTAATCAAAGGAAATGCACGAAAAGTTCGCCGGATTGGCAAAGACAGTGAAGTCATCACTGGTTTTGCCGGTGCGACCGCAGATGCCTTTACGCTTTTGGATCGACTCGAGAAAAAACTAGAGCAATATCCAGGTCAGTTAATGCGCGCATGCGTTGAGCTGGCGAAAGACTGGCGAACGGACAAGTATTTGCGCAATCTAGAGGCGATGATGTTGGTTGCCGATAAGGAAATCTCGCTTTGCGTTACAGGCAATGGTGATGTGCTTGAACCAGAGCACGGCATCATGGCGATCGGGTCAGGCGGAAATTACGCGCTGGCAGCGGCTCGAGCGCTGGAAGACAGCGATCTATCTGCTGAAGATATCGCAAAAAAAGCGCTGACCATCGCGGCTGACATTTGTGTTTATACCAATGGCAATATGATCGTAGAAACGCTCGACGCTTCCTAACAATTCTCACTCAAGGTATCTGAATTAATGACAAATTTTTCACCGCGCGAAATCGTTTCTGAATTGGATCGCTACATTATCGGCCAGAAAGATGCCAAGCGTGCTGTTGCAATTGCCCTGAGAAATCGTTGGCGCCGGTTGCAACTTGACGGTTCCATGCGCGAGGAAGTCATGCCGAAGAACATCCTTATGATAGGGCCAACGGGTGTGGGTAAGACCGAAATCTCACGACGCCTGGCAAAAATGGCTGGTGCACCGTTCATCAAAGTCGAAGCCACAAAGTTTACCGAAGTGGGTTACGTCGGCCGGGACGTCGAACAGATTATCCGCGATCTTATCGAAGTCGCTATAAATCTTGTGCGCGAGAAGAGACGCGAAGCGGTTAAAGCCAAGGCCCATCTTGCTGCAGAAGAAAGGGTGTTGGACGCTTTGGTCGGGGAAACAGCCAGTCCTGGCACCCGCGAATCGTTCAGGAAAAAGCTCCGCGATGGGGAACTCGATGACAAAGAGATAGAAATCGAAGTTTCAGACAATTCCAATCCAATGGGTGGCATGGAAATTCCAGGCATGCCTGGCGCAAGTGTTGGCGTTCTCAACCTGAATGATATGTTTGGCAAAGCCTTTGGCGGCAAGACCAAACGCAGGAAAACAACGGTTTCTGAATCATACGAATCTCTTATCGCAGATGAATCAGACAAGTTGCTTGATGATGAGCAGATCGTGTCTGAAGCGATTGAGGCTGTTGAAAACAACGGGATCGTATTTCTCGATGAGATTGATAAAATTGCGGTCAATGATCAACGCGGCGGCGCTGGTGTATCAAGAGAAGGTGTTCAGCGTGATTTGCTGCCATTGGTTGAAGGTACGATTGTGGCGACAAAACACGGTCAGGTCAAAACTGACCATATTCTTTTCGTAGCATCGGGCGCTTTTCATGTTTCAAAACCATCGGACCTGTTGCCAGAACTTCAAGGTCGTTTACCGATCCGGGTTGAACTGCGCGCGCTGGAAAAAGAAGATTTTGTCCGTATCCTTACCGAAACTGAAGCCAGCCTTATCAAACAATACATTGCTTTGATGGCAACGGAAGGCGTTGAACTGGAGTTTACAGAGGATGCTATTGACGAGATTGCAACCATTGCTGTCGATCTCAATTCAACGGTAGAAAACATTGGTGCCCGACGGTTGCAGACCGTTATGGAACGCGTGTTGGATGAAATCTCCTTCACAGCACCCGATCTGACGGATGAGGCATTCGTAATTGATGCAGATTATGTGAAAAAGAATCTGGGTGAGATGGCAAAAGATGTCGATCTCAGTCGTTATATTCTTTAGTCAATTTACTTACTTACTGAAATTCTTCGTGAGCGTTCTCGACTCGCGGGCTCTATTGTGCGAGTTGTTTTGGCGTGAAATTTTGAGGGGAAGCGCCGTTCATGCAACGTGCTATTCAATTGTTTGGTTTGGTTATTTTATCGATCTGCCTTTCCGTCTCGTCGGTTCAGGCGGTGACAGAGGTGCCGCCGGGAAATCGGAGTGCCTCCCAACCTAAAATCCCGTTTGGTTCTGTTTCAAGGACCCGTTCAACCAATGGCAGCTTTCAAGCTAAATATGAGAAAATTCGCGATTTAATCGCGGCAGACAAGAAGCTTCAGGGGAAAATTAAAAAGGCTGCAAGCCAATATGGTATTGCTCCAATTCACATTGTTGGCGCTCTTGTTGGAGAGCATACATACAATGTAGATGCGCTGGATCGCCTGCAAACTTACTATGTAAAAGCGATTTCCTATTTTAATTCCAATGTAAAATTTGCTTACGGCAAAGAAACTGTCAGCAAATTTGTTCAACGTCCCGAGTTTGCACACTGTTCTGGAGCCCAAGACTCATACGATTTATGGGCTTGTCGTGAACGTGTATGGAAAGCGAAGTTTCAAGGAAAGAATGTTGGTGGGACGTCATGGCCGAACAACCGGTTTGGGGCAGTGTTTTTCCAGCCATTCTACGCAGGCCAGACCTTTGGACTTGGTCAGATCAATCCGCTAACCGCGCTTCGTGTCACGGATTTGGTGTCCAAAACGAGCGGGAAGAAAAAACTTTCTGCGAAGAAAGCAAATGAAGTCTACAAGACTATTATGGAGCCTGACACAACGCTTCAATATATGGCAGCTGTTATTAAGGTTTCGATCGATGCTTATCGTGATGCCGGATTTGATATCAGCGCCAATCCCGGTATCACCGCTACGTTGTATAATCTAGGGGACGTGAGAAACCGCGCCCAAAAAGCCAAGGCAAGAGGCGGTCTGCCGCGGGAAAATTATTACGGCTGGCTGGTAAACGACAAACAGGCAGAACTGGAAGCTATTTTGCGATAGGCTTTTTAGTTCCTTGGCCTATTCGCCCGCCGGGCAACCTCCATGCGAAGCGCTTTGCAATCTTCTTCCGTTAATTTGTCAATTTCAACGGCAAGATAATTCGCCAAACTGGTTGCAGCAGCAGACAGGTTTTCGGTGTCTACCACTACGCGGGTGTGTGACATTTCCGCCAAACGTCTTAGCTCTTCTTCTTCATCCCAGATAATGTTGAAATATCCGACGATACGTTGAAGCAGCTGCCAGCTTGGCTTGCCACGATGGCCGTGTTCCAATGCAGACAGATATGCAGGCGAAACGCCAACTTCCTTTGCCATCTCCCTTTGATTCACGCCTTTTTGCTCGCGCAACCTGCGCATTTTCAATCCGAAAGGTGTCATGATTTAGCCTGCTTTTTTCCTACGGACGCGGACATATAGCGCGCCGCTGCCACCATGAGAAAGGGATGCCTCATGGTATCCGGCAGAATATTTACGAAACGCCGGTTCATCCAGCCAACGCGGTACAGCGGATCTGAGAATTCCTTCTCCACCCGCCCCTTTTCCAGTTATAACAAGTATCGTTCGTCGACCGGTGTTGTAGGCACGCTCAAGGAAACCAAGCAATCTTTGGTGGGCCTGAATTTGGGTCATACCATGCAAATCCAACTTCGCTTCAATTGTTAACTTGCCCTTAGATATTTTTCTCCGTGTGGATTGATCCAGTAGTTTTGGTTCAAATTGTGGTGATATCGAAATCAACGGCTCGTTGGTATGAGGTCTAATTATGCGTTTGGGTGCGTGTTTTGTAACCGGTTCGGGGGCTTCACTTTGGAGATGGATGTCTGGTTTTCCCGACGGCGCGGCTCGATTGCTGTGCAGCGGTTTCGCGGTACGCTTGACCTTCTCCCATAAGTCCAAGTCTTTGATTTTTCTGCGCGTCATCAATCTGCTTTCGGTTCAAACACGATGAACTTGGTAGCATGGCGGACTGAACCCGCAATGATCCCTGCTTCTTCACCCGATCCAATGAACAGATCTCCTCGTTTGGGTCCGACTATGGCTGAGCCTGTATCCTGGGCAATCATGAGTCGACGAAACGGGTTGGCCGCGGACGGGAGAGGTTCTTCAGTTGATATCCAAACCGGTGTACCGTAGGCGTGCTGATCTTTGTCAACCGCCAGGCTTCTTCCCGGGGTCAGCTGCACGCCCGCAGCGGCCACAGGTCCAAAGCCTGGTTCATGGCCTTTGATTTCAGAGAAGAAAATAAAGGATCGGTTTTGATGCAAAAGCTCAAGCGCGCGCGCCTTATCTTCCTCAAGCCATGCTCTTATGTTGACCATGTTGGCATCTTCAAGGGGCATCATGCCTCGATCTACCAAGACCTTTCCGATGGACGTATACGGATGTCCTGTTTTACCAGCATAGGAAACGCGCGCCGTTGTACCATCCGTTAAGTTCAGGCGTGCGGATCCCTGAACGTGTATGTAGAATCCTTCAACGACTGATCTCAGCCAAAACAATTCGAGGCCCTTGTTGGCTAACGCACCGTTGTCTATGGCACCGCGATCATAATATTCGACCAATCCGGCCTCGGTCTGGCGGGCATAAGCCAATGTGGCCGGAAACCCATCCGGACGGTTATTGGCGTCGAGTTTAACCAGGTCTTTCGGTCGTCTGAGAAGCGGGTATTGAAACTCAGCAGTTTTTATTCGGGATGCTGGCACCTCTGGTTCGAAATAGGCTGTGACAAACCCAGGTTCACCTTTCAGCACCAACGGGGTAAAGTTTTCTTCGAAAAACAACCGCGCTTCTTTTCCCGACACTTTACCGATATCCATTTTCAAGGATTTTTCGGCAACCTGTATCAACCCTGGTGAGGGTGCTTTTGCTATTCTGCTTGATGGGATCTTGTTTTCAAATGCCTTTGCCGACATTCTGAAGCAGGCTAACGCTGCCAGATGGTCATCCTGGTGCCATCCGTCAAGAACTTCATAGGAAGCCGGCTTCCATCCAGACAACGTCTATCCCTCGGCTTCAGTTGCCACCAATTTCCAATTTGGGTCTCGAGATCGGGTGTCGCGAGAGAAAGTCCAGATGTCAGTTACCCGCACTACCTCGTTTTCATCGCCCTCTATCAGGTTATTGCCCTTATCATAGGTTGCAGAAATGATTTGAGACTCAAATCTCACTGTGACGTTTGACAGGCTGTCTTTAACCTCCGCGGCACGGATCTCAGAGGAGTCAATTCCAACAAATGAAGAACGAACCGTTTCGCCTTTTTGTGCTCGGTCATCAATGACAGATTCAAATCCGGCATAAACTTCGTTGGACAAAAGGTTGTTCAAGGAACGCTTGTCGCCATCCGCAAAGGCGTTGACGATCATCTCATAGGCCATGTTCGCGCCATTTAAGAATTCTTTCGGGCTAAACCCTGGATCAGCTGCAAGAACTTCCTTTAAACCCTTGTTTAATTTGGTTCTCGGTTTTGCGAGAGAATCAATTTCCTGAACTTTTTGATTCTTTTCTTCTGCCTCTTCATTGCCGGCGTTGCCGCGCTTGGGCAGTTTCACCACATTGTCTGAAACTGTATCGCCTTCTTTAGCGGATTCGCGTTTAGACATGCGGTCAAAAAAATCCTCCGGCTTTTGATGTCCAGTGCGTTGTCCCAAGACAGATCTGAGCCGTAGTAAAATGAATACCGCAATTGCGATCGTGATGATCGTTGTAAGATCGAGAAATTCCATGTTCAAACCAAATGTTTAGAGTCTGCTACTATATAGTTCCCTTCATAACTGTTGCAAAGACAGTCATTCAAATTCTGCGGTCGAGTACCTACATAAAAGCCTGCGGAATTCAATAAAGGATTTTATATGCCGTTTGGTTTGGTACCATTTTTACTACTTTTCATCCCGATTCTGGAAATTGCGGTTTTTATTCTGGTCGGTGGTCAAATTGGCGTGTTTCCCACGCTTGGCATGATTTTGGTGACAGCAATAGTGGGATCTATACTGCTTAGGGTCCAAGGATTTGCAACTCTAAGCCGGATTCAGCAAAAAACAGAGGCTGGCGAGTTGCCTGGAGAGGATCTGGTGAATGGTGTCATGATCATGATTGCCGGCGTATTGCTCCTAACTCCGGGGTTTGTTACCGATACAATTGGTTTCCTTCTGTTTTTCCCGCCGTTCAGAAAAGTGTTGTGGACCTCCCTTGCTTCAAAGGTTGTTATCCAAACACAATCAGCCTTTCATCGTCAGAATTCGGACTTCAGACGTCCAGCAAACGAAGATATTGTGGATCTCGATCCTTCGGAGTTTTCGGAAAAACCAAACCCGGACAGTCCCTGGAACAAACTTGATCGTGACTAATCCTTGGTAATCTAGCTTGTGGCGTGAAAGAAGACATGCTAGCGAACCATCGAATCTTCTCCGTTGGAGAAAAAATTATACTGGATCAAGGATCGGGATAGGTAATGGCTAAAGAACCAAAGGACAATAAAAACGAAGACAACGGTGCAGCCGAAGAGGCAATGGTGCCTCAAATGAATGTGCTGGCGCAATACATCAAAGACTTTTCGTTTGAAAATCCGCACGCGCCAAACTCACTACGTCCCCGTGAAAAACCACCGGAAATCGCCATTAACATTAATGTCAATCCAAACCCGATGTCTGAGACTGATTTCGAGGTTGAATTGAAATTGGAAGCAAACGCCAAAGATGGCGACGAAGTTCTGTTTAATGTCGAATTGATTTATGCTGGTGTTTTCAGATTGCAGGGAATTCCAAAGGAAGCCTTGCAGGCCGCAGTCCTGATTGAATGTCCGAGAATGCTTTTCCCGTTCGCAAGACAAATCATTGCCGATGCAACGCGCAATGGAAGCTTCCCGCCATTGATGATCGATCCTGTTGATTTTGCAGGGCTTTTCAGACAACGGATGGCAGAAGCGCAGAGCCAGCAGGAAAATCAAGCCAACGCTTAAAGCTTCAATAAACGCCGATCTTTTTCCAGATCGCTTTGTCTCCCAGTGATTCGACGAACTCCCGATGGTTTTCTATTTCTTCGGGAGTTAGCGCCACATCAATTGGTGCGGGACGCTGAAAATCTGCCAAAGATGCCGCGTTTGACTGGCTGGTGCCGGTTTCGCTTTTGCCGAGGTCATGCTCAAGAACCAGCGAAGCCTGCTTTCCGCCAAGCAATTCGATATAGACTTCAGCAAGCAATTCAGAATCGAGCAAGGCCCCATGTTTCTCTCGATGGGAATTGTCGATGCCGAACCGGCCGCACAGCGCATCCAATGAGTTTCTTTGGCCAGGAAACTTTCGGCGTGCGATTTGCAAGGTATCAACGACGCGTTCATTGCTTATGGGAGATTTGCCCAAACGTTCGAGTTCCGCGTTCAGGAAACCCATATCAAAAGAAGCGTTATGCGCAACCAACATGCCGTTTGAAAAGAATGTTTCGAAAGACTCCAAGGCTTCGGCAAATGTCTGTTTGTCTTTCAGAAAATCATTGCTAATTCCATGCACTTCCAATGCGTCCGGATGGACTTCTTTACCTTCAGGGTTAAGGAAAATGTGAAATGTGTTGCCGGAGGGGAACCGATTAATCAACTCAATCGCGCCGATTTCAATAACCCGATCACCATCTTTGGCGCTCAAGCCGGTCGTCTCTGTATCGAATATGATTTCTCGTAGTGATTCAGCCATGGGCAATTATAGCAATCTGCAGTTCAGACGCTTCGGTCAATTTCTGTGATGCACAGGATTTTGTGCCAGTTCATTCACGATTTGCCTTACCTTTGTACGGGCCGCCTCCAACCCGAGACTGGTATCAATAATATAATCCGCCTTTGTCCTTTTTTGGGCATCCGGCAATTGTTTAGCGAGGATTGCTGCAAACTTTTCTTCTGTCATTCCAGGTCTCGATAAAACCCGTTCCAGTTGAACGTCTGCCGGTGCTGTTACGACAATGATCTTATCCACCCGATCAACCCCACCAGCCTCAAAAAGAAGGGGTATATCCAAGATAACAAGCTTTTCACGATCCTTTTCAGCAGCCTCTATGAAAGCCTTTTCCTTTTGATGGACGAGTGGATGAATCAGATTTTCGAGTAGCTTTAGCTTTTCCGGATTGCCCAGCACGCATTGGGCCAGCTTTCCACGGTCAACACCGTCTTTTGTTGTTGTGCCGGGAAAGGCTTTCTCAATCCGGTCAACTGCCTCAAATTTATAGAGTTCATGCACCGTCTTATCGGCATCATAGACGGGGATGCCCTCTTCGCGGAACATTTCAGCAGTTGTTGATTTTCCCATTCCAATGGAACCAGTCAAGCCAGCTTTTATCATACTTCACCTAAAACAAATTCGCGCAGGTCTTTCGTGACTGCAGGTCGGTGACCGAACCATTTTTCAAATCCTGGAACCGCTTGATGAAGCAACATGCCCAGACCATCCACTGTTTTTAATCCGTATGAATTTGCTGATTTCAAAAAGGGTGTCTGCAAGGGTGTATAAACGATGTCCGTAACGATCGCATGATTTGGTAATTCTTTTAGATCCGGTAGACCCTCTGAGGTCTCCCCTTTCATCCCTATGGATGTTGTGTTGACGACCAAATCGGTTCCCGAAAAATAAGAGCATGCATCTGCAAGCGCTAAACTGTAACAATTTTGCCCAAAGCTTTTCGCAAGCGCTTTTGCGCGTTCTACTGTCCTGTTGGCGATATACACATTATCAAAACCAGCCTGAAGGAGCGCATGGATGATGGCTCTTGACGCACCGCCAGCTCCGATGACCAGCGCTGTTTTACCATCGCGCCATTCAGGGTGATGATCGTCCAGGTTTGCTGCAAAGCCATAAGCATCCGTGTTGCTCCCGCAAACTTTATCTTCTTCGATCCAAATTGTGTTCACTGCACCGATTGCTTTGGCTGCCTCATCCAGATTTTCCAGGAGCTGAAATGCTTTTTCCTTGTGGGGTATGGTAATGTTACCCCCAGAATATCCACTTTCTCCAAACCCGTTCAGAAAGGTTTCGAATGCCTCGTTGGATACGGGCAGGGCTTCGTAGCTTCCCTCTATGCCGTATTCTTTGAGCCAAAACCCATGGAGAAGCGGCGATTTAGAATGGGAGATTGGCCAACCGGCTACAAACGCTTTTTTTGTCATCCGTCCACCAGATCATGTTCGCGCAACTTTTTAAGTAAAGGCAGGATCGGAAGCCCGATGATGGAAAAAAAGTCACCCTCAACTTTTTCAAACAACTGAACGCCGTGTCCTTCGATCTGATACGCGCCGACACTTGAAAGGACACCGTTGCCCGCAGCCGCAAGGTGGCGACCGATAAAGCCCGGATCAAGAGTGCGAAAGGTTACACGGCACACCTCAACATAGCTCCAAAGGGTGTTGGAATCCTGTACAATAGAAACAGCGGAGTTGAGCTCATGTGTTTTTCCCGAAAGGGCGAGCAGTCTTCTTCTTGCTGCCTCCATGTCTTCAGGTTTGTGCAACAGTTCACCAGCAAGGGAAAGCGTTTGATCGCAACCGATTACGTATGCACCAGGAACACGCCCGGAGACGTCTGTTGCTTTGGCTATGGCCAAAACTTCAGCAACGTCTGCACCACCAAGTTCTGCTTTTAAAAGAGGTGCTTCTATTTCTCGCTCATCGATTTGAGCGGTCAAAGCTTCAAATTCAACGCCGGCATTTTTTAAAAGGTCAGCGCGGTGTT
>JBCCXO010000055.1:0-23514 GCA_039191645.1 Pseudomonadota bacterium | reverse complement strand
TTCGAACCATCTGGACGCATCACACCAATCAAAAATTGACCACCGGTTTGCTTTGTAAAGGCAACCAAATCGCCTCTTGGCGACCACACTGGGGTGGAATAGCGACCCGTTCCAAAAGAAATTCGCTTAGCCTCCCCACCACCGGCTGCCATGACATAGAGCTGTTGCCTACCACCCCGATCAGATTCAAACACGATTTGTGAGCCATCGGGAGAAAAAGAAGGGGCTGTGTCAATCGCTGGACTGCTTGTCAGCCGGGTCGTGTTGCGGGATCGCAAATCCATAGAGTACAGGTTAGCATTGCCGCCTTGTTGCAAACTCATCACAACTTTTTGACCATCTGGCGAAAAGCGCGGTGAGAACGTCATCCCAGGAAAATTGCCCACGATCTCTCGTTGCCCGGTCTCAATTTGCAACAGATACACCCGTGGCTGACCACCATCAAAAGACATGTAGGTGATCTCCTGACGCGTCGGCGAAAAGCGCGGTGTTAGCACCAGGTCATTGCCCGATGTTAGGGTGCGTACGTTCGCTCCATCCTGGTCCATGATTGCCAATCTCTTAACACGGCGATCTTTGGGTCCGGATTCATCAACAAACACAACCCGAGTATCGAAATACCCGCTCTCACCCGTCAGAGCGGTGTAAATCCTGTCGGCTATGATATGGGCAAGACGGCGCCAAAGTTTTGGTTCTATATCAAAACGCTGGCCTTCCAATTGGTCGCCTGCAAAGACATCCCACAGTCTGAATTCAGCCCGCAATTTTCCGTTGGGAAGCTTGGTGATCAGCCCATTCACAAGGGCCTGCGCGTTGATCTGTTTCCAGTCTTCAAACCGTGGCGTGCTGTTGGGATCTAAATTGGTCTGGATGAACGCATTTTTATCAATCGGCCTAAACAAACCGGAATTTCGAAGATCCGCATCGATTACAGAAACAATATCACGGGCAACCTGATCACCCTGAAAATCCATGATTGCAATTGGAAGTGGCTCGACATTGCCTTTGGTTATGTCAATTTCAACGCGCGCATGCGAAACGGATGCGAGCAAAAACATTGAGAAAAAGGCTAAGAGGGCGGTGAGCAGCTTGGGGGTTCGCATTGAATTCCTCATAAAAAGCTTTCCTACTGGAACATTGCCGAAGGATGGAAGGTAATCTCTATTTCCTTCCAGGTTTCGTATTTGTCTTTGGGTAAAAAGTCATAAGGCGCACATCGAATAGCATACCTAAGTGCATCACGGGTAAATTTGTTTTTCTCGGCATTGGTGCCACCAAATGCCCTGCCCTTCGGACTGATCTTAAAACTGCCATCGGGGTTTAGTTCCAAGATAATCATTACGCGCAAATCTGCTGAAATACTTTGACCAGCCTGTCCGGTCGAACAACGGCTGATCCGAGAAATGAGCTGATCTTCTTCACGGCGAGAAAGTTTTTTCGCAAAACTGGATGTGTTGGTACCCAAGGCAGCTGTTTGTGTTGACTGTTTCTGGCCACCGGATGCCTGGTTTTCGGTCGTGTTGTTGTTTTTGATAATATCGCTGAGCGAGGGTTCATCACTCTTTTTTGCATCACTGGTCTTCTTCGATGGCGACTCTTCAGGCTTTTCGCGTTTAGTCGTTTTGGCAGTATTTGGTTTGGGCGGGCTTGGTTTCGCCGCAGGTATTGGCAGTGTTTCAGGCAAGGCCGCTAGCTGAACCTCTGCTTCCGTTGGTTCTGCTGCCTGTTCTTCCGGCTGTTCTTGCGTGATCGGCGTCGCCGGATCATTCAACGAAGCAAGCTCAGTTGCAGGCGTTGGCTGTTCATCTTGTTTTTTTGTTGGCACAGGATCGGGTTTTTCCAATGCCTGATCGGGTTCTGGTGCAGTTGCTGTTTTTTCTACCGCTTTGTCCGCTGGTTCTGCTTTATTTTCAGTCTTTTCATCGGTGTTGGCGTCACCGACATTCTGCGCCTGAGGTACCTCCTCGGGCTTTTTTGTAGGGGTTGGCGCAGGCTGCTCAGCCACGTCCGCTTCTTTATCTCCCTGGACAGGTGTGCTCTCGCTACTCGTCTCAAAATCAATTTCAACGTTGTTCAGTTCAATCTGCTGCAATTCAGGCGAGGAGAGATTAAGCAAACCCCAACTTAGGATTGCTGCATGGAGCACTGAAGATGTTGCAACGCCAAACTTCATCTTGTTTAAACCAAAACCTTCACAATGTTTCCATTATTGTTGCGGCAAACTTGTCATCGTGAACTTCTTGTAACCAGCAGCCGAAATTTGCCCCAGAACCTTAGCGATAACCTCGTAGGGCGCTGCACTGTCACCTTTTATAAAGATACGCGTTTCAAATTTTTCAACCGTTGCATCTGTTACCGCCCTGAGTTTTGCGGTTAACTCTCCAAGCGGAACTTCTGTTGCGTTGGTTGCGTTATCAGAATTCCCACCAAGGAAAATTTTTCCGTCTCGTGTGACTGTCAATTCCAGCGGCTTCGTCTCAACATTCACGGGCGCTGCTGCCGTTTCGGGCAAATCCACCTCGACACCAACGGTTAGAAGCGGCGCTGTAACCATAAAAATGATAAGCAAAACCAGCATCACATCTACGAATGGAGTAACGTTGATCTCATTGATGGGTTGATGACGACGATTGCGCCGACGTTTTCCGCCACCAGCTTGTGCTACGCCTGTTGACATTCCCATGGTTGGTCACCCGTCCAATCTATTCAGCGGCTCGGCGCTGTTGAGCTGCCTGATTGTTTTTCTCATCAATCTGTCGCGAAAGTATGGCGGAAAACTCATCCGCAAATCCTTCCAGACGACTGATAATTTTCGCGACATCCGAAGAAAGCTTGTTGTAAAAAACCGTCGCAGGGATAGCTGCAAGCAGTCCGAGGGCAGTCGCCAAAAGCGCCTCGGCGATCCCGGGCGCAACAACAGCCAGGTTGGTAGACTTTGATCCCGCAATGGCCTGGAACGAGACCATGATCCCAATCACCGTTCCAAAAAGCCCAACGAATGGAGCTGCCGAACCAATGGTCGCCAGATACATCAACCGCTTTTCAAGCCGTTCCGTTTCTTTAGAAAGCGAAACATCCAGCACTTTGTCTATCCGTGTTTGTAATCCGATGGGTGAATTAGCGCCGCGTTCAAAGGATCGCTTCCATTCGCGCATTGCAGCAACAAACAACGCTCCCATTCCGTTTGGGTTGCGGTCTGCCAGGGTGCGATACAGCTCTTCCAGTGATTGCCCCGACCAGAAAACTTTCTCAAACCGGTCGAGCTGACGGCGGGTCCTCGCAAACAAAAGCCACTTATCCAATATAATTGCCCAACTCCAGACAGAGGCGAACAGAAGGCCAATCATGACTAATTTCACGGTCAGAGAAGCCTCTAGAAATAGCCCCAACAGCGAAACATCTACAGTTTCGCCTAGCTGAGCACCCTCTACACCCTGTGCAAATGCGGATGACACGCCAAAAAGTGCAGTTTCAATCATTTCTGCCTGTCTCTTTCAGTTTTTGCGGCAAAGGATTTATCCCAGCCACCCCAATGTGCCTTGATAGTGAAAACTGTGGTCAAAGGATGACGTCATACAAACCGCTTTGACTCTCAGTAACTTTAGAATCCATTAGGGTTAAGGAAGTGTTAGGATTTGTGTCATTTCCAGAGCTTCACGTGAAGTAACGTCTGGTTCATCCACCCAGTTTTTCGCGCAAATCGTCCGGGAACCGTTTGGCACCGCCACCATGATTGATAAATGCAACCTCAACATCGGCACCACAAAGCAAGATCTCCTCGCCATCGGCCCCACTGCGCAGGACCTCCTGACGTAGAAAAGAACGCGCACCTGTTAGTTTTTGAAGCGTTGTTCGCACCAAAAGTAAATCATCAATCACCGCAGGCGGCCCGAATTTTAAGGACATACGATGAATGGCAAAGGCACTGTCATCTTTTTCCAGATCCGTGTGAAAAATCTCAAGATGACGAAGCCATTCTGTCCGCGACCGTTCCATATATTTTAGATAGTTGGAATGATAGACTACACCCGAAAAGTCTGTGTCTTCATAGTACACACGAACTTCCATCTCGTGGCCATTTTCGATCAACCGATTGATTAATCCAGTTTTTTCACGTGACATTCAATCAAAAACCTTCCATGCTTACCAACGCTATTCCTTACGGTGAACGCAAATGGATAATGTAAAGCTTGAAGCAATTCACCGCTTTCCTGTAAAGGGCTTACCGTCTCAATCCCTGAAAAAAGCATCGCTGGAAATTGGTTTCGGCATTCCAGGGGATCGACGTTATGCCATAACGAACGGCACCATAGGCACCGGCGAATGGATGCAGGCAAGCAGCTTTTTTGTGAATGCCTACAGCGACGGCCTGGCAAAATTCCAGATAAGTCCAGAAACCAAAAGTGATCTGAGCATCAAAAATCCGGAAGGCAATACCCTGCAAATTGATCCGGAAAATGCCCAAAGCCTTGATGTTGCAAACCTCCAACTTGAACGGTTTTTAAAACATTTGAGTCTGAAAAAAGATCAACCAGCGCCGCAAATCATCGAACGCAATAAACGGCTGAGCAATTGGGACTATCCAAACACCGAACTTTCAATCATCAACCTGGCGACGGCAGAGGCCATCGGTCAGGCTCTCGCAATGCCCCTTGATCCTGCCCGGTTTCGAGGAAATCTGATCATATCTGGACTAAAACCGTGGGAAGAGTTCACTTGGCTCGGTAAGCGCGTCCGACTTGGGACAGCAGATATTGAAGTTATGTTTCCCATCGTGCGTTGCCCGGCACCCGGCGTCAATCCCGAGACAGGCGAAAGGGATATCAATTTCGAGCAGGAATTTCCCGAGCTGTTCGGACATGCTTATTGCGGAATGTATGCGAAGGTCAAAAAATCCGGCCAGACTGAAGTGGGGGATACAATACAGGAAATTGGAAATGCCTCCATGCCTTTGGCGGAAGCACAAAGTGAAGCCGACCCCTATCCACTATGGCCTCGAATGATGGAAATCAGCGAATATTCAGTTGATATTCTTTCGACCCGGATATCGTTGAAAAAGCTTGATCCATGGCCACTACCTGACGCACTACCTGGGCAACGATTGAAAATCCACATGGGTGCAGAGTGTTGGACCCGGGAGTACCTCAAAACATGCTCGTCTGAAGTCTATGAAATTGAAGTAGAAGACAGCAAAACCGGCGATCCTATAACACAACGTCTGCGCGACGGTCTTTCAGTAGGCGATCGGGTTGTTGTCACGGGTCCTTTTGGCAGGGGCAACGCGTGAACCCGACGAAAGCGTATGACTATGTTATCGTCGGCGCTGGATCAGCAGGCTGCCTATTGGCAAACAAGCTCACTGCCGATACGTCCTACAAAGTGCTGATCCTTGAAGCCGGGCCTTTGGATCGTGATCCAATGATTCACATGCCTGCGGGCGTCTACAAAGTATATCAGGACCCCAAAATAAACTGGAATTACAAAACCGAAGACGAGCGGGAGCTTTTGGACAGAAATGTCGACATGCCGAGAGGCAAGGTTTTGGGCGGTTCATCGTCAATCAATTCAATGGTGTATATGCGCGGTCATCCTGTGGATTATGATCGTTGGGCAGAGGAGCATGGCCTGACACACTGGCGCTATTCAGACTGCCTACCTTACTTCAAATCCGGGGAATCAAGCGATCGCGGCGCAAGCGATTGGCGCGGCAGCTCTGGACCATTGGGCGTTTCAAAAAGCAGCTATGAAAATCCACTCTACGATGCATTTCTGGACGCAGGAGAGCAGGCAGGCCAAGGCAGATCAGAAGACTTGAACGGGTTCCAGCCTGAAGGGGTTGCTCGATTCGATGCCACAAAGCGAAATGGGAAAAGGTGCAGCGCAGCGGTTGCCCATCTGCATCCCGCGATGAAGCGAACGAACCTGGAAGTAATCACTCGAGCATTGGTTGACAGCATCTTATTTGAGGGAAACCGAGCATCCGGTATTACATTCACCCACAAAGGAGAGATCTATAATGCCCTTGCAGAGAAAGAAGTTATTCTCTGCGGCGGCGCAATAAACTCGCCCCAAACGCTGATGCTATCAGGGATAGGCGCTGCCAAAGAACTAGACGCACTTGGCATAAAGGTACGAGTAAACCTGCCGGGTGTCGGGCAAAATCTGCAGGATCACGCCAGCATTGTCGTACAATATGGTTGCAAAAAGTCGTTCCCTATCCACAAAATCACAAACCCGCTCAGAAAAGCCGCAGCTGGCGCCTGGTGGGTGTTCACGCGCAAAGGTGTCGTCGCTTCCAACATTTGGGAGGCTGGCGGATTAATCCGTGGCAATGAAACAGTAGCCTACCCCAACCTCCAGTATCATTTCGGGCCCGTAGGATTTGAGTATGAAGGATCAAAAATCAAGTTGCGACAGGCGTTTGCCATACACATTGATCAACTCCGACCGCAAAGCCGCGGCTACATCAAGCTGAAATCAGCAAATCCACGCGACAAACCTCTGATGTATTTCAACTACCTTTCCCAACAAAGCGATCTCGATGAACTCGTGGAAGGGGTCCATAAGGTCAGACATCTCGTTTCACAGCCGGCATTTGATGAATTTCGGGATGCAGAGATCACACCGGGGCCACAAGTGCGGTCAACTGAAGAAATAAAAACAGCCATTCGCAAGATGACCATCACCGACTATCACCCCTGCGGCACATGCCGGATGGGGTTCGGAAAAGACGCAGTCGTGGATGATCAATTCAAAGTACATGGGATAGAAGGACTACGGGTCGTTGATGCCTCGACGATGCCTCAAATCATCAGCGCCAACTTAAATGCGCCGGTGCAAATGATGGCTTCTCGCGCCGCAGATTATATTCTCGGGAAAGAACAACTAAGCCCTTTCCATGCAAAGTTTTCTTTCCAGTAAACTTCAGACAGCAAGGCTTATGCCAGATCAACCACAACGATTTCGGGCGGCGAACCGAATCGCACTGGAAGCATCGAGCACCCCAAACCACCCGAAACGATCAGATGTTTGCGGCCCTCTTTAACATGCCCATAGTTTAGGCGTTGCCCGGAAGTATTTATAGGGGAGTAGCCGAAGACCCGAACTTGACCGCCATGTGTATGTCCTGAGAGCGTAAGGGCTATGCGATCCGGCAGTTTGGGAAATATATCGGGTTCATGTGCCATCAGGATCACCGGCGCGTCATCCTCAATTTTTTCAAGCATACCTTGAAGATCATCGCGTGTCTTCCAATGTCTGCGACCAAATTTTCGAAAAGGCGGAAATGCCAGTTGATCCCCCAAGCCGGCAATCCAAAATTTGTGATCCCCCTGAATGATCTGAACAACATCATTTTCAAGAACCCTGATCCCTTCCTTTTCCAATGCAATTTGACCAAAGGTTGGTCCATCACCTCGGCGTTGAGCGTCCGGGTCTTCCCACCAATCATGATTTCCCAAAACTGCATAGACACCATGCTTTGCTTTCAAGCCCCCAAGCACTGGCGCCCATTGAGATGCAGGCACATCATCTATGACAAAACTCATACCCGCGCTATAGTCCCCCAGGAGCAAGACAATATCAGCTTGCAGCTGGTTGGTTCTTTCCACGATCGATTGAATTCTCTCTACCGTCATCCAAGGTTTGCAAGCATGCAAATCGGCCAGCGCAGCAATCCTGAGGTTAAGCCCCTTCGGCCATGCATTTAGTCGAGGTTGATAGAAAGTTGTCTTCAGTCGAAAGAGCGGCTCAACTGCAAAAGCATAGCTACTCAACCCCACTGCAGAAAAGAACCCTCCACCGAGGAGCTTCAAAACATCTCGTCTGGAAATCATTTTAACACCTGCTTCCTAATGAATCTTCGCAGGTGTCTATCTGGTAAAATCACAGGAATTTTTTGAGAATTCAGCAGAATTTGTGCAGGCAACTATTCTTCTTCGAAAAGAAACCCCTGCTTTGCTTCAAGATCCTTAGGCGTTTCCAATCCGAGGTGTTTCCAAGCATTGGCCGCCAACATACGCCCCCGTGGCGTGCGTTGGATAAAACCCTGCTGAATGAGGAAGGGTTCAATAATGTCTTCAATTGCATCGCGAGGCTCAGAAAGTGCTGCAGCAATGGTCTCGATCCCAACGGGTCCACCACCGAAATTTCTCGCAATCTGGTTTAGATAGCGACGATCCAATTCATCAAGCCCGATCGAGTCGACTTCAAGCCGGGACAACGCTTCATCTGCAATTTTTGCAGTCACAACGTCAGCATCCGCAACAGCGGCAAAATCTCTGACCCTGCGAAGCAAACGACCGGCAATCCGGGGTGTCCCACGTGCACGGTTGGCAATTTCCTTTGCACCGTCCTCCGACAATGGCAAACCCATGATGCGCGCACCCCGGGTAACGATAAGTTCCAGTTCTTCAGCCGTGTAGAAATTAAGGCGTACAGGAATACCAAAACGATCCCGCAACGGCGTCGTAAGAAGACCAAGACGCGTGGTTGCTGCAACGAGCGTGAACTTCGCAAGATCGATCTTAACCGAACGTGCTGCCGGCCCCTCACCAATTATCAGATCAAGTTGATAATCCTCCATCGCAGGATAGAGAATTTCTTCGACAGCAGGATTGAGCCTATGAATTTCATCGATAAACAAAACATCCCTGTCTTCCAAATTTGTAAGCAGCGCAGCCAAATCGCCAGCCTTTGCAATGACTGGACCAGATGTGGCACGAAAATTCACGCCCAGTTCGCGGGCCATAATCTGAGCCAATGTTGTTTTACCAAGCCCTGGGGGACCAACGAACAAGACATGATCTAAGGCTTCACCCCTCTTTTTTGCAGCTTCAATAAATACTTTGAGATTTGAACGGGCCTGGGCTTGTCCCACAAAATCATCGAGTAATTGAGGGCGCATTGCGGCATCGGTATCTTCGCTTCTTTGCTCTGGCGTAATCAAGCGTTCCTCGTTCAACCTGCCAACTCCTTAAGCCCAAGACGAATTAAAGCGGCACTGTCAGCGTCTTCGCCCGCCTGTTTCAAAGCTGCCGAAACAGCGCCAGCCGCCTGTTGCGACGAATACCCCAGATTTCCAAGGGCCGATACAGCATCTTGTACTGCTGTTGACGCAACCCCCTCGCCAATTTCAACCGCCAAGCCTATTTCTGCAGCAGCAGCACCAGAAAAAGCAGGTGCTTTGTCTTTAAGCTCAGAAACAATCCTTTGAGCTACTTTAGGCCCAACCCCCGGCGCTCGCGAGACCATGGCTTTATCTTGCAATGCGATTGCGGATGCCAAATCACCCGCTGACAGGGTAGATTGTATCGCGAGCGCAACTTTGGCACCAACCCCTTGAACACTCTGCAGCAGCCGAAACCAGTCGCGCTCCAGATCATTTGAAAACCCGTATAATTTTATCTCGGTCTCTCGCACATGTGTCTCAATGGCCAGGGACATTGCCTCGCCAACCCCAGGCACACCGGTGAGCGTGCGAGCGGAGCAATGAATTTCGTAACCCACGCCACCCACGTCCAGAATGATGGTGTCCTCTCCAATTGAATCGAGTATGCCCTTTAACTTGCCAATCATCTCATTTGTTCCAAACACCGGATCAACAACTCACTGCCTTCCATGAAACCTTTGTAGGTCATTTGTTCTTCATCCATTGATCGAATGGTCTTGATAAATGCGGGGATTAACACCGCTCTGTCTTCACGTTTCGCTAGCATCTCAACGGGATCAACATGAATTCGAATGGTGAACAGGATATCATCACTGTGCGGCAATTTGCGAAGCGTTTGATGCTCTATCCGCAAGAAATATTGATTGCCATCAACGGCATCATTGTCCGGAAAATGTTCGCCAGCTCTGTCATCATGATAAAGTTCATCATCGTTATAAACGGACCAATTGAATCTTTCCACGGGCTGCTCCACGAGCAGATTGTCAAAAATACGCTCAATCATGATCGCATTTCTGCTTCCTTCACCGAAGCCCGGTACAGGTGCATGCACATCATGCATTACTTTACCGATCTTCTCCCGCAAAACCCATGACGAGGGAAAACAAACCGAACCGGCAACCAATCGCCAACCAGCAGGAGATTTACGCATAATAACTAGGTCTTCTTGAACCAGAAGTGCAGCGCTCACCAATGGAGGACGAGAAATATCTTCCAGATCCACCCATCCAACGTCCTTGACCGCAATGCCCTTGTCCACGCTTTGGTAAAAATCTGGAAAGTGATCCAAAAGATGCAGAACCAACAAGTCCAGCACTTCGTTTTGCGCTCTTTCACTCGAAAAGTCACCGGCCCAAACAAGATCTGGGATGTCTTTCATCAACCGCTGCTTTTGATGGAGATAGAGAGGTAATTGGTTGTCGACTTCAATCCAATGCTTCAAGTCTAGCGGTTGTAAACCGATCGAGAAAGAAGAAGAAGGTTCAGTAAAGGGCGTATGTTTTGGCAACATTAGAATGATGAAGCAATTTTTATATCGCTGATAGAGCGACTATGCGCATGACAGATCGCGATGGCAAGCGCATCCGCGGCGTCATCGCTGTCGTATTTAGCTTTAGGAAGCAGCATGCTGACCATCAGTTTGATCTGTGACTTCTCACCATGGCCGACGCCTGTAACAGTCTTCTTGACTTTGTTCGGTGCATATTCTGAAACTGTTAATCCGGCCAAGGCTGGCACAAGCATCGCGACACCCCTCGCCTGTCCAAGCTTCAGCGTTGCCCGAGCATCCTTATTTACAAAAGTCTCCTCTACCGCTGCCTCGCCGGGACGAAACTGCTCCAGGACTGCATTCAGCCCCGAATGTATCTGACACAACCGATCTGAAAGGCTCATCTTTACATCGGACCTTATGGTGCCAGCGCCAACAAATGCAAGGGAGCTGCCGGTGACATCTACAATGCCCCAACCGGTATGCCGCAATCCTGGATCTATCCCAATAATTCGAATCGTTTCTTGCATGGCGTCAGTCTACCTCCCTTTGCTGGATCATGCATCACGAATGTGAACAAAACAGAAACAAAATGGTGTAACGATTTTTTTGAAATCATGTGATAAGCTGTCTATATAATGTTGATCAACACAGTTGAGCTCCGTCATGATCGAAACCGCTGACCTTATTATCCGTTCCTCCACGCTTGGTGTTGGCATTTTGTTGATTGCCCATTTTGCATCCATCAGACCAGTTTCCCGAAAAACAGTTTCCGCGATTACGAAGATCATCGCGGTGCTGTCCATGGTCGTGGTGTCATCCTTGCTATTTATGGAACTTGGCAAAGATTCTGCCTCCTTCCAACTGACCGTCAGAATAATAATGGCCCTGAATGCCCCGATGATCGCTTGGGGTTTGCTTGAGCTGTTTGAAGACGATTTCCAACCCCAGTGGTGGCAAATCGCTTTTGTTGCTGCTTCCCTTCCGTCTCATTTTCTAATCGGCATACATCCAGTATTTGGATTGATCTGCCATGTTTCATCAATGATCATCTATTCCTATATTTTCTACGTGGCCCTAACCACACGTCATGATGATCTGGTCCAGGCGCGTTGTATGTTCAGAATGTGGTTTATGAGTAGTGCAGCCATTGCCGGCATAACATTCTCCGGCCTCCATTGGTATTATGGCGACTTCGGATTAACCGCCAGTTTCCATGTTTTCAAAGCGTCAGTTTTGCTGATCCTTTGTATCATCTTCGCCTATTGGGCTCTTAAGGTGAGAGAATACGTTTGGGCAATGCCGCATCGGGAGAAGAAAACCGCCCCAGAAAATCTCTCACCGGCGGAATTGAGTCTGCTGACCAGGTTGCAGGCCTCCATGGAAGAAGACGTATGGCGTCAGGAAGGTTTGACCATCCGCAAATTAGCAGAAGCACTATCAGCGCCCGAGCACCGTTTGCGCAAAGTCATCAACCAGGGAATGGGCTACAGAAACTTTGCCCACTTTGTTAATGAACATCGCATCGGAGCCGCATGTGAGGTTTTGGCTGATCCAATCAAGGCAGACATTCCAATCATTTCGATTGCCTACGACGTTGGCTACGCTTCTCTGGGTCCCTTTAACAGGGCCTTCCGCGAGATCGTTGGCGAGAGCCCGACTGAATTTCGCAAGCGCTCATTCGCTCACGCTTAAACGCAGTTTTCTCTAGAATCGTATCCTCGCCAATTCTGAAAAAGGCTTATCGATTCTGAAAATGGAGCGTCATTTTCGAATCCGACGAGAAAATCTTGCCCACAAAATCCATCTTGTGAATGTCACCGCAACACGAAAGGAAGACATCATGAGAAACGCATCTAAATTCACTGCAATTGCTTTCGCAGTATCCATGGCACTCGCCCCTGTCGCAGCAAACGCTAATGGCGTAGGCGTGAGCCTGGGAGATGGCGTTTTCAATTGGCCCACAAACTGGCCGGCAAAGTCTGCCACTCAGGTTGAAAGAAGCGAGTATGGTTCAACTGCAACCCTGAAAGCAATCAAACCTGCTAAAGACACAAAAAAACAAAAAAAGAAGCAGTAACACTTAGCTTCTGAAACAGTACCAACCATGGCCGGGTTTCTTCACTTAAGAACCCGGCCATTGTTTTTGCACAGGCCAATTTGCAGACTCTCTTATGTACCGCCATTGTGGGATTATTCTGTGATTGATTCCTGGGCTTTTGAATGACCTTCTCCCTCGAAACTGCGGCTTCGATGCTGGCCGAGACTGCCATGATGATCGTAATGGTGATTGTTTTCATTACCGGCATTGTGCGTGGTTTTTCCGGCTTTGGATCAGGCATGATTATCGGTCCTTCAACCGCAGCATTTTTTTCTCCCGTTACCTCTTTGGCAATGCTTACTATTTTAGATGCAGTACCAACCCTTACCCTGGTTTGGGGTGCGCGTAGAAGCGTCAACTGGAAAGAAGTTATCCCCATTGTGGTTGGATATGCTCTGCTCGTACCGCTAGGCGTTTGGGTACTGAAAACCGGAGACCCCATTACACTGCGCTGGTTTATTTCAATCAGCATCTTGATTGCGGTGGCCATTTTATGGAGTGGCTGGAAATACACAGGCCCGCGAACCAGTCCGGTATCATTTTCCTTCGGCGGCCTTGGCGGCTTTATGGGGGCTGCTGCGGCCCTGCCCGGCCCACCAGTTCTCGTCTATTGGTTAGCAAGCACTGCGCGGGCAATCACTGTAAGAGCCAACATGATTTACTATCTGTTTTTGACCGATTTAATTGTTATCGTTGGGTATCTCGTTGGAGACATTTATACAGTAGAGTCGGTCCTCAGGGGCTTAATCTGCGTTCCAGTCTATTTTGTCGGAATATTAATTGGCACACATTTTTTTGCTGGAGCAAGCGATCAATTATACCGAAAAATCGCATTTATCATGATCTTGATCTCAGCGATCACATCGTTACCGTTGCTCGACTCACTTTTGCGCTAGGCTGAGAGCTTGTTCATAACGTCATCGTCAATCTCGAAGTTTGAATAGACATTCTGCACGTCGTCATCTTCCTCAAGCGCATCCATAAGCTTGAGCAGTGTTGCCGCCTTTTCCTCATCCACAGGCGTGTTATTCTGCGGTTTCCAAATAGACTTCACGCTTTCCGCCTCGCCCAAGCTTGCTTCCAGGTTTTTAGCGACTTCTCCAAAACTCTCGAAATCGCAATAAATGATATGACCATCTTCATCAGATGCTACATCATCCGCACCGGCTTCAATAGCGGCTTCCATAACGTCATCTTCGCTACCTGAATCAAGCTTATATGTAATCTCTCCGACCCGATCGAACATAAATGAAACCGAACCCGTTTCAGCCATTTGCCCGCCGTTCTTGGTAAAACAGGCCCGTATGTTTGAAGCTGATCGATTGCGGTTATCGGTGAGCGCCTCAACAATAACAGCCACCCCACCAGGACCGTATCCTTCATACCGAATTTCTTCGTAGTCTTCTCCATCTCCGCCAGACCCCTTATTGATGGCCCGCTGGATGTTGTCCTTTGGCATCGATTGCCCTTTGGCATTTTGCATCGCAAGCCTGAGTCTGGGATTCATATCGGGGTCGGTAACACCGCCACCCATTTTTACCGCAACAGTGATCTCTTTGGATAAGCGTGAAAACAGTTTGGAACGAGCAGCATCTTGTCTGCCTTTCCGGTGCATAATATTTTTGAATTTCGAATGGCCTGCCACGGCACACTCCCATAATTGCTGCGTCGATCATTTTTGCTGCTTATAAAAAAGGAGGCTCCTCTCGTCCAGTCCTGAGTAATACGGAATTGTTAATTGGAAAAATACCTTTTCAGGATAAGGTGATGAAATGAAGCAGACTCCGTACACCTACCCCGCCTATGCCCGTTCAGAGCGGATAGCAGACGGCATTATTCATATGCTAGGTGTTACGTTCTCGCTGATTGCGACCGTTATTTTACTGAGCTGGGCCTCTTATCGACTAGGAGGTGGGCATATAACGGCACTTTCAATCTATTGCCTGACCGTGATCTTGGCCTTTGCCGCATCCGCCTTTTATCACATGACACCCTGGGAGGCGATGAGACCCCTGTTACGGCGAATTGATCACGCTGCCATTTACCTCAAAATCGCGGGCACCTACACCCCGCTCGTAGTCATGATTGGCAGCATCTCCTCCTATCTGATCCTTGCATTGGTGTGGGCGCTGGCTGCACTTGGAACCGTGAAGAAGCTCTTCTTCTGGGGCAATGGCGACCACAACGTGGGAACCTTATTGTATTTGGGATTGGGGTGGATCAGTGTGTTGATTATTTATCCCCTGACCCATACGGTCCCCGAAAACTCAATCTGGCTAATCATCTCTGGCGGTCTTATCTATACGTTCGGGGTAATCTTCTTTAAATGGGAAAAACTGAAGTACTCAAACGCGATCTGGCACGGTTTCGTCCTTGTCGCCTCATGCTGTTTTTTTGCTGCGATCACGCTCGGAGCATTTAATCACACCGCCTAAAGTTGGACTACCAGGGCACTACATTTTCAAGGCGGGGACCAATTCTCAGGGGGTTGATCGCCCTTGCAAGTCCGGTTCCATCATCAATCTCAATTCCCACACCACACAAAGTAGCTGCACCTGAAGCAGGTTCAAATCGGTTTCGCGGAACTTTTGTCACGAAACGGTTGATTGGTTCTTCTTTTTCCATGCCCAGGGATGAGTCATAGTCACCACACATCCCGGCATCAGAAATATAGGCGGTACCACCATTCAAAACCTGATGATCTGCGGTTGGGACATGTGTATGCGTCCCCACGACAGCTGACACGCGGCCATCGACAAAGTGAGCAAAGCACTGCTTTTCTGATGTAGCTTCCGCATGAAAGTCGATGAACACAACATCGATGGTCTGCCCAAGTTGGACGCCATCCAAAGCCCGTTCAACACATCCAAATGGATCGTCCAATTCCGGATGCATGAACGTTCGCCCCATGATGTTCATGACCATCACCCGCGCACCATTCTTCGCCTCAAAGACAAAAACCCCTCTCCCTGATGTCCCAATCGGGTAATTGGCCGGGCGCAAAAATCGATCATTGTTTTCGGCAACAATCAACGCTTCTTTCTGATCCCATACATGGTTTCCAGTCGTGACAACATCCGCCCCTGCCTCAAGCGTCTGATTGAATATGTCCTCTGTTATGCCAAATCCACCAGCCGCATTTTCACCATTTACGATCGCAAAATCGACCTTCATCCTCTCAATTAAATCAGGAAGTTGCTGATACACCGCCTGGCGTCCAGAACGTCCCACCATGTCCCCAAGAAAAAGCAGTCTCACATCACATCCTTTCTCGACGGGTAAAAGCCGGACTCTGTCAACATGGCATCTAATGGTTGATCATGTGCTTCCACCGGAACGTGATCAATCTCCTGGCAATCAAAGGCCATCCCGATCAATCTGGGCGCAATACCTTTTTCGATAATCTTTGCAATCGCCCGATCATAATGTCCTGCACCATATCCTATGCGGCCACCATTATGATCAAACACCGAGAGCGGCATGATTAGCGTTTGCGGATCCAGTACGGCTGCATCCGCGCTCGGCCCACGAGTCCCAAAGCCTGTATCAACGAGAGCCTCACCACGCACCAGTTCTCGAAAAACAATCGTGGTTTTATCCATAACCACCGGCAAACATAAGCGGGCGCCCATGGTTCTTAGTCCATCCATCAGGGGACGTGGATCAATCTCGGATCTAATTGGAAAAAAAGCGGAAACCACAGTTCCTGGGTCAATCTCTATATCGCGTTTGCCATATTCAGCAGCGCGAAGACTGTATTCGATACGCAAATCCATGGGAATCGCATCTCTTTGAGCCAGAGCTCTCTTTCGAAGCTTGGCTTTTTCTTCCTGAAAACTCATAGACGCTCCAAGTCAAATGCGCCCCGCCTTGGCCGTCAAACCGTTTGACGATCCCGGGAACCTACAAAGTAGGTGGGCACCGTGATGACCAAGCCCACGAGCGAGGTCAGGGACAGTTCCCTTAGAGATCGGTAAGGCCCCGGGGATTGTGCGTTTGTCAAACCAGGCAGCAACGCGGTCCCAATATAGTCATCGTACAGTTCTTTGGCTAGTGTGCCGCATCATCAAAGATCTTAGAATGATACATGGGTCATGCTTCGCAAACTCTTAGTTCTTACATTTCTCATACTTGCCACGCCTGGTACTACGCGCGCAAGCGAGCCGGTGACTTTCAAATCCTCATCTACGTATGCCTTAAAGCCGGTACATTTAACCGGTGAACTCAAAGTGCCGGGCAACGCTACCAAGTACCCTGTCGTGATTTTGCTTCATGGGTGCGCTGGTGCAAGCGGCATCAACAAGAAAACGCTGCGTGCTCATACCAAAGCGTTAAATGGTGCCGGCTTTGCAACCCTGATTTTAGATAGTTTCAGACCACGCGGCATTTCAGGCGGTTGGGTATGCGATCGAGACAGCCGTCTGATTAGCGCAATCCACTACCGCCAGCGAGATGTTCGCGATGCGATCAAACACATGGAACAGATCCCTTCAATCGACGCCAACAATGTTTTCTTGATGGGCCAAAGCAATGGTGGAAGTGTAGCCATGATCATGGCCGGGAAAAACAAAAACGGAGCGATCAGAGCAGCCGTCGCCTACTATCCATGGTGTGGCTTTCTCATGAACCGTTCGAATACGCCGCTTTTGGTGTTCGCAGGAGAAAAGGATGATTGGACACCACCTGAAGACTGCATAAATCGAAACAACCCCCGGCAAGGCGTATCCATTCACGTCTATCAAGATACGACACACTCCTTTGACTTCGACATTCCGGAAACGGTTTACAAAGGTCATCGATTAAAAGGAAATGCGAAAGCTACCCGTGACAGCCGCCAAAAAATGGTGAGATTTTTCAAAAAGCACCTAAAATAAAAACCAAATCAAGAACTGACATTGGTCATTTTACGGCTGAGTTCCTCAATTTTTTGAGCAGCCTCATTAATGCCTTGTGACAATTCTTCATCACCTGCCTGGCGTTCTCGGTTCAAGACTACATCCTGATCTTTCAGCGACGCTAATTCTTTTTCGACTTCGGCAAGTTTCTTTTTAAGTTCCAACATCTCGTCGGTCACCATAACACCTGCCATTACGGTTAGGCGCTGGTCTCCAATATCCCCAAACGAACCTTTTAAATGATTGACATACTTGTCCAATTCAGCCGCCAAAGCTTCAAGATGAGCTTCCTGGCCTTCATCACACGCCATGCGATAACTCTTGCCGTTGATCAATACACTCACAGAGGGCAATGGAATCTCCTAAGTCTCTCTTTTGCGTTCGATCACATTACGGATTGATTCCATGGCATCAACAAGGCGACGAGACACTTCGCTATTCACATGAGCGAGTTGATGGGACCTTTCTTGCGCCTGGTCAAACGCTTCAGCAAGCCTCGCGCGATCTGCGCCCATGCGTTGAACCTCTGCTTCGGTGTCACGTAAATTTTCTTCGCGCTCAAGCATAACATCAACAGCCTGCTCGAGCGTCTGCAGCGCACTGTTAAGTCGACTAATGGCACTTGGTAATTGTTTATCTGCGGACATGACTCAAACTCACAAGCAACTACGCCCCCCGTAAACGTGGCAATGCTTCACCAAACTGGATGCCCAT
Source organism: Pseudomonadota bacterium (assembly GCA_039191645.1). Taxonomy (GTDB): domain Bacteria; phylum Pseudomonadota; class Alphaproteobacteria; order Rhizobiales; family Rhizobiaceae; genus JAALLB01. Next base: position 5,365 of record JBCCXO010000055.1, on the reverse strand, counting down.
CCCGCCCTTAAATCCAAGATCACAACAACTTAGACATTATTAGTTACGCATCACATTAAGTTGCAGTCAACACACACCTTTAGTTACCCCCAGTCTAGAAGTGTTTTTGTAGGGATAAAGCATCAATCTGTGGATGATCATCCCCACAAACGCATTGACTCTGGCGCTTCAACTGATAAGTGTTCGCGCAAATTCGGTAAGAACCTTCAACGGGCAGATTCTTAACTTCAGCAGCCTTGGTTTTCTGTTCCCATCCTGCGAGAAAAAATGGTCAATAAAAACTCACTAAACGAAATGGCAAATGCCATTCGCTTTCTATCCATAGATGCGGTTCAAGCGGCAAAATCCGGACATCCGGGCCTTCCCATGGGTGCGGCAGACATCGTAACTGTTCTCTTTTCCAAATTTATGGAATTTGATGCCAAAAACCCACAATGGCCGGATCGTGATCGCTTCGTGCTTTCTGCGGGACACGGCTCAATGCTTCTATACTCCCTCCTCTACCTTCTTGGTTATGAGGATATTGATCTGGAGCAAATCAAGAACTTCCGACAACTGGGCTCAAATACAGCGGGGCATCCAGAGTACGGGCATGCAGCCGGGATCGAAACCACCACTGGTCCTCTTGGTCAAGGGCTGGCAAATGCAGTCGGAATGGCGATCGCTGAACGCAAGATCAATGCGGAGTTCGGGGACGACCTGTGCAATCACTTTACCTATTGCTTGGTTGGAGATGGGTGCCTGATGGAGGGAATCAGCCAGGAAGCGATTACCCTTGCCGGGCATTTGAAGCTCAATAAACTGATCGTTTTGTGGGACAACAACAACATTTCAATTGACGGCCCGATTTCAATATCGGACTCGACGGACCAGATGGCACGTTTCAAAGCTTCCGGGTGGAACACACTACACATTGACGGGCACAACCACGATGAGATTGCTGGTGCGATTGAAAAAGCACGTGAGAGCAACCGGCCTACGATGATCTCGTGTAAAACAACCATCGGGTTTGGCTCCCCAAACAAAGCCGGTACCGCAGGCGCCCATGGCGCACCGCTTGGCGAGGAAGAAATTGGATTAACGCGCGAAGCGCTTGGTTGGGAACATGAACCGTTTAAAGTCCCAGAACATGTGCTGGATGCCTGGCGCGTAGCAGGCCTCAACTGCTGCAAAGAGCACAAAGCCTGGGAGAAGCGCTACGAAAATCTGGATGCGGAAATTAAAGGGGAATTTGAACGCAGGATGCGTGGAGACCTCCCTTCCGAACTGGGTGAGGCAATCATCGCACTCAAAAAGGAACTTGCAAAAGAACAACCAAAACTTGCGACCCGTCAATCATCGCAAAAAGTCTTGGAGATTATCAACGGCGTTGTGCCCGAAACCATCGGGGGTTCCGCAGATCTGACAGGGTCAAATAACACTAAAACCAGTCAGACTGAGCCTTTCACAGCAGCAGAGTATGGCGGCCGGTTTATCCATTACGGTATTCGTGAACACGGGATGGCTGCCGCAATGAACGGGATTGCGCTTCACGGCGGTCTGGTGCCTTACTCGGGCGGTTTTCTCATATTCTCTGATTATTGTCGGCCATCAATCCGCCTTGCCGCGTTAATGGGCATCCGGGTGATTCACGTCCTAACGCACGATTCAATCGGCCTTGGTGAAGATGGTCCAACCCACCAACCGGTAGAACACTTGGCCTCTTTGCGTGCCATTCCAAACCTCAACGTTTTCCGTCCGGCTGATACCTGCGAAACTGCCGAATGCTGGCAGCTTGCACTTGAGGCAGAAAAAACACCAAGTGCAATCGCGTTGACCCGCCAAGGGCTGCCAACGGTAAGAACAGAATTTACAGAAGAAAACCTGTGCGCCAGAGGCGCATATGAGATTTCGGAAGCCTCGTCAGATGCAACCGTATCCATTTTTGCTTCCGGTTCAGAAGTAGAGATCGCACTATCGGCAAAAGATGAATTGGAAGAGGCCGGGATCGCGACCCGGGTTGTTTCGGTGCCTAGTTTTGAGCTTTTTGCCGCACAATCCAAAGACTATCAAGATTCTATCATTGGGGAAGCACCGGTGAAGATTGCTGTTGAAGCGGCCATCAAACAAGGTTGGGAGCGGTTCATTGGAAACGACGGTGAATTTATCGGAATGAATTCGTTCGGTGCCTCGGCCCCGGGTTCAGCACTGTATGAGCATTTTGAAATTACTGCCGAAGCTGTGGTGAACGCAGCCAAGGAAAAACTGGAAAACATCGTCAAAGACGATGCGTGACTTGATACGGAGAAAAAGAAAATGACTGTAAAAGTCGGAATCAATGGATTTGGTCGGATCGGCCGTAACATTCTCAGAGCAATCATAGAGTCTGGTCGCAACGATATTCAAGTGGTTGCAATCAACGATCTGGGACCTGTAGAAACAAATGCCCATCTTATGCGGTACGACTCAGTTCATGGAAAGTTTCCAGGCGAGGTGAAGGTTGCAGGCGACACAATCGATGTCGGGCAAGGACCAATCAAAGTGACAGCTGAGCGTGATCCGAAGGCATTACCGTGGTCTGATGTAGATGTTGCTATGGAATGCACAGGCATTTTCGCAAGCAAGGACAAGGCGGCCATGCATTTGGAAAACGGTTCCAAAAAGGTTCTGATTTCGGCGCCGGGCGGAAACGATGTAAAAACCATTGTTTACGGCGTGAACGACTCAACGCTTACCGGTGAGGATAAAATCGTTTCAAATGCGTCTTGTACAACCAACTGCCTTTCACCCGTAGCCCATGTAATTCATGAGAATTTTGGCATTGAAAAAGGCATGATGACGACAATTCATGCGTACACCGGCGACCAGCCAACCCTCGACACAATGCACAAAGACTTATATCGCGCGCGCGCTGCTGCGATGTCCATGATTCCAACCTCAACAGGAGCTGCAAAGGCGATTGGTTTGGTGTTACCTGAGCTTATGGGTAAATTGGATGGCATGTCAGTTCGGGTGCCGACGCCGAACGTTTCTGTCGTGGATCTTAAATGTGTGGTGTCCAAAGACACGACAGCGGAAGAAGTCAACGCAGCGATTAAGAGCGCAGCAGACGGGAATTTGAAAGGCATCCTCGGGTATACGGACGAGCCATTGGTTTCCATGGACTTTAACCACGACCCGCATTCTTCCATTTTCCATCTGGACCAAACGAAGGTAATGGGCGGCAACCTCGTATCAATCCTGACCTGGTACGACAACGAATGGGGCTTTTCCAACCGCATGAGCGATACCGCGGTTGCAATGGGCAAGCTCTAAGTCGGGCGACATGGACCCGATACTCTTATTCCTGGCCATAGCGATAGGCATTGTCGCTATGGCTTTTTTGCTTTCTTGGTCATTCAGAAAGACCATTAAACGCGATAAAAGATTTGATGATCCCAATGGCAACAATCGGGACGGAGATGCGATCGCCACTTGGACAGGTATCGACCACGGCGACAACCACTGAACGCAATGAAATCCTGAATGAGAAGACACCGAACCTCGGTTCAAAGCGCAGTCATTTCAAACACCACACTTAAAGTAGTCAGCAAACCGCGCATTGTATGACTTTTGGATCACCGCTGGTTTGGCTCGGCGTGTTGGTTGGCGCAGGAGTTTCCACCGGTTGTGAATACGCTGTTGGCGTCAAATTGTTTTGAACAAACGGATCGGCAAAGAGCGCCTCACCCGCAACTTCGCTTTGAACAGATTCCGGCGTGCCAGCAAGCCCATACAAACGATAAAACGCTTCCGGCATGGAATTCTCAATCAAACCTTTTTTAATACGCGATCTTTCAATTTTCCCGCTCATATTGGTAATCACCACAGGCAAAGACCTAAACTCGGTTCCATCATTCTCGTTTCTAACAATGGTTTGATATTTCAAAACGGCTTCATCTGTAGGGCTAAACTTCGCTGCCTGAACAGAGATTTCCATTACATATTGGGGTGCTGTCAGCACCACTCTTTCATTATAAGCAAGGGCAAGGTTTGTAGCAGCAAACTGCATGAGCCGACGCAATTCAGCGCGATTGTCGACGTCACCAACAAAATCCACATTTATGTCGGTAATCTGAAACTCTGCAGGAGAAAAAATCTTGAGGCTTCTAACAGCCGTGCCATTGGCGCAAGCAGAAACAAAAAAAAGACATACCAATACAAGGATCGATCCACGAATCATCATCAGCTCCCACCAGTTGACGGAAGGTAAGAATCTTATGGTTAACAAAGCGTTATAAACGATCCAAATGCACACGGATAATGTTGTCTGCCCGGGTCATTCTGCTATTAGACACAAAGCAAATTTATAGGAACGTTTCACCCATGCCTGCATTCAGAACCCTCGATGACATTGACGTAAACGGCAAAAGAGTTTTAGTCCGCGTGGACCTCAACGTTCCCATGTCTGATGGCAGGATTAGCGATGCAACAAGGATTTTGCGAATACTCCCCACAATTAACGATATCTCAGACAATGGCGGGAAAGTAATCCTGCTGGCCCATTTTGGGCGGCCCAAGGGCGAGGTAAAACCTGAACTATCTCTTGCCCCGATCGTCACCACCTTAAGTGAAATGATCGGTAAACCCGTTTCCTTTTCAACAGATTGCATCGGTCCCATGGCAGAGGCGGCAGTGGCATCCATGAAAGACGGCGATATTGTTCTGTTTGAAAACACACGGTTCCATGATGGCGAAGAAAGAAACGACCCTGACTTTGTTGAAAACCTTGCAGTAAATGGGGACATTTTTGTCGCGGATGCTTTTTCAGCCGCACATCGCGCACACGCCTCAACCGAAGGGCTGGCCCGCCATATGACGGCGGTCGCGGGACGCACCATGCAGGCGGAATTGGAAGCATTGGAGTCAGGACTTGGCAACCCGGAACGACCCGTGATTGCGATTGTGGGTGGTGCAAAAGTTTCCACCAAACTCGAATTGCTCTCTAACCTGGTCCAAAAAGTGGAGATGTTGGTGATTGGTGGCGGGATGGCAAACACGTTTCTGGCTGCTCAAGGGGCTAACGTTGGCAAATCTCTGTGTGAACACGATCTAGCCGATACGGCACGAGAAATTTTGAAGAAAGCAGACGCGGAAAATTGCGAGATAATTTTACCGGAAGACGTGGTCGTTGCGGCTGAATTCGCTGCCAATTCCCCAAGCAAGAATGTGAATCGTTCCGACGTGCCAGATGACATGATGATCCTCGATGCAGGTCCGGCTGCAATTGACGCAATTTCCGCAAAAATTCGGTCTGCGAAAACGCTGATCTGGAATGGACCACTCGGCGCTTTTGAGATTGAACCCTTTGATTTAGCTACGGTTTCTGTTGCCAAAGTCGCAGCAG
>JBCCXO010000054.1:0-24325 GCA_039191645.1 Pseudomonadota bacterium | reverse complement strand
AGCGCTTGAAAAACAAATGCTCCAAGATCTTGAATGGATCGGGTTCGAATGGGACGAGAAACCCTATCGTCAATCAGAACATTTCGATGAATATCGCAACGCCATTGAAAAACTGGATCAAGTGTCGTTGGTCTACGCTTCAACCATGACACGCGGCAAAATCAAGAAGTTTGTGGAAGAGTTCGAAGCATCCGGCCGGGAATGGCCAAGAGATCCAGATGGTTCACCACTCTATCCCGGCAAGGAGCAAGAGGTAGAAAATTCAGGATCTCAAAAGATCGAAGAAAGACTTGGCGAGGCTACCATTCGACTGGATACCCGAAAAGCACTGGCGCAGCTCGACAAATCACTCTCATGGCAGGAATTTGATCAGGGGAACCCTTCGCTTTGCACAGAGTTTGTGGCGAACATTGCTCAATGGGGAGACGTTGTCTTGGCGCGTCGCGACACGCCGACCAGTTACCATTTGTCTTGTGTACTGGATGATGCTGCTCAGAACGTCACGCATATCGTGCGTGGATCGGATTTGATGCAATCGACCGCAGTGCATCGCCTGCTTCAAACACTCTTTGGCTTTTACGAACCCGTTTACCATCATCACGGGCTTGTCCTGAACGAAGATCGAAAGAAGCTTTCAAAATCAGACAAAGCCACTGGTTTGCGCCAGCTCAGAGAAAACGGCGCAACAAAGGCTCAAATCCTTGAAAAACTGGGGTTCTACTAGAGATAGAACATCCGTTTTAAGCCGCACATTACGATCAATGTGGCAGAAGCGGCTCCAACAATGGCACACACAGTGATAAGCGGATACCAGTGCATTTCATAGCCATACATGTTCAGCGCGTAGATACCCGCATACACACCGACCAGGATGAGCATCCAGTTCCCAAAAGTTCCGAAGCCTGACTTATTCAGGATCCCATCAATAAAATAGCCTGTCAGGTAGGTTACAGATGCAAAAAAGGCCAAAGACGTGACCCATTCACTTGTTGACATTTCCCAAAGCATTTCTTGCTCCAATGTATGCAAAACGGTATCGGATGTCTGAAAACGATTAACAGTATCTTCTCAAAGTACTAACGTTAGGTAAACAATATGCGTTCCATTTTAATTACCGGATGTTCATCCGGTATAGGTAAATGCTGTGCTGAAGAGCTCCAGCGCGAGGGCTGGGATGTTCATGCGACGGTTCGAAATCCCGAAGATATCGAAGCCCTGTCAAACCTGAGTGTTCACGCGTACCATCTGGACTATTCCGACACGGAAACGATCCATTCTACCTTCGACGCTGTTATGCAAAAAACAAACAATAAGTTGGATGCGCTCTTCAACAATGGAGCCTATGGACAACCTGGAGCCGTAGAAGATATTTCGACGGATGTCCTTCGAGCCCAGTTTGAAGCCAATTTCTTCGGATGGCATGAACTCACCAACCTTTGTGTTCCAGTGATGCGCAATCAAGGTCACGGTCGGATTGTTCACTGCTCGTCCATACTGGGTTGGGTCCCCTCGCCCTGGCGCGGCGCATACAATGCTTCAAAGTTCGCCCTGGAAGGACTTGCTTCCACCATGCGACTTGAACTTACTGGAACAAACATTCACGTAAGCCTTATAGAACCCGGCCCAATCAGAACCCGCTTTCTCGCAAATGGTCTGGAGAAATTTTTACAAAACATTGATCGGGAAAATTCAGCAAATCATAAGGTTTATGAAAAAGAACTGAAAAGATTGAATAGTGCCGGCGGCGTTAACCGTTTCAGACTGGAACCGATTTCGGTTTACCGGAAACTTGATCATGCTTTGAATGCCAAAAGTCCTAAAGCCCACTACCCCGTCACCGTTCCAACACATGTCTCTGGATTTTTACGCCGTGTTCTGCCTACGAAGGTTTTTGACAAGATCATCCTGAAGGGTAGCTAAAGACCAAAAAGCGCATCGATGTGAATTAGCATATGTTCTGTGCAAAAATACGCGCTATATGGACCGTAGTTTTTGTTAGTTGGGAAACCCATGCTTATCTACATCTCATTGTTTGGTATGATTGCAGTAGCGATCGTTCTTATACTTGGCCTCATGAATATGGCACGAGGTGGCACGCCCAGTCGCTCTCAAAAACTCATGCGCATGCGAATACTGGTTCAGTTTGTTGCCGTTGTCATGGTTATGACAGCGCTTTACTTCTCAACTCAACAGGGGTGACCAATGGTTGTATTGAATAAAATCTACACAAAAACCGGTGACGACGGCACAACAGGTCTCGGAAACGGGGAAAGACGCAAAAAATATGATTTGCGGGTCACAGCATACGGCACCGTAGACGAGACAAACGCCTGCATCGGCATGGCCCGATTGCATGCCAAAAGCACACCGGATCTTGATGACGCTTTGGCACGAATACAAAATGATTTGTTTGACTTGGGTGCAGATTTAGCGACCCCGGATGACGGCAAACCGCTGGAATATGAACCGCTGCGGTTAACCGAGGCGCAAGTAACCCGCATCGAAAATGAAATCGATGCAATTACGGCTGAACTCGAGCCTTTACGATCCTTTGTTTTGCCGGGCGGCACTGGCCTTTCAACCAATCTTCATCTGGCCCGGACTGTCGCCCGCAGAGCGGAGCGTTTGATTGTCGAACTTTCCCAGGACGACGCAGAAAACGTCAGCAAGGTTTGCGCGCTATACATGAATAGAATCTCCGACTATCTTTTCGTAGCTGCGCGGGCTGCAAATGACATGGGAAAAGCAGATGTCTTGTGGGTTCCGGGGCAAAACCGGTAACACTCATAAGGCTTTGCAATGTTCATACCGCTTCACGACCAAAACGCGCTGAAAAATATCCCACTTCAATTCGTGACGCTTTTCTTGATCGCAGTGAACGTTGCCATCTGGATTTTTACTGCAACGCCGCAACTCACAGATGCAGCACAAACCAATGCCTATTATTATTCGTACGGTTTCGTGCCGGCTGTGGTCAACGATGTCGCCGATCTCCCCCCGGAACTGATCGTTTTTCCCGAAACCGCCAGCTATATTACCTATGCGTTTTTACATGGTGGATTCATGCACCTGGCGGGAAACATGCTGTTTCTTTGGGTGTTCGGGGACAATGTGGAAGATGCAATGGGACACTTCAAATTTTTGGTTTTTTATCTGATCTGCGCAAGCATCGGAGCGCTTGCCCATAGCTTTACGGTTCCAAATTCTGAAGCCCCGTTAATCGGAGCCTCCGGAGCAGCATCCGGAATAGTAGGGGCATATTTGATGCTACATCCTAAAGTCAAAGTCTGGTTTTTGGCTTTTGGACGAATTCCATTGCGATTATCAGCAATGTGGGTTCTGACCGCTTGGATTGCATTTCAAATATACAACTATGTTGTTGCTGAGAGCTATGAAGTTTCCTGGGCCGCCCATATTGGCGGGGTACTGGCAGGTATTGTACTTATTCCCCTGTTTAAGCGGCGTGACGTCTATTTGTTTGATCGCAATTTGCCCAATCTAGCGGTTTCAGGCGACAAAGATGCAGCATCAAATGACAAAAACCCACTAGACAGCCCACACAAGTGGGGGCGCTAATCCATAAAAGGATTAGACGTTAAAACTGCATTATGTGATCGACGAAGACGCAAAAGGTATGGACTCCACATATCTGCTTGACGTAAACGTCTCAGACCGCTACGCAACCAGACATGAAATTTTTAGCCAAAATTTCATAATTGGCAAAAATCATCCATTTCATAGGAAATGAAACAGGCACCGAAAGGTAATGACATGAAGATTGTTGTCCCCGTCAAACGGGTTGTTGATTACAACGTCAAGATACGGGTCAAAGCAGATGGCTCGGGCGTGGAGCTTGCGAACGTTAAGATGTCCATGAACCCCTTTGACGAAATTTCCGTTGAGCAGGCAATTCGCCTGAAAGAAGCAGGGCAGGCAGAAGAGATAATCGCGGTATCTGTAGGACCGCAGCAATCACAGGAAACGATCCGTACTGCTCTGGCGATGGGCGCAGATCGGGGTATCCTGGTAAAAACCGATGACCTTGTCGAACCCCTGGCAGTCGCCAAAATTTTAAAAGGCATCATAGAAGAAGAACAGCCAGGACTGGTTATTCTTGGTAAACAGGCTATCGATGACGATTCAAACCAAACCGGACAAATGCTCTCAGCACTGCTCGGCTGGTCCCAGGCAACGTTCGCCAATTCTATGGAAATTAAAGGCGACACAGCAAGCGTGACGCGCGAGGTTGATGGCGGTCTGCAAACCATTGAAGTCAAAATGCCAACGATCGTCACCACCGATCTTCGTCTTAATGAGCCTCGGTACGCTTCACTGCCAAACATCATGAAAGCAAAGAAGAAGCCGCTGGATGAAAAGACACCAGCAGATTACGGGGTCGATACGGCACCAAGACTGAAAGTAACGAACACCACCGAGCCACCGGCAAGACAAGCGGGTGTCATTCTTGGTTCTGTGTCCGAGCTTGTTGACAAACTCAAAAATGAAGCCGGCGTGCTTAAATAGGGAGAAGAAACATGGCCACACTACTTATCGCAGATCATGACAATTCTTCATTGAGCGATCAAACTGCTAAAGCACTGACCGCCGCAACAGAAATTGGCGGCGATGTTCACGTGCTTGTTGCAGGTAAGGGTTGTGATGCAGCAGCTCAGGAAGCTGCAAAACTTTCCGGAGTTGCAAAAGTCCTCGTTGCAGACTCAGATTTGTACGAACATCAACTGGCAGAACCCACCGCTGATCTGATCGTCGGCATGGCAGGCGACTATGACAACATTGTTTCTGCAGCAACCACTTCCGGTAAGAACATCATGCCACGCGTTGCAGCACTGCTGGATGTGATGCAGGTTTCTGACATTACAGCCGTGCATTCCGCCGACACGTTTGAACGTCCAATTTATGCGGGTAATGCTATTCAAACAGTACAGGCAACAGACGCCAAAAAGGTGATCACGGTCCGGACTGCCGGATTTGCCTCTACAGAAGAAGGTGGATCGGCATCGGTAGAAAGCGTTGCCGCAGCAGCAGATCCGGGTTTGTCAAAGTTCGAAGGCGAAAAAATCGTAGAAAGCGATCGTCCAGAGCTAACGTCCGCCAAGGTTATCATTTCCGGTGGACGTGCACTCGGCTCCTCGGAAAAGTTCGAGGAGACGATCCTACCGGTGGCAGACAAGCTTGGAGCAGCCGTTGGCGCATCCCGTGCTGCTGTTGATGCCGGTTATGCGCCAAACGACTGGCAGGTGGGACAGACCGGTAAGGTTGTTGCACCGGATCTATACATTGCATGCGGCATCTCAGGCGCAATCCAGCACCTTGCCGGTATGAAAGATTCGAAAGTGATTGTCGCGATTAACAAAGACGAAGAAGCACCTATCTTTCAGGTCTCTGATTATGGGTTGGTCGCGGATTTATTTGATGTCCTGCCGGAGTTTGAATCAGCTCTGTAAACGGCATTATTTTTAACCTTTGACTGCGGCAAGCATTTGCCGCAGTTTTTTTTGCCTTTTTTCAGCTTCAAGATGATTAATGTGCCCCAAGTTTGGTTTTTGAATTCCAAAGGGGGACTACAAACAGAAGCAAAAATCCAACGTTGTAAACCACGTTCATCGGAGCGCCCGCAAGTGCTGATCCCGTACTGTCGAACAAGAACCACGTGATGACGCTGGTTAAGATGATAGATCGAGCAAGCTCTGGCTCCTTGGGATAAATTTTCGTCGCCAACATCCACATCATCAATCCCCATCCAGCCATCAGGCCTCCGCAAATTCCCCAGAGTAATCTGACTTCGGGAGATATAGACCCCGTCGCCCTACCATACGGCCAGAAAGCAAGATCGGCAAAGAAGCCGGTTACCCCGTCCATTGCTGTGAGGGAACCCAAAACACCCAGCAACCCGAAGCCCATGACGATGGCGCTTCCAATTTTGAGCCAAAACATCGTATTTTCGTTAAACATTGCCTCTTTCCTTTCGTGAAAAACAATGCCTTCGACTAGTTCACAACCTGCCCCGAGACAATTACCTCGGAGGTAAGTGTATTATCTGCAGTTTTCCTTATGATCAGAGCCAAAAAGGGAATCAACATGCAAAACAGCTTCGGCAATACCCTCAAGGACTGGCGAAATCAGCGCCGTATGAGCCAACTTGATCTGGGATTGGCAGCAAATGTATCCGCAAGACACATCTCATTTCTGGAAACGGGGCGCTCACAACCGAGCAGGCCTATGGTTCTCCAACTGTGCAAAACTCTGGAAGTGCCACACAACGCCCGCAATACATTACTCAACGCTGCGGGATTTGCTTCACCGTACCAGGAACGGGATTTAGACCAACCAGAGATGATGGATGTCCGACGCGCACTCGAATGGACACTGGATAGGCATGACCCATTTCCCGCCTTTGCCCTTGATCGCCACTGGAACGTTATCAAAGCCAACAACGCCGCCAGCCAGATGTTAGCTGCCACGGGCCTTTCAGAAAATCCAAGTCTCCTGAAGCTGCTTCTTGATCCTGACCTCATAAAGCAATTGCTGGAAAACTGGCAGGAAGTAACTCACCACATGATCAATCGCTTGAAAACTGAAAATGCCTATTTGGGCGGCGATGCAGTCTTGGAAGACGCAATACAAAACCTATCCGAAATTCTGGGCGATTGGCTCCCGGAACATGTGGGGTCGCTACCACCCTTTACACCTGCGAAATACAAGATGGCCGGCCAGACCCTTTCCCTCTTTTCTACCATTGCACAATTTGGAACGGCTGAAGATATCACGCTTGCAGAACTCAAAATCGAGATGATGTTTCCCGCAGATGAAATCACCCACGCAATGTTATTGGCAATGTCCGGTCAAAATAGCAACGTCCGTTCACACTGACCCTAAGTTGTGACCCTACTTTGCGACCCTGCTTTGATAGACGTCAACTCAACTCTGGAAGCGCCAAAACAGCGTCGATCAATTTGTGTGCGTCTGGGCTGTTCCAATGCGCTGGCCCATTCAAAACACCCATGCCACACCCGTTTCTATCAACGAGCAGCGTTGTTGGCATCCCAAGCGCAACTGCTTTTTTTCTCAAGCTCTGGAAGGCTTCCATCGTGTTGTCGTGCAGAAACGGCAAAGCCTTAAGCCCTGTTTCTTCGTAGAATTGTTTCGGCTTGGCCGCATCTCCCAGATCGATGCTGACCGGCACAACCTGAAAACTATCTCCGCCTTTCTCAAGCTGTAACGCTTCGAACCAGGGCATTTCTTCGCGGCATGGAGGACACCAGGTTGCCCAAAGATTGAAAAGCACCGTTTTACCACGCCAATCTGCCAGCGATTTGGCATTTCCATCCCCGTCTACAAAGGAGATATAGGTGAGATCCAAAGGCGCTTCGAGCGGACGAAAAGCAGCAACATCACCGACCGCAATTGAATCAACAGACTTCCCGCGTTCAACCGAAGCCTCGCACGTTGCACCCGAGCCAATATTAACATTTCCAGCAATTGCCGGAAGGGTCGTGTTGCCAGAACCTGCAAACATGACGTATACGCCAATCCCAAGGGCAAAAAGTCCAGCAACAGTTAAAATAATCGGTTTCGAATTCATCTTCGTTTTCCGTCAATTAATGATCTAGCCAAGGAATATTCCCATGACGACCAAGGGTTCCGGCAACAAAATGTGGGGCGGCCGTTTTGCCTCAGGCCCGGATTCAATCATGGAGGAGATCAATGCCTCCATCGATTTTGACCGAGAACTGTACGCACAAGATATTGCCGGTTCCAAAGCCCATGCTTCAATGTTGGCCCAAAAAGGTATTATTTCAAGCGAGGATGCAAAACAAATTGCCTCAGGATTGGACACAATTTTGTCAGAGATTGAAGCTGGAAACTTCAAGTTTTCTCGGGAACTTGAAGATATCCATATGAATATCGAGGCACGGCTCACAGAACTGATCGGAGAACCTGCAGGACGGCTGCACACCGCACGTTCCCGTAATGATCAGGTCGCCTTGGACTTTCGTATGTGGGTACGCGAGACCATGCATTCGGTCGTTCAGAACCTCGATGCGCTTATCGCCACCTTGGTTTCTCGGGCTGAAGAACACGCAGACAGCGTTATGCCGGGGTTTACGCACCTGCAAACCGCACAACCCGTCACCTTCGGACACCATTGTCTTGCTTATGTAGAAATGTTTGCACGAGACAAGTCTCGCTTTATAGATGCCCTTTCCAGAACCAATGAATGCCCGCTGGGCGCAGCCGCACTTGCAGGCACGGGTTTTGACATCGACCGGGAGATGACCGCCGAAGCGCTTGGGTTTGCAGGTCCAACGAGGAATTCAATTGACTCTGTCTCGGATCGCGACTTCGCACTCGATTTCCTGACTGGGGCATCAATCTGTGCGGGGCATCTATCTCGATTGGCAGAAGAGATCGTAATTTGGTCAACCCCTCAATTTGGATTCGTGACCCTTTCTGACAAATTTTCAACCGGTTCATCCATCATGCCCCAAAAGAAGAACCCGGATGCAGCAGAACTGGTACGTGCAAAAACCGGTAGAGTTAACGGCGCTTTGATCGCCCTTACAACAGTTTTAAAGGGATTACCGCTGGCCTATTCGAAAGACATGCAGGAAGACAAAGAAGCCGTATTTGATGCAGCTGCTGCGCTTGAAATCTCACTTGCCGCGATGACAGGAATGCTGGCGGACATAAAAATCAATGTCGACGCGATGAAATCTGCGGCAGGTTCTGGCTTTTCTACCGCAACGGATTTGGCAGACTGGCTCGTACGAGAGGCCGGAGTGCCGTTCCGCGACGCACATCACGTAACCGGTCGGGTAGTCGCATTGGCCGAAAAAGAAGACAAACTTCTCGAAGAATTGAGCCTTGAACAGTTACAAGAGATACATCCAGGAATTAACATGGGTGTTTTTGATGTCCTGTCTGTCGATGCTTCTGTTGCAAGTCGCACAAGCTTTGGGGGTACGGCACCTGAAAATGTCCGGCAGCAGATCAATTACTGGAAAACAAAAACAAAGACCGTTTGACTTTCCAATGCATCTGTCGAATATGAAGCCAATCCGCATAGAGGAAATAAACCCATGGCACTGAGCCTGAGAAAACTTCTAGTGAACACTGCATTGGTGCTGATTATCGCGCTGATCGCTGTTTCATGCGGACGGCGCGGAAATCTCGAGGCACCGCCAAACTCAAACATTGTAGCTGTCGATGAGAACGGTGAAGAACTTCCAGAACCGGTCAAGGAAGATAAACCGTTCATCCTGGACCCTCTTTTGTAGCCACGGAAGTAAATCGCATGAACCACTTCCACTACATGAACGGCATGTTGCATGCTGAGGATGTTCCTATCGCCGATATTGCTGAACAGGTCGGGACACCTTTTTACTGCTACTCGACAGCAACCCTTGAACGACACTACAACGTCTTTTCGGAGGCCTTTTCTGATATTACCGCTAAAGTGTGTTATGCCATGAAAGCAAACTCCAATCAGGCGGTTTTGGCAACACTGGCAAAGCTTGGAAGCGGCGCTGACGTAGTATCTGGCGGAGAACTCAGTCGGGCAATTGCTGCCGGTATTCCTCCAGAAAAAATCATGTTTTCCGGTGTTGGGAAAACAAAAGCGGAAATTAATCAGGCTTTAGACATTGGCATTTTCTGCTTCAACGTGGAGTCAGTGCCAGAACTTTATCAATTGTCACAATGCGCCGTAGACAAGGGCTTGGAAGCACCGGTTTCGTTGCGCATCAATCCTGATGTTGATGCAAAAACCCATGATAAAATCTCTACAGGAAAAGCCGGAGATAAATTCGGTATCCCCTGGGAGGATGCCTCCCAGGTCTATGCAATCGCTGCTAACCTTCCCGGGATAAAGGTTAGCGGAATCGATATGCACATTGGAAGCCAGATCGAAAAACTGGAACCTTTTGATGAGGCCTTTTCACGCTTGGGTGGCTTGATTGGGCAACTGCGTTCTGAAGGACATAAGATCGACCACATAGATCTTGGCGGAGGCTTGGGCATTCCCTACCGCAAAGACAATAACCCTCCCCCAGAACCCTTGGCATACAGCGAAGTTGTCAAAAAACATGTTCGCGAACTCGAATGTGAAGTGGTGTTCGAACCTGGAAGAATGATAGCAGGCAACGCAGGTATTTTAGTCGGTTCGGTGATTTACGTTAAAGAATCTTACGACAAGACATTTTTGATCACTGACACGGCGATGAACGATCTGATTCGGCCTACACTTTACGAAGCGTGGCACGAAATCCGGCCCGTTCGTGAAGAGACGTTGCATCTACCCACAAGAAACGGCGACCTTGTTGGTCCAGTTTGCGAGACAGGCGATTACATCGCCAGAAACCGTGAACTACCCGCTCTTGAAGCCGGTGATCTTTTCGCGATCGGGTCTGCGGGCGCGTATGGGGCAGTACAATCAGGTACTTACAACACAAGAGCTCTTGTTCCCGAAGTGTTGGTGAAAAAAGATGCGTTTCATATTGTCCGCCCGAGGCAGGACTTGGACGCCCTGATCGGTCTCGATTCACTGCCCAACTGGCTGTAGCCTTTTAAAGAACCTTAATCACAACTTCGCAAGCATCTATGTTTGGCCTCGAAATTGGCTAGTTTTGTGCTAGTTTAAGGCTCAGAAGGAAAGGATCAACGTTCTGGACTCGAACTTCAAAACCAAGCCTGGCAATGATTTGGTTCACTTGACCGCCTGGTTATCCTTGTCATGGGAAAGAGTATGGCCACTTTTAGTGCCGCTCTTTATGACGACTTGCGCGTTTCTGGCATTCAGTTGGGCTGGGGGTTGGCACTTCCTTCAGACATATGGTTCTGACGCTCTCCTCTGGCTTGCGCGATTGGGGTTTGCTGGTCTGGCAATTTGGTCGACGTCTCTGTTACGAACGTTCAAAGCGCCCTCCCCAACTGAAGTTACCCGCAGGATCGAGACAAAGTCGGGTCTTGATAACAGACCCATGACTGCCCAATCAGACGAAATTGCCCTGGGCACAGCAGACAGATTTGCGCGGGCAATGTGGGAAGAACATCAAAACCGCATGGCGTCAAAGCTAAACAACCTGACATCTGGAGCGCCATCACCCAAAGCAGATCGCTTTGATCCCTTCGCGGTTAGAGCAATGCTGCCCCTTTTGGCATTCGCCGCATTTTTCTTTTCATTTTCCCCGCATGGCGGAAAAATCGCTGACGCCTATCAGGCCCGTGCAACAACATCGGTGATCCCAACTCGCATTGATGCTTGGATTAATCCGCCAGCCTATACCAGAAAGTCGCCGATTTATTTGTCTTTGTCTAATGATCCAAATGAGACACGGGTAATTTCGGCACCCGATGGCAGCGAATTTTTTCTCAGATTCATCGGAGAAGAAGATGTCGCTCTGTTGAGCGAAGGCGCTGGTATTGAGACGAATATCCCTTCAAACGAGGTGGAGCCGGGAAAGATCGATCGAGAATTCCGCTTCACGCTCTCGGAAGATCAGGCACTGAAACTCAAAGCCGGCGATAAACTCTTATCTCAGTGGGGGGTAACACTTGTTCCGGATTTGCCGCCTTCCATCAGCTTTTTTGAGCAGCCCCGCGCCGCACTCTCCGGATCAATGGAGCTGACCTACACGGTGGAAGACGACTACGGGGTCGTAGAGGGTCGGGCGATCATTGAACCTGTTGAAAAACAGGATCCAGATGCACGGCCCTTAATTGATGCACCCGAAGTCAAGCTACCTTTACCAAGGTCTCGGGCCAAAAAGGGAGTATCGAAACTAAACAAAGATCTGACAGAGCATCCATGGGCTGGAAGCCGGGTAAACATAACCTTAGAAGTTAAGGACGACCTGTCACAAATCGGCAAGACAGAAACCCGCGAGATCACCCTACCAGGAAGACGTTTTTCTCAACCACTGGCACAGGCATTGGTTGAGCAGCGCAGAATTCTGGCCATGGATGCAAACCAGAAACAATATGTTGCTAATCTACTTGACGCCGTGTCAACTGCTCCTGAAGAATTCATCGACAACGCCTCTGCTGTGCTTGGCATGCGGGTCGCCTATCGCCGGATTGTCGATGCAGACAACGACGACAAATTAAGGGAGACGTTGGATCTACTGTGGGACATTGCTCTGGCAGTGGAGTTCGGTGATCTCAGCGAGGCCGAACGTCGGTTGAGGGACGCCCAGGAAGCCTTAAGTGAGGCGCTTGAAAACAATGCTTCGCAGGAAGAAATTGATCGTCTGATGGAGGAATTGCGCCAGGCGATGAATGAAATGATGCAGGCGCTGGCGGAACAGGCCAGAAACAACCCACAAGCCGATAACCCGTTTGATCCAAACGATGCACAGATCCTGACGCAAAATGATCTGGAGCGGATGATGGATCGCATCGAGGATCTGGCAAAGTCGGGTTCCCAGGACGCTGCACGACAATTGTTGAGTGAATTACAGCGGATGATGGATAATCTGCGTGCCGGACGTCATCAACAGCAAAGACAAGCTGAAGGCAATCAACTCAATCAGGCGCTCGATAAGTTAAGCGAGCTGATGCAACAGCAACAACGGCTGCTGGATGAGACCTATCGAATGCAGCGTCAGCAGGAGCAAGGTCTGGCGCCAAATCAGCCACAGACCGGCCAACAGCAAAACCAACGCAATCAGCAACAAGGCCAACAACAAGAAGGGTCTCAGCAGGGCAATCCCCAGCAGCAAGGTCAAAATGGCCAAATGACCGAGCAGGAATTGGCCGATGCTCTCAAACGCCTGCAAGAGCAACAAGAAGCCCTTGAGCAACAACTGGGTGAACTTGGTCAGCAGCTTGAGGAATTAGGATTGGGGCAACCCCAAGAGCTCGGAGAAGCACAACGTGAGATGGGAGAAGCGGGCGAAAATCTTGGCCAGGGCAATACTCCCGGTGCGGCAACGGATCAGGGGCAAGCTTTGGAAGCCCTGCGACAGGGCGCCCAGAATATGATGCAACAAATGGCGGGTGACCGGCAAAGTGGCGGGCAGCAACAAACCCAAAACGGAGGTCAGGGAGAGGCCACCGGCGGCCAACGACGCACAGACCCACTTGGACGAGATGGAAATGGAACGCTTGATGCAGATTCCAACGTAGAGATTCCCGGCGAAATCGATGCTCAAAGAGCAAGACGTATCCTTGAGGCAATCCGTGAGCGCCTGGCGATCCCGGAGAACCCGCTGATCGAAAAGGATTATCTGGAAAGACTGCTGAGAAGCGAATAGCCCCTATTCCACAACCTCACCCACAAAAGGCAATTCGCGAAACGCGTTGCCAACGTCCATGCCATAGCCAACAACGAATTTGTCTGGGCATTCGAATCCAACATATTCCGCGGTAATTTCTGATTTTCGTCTTGCAGATTTATCAAGAAGAACTGCGAGTTCAACTCGATTTGCCCCGCGTTCAAACATCAGCTTCTTCGTAAAGCTGAGCGTGCCGCCAGACTCCAATATATCGTCAATCAACAGGAGATCGCGTCCTGCGACATCACTCTCAACATCTCTCAGGATTTTTGGCTTTCTGGCTTCAGTGCCCGTGCCATAGCTGGATATAGAAATGAAGTCGACTTCGGGAGACATCCCAACAGAATGGAGTGCGCGGATGAGATCCGCAGCGAACACAAACGATCCCTTAAGGACAGAAACAACCAGCGGATTTTCAAAAGCACTAAGAGAGATGCGTTCCGCTATTTCCATGTTGCGTCGCGCGATCTCTTCACGTGAAAACAGGACATTGATTTTCTTGCCGCGAACTTCCAGCATTAAGTATCCCAAAGATGTTGCCAGATGCGTTTGGCGTTACTCGAACACTGCATCCACTGAAGCAATTACTGGGTTATTGTACTGAATGGAAGAGACAAATCGTGTTTTACTCCCCGGTTTCAACACACCAATCGGCGACTGATAGTACCATCGCGTCAATTCGCGTCCATTTGATTTACGTAAAATGATGGCAAGACGCGGAACGCGAGCAGTCGAAACACCGGCATTTTCAATAACGCCTCTGACTCGGATCACTTTGCCCCGGCCACCCCGTGCCAGTTCTTCGAATGTTAAACCGCTCAAATCGAGGCCTTTTTTTTCACCTACAAACGGGTTTAAGGCAAAAAAGAGCAATGACAATCCAATGCCGGCAACAAACAACGTCGAAACAATCAGCACGCTGGCAATCCCCTTCTTGCCTGAATTTACTGCCAAGGGAACAAAACCTGGGGAGCTCAATGAGTGCGCCGGCGGCACCTGCTCGGGACGAAGCAACGCTTCTTTCTTGATCTCAAGAAGCCTTACGTCGTTGTATTCTTTCCAAACATTGCCGCAAGACAAGCACCGCATCTGTCCGTTTTCAGCGACAGGCTTGCCTGAAGTTCCACGTTCATATTCACATGACGGACAGGTAGCGCTCATATTTCGGACAACTTTTTTCCTGAACAAAAAACTTCTTTTGATCTTGCGATCTGTGCATTTGTCGAATGGAATGAATCTGATAAGGCAAACAACTTAACGTCTCATTAACCATACCCTTGAGACTCCAATATTTGGGTGATGCCGATTGATAAAGTTTGAAAACGTTGGACTGAGATATGGATTGGGGCGGGAAGTTCTAAGCGACCTGAGTTTTCAGGTTGCCCCGAACTCGTTTCAGTTTTTAACCGGCCCTTCAGGGGCAGGTAAGACAAGTCTCCTTCGGTTGATGCTACTGTCAATTCGACCGACACGTGGTTTGGTCCATGTATTTGGCCAGGAAGCTTCCAAAATCCCTCCCCGGCAAATGCCAACAATTCGCCGGAAAATTGGTGTCGTCTTTCAAGATTTTCGCTTGCTTAACCACCTGACCACCTACGAAAACGTTGCACTTCCGCTTCAAGTCAAAGGAAAAATCGAGGCCAACTATCGTCAGGATGTAACCGACCTGTTGGATTGGGTGGGTCTGGGAGACCGCATGCACGTACTTCCGCCAGTCTTATCAGGAGGAGAAAAACAGCGTGCTGCAATTGCACGCGCTTTGATTGATCAACCAGATGTACTTCTGGCTGATGAACCAACCGGCAACGTGGACCCTCCGTTAGCACGGCGGTTGTTACGCCTGTTCATTGAACTTCACCGCTCCGGTACATCCGTTGTGATTGCTACCCACGACCTCAGTTTGATGGATCAGTTTGATGCTCGCCGCCTTGTTTTGAATTCTGGAAGGTTGCAAATCTATGAATAAACCTTCTGCTCCAACCGCGCCAACACAAGAAACCGAGCCTGTAACCGAGCAAGCCCAAAAATCAAACCGTCCTCTCAAGAGCGGAAAAAGCATTGTCCCGGGCGAGACGATTGCAAGCACTGCGCTCATCTTCGTCATAGCGATTATGGCTTTCCTTGCTTGTTTGACCCTTGGTGCCGTTTCTATGGTCAGCAGCAGCGCCAACAAGTGGCAAAGCGATATTTCTCGCGAAGTCACCATCCAGATAAAACCGGCAGATGGCCAAGCAATGGAAGATGATATCCGCAAAGCCAGCCGAATAGCACTCTCTTTTGAAGGGGTTTCCAAAGTAACAGCCCTAAACGATGCCGCAACAGCAAGGCTTCTCGAACCTTGGCTGGGATCCGGGTTGGAGCTGGCGGAATTACCCGTTCCCAGACTTTTGACTGTATCGATTGAGGATGGCGCCAATCCTGACTTTACAGCGTTACGAACGCGGCTGGAAGCTGAAGTGCCAGGAGCAAGCCTGGACGACCATCGGGCTTGGGTAAACCGATTGACAACAATGGCCGTTACAATGGTCTTTATTGGTTTTTCTGTCTTTCTTTTAATGATGGCCGCCACCATAACCACGGTTATTTTTGCAACCAGAGGAGCGATGGCCGGAAACCGCGATGTAGTGGAAGTTTTGCACTTCGTCGGAGCTGACAGCGCATTCATATCCCGTCAGTTCCAAGGGCATTTTCTTTTGTTGGGATTAAAGGGCGCTTTGATTGGCACGGCGAGCGCAATCGCATTGTTTCTGCTTTTAGGTGTATGGTCCTACTTTAGTGTTGCGACACCGCAAGGGGATCAGGCCAGCGCGCTTTTCGGAAGCTTTTCCCCCGGAATACTGGGTTATCTGGGCATGTTTGCCGTAACAATTATGGTCGCAGGCCTGACTGCGTTAACGTCCCGGTGGACCGTGCACAAACAAATTCAGATTTTACAGGACTACAATCGCTCTTTATGAAATAGCCGTGCTTTTGCCAAACATCGAACAAATTCGAATGGTAACAGGCGTTTATGCGGAACAAAGATATCGTCAAGATTCAAACTAGAATCTTCAAACCTGCATGGATTGCTGTGATTGCGGTCGGGATTTTCAGCATCGCATTAACAGGCATGTATGCGAATTTTGCGTGGCAAGTCAGGTCAGAAAACACGTTTCCCGATCTCTCGCGCGCTGATGCAATCGTGGTACTGACCGGAGAAGATAGCCGAATCAAATCAGCGGTCGATTTGCTCAGCGCCAAGCAGGGCCAGCGTCTCCTCATCTCCGGCGTGAACCGAACCGTCTCCAAAGCAACGCTGGAACATACATTTAAAGCCGATACGACTGCTTTCTCCTGCTGTGTGGACCTGGATTACCTCTCTCTGGACACAAAAGGGAATGCTGAAAACGCATCTTACTGGGCTAAGTATCATGACTTCACAAGCTTAATCGTCGTCACAAGCGACTATCACATGCCCAGAAGCCTTTTAATGATGCAAAGAGCCATGCCCCAGGTCAGATTAATCCCAGCGCCGGTCCCCTCGCCTGAACTAAAGATGGCCAATTTGCTCCAATTCGTTTCATCCCCGATCATCTTAAAAGAATTTGGGAAATACCTTATCGTTCAACTGCGTATGGAACCGGCGGCAAAATACTTAATTACCACTGCATACTCTGTGGATCACGACAAAAACCCCGGATAAAACTGGTTCGACGAGAATGCTGATGCTATTGAAACCGGCATGAGAGTCTTTCGATCTGTATTGTTTATCTTCCTGTTCAATTTGAACACATTTATCCAGTTGATTTTTTGGACACCGGCATTTTTCTTTCTGAAAACGGAGGATGGCTGGAAGGTCGTTCGGCTATGGGGCCTGAGCTCTCTGTGGCTTCAGCACGTTTTGATCGGAACCCGTTTTGATTTCCGGGGAATTGAAAACCTACCCAAGCACCAAGGATTTCTAATCGCCGCCAAACACCAGTCAACCTGGGAAACATACGTCATGCTCCTTTTCCTCAAAGACCCAAGCTATATTCTGAAGCGCGAACTCATGTTCATTCCTTTCTTTGGTTGGTTTGCACAAAAAATGCGTATGATTCCGGTCAACCGGGGAAAACGAAGTGAAGCGTTGAAAGCAATGAACAAAGCGGCAGCCCAACAATGCGCACAAGGCCGGCAAATTATCATCTATCCGGAAGGTACGCGTCGGCAGGCTTATGCCGAACCTTCTTACAAATACGGCATCACGCACATGTACGAAAACATGAAGGTGCCCGTCATTCCTATGGCACTTAACTCAGGACTTTTTTGGCCAAGAAATGGTATGAAGCTCTATCGCGGAACCACAATTCTCGAATTCCTTCCACGCATTGAGCCAGGTCTGACATCAGACGCATTTACGAAACGACTTGTAGAGACAATCGAAACCAAGACCGCGGAACTTTTGCAAGAAGCACAGGAGGATCCTGAGTTTGATGGAGTGCCGACCCGAGTTCACGCTTAGCAGGCTCTGGTCATTAGATTGGATTCAATCGTTTCGAGCACGCGATCTTTTATCCCTTCTCTTTTCATGGCTGCCACCGTGCTCCGCACATAGTCTACATTTTTACCAGATCCCCCGACAGCACGACTGACGATTTCTGTTTGATCTTTGAGTGAGAGGCCTTGCGCATATTGTGGCGAGCTTTGATCAACCCGATAGACAAGGGCAGGAACTGTTTCGCCGCTCTCAAGCCTGATGTTGCGCCAGCATTCCAGATAAACTGACGTTACAAGTTCGCGGGCACGCAGATAGTCCACCACTTCAGATTTTTTGGTCGCCTCAGCACGCATAGCAATCCCTTGGCAGGAACCGCCTCGATCCAAGCCGAGCACAAGACCAGGACTCTCTTTTGTGCCGCGATGCACCCATGAGTAAATGCATAATGACCGATGTAATCCATGCAGTTGCGCCCGTCTACGCTCCACATGGTCAAATCCGGGATTCCAAATCAAAGAACCGTAGCCAAAAACCCAAAAATCACTCATAACTATACAACACGTTTCATCTTCACTCTCATTAATCAATCAAGCTGAGAAAGGCAAAACACACGTGAGAAAAACCATCGTACTTTTGCTTCTTGTTGTTTGTCTTGGTGCTGCTTGGTCTTGGGGTTGGTATTTTGTGGCAGGGAAGGTGGATGATGCTTTGAGCCTCGCCAAAGCAAAACTGCAAAGCGAAAACAAGCTGTTCCAATGCCCAAACGAAACAATCAACGGATTCCCATTTCGCATCAGCGTCACATGCGATGAGACATCGTATTTTGACAACACAAAAGGGTTTTTCCTGGAGGCTGGCAAATTACAATCCGCGGCACAGGCCTATCAGCCTGGAAAAGCGGTCGTGGAATTGGAAGGCCCTGCAGTCCTTACAGTAGCGCACACTGAAACGTTTGATGTAAAATGGAATTCTCTACGCGCCAGCGTGGTCGCAGGCTTCAGCGGATTGGAGAAGTTTTCAACCATCGGCAAGAACATTTCACTTGTCCCCGCAAAAGCAGGACAGGATTCTGTCGATTTGGATGAGTTACAAATTCACGGCCGAAAAGTGAAAAGTAACGATGTAGACCTGGCTTTAACATCTGAAAATGTCAGATCAAGCAATGAAAGCTGGCCTGACTTTGATTTGGTGGGGAATGTGCGCATTTCCGATGTACACGACAAACTGACCCGCGATCCTGATTTGCTCAAATTGGCAAAATCCCGAGGATTAAAAGGTGAGATCATGCAACTTGATTACGCCTCGTACGAAGGCGGCAAACTCTCGGTCACTGGCCCGGTTGAAATAGATACCCAAGGCTTGATCACCGGGAAATTCCAGATAACTGCCAGCGAGCTAAAACCGCTGATACAGTCGCTCGGTCGGGCAATTCCTGAACAAAAGGATCTTCTGAGCCGTGCAGAGGACGCTGCCGAAATTCTCTCATCGGTAAGCAAAAACGGCCAACTGAAACTACCGATTACCGTGAACAAAGGAAAAGTATCCCTTGGGTTCGTTGGCATCGGAAGCCTGGGACCTGTATTTTAGGAAATTAGGTTTTCAATCAGTTGAATAAGGCTTGGCGATCTCGGATGGATTTTGTTCTGTCACCCTGACCTTTTTCCGCGTGAAGTCTTGCTCATTGATGTTCTCAGCCCGCATTTTCCGACTTTCGGAAATCAGCTCTTCCAACCGCTCATAATCACCGTCTTCCGCTGCATTTAGAATTTTTCTCATATCCTGCGAAAACTGATCAAAAGCCTCCGAAAGGGCTTGATGGTTTAACATGATAATGTCGCGCCACATCTGCGGATTGGAAAGAGCAACACGGGTGAAATCCCGAAACGTACCGGCAGAGTATTGCGCCACAGCTGTACCGCTTTTTTGTTCATGATTTCTGGCGGTATGGAAAATTGAAAAAGCAGATAAATGTGGCAAGTGACTGGTTATTGCGAGGATTTGGTCATGCTCTTTGGCAGACATGATTTGCACTTTTGAGCCCAACCCTTCCCAAAAACTCTTCACCGCATGAACAGCAGCTGACGTTGATGTTTCAAGCGGCGTTACTATACACCAACGATCAACAAACAATTTTGGAAGGCCAGCATCAGGGCCTGAAAACTCGGTTCCGGCAAGCGGGTGAGCAGGTATAAATTCCACGCCGTCAGGCAGGATGGCCGAGCTCTGCTCTATGACAGCTTCCTTAACGGAACCAACATCCGACAAGATGGCTCCTTGCTTCAAATGAGGAGCTATATCAGCAACAACCCCGGCAAAGGAAGCAACCGGCACACAGCCGATGATTAGATCAGCATTCTCAACCGCTTCAGCATTTGAAAAAACGACCTTTGCTCGTCCAAGCCCCAGCTCCAGCAAACGTTCACATACCTTTTTTGAAGCATCGGTGACCACAACGTCAAGTGGAAGATTCTGATGAAAAATAGCCCGGGTTATCGAGGAACCAATCAGGCCCTGTCCAAGGATCGCAACTTTTTTGATTTTGAATGTCATAATCTAAGTTCGGGTAAGAAACGCACGAAGAGCCTCCAACACACCACGGTTTGCCTCTTCATTTCCAATTGACATCCGCAGCGCATTGGGAAATCCATATCCCCTAACCGCACGCAGGACAAAACCACGCTCTGTCAGATAGCGATCCGCCTCTGCGGCTGTTTTCCCGGGGTCTTCTGAAAAATGGATCAGAACAAAGTTTCCGACTGAAGGCGTAACCTTTAAGCCCAATTCTGTAAGACTGTCGCTCAAAATGTCCAACCATTCATCGTTATGGGCAATAGACTTTTCCATATGCGCTTTGTCTCTGATCGCAGCAGCACCGGCTGCTATTGCAGCGGCATTCACATTAAAGGGTCCCCTGACGCGGTTAAGTGCATCAATGATGGGCTTAGGCCCGTAAGCCCAGCCAATGCGAAGCGCAGCAAGACCAAAAATCTTGGAAAAAGTGCGAGTCATGATCACATTTGAATTCGCAGAGACCAATTCTATGCCAGCTTCATAGTCGTTTTTACGGACATATTCAGCGTAAGCTGCATCAATTACCAACACGACTTTAGGCGGTAAGCCTGAATGCAATCGTTTTACCTCCTCTACGGGGAGGTAAGTCCCGGTGGGATTGTTCGGATTAGCCAGAAAAACAACCCGCGTACGATCTGTCACAGCATTCAATATCGCATCAACATCTGCCCGACAGTCTTGTTCCTTAACCACAATTGGTTTGGCGCCGGCTGATAGCGTCGCAATGCGATAGACCAAAAAACCATGTTCCGTGAAAATCGCTTCATCACCATTTGCCAAATAGGTGTTTGCAACCAATCCCAGAATTTCATCCGATCCATTGCCACAAATCAGATTTTCCGGATTGAGACCATGAACTTCCGCAATCGCTTCGCGAAGCAAAGTTGAAGAACCATCAGGATAGTCCTGCATGTTTAACGTTGCATGTTGAGCCGCTTCCAAAGCTTTTTCACTGGGTCCAAACGGGCTCTCATTCGATGAAAGCTTATGCAAACGCGTTCCCTCAGGCACTTTTGATTTGCCCGGAACATACATGGCGATATCCATGACACCATTTTTGGGTTGAGGGATTTCTTGACCGTTACCCACCAATATTCTCCGCTATAAATTATGCTGTTTGGTTCTATTGAATGCGACAAACAAAATCAAAGAAAGAATTCACTCTCCGTCTCGACTCGCCCGTCCTGTTCCTTGGGGCACCAACACTGGCACAGCCAGGCGTCGCCTGGCCCGCGCCTTTACGGGTATACCCTGAAATAGGCGTTTTGTCGCAAAAACACAGATGGCACCGGCAAAAACCGGCCAAACACGTTTTCCAAACCCCTCGATACTGTTTCGCATCCGCATTGATATTTCTGTACCGGAAGGCGGAAAATGAAGGGCATCTGACCACGCTTCGGGCGTAAACTGATTTAATTTCAATACCTTATTGAGCTGACCGCGACTATAAGGCTTCCCCGTGCCAAAGGGCGTGTTTTCAAACCTGGCCCACACACCCCTGCGGTTAGGGACAACCACGATAAGCTTTCCGCCAGGCGTCAACACGCGCCAGGCTTCTGAGAGGCACTCATTCGCGTTTTCAGCGTGCTCAAGAAAATGAACCATCAAAAGCCGGTCAAAACTGGAATCACGAAAGGGAAATTCGTCATCATGTGACAACAAGGTCGCCGGTGAATGCGCCGAAGGCCAAGGCAGTGCACCCTGCCCGGCAGGCATGAGGCAAATGGAATTCTCACAATCTGAGCCAAACCGGTTTACGAGCGGCACAGCGTAACCAAGGCCCAAAAGGTGTTCGCCATTTGCGTCTCCCCATAACGGAGACAACGCCATAGACACAGAACTAACCACAGCATCGCCCAGCCGCGATGCATAAAACTCCCTCAGCTCCAAAACGTCCATATGCATGGTTTGAAGATAACGCCGGACCTTCCATGTTGCCAGAGGGCGACTGGTTTATTATTTGTTTTCAATCAGCAGATACTCTTCGACAGGAAATCCCATGGTCAACTTAGAATTTCATCAGTTTCCTTGCCTCTCAGACAACTATTGTGTGCTAGTCCATGATCCCGTTTCCGGTGATACAGCCGCAATCGACGCCCCGGAGACCGATGCAGTACGAAAGGCCATTTCAGAAAAAGGCTGGACCCTTACACATATTTTGGTGACGCATCATCATTTCGATCACACCCAAGGGATTTCTGACCTTAAAGCGAGCACAGGATGCCATGTTATCGGCCCCCTTGCAGAGGCTTCGAAGATCACCACCCTCGATGAGACCGTGTCAGACGGGGACCACCTTACTTTTGGTGGAGAAGCAGTAAAGGTTATTTCAACACCGGGACATACGTTAGGAATGGTGAACTATCATTTCACTGAAAGCCACGTGATTTTTACCGGAGATACCCTGTTTTCCATGGGCTGTGGCCGCGTCTTTGAGGGAGACATGCAGATGATGTGGGACTCGATGTGCAAATTGAAGGGTCTGCCCAGAAACACAATCATCTATTGTGGCCATGAATACACCAAATCCAATGCAGAGTTTGCACTGACGATAGACCCGGACAATACCGATCTCCAAAAACGTGTTTCGGAGGTGATGGCACTGCGCGAAAATGGGCAACCGACGATTCCCACCAACATGGGACTGGAACTGGATACGAATCCGTTTCTGCGCGCCTCAGATTCGAACATTCGGTCGAACCTTGGCATGGCAAACGCGACAGATGCAGAAGTATTTGCAGAAATCCGTACCCGAAAAGACAATGCCTGAAGGATAAAATGTCCAGGGTTGTGCCAAAACTGGGTCCAAAATACTCAAATTCCGCATGAAACATCAGCGACATATCCGGTTAATCATAAATTTTTGCTGACAATCTCGACAACGCACATTATCTTTTCTGCAAGCCCACAACCGATAATAGGGGCCGCACGATTGACTGATCTATAGACTTGCAATGAAAACAGATGCCTTTGCGCCTCACCTGACAGAACCTTTGCCACGTAAGAGAACCTGCGCGGTTTCCGTTGGTGGTGTAAGCGTTGGCGGCGAAGCGCCCATCGTTGTTCAGTCAATGACTAACACAGATACGGCAGATATCGGCAAGAGTGTAGCTCAAATCGCCGCACTGCACAGATCTGGATCAGAGCTCGTGAGGATTACGGTGGATCGCGACGAGTCGGCAGCCGCAGTTCCCCATATTCGGGATAAACTCGCTGCCATGAACATCAACGTTCCATTAATCGGAGATTTCCACTATATCGGTCATAAATTGCTTGCGGACCATCCAGCATGTGCCGAAGCACTGGATAAGTACCGTATAAATCCCGGGAATGTCGGTTTCAAGGAAAAGAAAGACAAACAGTTTGCGGCAATCATCGAGACCGCTTTGGAATACGATAAACCAGTCCGAATTGGCGTTAACTGGGGCTCCCTCGATCAGGCGCTGCTGACAAAACTGATGGACGAAAATCAGGAGAACGGTTCTCCGATGACCGCCCGTGATGTAACACGCGAGGCAATGGTTCAATCTGCGCTCATCTCCGCCAACCTTGCCAATGAAATTGGCATGGAGAATGACAAAATCATCCTGTCTGCAAAAGTCAGTCAAGTTCAGGATTTGATTTCTGTGTACTGCGAACTGGCGAGACGGAGCAATCATGCACTCCACCTTGGGCTGACCGAAGCCGGAATGGGCAGCAAAGGCATTGTTGCATCTTCGGCCGCAATGGGCGTTCTGCTTCAACAGGGGATCGGCGACACAATTCGCATCTCACTCACACCGGAACCAAACGGAGATCGCACACGCGAAGTGCAGGTTGCACAGGAATTGCTCCAAACGATGGGTTTCCGCTCCTTCGTTCCGATTGTCGCAGCCTGTCCGGGCTGTGGGCGCACCACGTCAACCGTTTTCCAGGAGTTGGCGCAGGATATTCAGGAACAGATTCGCCGCGACATGCCAAAATGGAAAACCAAGTATCCAGGCGTGGAAGCGTTAAATGT
>JBCCXO010000053.1:0-24802 GCA_039191645.1 Pseudomonadota bacterium | reverse complement strand
CTTTTTTGAATTGCTATTCAGCAGGGGTTGTCGGATTTGCTGGCACGTAAAGATCGCCCCCTTTGCGGTATTTCTCCTTCATCTTCTCCATACCTTCTTTCTGCGCTTCCGTTCGAATGTCCTGCGAAATCCTCATTGAGCA
Source organism: Pseudomonadota bacterium (assembly GCA_039191645.1). Classification (GTDB taxonomy): domain Bacteria; phylum Pseudomonadota; class Alphaproteobacteria; order Rhizobiales; family Rhizobiaceae; genus JAALLB01. The sequence goes on along the minus strand of JBCCXO010000053.1, from coordinate 24,660 downwards.
AACTTTAGGCCCGCACATTGAGCAGAAATGCGCCACTTTATGCGCTTCTTTGGGAAGCGTCTGATCATGAAAATCGCGGGCTGTTTCCGGGTCTAACGCCAGATTGAACTGGTCTTCCCACCGAAACTCAAATCGGGCACGGGACAGGGCATCATCCCGAATTTTCGCAGCTGGATGACCCTTCGCAAGGTCCGCCGCATGTGCAGCGATCTTGTAGGTGATCACACCGGTTTTAACATCATCCCGATCCGGAAGCCCCAAGTGCTCTTTCGGGGTGACGTAGCAAAGCATCGCCGTGCCGTACCATCCGATCATCGCTGCGCCAATGCCTGAGGTGATGTGATCATACCCGGGCGCGATATCAGTCGTAAGGGGACCGAGTGTATAAAACGGAGCCTCGCCGCATGCTTCCAACTGCTTGTCCATGTTCGCCTTGATTTTGTGCATAGGAACATGCCCCGGACCCTCAATCATGACCTGACAGTCTTTTGCCCAGGCAATTTTGGTAAGCTCACCAAGTGTCTCAAGCTCCGCAAATTGCGCTTCATCATTTGCATCGTCGATGGAACCGGGGCGTAGCCCATCGCCAAGTGAAAACGTTACATCATACGCCCGCATGATATCGCAAATCTCTTCAAAGTTGGTGTAGAGAAAACTTTCCTTGTGATGGTGCAAACACCATTTTGCCATGATTGATCCACCGCGCGAAACGATGCCGGTCGTCCGGTTTGCAGTGAGCGGCACATAGTGCAGCCGGACACCCGCATGAATCGTGAAATAATCAACGCCCTGTTCGCATTGTTCGATCAGCGTGTCGCGATAAACCTCCCATGTGAGCTCCTCAGCGATACCGTTAACCTTCTCCAATGCCTGATAAATCGGTACCGTCCCGATCGGCGAGGCAGAATTCCGGATAATCCACTCGCGAATGTTGTGGATGTTTCGACCGGTAGATAGATCCATGACGTTATCGGCACCCCAGCGGGTAGCCCAAACCATTTTTTCGACCTCTTCCTCCATGGAGGAGGTGACAGCAGAATTTCCGATGTTCGCATTTATTTTGACCAGAAAGTTGCGACCGATAATCATGGGTTCAACTTCCGGATGATTGATGTTGGCCGGAATAACGGCTCGACCACGGGCAACTTCGTCGCGAACAAATTCGGGCGTGACATAGTCTGGAACCGATGCTCCAAAACTTTCCCCGTCACGGGCAAGTTTTTCTTTGGCTATTTCGCGGCCGAGATTCTCGCGAATCGCAATGAATTCCATTTCCGGCGTGATGATGCCTGCACGCGCGTAAGCCAATTGCGTGACCGCCTCGCCATTTTTGGATCGCCTAGGTTGGTGTCGGATTGGAAACTCCTGAACAAGTCTGTCACCTTTCGCAAATCCATTGTCCTCGGGTTTCACGTGCCGACCTTCATATTGCTCAAGATCACAATTGTTTGCGATCCATTGCTCGCGTTTCCGCTCCAGACCTTTGGATACATCGATTTCGATGTTGGGATCAGTGTAAGGGCCAGAGGCGTCATAAACCGTTACCGGTGGCTCCCCTGAGGTCGGATGTAATTCGATTTGGCGCATTGGCACCCTGATCTGGGGATGGATTTTGCCCTTGATATAGATCTTTCGCGACGCGGGCAGCGGGCCTTCAGAAACGGTTGGGGTAATGGCATTCATACGTGAGCTCCTTCATGTTTGTATCGAGGAGCCCAGTCATAACCAGATAGGGTTTGCACAGGATGCTGGTCTTCCTCCGCCGGTCTAAACCGGATCAGGTTCAAAGGGTCACTGTGCCAGTCAAAACGATAACAGTATCTCAGTTCCTTAGGCGGAACACCCCTGACAGGTTGAAGCGTGCGCTTACAATATGGAAAAGTCAATGCGACATGGACCGCAAGATTTGTTTGGCCTTTCGCAAAACGCGTTCTAAACTAAAAAAGAGAACCATAAGGGAGGTATCAATGTGTGATCTTTGCGTAATCCAATCTGTGAAGGAAAAAATGCTCTCGCGTCGTGATCTGTTCAGATCATCGGCAGTCATTGCTGCGGCTGGCGTAGCGGCGACCGCAGGGTTGGCACCTCCCGCCATGGCCGCAGGACACGATAAAGTTGAGGATATGACGTATGACTACGACGAGCAGTTCCCCACTTACTTCGGCGAGCCAGGCGTTTCGATTGAGCAAAAATTCAAGTTCTCTGAACATGGATTTAACCTGATGAATTTAACGCTTAACGAGCACACTGGCACCCATTTGGATGCGCCGTTGCATTTTTCAGCGGACGGACAGGCGGTAAATGAAATTCCTGTTGAAAACCTCGTTGTTCCACTTTGTGTGATCGATATCCGCGAGACAGCAGCCCGTGATGATGACGCGGAAGTAACCCCGGGGGACGTGAAGGCATGGATCTCAAAGAACGGTCCGATTCCCGATAATGCCTGTGTTGCAATGCTGTCTGGCTGGGGTCAGCATGTGAAAACTGAGAAGTATCGCAATGCAGACAGTGAAGGAAAAATGCACTTTCCGGGATTCCATATTGAAACGACACAAATGTTGCTGGAAGAAACCAAAGCGGTTGGCATGGCTGTCGATACGCTATCACTGGATCATGGAATTTCAGCGGATTTCAAGACCCACTATGCTTGGTTGCCAACCAATCGTTGGGGCATCGAGAACATCGCCAATCTCGAAAGTGTGCCTGAGGCCGGTGCAACGCTGGTTGTTGGTGCGCCAAAACACAAGGGGGGAACAGGCGGTCCAGCAAGAATCTTTGCGATGGTCTGAGATTGGAAAAATCCCAACTTGTAGAGGGTCAAACTTGCATATAGTTTGGCCCGGAATCTTGTCTCGTGATGAATTATGATACAAGTCTTCTATGCATGTGGCCTTTTGATTGGGAGTAAAGAATGCCTCTTCCTGCTGATAGAAAAATCTGGACCTGGTTTGAAGGGGAATGGCATGAAGGCAATGTCCCGATCATGGGATCTGCTGACCATGGCACATGGCTTGGCACCATGGTCTTTGACGGTGCGAGGGCATTTAGCAATGTCACACCAGATTTGGACAAACACTGCGAACGCGTCAACCATTCCACCAAAGCGCTTGGAATGGATGTTGTAGTGGAAACCGGGAAAATTCTGGAACTGGCTCAGGAAGGCGTTCAAAAATTTCGACCGGGAGCAGAACTCTACATCCGACCCATGTGCTGGTCGACAGAAGCCGGGGCAATGACGGTGGATCCATTGCCGAGTTCAACGCGCTTTGCACTTTGCCTGGAAGAAGCCGCGATGCCACCCTTTGCCGGGACAACACTGACAACGACACAGTTCATTAGGCCGACCCTGGCAAGCGCTGTCGTGAATGCAAAAGCAGCATGCCTGTATCCTAACAATGCGAGAATGCTAAAGGAAGCACAGGACAAAGGCTTTGCAAACGCGATTTCCTGTGATGCCTTGGGCAACGTTGCAGAGACTGCAACTGCCAACATTTGGATGGTGAAAAATGGCGAATACCTGACGCCAATTGCAAATGGCACGTTTCTAGCTGGGATAACCCGGGCGAGGGTTTTGGAGTTGCTAAGAGGATCGGGTGAGACAGTGCGCGAAGTAACGCTGACGTTGGATGATTTTCGGAATGCAGATGAAATATTCCTGACGGGCAACTACTCCAAAGTCACACCATGTGTGCAGTTTGAAAACCGCGATTTTCAGATAGGCCAGAAAACGACTCAGGCCCGTGACATGTACATGCAATGGGCTGGGGCGTGACGCCAAAACTGCGTTCAATAACCTTGCTGGTCTTGGCTCAGGTATCAGCGCTAAGTCTCTGGTTTATCTCTTCCGCAGTCCTGCCGGATATGCTGGTTGAATTTGAAATATCGCCGCTAGCACAAGCAGCGCTAACCAGCGCCGTTGCAGCAGGATTTGTCCTCGGCGCATTGATCTCGGCATTCACTGGCCTTTCAGACAGGTTTGACCCGCGGTTCGTGTTCGCAACCTGTGCCTGCATTGCGTCAGGTTCAGGCTTTGGACTATTACTGGTTGATCCGGGAACTGTGGCTTCCATCACCCTACGATTTGTGACTGGAATGATGTTGGCAGGCGTGTATCCTGTCGGGATGAAAATTGCTGTCGGCTGGGGCAAAGAGGATCGCGGTCTCCTGGTTGGTGTTCTGGTCGGCGCATTGACCTTCGGGTCTGCTTCTCCACATCTGGTTGCCTGGCTTGGGGAAGCAGAATGGAGGCTGACGATCGCAATCGTGTCTTCGTGCACCTTGATCTCGGCAGGCCTCATCCTCCTTTCTGGCCTCGGGCCGTTTCATGCCAAAGCTCCGGCATTTGAAGCATCTTCGATCAAAAAGGCCTGGACAATCAAACGCGTCAGATATGCATATCTCGGATATTTCGGACATATGTGGGAACTCTATGCAATGTGGGCATGGATTGGCACTGCCACGCTCGCGTCTTACAAGGTTTCAATGCCGGAGGCAGACGCTGTTTCACTTTCGAAACTGACAGCCTTTCTTGCAATTGGCCTGGGGGGTGTTGCCTGCATTCTTGGCGGCATGGTCGCAGACAAACTTGGAAAAGCGGAAGTGACCATCGTTGCCATGATTGTCAGCGGTCTTTCTGCACTCTTGGCGGCTGTCACGTTTGGGGGCGATCCATGGATAACATTTGTTGTTGTGATTGTTTGGGGGATTGCCATCATTCCAGACAGTCCGCAATTTTCGGCGTTGGTTGCCGATGGCTCTCCTCCGGAAATTGCAGGTTCCTTGATGACCTTCCAGACGGCAATTGGATTTGCCCTGACGATCCTGACGGTTCAACTGACCCCGTATCTGGTGAGTGTAACGAGCTGGCCAACGGCCATGGTTATCATGGCGCTAGGTCCCGCATTCGGCGTATGGTACATGCTGAAACTCAGGGCATTGACATCTCCGTAAGCCCTATCCGGTAGGGTAAGCGACAGTTAGGTTCCTTGACTATCTGACCAAAGCTATATAGGGCCGTGAGTGTGACACTTAAGGCGATTCATCTAACCGAGATTCCAAAATAATGCCGGTAGCCGAGAATGTAGAATTGGAAGAAGGCGTTCGGATTTTTAAGCCCGATCTGGTCAACATTTACGGGTGCTCCATCGGCGCTGAAACAACAATCGGTCCTTTTGTCGAAATTCAATCTGGCGTAAAAATCGGGAAGCGGTGCAAGATTTCATCGCACAGTTTTATCTGCTCCGGGATCACAATCGAGGACGGTGTTTTCATCGGCCACGGGGTAATGTTTACGAATGATCGTGACCCTGCAGCCGTAAACGATAAGGGCGAACTAAAGGGATCAGACGACTGGGTTCTGGAAGAAGTTCTGATCAAGGCGGGGGCTGCAATTGGCAGCGGGGCTGTCATCCTTCCAGGCGTGACGATTGGTGAGAAAGCTGTGATTGGCGCCGGTAGTGTGGTCACACGGGATGTAGACGCGAATACCACGGTTATTGGTAATCCGGCACGCCCTTTGAAACAATGAGGTTGTATACGGGAAAGGTCTGAGAATTTGAACATTTCCGGTTGGATATATTTGTTGGTTTGCTCCTCAAGCGTGGTTGCAGCGAATTTGATGCTTCGAGAAGGCATGATCGCAAGCGGTATCGTGATATTTGATGAAGGATTCCTGGGATTGCCAAAGCAAATCCTTCAATTGCTGATGCAGCCGATGTTGCTGGCGAGTTTTTTCTTTTACGGATTAGCGATGTTGATTTGGTTTCGACTTGTCGCAACACAGCCCATTAGCATTGCGTATCCGGTTCTTGCTACCATCACCTTTGCCGGCATCAGCGGTGCAGGCATGCTTTTCTTAGGTGAGGGATATTCCGTACAAAAAATTGCGGGTCTTGTATTTGCGTTAACCGGTCTGCTGCTAATAGCTTCTGCGTAATCTGATAGGTGATTTATGAGCAAAATTGGTATTGCAGTGGTGGGGTTTGGTTATTGGGGACCAAACTTGGTGCGGAACTTTCGAGCGTCGCCCGAATTCGATGTGAGGTTCATCGTCGAAAGCAAGCCGAACGCCCAAGCAAACGCGCGAACCCGTTTTCCTGAAGTGGAAACGTCTGCGGACTATGACGCGGTTTTGGCCGACGATGGCGTTCATGCTGTCGCAATTGCAACGCCCACCGCTACTCATTTCCCGCTCGCTAAAGCCGCGCTGGAAGCGGGGAAACACGTATTAATCGAAAAGCCGATCACGTCTTCAGCGCACGAAGCACAAGTGTTGATTGCCATGGCCGCAGAACGCGGTTTAACCCTGATGGTCGACCACACATTCATTTACACTTCCGCGGTTAATCTCATTAGGGAAAAAATAAAGTCTGACGAGTTGGGTGAACTCTACTATTATGATTCCACGCGCATCAATCTGGGTCTTTTTCAGGCAGATGTGAACGTATTGTGGGACTTGGCGGTGCATGATGTCTCTATCTTAATGTATTTGATTGACAAGAAACCAACCAAGGTTTCTGCCCATGGGATTGCGCATGTAAACGGGCATCCGGAAAATACAGCCTATATGTCCCTGTTTTATTCCGATGATTTCATCGCACACATCAATGTAAATTGGCTCTCTCCCATCAAGACCCGTCAGACACTCATTGGTGGTGAGAAAAAGATGATCGTTTTCAATGATTTGGAGCCAACGGAGAAGGTCAAAATATATGAAAACGGCATCAATCTGAACGTTGATGAAGAAACGAGCGACAAACTTAAGATCGGCTACAGGCTGGGAGACATCCATGTGCCCCATTTGGAAACGACGGAAGCCTTGGCAGTCATGGCCGGACATTTTGCTTCTTCCATCAAGGAAAAATCAGAACCCAAAACCAGCGGTCAGATGGGTCTGGAAATTGTCGAAGTTCTAGAAGCTGCAACACAGTCAATGCAACGCAGCGGTGAACCGATCGAAGTAGGCGGAGTCAATTGACATGACAGACAACATCCCTTTGGTAAATCTGGGTGCGCAGTATCAATCCATTAAGGAAGAAATTCTGGCAGCCGTTGAAGATGTTATGGAGAACAGCCAATTCATCCTGGGCCCCAAAGTGGCCGCATTCGAAGCAGCATTTCAGGAATTTTGTCAGGGGACGAATCCAGCTGTCGCAGTCAACAGCGGCACCAGCGCACTGCACCTTGCTTTGTTGGCTGCCGGGATAGGTGAGGGGGATGAGGTGATTACCACCCCGATGACGTTCATCGCCACAGCAAGCGCTATTCGATACACCGGGGCAAAACCAGTTTTCGTCGATATCGATCCGCAAGATTGGACCATTAATCCAGAAAACATCGAAGCCGCGATTACGCCGAAGACCAAGGCGCTCATGCCGGTTCATATACACGGGCGCGTTTGCGACATGCGTGCAATCCAGGAGATAGCAGACAGGCATGATCTGATTGTTATTGAAGATGCTGCCCAAGCCCATGGCGGCGAATTTCAAGGCCAACGGGCAGGAAGCATGGGGGATTTTTCAGGATTTAGTTTTTATGCCGGAAAAAACCTTGGTGCCTATGGCGAAGGCGGTGCAGCTTTCGCAAAAGATCCGGAACACCACAAAACCTTGCGGATGCTCCGGGACTGGGGTTCTGAAGAAAAATATGTCCATAAACTCCTCGGTTACAACTACCGAATGGAGGGTATTCAGGGCGCGGTCCTCGGCGTAAAGATGCAGTACATAGAGGAATGGACTACCAAAAGAGGGCAACACGCCAATTCCTACTCATCCCTGCTGAAGGAAAGCGGGCTTACACTGCCTGCGGAAGTCCGCAATGGCGACCGCCATGCTTGGCACATTTATGCAGTATTGGTGGAAAACCGTGACATGGTATTGGGAAAACTGCATGAAGCGAAAATTGGCGCAGGTATTCATTACCCGATCCCGCTGCACTTGCAGCCATGTTTTAGCGATCTTGGATACAAACAAGGTGATTTTCCAATCACGGAACATGTGATGGCGAGATGCCTTTCACTGCCGCTATTCCCGGAGTTAACAGCGGAAAACATCGAGTACACCAGTCATAAACTGATTGAAATTACGCGTTAACGCGAAGGTTCTCTCTTACTGATCTGTACCGGTGATCCATACGCTGTACAGTCAGCCGGGACATCGCGGTTTACAAATGACAAGGCGCCGATGATGGCACGGTCGCCGATGGTCACGCCCATCTGGACCACAGAATTTGGCCCAATATAGACGCCATTGCCGATCTTCGTCGGCGCTACTTCTATGTCTGCTTCGCCCATGGTGATCGCCTGTTTAACGGTGTGATGGCTGTACAAATGAGCGCCAGCAGAGATGGCGCAGTGATCCCCAATCGTAAGACCACCCCGCCCATCCAAGATGCAATTTGGACCAACCCATACATTTTTGCCGACTTTTACGTCCCCAAGAATAAGAACATTGTCATAAACGGAGGTGCCTTCACCAAAGCCTTCACGTTTTGCTCGCTCCCATCGGTCCGTGAAATAATCCCCAAAGGACAGGCTTCTGTTGAATTGTTTGCGCATCTTTTCCTGGAGCTCAAGATAGATGTTCTTCAGTTTTTGCAGTTCATCCATTCGCCTAGCGAACCTTTCAGTTCGATTTATCCCCTAATGTTGGCAAAATCCAACACCGATTATTAAGGGTTTTTTGCCAAAGCTTGCATCGCATTATAGTTTTTAACTCAATCCCGGTTCAGTGTAGAAACAAATGACGAATCGAAATTTCACCAAGACTAATAGCAGCTAACAAAATCAAACGCACTGCCTCTGAATTTAAAGGAACCTCTATGCCACGGCAAACAACCGGAAAAAGGGACCCCAGTCTCACTTTGGTGATCCCCGTCCACAACGAAGAAGAGGTTATTCCCGAGCTACTGATTGCACTGGCTGAATTTAAAAAAACGCTTCCCAATTCGCTGAGTGTTTTCTTCGTCGACGATCACTCGACCGATAACACTCAGGCGATGCTGAGTGAAGCCGCCAGCAAAACGCCCTGGTTTTCATACTTCAGGCTGTCGCGTCGTTCCGGATCGCATATCGCGGTTGTGGCGGGATTATCCAAGTGTGAAACGGATTGTGCGGTATTCATTGCAGCTGATCTACAAGATCCACTGGAGTTGATACCTACAATGATATCCGAATTCCAATCTGGAAAAGATATCGTTTGGGGCATTCGTGAAGGGCGCGGAGAACTTACCTGGTTTCAACATAATTCGTCCTACTATTTTCATAAAGTGATGCGTCGGGTCTCGGGAATAGAAAACATTCCCTTCCAAGCCAGTTTTGCACTGATGAGCCGGCGTAGTTTTGAAAAACTGGTTGATCACGCAGGCCCGCATGTAAACCTGCTGATCGAAGTGCCAGCACTTGGGTTTCCGGTTGCGCACCTTTCTTTCGAAAAGCGGCAACGGAAAAAAGGGGTTTCCAAGTGGTCAACGAGGCGAAAAATACTTGCGCTAATTGACGCTGTTGTTGCTTCAAGCTTTGTACCGCTGCGGGCTATGACCTACATAGGGTTTTGCGTGAGCGTATTAGGGTTTCTGTATGCCTTCCTGTTACTCACGCTGGCACTAGGCGGTTTCGTTCAGGTGCCTGGGTGGGCTTCTTTGGTCATCATCGTTCTGGTAATCGGCGGATTACAGATACTCATGATGGGGGTCACGGGAGAATACATTTGGCGCATCAATGAAAACACACAACGCCGCTCTCTTTTCCTCATTGAGGAAGAAATTGCGACAAAGCAGACAAGAAAGAAGGCCACAAACTCATGAGTTTTAAAGGCAAAAAAGCTGTAGTTACAGGGGGGGCAGGCTTTATTGGATCAAGCCTGGTGCGGCTTCTTGCAAGCGAGGGTGCTGACGTCCATGTCATTGATAACCTCGTAAATGGAAAATCTGAAAATCTATCAGAAGTTCATTGTCAGTTGCATGAATTAGACATTCGAAATTCTGAATCGGTAGAGGCGGTGATCAGCGGCAGTGATTATGTCTTTCATCTTGCGTGCCTGGGCGTCAGACATTCCATTCATAGTCCATTTGAAAACCATGAAGTCAATGCGACTGCAACGCTGTCTTTGCTTGACCTTTCACGCAAACACGATGTGGGCAGATTCATTTATACCTCTACATCCGAAGTCTATGGCACTGCCCAAACGGTGCCGATGGATGAAACGCACCCAACCTTCCCAAAGACGGTCTATGGCGGGTCCAAACTTGCCGGAGAATCCTATACCAGAGCGTTTTGGGAAACATATCAATACCCAACAACGGTTGTGCGTCCGTTTAATGCGTTTGGTCCAAGAAGCCATCACGAAGGGGATAGTGGAGAAGTCATTCCCAAATTCATGCTTCGCACAATGGCAGGCAAACCGATGGTGATTTTTGGTGATGGAAGTCAAACCCGCGATTTCACTTACGTTGATGATACCGCCAGAGGCTTGGCGATGAGTGCAACTTCAGAAAAGTGTATCGGAGAAACGCTCAACATTGGGAATGGTAACGAGATAACCATTCGCGAGCTGGCAGAGCAAATCTCCGTTTTGTTTGGAAGAAACGCAGCTGAGATCGATTTTCAAGAAGACCGCCCGGGTGATGTCCTGCGCCTTTATGCAAACACGAATAAAGCACAAGAAATCACAGGCTATCATCCTCAAACCCCATTGTCCGATGGTCTTGCAAAGCTGCGTACCTGGTACGAAGAACAGGGCAAAGACCCTGAGGAACTCTTGAGCGAGGAAAAAGTCTTCAATTGGATTAAGGAGCGCGAAGCAAACTGATGTTGAAAGTAGCCCTTGCAAAACCGGTACTAGGGGACGCAGAAGCCGAAGCAACGGCGAGAGTGCTTAAATCTGGCTGGGTCACACAAGGCCCCGAAGTGAAGCGTTTTGAGCAAGAGTTTGCCCAATACGTCGGGGCTAAACATGCGTGTGCGGTGTCAAATTGCACCGTTGCCCTACACTTGGGGCTTATCGCACTGGGAATTGGTGCAGGCGATGAAGTAATCACCGTTAGCCACTCCTATATTGCCACCGCCAACGCAATCGTTCACGCAGGCGCAACCCCCGTTTTCGTTGACATCAACAGAACTGATTTCAATATCGATCCGTCTGCGATTGCCGCTGCAATTACACCAAAAACAAAGGCAATCTTGTGTGTGCATCAAATGGGAATGCCGTGTGACATGCCAGCAATCATGGAGATTGCGAAAGCACACAATCTCAAGGTCGTTGAAGACGCAGCCTGCGCCATTGGCAGTGAAATTAGATATCCCAAGGATCAGGACAGCTTTTGCAACATAGGCTATCCAATGGGAGACTTGGTCTGCTTTTCCATGCATCCCCGCAAAGTCATCACAACCGGTGATGGCGGGATGATTACCACGAACGATGATGAGTGCGATACGAAACTGAAATTGCTCCGCCAACATGGGATGGCTGTACCTGACACGGTGAGACATGCGTCGAACAAAGTGATTTTTGAAACCTATCCGATCATTGGATACAATCAGCGGATGACGGATATTCAGGCAGCTGTTGGCAGGGAACAGTTAAAGAGATTGCCTGGCATTGTAGAAGAGCGAAATCAGCTGGCAAACCAGTATTCAGAAAAACTAAGGCATCTCAATTGGATAGAACTGCCAACCCTGCCTAAATGGGCAACTACAAATTGGCAGAGTTATTGCATTCTCCTTGATCCGCAAATCAACCAACGGGAATTTATGCAGTACCTACTCGACAGGGGCGTTTCTACGCGGCGGGGCATCATGTGCGCGCATCGTGAGAAAGCCTATGACGGCGTCGGTCGAATAAGCGGCACACTCTCAGAATCCGAATACTGTCAGGATCACGGCGTGGTCCTGCCCCTGTATCCCGGAATGACCGGTGAGGAACAGTCTTACGTAATCGATGCCATTTTAAAATTTCCTGCATAGGAATACGACATGTCCAGCAGAATCTATAACATCTTAAACAACCCCACCGTCTACCAACTGGCTCAAAGGATCGTTGGCGCAGGAGCAGAGACCAATGTATCCCGTGAACTGGGACAAACCCTCGATCGTCTGCCAGATGGTGCTCCATTGTTGGACGTGGGATGTGGTCCAAAGTCCTGGCTCTGGAAAGTTGGGCTCCAGCCGATCGGAATTGATATTCAAGACAGTTATGTCGAAGCATACCGGGAGGCCGGCGGGGAAGCACATTTGGGGTCAGCGGACAACCTTCCTTTCGAAGCAAACAGCTTTCACGGTGTCTGGTCGATCGGTGTGTTCCATCATTTACCGGATCAAATTGTCCAAGGGGCGATCGCGGAAGCCCTCAGAGTTTGCAAGACGGGGGGCTATGTTGCTGTTTTTGATGCAGTTTTACCAAAGAATGTAATGACCAGACCGCTTGCTTACGGATTGCGTAAAGCAGATCGTGGTGAATTCATGCGCAAGCAGGAGCATCTCATTTCCTTGTTCCCGGAGAAGGCAAAGTGGCAGATTGACCGGTTTACCTATGCCTATACCGGTTTGGAAATGCTCAGTATTGTTGCGGTGAAAGATGCCTAGTTAAATTTCAAGAACGGCATTCTCTTTAAATTTTCATCGCGTTGGCATAAAACTACGGCTTTACGAAGATGCCGGATACTCCTTTTGAAAGAACAAACCTTCGACGAATCCAATCCAACACAGGATTTGTACAAAACCATCGCATGGTTTTATACAGCCTGCGTTCTGGCAATGGCGGTGTGTGTTTGGATATGGCAACTTCGATCTTTTCCAGATCAAACCGATTTACCGGGTGTTTCCCCACTGATTAAACTTTCTTCCATGGGATTAGCGATCGTTTGGTTGAGGCCGCTTGCCAATTTTGTTTCCAGTCGACACAGGGACGTCATCCGTTTTTTTGGCGTTTTTGGTCTGCTTTTCTTGCCGTGGTGGAGCGCGCGTTTCCTTCCAGATCAATTGGCCGATCTTGTACCTGTGGTCAGCTTCTTTTTGCTCATCGTATCAAGTATCTTTTTGAGTCATAAAGCGGGTCGGGCAAACCAGATCCATTTGATCCTTTTGTTTGGCGCAGTTTTTGGCGTTTTACTGTTCACAGCGGTCGTTGGTAAGGGCTACATTACACCTGACGCCTACCAAAACGTACTGGAGGGAACTCAACATCGTGACACGATGTTCCACGCAGCAATAGCAGCGATGATTGAATATCAGGGCAAGGTCAGCGTAGGCTTGGATGGATTGATTCCATTTGCCTATCATGTCTTAAGCCACCGATTGATCGGATCGATTGCAAACTGGTTGGATATTCCAATCCTGATGGCATCCTATTTGATTGTCTTTTTGGTGACGATGCCACTTCTCTTTCTATCGTTGACAGAGGCGATCTTGGCCTTAAAGCCGAAAGGATGGCCACCGCTGGAAGGGCTGCTTGGTCTCGGATTGTTTCTGTGCTGGCCCCTCGCGCTTTCTTTGTTGCAGACTTCCGCATACTTCTCATCTGAGTCCTACATTCTCAGTCTGATCGTCATGTTATGTGTAATACCGGTTGCAGCAGAATGGCTAGCAAAACCGCAAAGCCTGTCGACGGACGCGATGTATGCCGTAACGTTTGCTGTTGCAATTCTGCTATCCGCATCTGCCAAAATATCGACCGGTGCAGTCCTTGCAGTCGGAATTTCAGCATTATTCTTTATAAAACAAAGGGATATCCTCAGAGCAATTTTACTCTCGGTGCTGTTTGTCCTATTGCCGTTCGGCTTCATTTTTTCCAACTCATTGGGTGTTGAAGCCGGGTCATCACCGGTAATTGCACCGCTTCATTTCCTGTTTGAATGGCAACAACAGGCAGTGTTTCATATCGTCTTAACGCTTGTGACCGGGATTGTGATGTGGAGATTTTTTAAGCCGGAAAACCACCGTAAAAGGTTAATTTTACCACTGTTCGCCATGGCATTGGCGGCCACGGTAAGCAGCCTTTTACTCGAATTGCCTGCTGGAGCAGCCATCTATTTTGCCAATCCCGGCATGTGGATCTGCATGTTGATACTGGGCGCATTGCTCCCAGTTCCTGATGGTTTTTCGAGGCTCCCGCGCAAAGCACAATCCGCAATCGTTCTGATTGCATTGATTGGCATCGGCCTTGCTGAAAAGGATCGCTGGAGAGCAATTTTGGGAGAACGTCAAACCGAAGCGACTGTTGCTTCAAACGCGGTGCAAATCCATAGGCAACTGGCTGAGCAAATGGATAAACAGGTTGCCCTCTTCGGGAGAGAGTTTCTTGTTTATATCAGCCCGGCATTCACAGAATTTTGGAAATTGAACCGTATTTGCTGGGCGCAATCCTTTGTCGTTCCAGCGCTTACAGGTCAGCCTATGTTGAAAGGACTGCCGCCTCAAACAGAGCAATGTGATGTAACGGTGCACTACGGGATTTCATCCTATGATCTCAATGTATCATCCTCCGCGCTCCTGGATGCGGAGCAATTGTGCCAAGCCGCCGCGGACAAGGGATTTCCAGCGGTAATGCGATTTGACACAGGCGTTGGTGAATTCATCAACTGCGCAAAAATCAAAGAGCAGGCTGGATAGCTCTCGATTTTTGGCTTCGGTGTTCAACTTGGTATGCGTCGGCGGTAGTGTGAGCATCCAAGACTAGAACAAGATTGAAGGGCAGGGATCATTTGGCTTGAAGCTTGAGTTGCTTCGAGGCATGAAAATCATAAAAAAAGCCCGCGAGACTCTCGCGGGCAGTTTGTACTTGCTTATCGAAATCTGAATTAACGCTTCGAGAACTGGAAGGAACGACGGGCCTTGGCCTTACCGTATTTTTTCCGCTCAACCACACGAGAATCCCGTGTTAGGAAGCCGCCTTTTTTCAGTACACCACGAAGCGTTGGTTCATAATGGGTGAGGGCTTTTGAAATACCGTGACGAACCGCGCCAGCTTGCCCGGAAAGTCCGCCACCACGCACTGTAGCAATAATGTCATACTGCCCGTCACGGCCAGCCGCGACGATGGGTTGTTGCATCACCATTTGAAGAACCGGACGCGCGAAATACTCGCTAAAGTCTTTTTCATTGATGACAATCTTTCCCGAACCAGGTTTTACCCAAACCCGTGCGACCGCGTCTTTTCGCTTTCCGGTTGCATAAGCTCGACCCTGTGCATCCAGCTTTTGCTCATACACGGGTGCTTCAGGTTCAGTTACATCTGCCGTCACAGCAGCACCTTCAACAGCGCCGCCCAGCTCTTCCAGAGAATTGAGTTCAGCCATTACTGTGCAATCCTTTTGTTTTTGGGGTTCATAGAGGCAACATCCACCACAACAGGGGATTGTGCTTCATGGGGATGTTCGGAACCTGCGTAAACACGCAAATTCTTCATTTGCCGTCGGGAAAGCGGCCCACCTGGCATCATGCGCTCTACAGCTTTTTGAACAACGCGCTCCGGAAATCTACCTTCCATGATCGCTCTTGCCGTACGCTCTTTGATGCCGCCTGGGTATCCGGTATGCCAGTAGTACTTTTTATCGGTGTATTTTTTGCCCGTGAGTTTCACCTTGTCTGCATTGATGACGATGATGTTGTCGCCATCATCAACATGCGGAGTGAACGTGGGTTTGTGTTTGCCACGCAGACGGTTTGCGACAATAGAAGCCAATCTACCAAGAACCACGTCCTCAGCATCAATCAGCAACCATTTCTTCTCAACCTCAGCAGGCTTCTGCGAGAAAGTTTTCATTAAAACAGCCTTTGAACTGGAATAATTTGTTTTGTCACCGCACAACTGCAGCGAATTGCGCGGGTTATACGGAACATCACAACGATAGTCAATACGCTTGTTTCTTAAATCGCTGAGAAAAATCTATTAAAAACAGTGCATTAAAAATACGGTACTATGATACCGCATATTAGATATGCCAGCAACAGATCACGTTTACGCCGGATAATGTACCGCGTCACAGTCAGTTGAGCGGAACCAAGCTGCCATACGCACGTAAGGTGCTAACAACCATACTTAATCAGATGTTACGATGAAACCATATAAATCACAGGTTAAAAAACGTATTTCTGATTAATCAGCTTCATTGTACTTGTTCATATACTTTTAATAAAACAATTATTTACCAATAACAGGGAAGTTGGCATGCGTAATATTCAAAAAAAGCAATTTTCACAAGGCGCCAATTTTTGGAAAGAAAAATTTCAAGACCAAAGCGCAAATGAGAGAGAATTCTCAGAGCGCATTGAGGCCAGACAAGCCCTTCGTTTAGAGCGCGAAGATGCGCGGCAAGAATGGCAGGAAAAACGAGACGCAAATCGTCTTGAACGCGAAGAGGCACGCGAGCAGCGTATTGCAGATCGACAAGAACGCATGGAGGAACGCCGAGCAGAGCGGGAAGAAGCAAGAGAGCAACGTCGAGCTGAGCGCGAAGAAGCACGTCGCGAGAGAGACAACGATCGTGAGTCTTCAGACGAAACCATCGAAAACTGGAGCAACGGCACAAACCATACGACACAAGCCGCTTCTCAGCAGCAAAATTGGGTGCAATTCGACGAAGATACGGGCACCTACCTTGTTGGTGTGGGCGTAACAGCGGCAGAACTGAACGCATTAATTGCAACCGTCGAAGCAGGTGCCACCATTCTATTGGAGGATGGTGTTCACGAATTTAACGAGACGATTGTTATCGAACGCGGTGATATCAACGTAGTGGGCGAGAGTGAAAACGGGACAACGTTAAATTTCACGTTCCCCTCGGGAACTGGCGGCAATGCAATCGAAATCAAATCCGGCCAAAAGTCGGTTGAAACTGAGTTGCAAACCACAGCAATTGCAGGGTCTTCCGTCATTACGGTTGCGGATGCTTCCAACCTACAACCGGGCGATGTCCTTTACATCAGTCAGCCAAATACCCTTGAATACCTTCTACAAAATGATTGGGACAATGTGTCTTTTGAAGATGCAGATGCCCGGCCGTTCCGAGAGTTTATTGTGCGTGTTGAAGCAGTATCAGGAAATGCAGTGTCGCTTGCCTCTCCGCTTCCGTACGAATTCGAGGCATTGGAAACCGACATATCCCACATAAATCTGCTTGAAAATGTGGCCTTGTCCAACTTCACAGTTACCTCAGGCTTGATCACGGAGCCAAATTACTATGACTTTGTGAACACGTTTCCAGAATTTCAAAATACTGCGGTTGTGTATGTAAGGGGAGCAGACGGCATCAACCTTTCGATGATTTCGGTGCTGGATGCGCCCAGTTCCGCATTCGATTTTCGTTCGACCTTGGACCTTGTAGCAAACGACCTTTACGTTAACGGCGCGCACAATCTTGGAGGTGGTGGAAACGGTTACGGGATTAATTTGTATGAGACCTTTGACGCAACCATCACCGATGCAGAGATATATAATGTACGCCATGCCGTTCTCTTTTCGTCCTGGAATGCAGAGACTGGCAATTATGTTGAAGTCACGTCAACGAACAGAGACATCAACTTTCATGGATCGCCAGATGTTGGAAACGAGGTCGTGGTTCTTCAAGCGGTTCTGGACTATGATCCTTCACAAAACACCGGCTCAACCAATGGCTTTTGGGATATCGTGAGCGGCGGAGGTTCACGACACGCTAACACCGACTTTTTTGAAAACAATTCCGTTGTTTTTTCCTATGCGGAAGGCTCACAAGGTTCCGAGACCATCTATGCTGCAGATGGTGGTGCCTATATTGATGCGAAAGGTAGTCAGGATGTCGTCATTGGTGGATCGGGCAATGATATCCTAATTGGTGGCAAGTCTCGCGACTTGCTAACCGGTGGAGAGGGTGCGGATATCTTTGGATTTACACTCGGTGATTCCTATGACGTGATCACCGACTTCTCCGGAGCAGAAGAAGGCGATCAGATTTATCTGACAGGAAATCCGAACCTGTTGTCTTTTGATGATTTGAGAATTTGGCAATCCGAGCTTGATACCTATGTTAGATATGGTGCAAGCAGCACGATTATCTTATCAGACTATGATGCAACGGATCTGATTGACGACTATTTTATCATTGACCCTTTTGGAGATTCTGGCGTTTTGGTGTGAAAGAAAATGGATATTTGCTTGTTTTATCGGTCTTGAAGTGTTTTCCGTCGCACTTACTGTGAACACAATCAAATGTTAGCTAGACTGAATATTCGGGTTATTTCACCAATTGGTAACCCGACTCATTCAAGTGTAAAGCGTAAACAAAGACAAAACTGGTGACTATGGGCGATAACCTCCAAAAATTTGGGCATGGCAAACTGGCGTTAGCGCTTGCCGCTGGCATTGCATTATCCGGATGCGTCTCTGACACGCTAAGCACTGTAGATACCCAACCAAAACCCGTTGCAGCTGAAAATGTGTCTTACGATCCCGAACAGCGTGCACAAGCCATTGCTGAAATTCGTGAAAAGGCTGCGCAATCCGGAAGCGGTGAGCTCACAAATGCATTCGTGAATCAAGATGGCCCCAGCGAACCTATGAGTGCATCCGAACAGGCACAATTGATTAACCAGCTTGAACAAAATGCCACTCAAAATCAAAAGAGCGTAACAGATGCGGAATTGGAGGCAAAGCAACGCTCTATTCTCGAATTACAACAAAAAGCGCGCACGCATTACGATAATGCCGTCAATGATATCCAGAACTAATTGGTTTTCACCTGACAATTGTCACTGAATAAGATGTCGGGTGCCTTGAAACATGGCTCCAAACATTGCAAAAGAAGCAAAAAGGGCGCCAAGTTATTCCTTCTGGCTTCCTGCCAAACCGTTTGCGGAAAAACTGTATGAATAATAGGCCTTTAAAGGTAGGAATTGCCGGTCTGGGAACAGTCGGAGTTGCGTTGTTGAAAGTCCTTAAAGACAACGCTGAAACGATTAGGAACCGATGCGGACGTGAGGTTGTTGTAGCGGGTATAAACTCGCGTGATAAATCACGAGATCGCGGCTTTGATCTTAGAAAATTTGAGTGGTTTGACGATGCAAAGGCCATGGCAGCGTCCGACAGTATTGATGTCTTTGTTGAATTAATCGGCGGTGAAGATGGCATTGCGCTGGATGCGGCACGCGAAGCGTTGGCAGCAGGAAAGCATGTGGTCACCGCAAACAAGGCGATGCTGGCAAGACATGGTGTGGAACTCGCGGAGGCCGCTGAAACAAAAGGAGTTCTTCTGAATTTTGAGGCAGCGGTAGCAGGCGGAATCCCGATCATAAAAACCATGCGCGAAACCCTTACCGCAAATAATGTGGAACGGGTATACGGCATCATGAATGGTACCTGCAATTATATGTTAACGCGCATGGAAAAAGAAGGAATATCCTACGAAGATTGCCTGGCGGACGCCCAGCGACTGGGGTATGCGGAGGCTGATCCGACATTCGATGTCGAGGGGTTTGATACGGCGCATAAACTGGCAATCTTGACGTCGCTAGCGTTTGGAAATCAAATCGCGCCGGACGAAATTTACGTTGAAGGCATTTCATCGATTACGAACGCAGACATCGAAGCAGCAGCGAGCCTCGGCTATCGCATCAAGTTACTTGGCGTGGCCGCAAAAACTGAAAGCGGAATTGAACAGCGCGTTCATCCAACGATGGTACCCCTCGACAGCACAATTGCCCAAATATCCGGCGTGACAAACGCAGTCGCGATCGACGCTGATGTGGTCGGTAATCTGGTGATGTCAGGGCCGGGGGCTGGCGGTGCCGCAACCGCATCAGCCGTGGCTGGGGATATTGCAGATATTGCGAAATGTATTGACGGTGAGCAATTGGTTCCTGCGTTGGGAAAACCAGCATCGGAGTTAGAACCCTATCAGCGCGCGCGCATGCGGTCGCATGAAGGGGGATATTTTATTCGCATGACTGTTAAAGATATGGCTGGTGTATTTGCGAGGATCGCAAATGCAATGGCAAAACACAACATTTCGCTCGAATCCATTGTCCAGCATGGTGAAACGAGCGACCAAAAAACCATCATTCTCATAACCCATGAAACCACTGAAGCTGCGGTAAGGGAGGCACTGGAAGCCATTGGCGGAGATAATTTTCTTTCAGGCCAACCGCAGATGATCAGGATAGAAAAATAGGATTACGACCTTGACGACAATCGAAGCTGAACTTGACCGAATTCTCACATTGGAACTCGTCCGTGTAACCGAACGCGCTGCTGTGGCAGCAGCACGATTGCGCGGCCAGGGCGACGAAAAAGCTGCCGATCAAGTGGCAGTGGATGCAATGAGAACCGAGCTTAATCGCCTGCCTATTGATGGCAAAGTTGTCATCGGTGAAGGCGAGCGGGATGAAGCTCCGATGTTGTATATTGGTGAAGAAGTGGGAACTAAAGATGGTCCCGAAGTCGACATAGCGCTGGATCCCCTGGAAGGAACAACAATCTGTGCGAAAAACCAGCCGAACTCCCTTGCGGTAATCGCCCTCGCAGAAGGCGGTAGTCTGCTCTATGCGCCAGATGTGTATATGGATAAAATCGCTATTGGCCCTGGATATCCGGAAGGGTTGATAGATCTTGACGCCAAGCCACAGGAAAATCTGGCGGCACTGGCCAAAGCAAAAGGATGCGAAGTAAAGGACCTGACGGCCTGTATTTTGGATCGCCCCAGACACGCGAAATTAATCGAAGACGTCCGTTCTGTCGGTGCAGCTATTCGTCTGATCGGCGATGGAGATGTAGCCGGTGTGATACACACCACCGACCCTGAGGAAACTGGCATTGATATTTATTTTGGCACTGGCGGTGCACCTGAAGGGGTCCTCGCCGCTGCAGCACTTCGATGCATTGGTGGTCAAATGCAGGGACGTCTGGTGTTGGATACTCCAGAGAAAGTTGCACGCGCAAAGAAAATGGGAATTGAAGACCCGGAGAAGAAATACACCATGGTTGAAATGGCGAAGGGTGACGTTTTGTTTGCAGCAACAGGTGTCACAGATGGCAACATGCTTGATGGTGTAAAATTTGGACGCGGGGTAATCTCAACGCATACAGTCGTGATGCGATCTTCATCCGGTACCGTTCGCGAAATCAAAGCAACGCACCAAGATCTCACTAAGTTTAGTTCATAACGACTCAATCCAGGTTGTTTGCAGGATTGTGCCCATCTGATATCCAGTTTGCATGACAAACGATAAACCGCTGGAAACGTTTCTGAACATCGATGCCTCCATCACGGGACAACGATGGGTCCAACGTCTTTCGGCGGACTCAAAAAATACAGCGCTCGCAATCTCACAATCTTTGGACGTACCCGAACTGGTCGGTCGTGTTATGGCCGGTCGTGGCGTTGGGCTAGAAGATGCTGGAGCATTTTTAGATCCCTCGATTAAAGATCTAATGCCAGATCCGGACGTCTTGACGGATATGGGGCCCGTAACAGAGCGGATTGTGAGTGCAATACGCAACGCAGAAACAGTTGCGGTATTCGGAGATTATGATGTCGATGGGGCATGTGCGTCTGCTTTAATTTACAAGCTCTTCGCCGCTCATGGCATTGAGCCAAGAATCTACATTCCAGATCGCGTTTTTGAGGGATATGGACCCAATCCCAATGCCATCCGAGACCTTGCTGATGGAGGAGCGACGCTGATCGTCACAGTAGACTGCGGCGCAACAAGTTTTGAAGCATTAGAAGAAGCAAACCGCCTTAATCTCGATGTTTTGGTTATTGATCACCATCAAATGGGTGATGAGGTCCCCATAAGCAAAGGTCTGGTCAATCCTAACCGCCAGGATGATCTCTCGGGTTTAGGCCATCTTTGCGCTGCAGCAGTGGCGTTCATGGTGATGGTTTCCGTCGTTCGGTTGTTGAGGACCAGCGGTTACTATGAGAGCCCCAAACAAGCACCAGACCTGTTATCATGGCTTGATCTGGTGGCATTGGCCACAATTTGCGATGTCGTGCCTTTGAAAGGCCTAAACCGCGCCTTTGTCGTCAAGGGGCTGCAGGTAATGAGTAAACAGCGCAACGCGGGGTTGCGAGCGCTGATGCGTATTGGCCGCCTTGATGGACCACCGCGTCCCTATCATCTTGGGTTTGTGCTGGGCCCCAGAATAAATGCGGGCGGCAGGATTGGGGATGCAGCGCTCGGGGCGAAGCTTTTAACCACACAAGATGAGGATGTTGCCAGCGATATTGCCCAAAAGCTGGAGATGCTAAACAAAGAACGTCAAAGCGCTGAATCTACAATGCTTCAAGAAGCGGTAGCAGAAGCAGAAGGCGAACTTTCTCGGGATGCGGGGCCTTCAGTATTGGTGACTGCAAGCGACAACTGGCATCCAGGCATTGTTGGGCTTTTGGCATCTCGGCTCAAAGATCGGTTTAAGCGTCCGGCATTTGCCATTTCTTTTGACAGAACCGGCAAGGGTTCTGGTTCGGGTCGTTCCATTCAAGGAATTGATTTGGGTGCAGCTGTGCGCTCGGCGGTGGAAAAGGGAATACTGGAAAAGGGAGGGGGGCATTCAATGGCGGCCGGCCTGACGGTCACCAAAGATCGGCTCTCAGACTTACGTTCCTTTTTTGAAACATCGCTTTCTACGAAAATTGCCGAGGTTCGCAGTGATCAGATCCTCAAAATTGATGGAGCATTAACTGCTCGAAGTGCAACCCTTGATCTAATAGAGCTGCTGGAAAAAGCCGGACCATTCGGACAAGGGCATCCTCAGCCCGTTTTTGTGTTTCCAGCACATCAGGTAAAATATGCAAAAATCGTTGGTTCCGATCATGTTTCCTTTTCAGCGTCCGCAGGCGATGGCGCTCAACTTCAGGCGATTGTGTTTCGCGCAGCCGAAACGGAATTGGGGAAAATGCTGCTGAGGTCCGGTGGAAAATCGATACACCTGGCGGGGACCTTGAATGCGAACTTCTGGCAGGGGAGCCGCCGTGTGCAACTACGCGTGCTCGACGCAGCGCTTGCTGGATGAATAGTCAGCCTCAGCCGGTGCCTTCCCTTCAGGCCACGGGTAAAGCGCATCCAATGGAATTGTTTTTCCGTTGTCCTGCATGATGCGGACATGGTGACGCCGTAAACCCCGTGGCTCGAGGACCCCACATGAATTCGCAATGACATCCACCTCATGAACCAGGTTTTTGATGTAACTGGCCACACGCTGCGCTTTTTCCTTAGGGACGAGCCCGCGCTGAAACCGCGGATCATGTGTGGTAATCCCTGTCGGACATGTATTCTTGTTGCATTTCATTGCCTGTATGCACCCAAGCGCAAACATGGCGCCGCGTGCCGTCACAATGAAATCAGCCCCGGCGCACAATCCCCAAGCCGCATCTGCAGGGGTAACAAATTTACCCGAAGCAATGATCCTGATACGCTGTTTCAAACCATGCTCGGCCAATATATTTGCAACGAGGGGAAGCGATTCGCGTACCAAAAGGCCGACATTGTCGATCAGGGGCATCGGTGCAGCGCCGGTCCCGCCATCACCAGAGTCAATGGTGATAAAATCTGGCGCAGTTTCAACGCCTCGTATTTTTATCAGCGAACACATCTGTTCAATCCAATCGAACCCGCCAATCACGGTTTTAAAGCCGACGGGCTTTCCGGTCACTTCCCGTATGTGTTCGATCATGTTCAGAAGATCTTCAATCGAGTTGATCTCAGGATGCCGATTTGGCGAAATGGAAGCTTGTCCCTCTTCAATCCCGCGTATTCTGGAAATTTCCGCGTTCACTTTTGCCGCTGGTAAAATTCCCCCTTTGCCCGGCTTTGCCCCCTGTGCAAGCTTGATTTCAAACATCTTGATTTGGGGCATGGCGGCAACTTCCCTCAGTTTTTCATCGCTCAACGCTCCATTCTTTTCCCGAACTCCATATTTTGCGGTGCCAATCTGAAAAATGAGATCACAATTGCCGGATAAATGATGAGGGGACACGCCACCTTCACCTGTATTAAGCCAGCAATTTGCCCGCGCGGCACCTTTTGAGAGCGCTTTGACTGCTGGACGGGACAGCGCGCCATAGCTCATTCCTGATATATTGATGACAGATTTTGCCTCGTAGGGATCCCGTGCATGTGGACCGATGATCATCGTCGGAATTTCGATATCTTCTTCGTCTAAATACGGAAAAGGACAATTCACAAAAACAGGAGTTCCGGTTGCAAGAAGGTTCTTGGTGGAACCAAAGGCCACCGTGTTCTTTCTACTGCTTGATGCACGCTCGACCCAATCGCGTTCTGCCCTGTTGAAGGGCATTTCTTCACGATCCATTGCGAAAAAATATTGACGAAAAAACTCGCCTAGTTCTGTGAAAATATGCCGAAACCTTCCGACCAGCGGATAATTGCGTCGAACTGCATCTTTTGTTTGGAGAATATCGACGATAAAGGCACCGAATGCCCAAAACGTTGCCATACCAACGAGAAAGACAAAAACCGTTGAAAGTAATGACAGGCTCTCAGAGACATAGTTCAGCATAAGTGGGCAATTCCTGTTTCATCTGAATAAAGTGCTTTTTTTGATCGATTTAAATCAACTTCCCGCAATTTTTTTTGAAAATGAAGTGTGCAAAACAGCACGGCAGCATGTTCCCGGCGGACGTATATATCAATCATAACAAAACAGGACGCAGAACAATGAAAAATCTAATGCT
>JBCCXO010000052.1:0-25357 GCA_039191645.1 Pseudomonadota bacterium | reverse complement strand
TCTCAAACGTGAGCGCTCAAAGGCCCGCTACATGGGGCTCAACCAGGAGTTCATAAGTCCGCAGGAAGTCGCAGAGCGCCACCCGTTGATTGATCCCAAACACTATTTAGCCGCCTTGTGGGATGACCAGGATGGCGATCTCGACCCCTCAGGTGCGACTTACGCCTTTGCAAAATCAGCACGTCATCACGGGGCGCAATACTTCACGCATACCCCTGTTGTGGAAACTAACCAACGTGTTGATGGGTCTTGGGATGTGGTAACGCCTAAAGGGTCTATTCATGCAGAGCACATTGTAAACTGCGGTGGGCTTTGGGCCAGAGAAGTGGGCCACATGCACAACTTGCAATTGCCAGTTCAGCCCATGGAGCACCATTATCTCCTCACAGAAACAATCCCTGATGTCGTTAATCACGAGGGGCGACTGCCTTGCGGTATTGATTACGAAGCCAATATCTATTTCCGACAAGAACGCGATGGCATGTTGCTGGGAACGTACGAACCAAAAGGCACGCCCTGGAAGGTAGAGGGAACGCCGATGGATTTCGGCCATGAACTTTTAAACCCGGATCTAGAACGCATCGCGGACCGTTTAGAGCTTGGTTTTGAACGCATCCCCGCACTTGGCAACGCCGGAATCAGAACGACAATCAATGGACCTTTCACATTCGGTCCAGATGGAAACCCAATGATTGGACCCGTTCCCGGCCGGAAGAACCTTTGGGTTGCAGTCGGCGTTATGGCGGGTTTCTGCCAGGGGGGTGGCGTTGGCCTCACCATGGCAGAATGGATGATCGATGGTGAACCTTCCATCGATGTATGGGCAATGGACGTCGCCCGGTTCGGTGAGTTTGCCACACGAGATTGGGGGACAATCAAGTCGACCGAGAATTATGAACGGCGGTTTGTGATGACGTTTCCGAACGAAACGCTTCCCAAGGGGCGCAAGCAGAAAACAACCGCGCTCTATGATCGCCTTGTAGCTAAAGGCGCCGTGATGGATCAAGGATTTGGGTTGGAAAATGCACAGTGGTTTGCGATTGACCCCGATGATGCACATGAGGAGCCGACATTCCGACGGAACCGCAGCTTTGAATACGTCGCTGCGGAAGTAAAAGCCGTACGCGAAGCGGTTGGTGTGATCGAAATTGCAAACTTTGCCAAGCACGAATTCAAAGGCACCGGCGCACGCAGGTTTCTAGATCATATATTAGCGGGTTTTGTTCCGAAACCCGGAAGGTTAACCCTCACGCCAATGCTTACGGATAAGGGCAAACTTTACGGAGATCTAACAGTCGCTTGCTTGGCTGAAGATCATTTCATTCTGTTTGGGTCTGGTGCTATGCAAGAGGCCCATCGCCGTTGGTTCGAGAGCCGTTTGCCGGATGATGTAGTCTACCAGAATGTTTCAGATGATTGGCATGGCCTTGCATTGTCCGGTCCAAACTCGCGCGAACTGCTCTCGCGAATAACACGCGATGATATCAGTGCAGACGCGTTCAAGTTTCGCGATTTGCGTCAAACAACAGTTGGCGGTGTTCCTGTCATTCTCAATCGCATAAGCTTCTCAGGTGAACTTGGGTACGAAATCTATTGTAAACCGCAGTATCTCTTGCGTTTAGCGGAAGCAGTGGAGGAAGCCGGAAAAGACCTTGGCCTGCGTTGGTACGGCGCTCGCGCGCTGTTGTCTCTACGACTTGAAAAAAGCTGGGGTGTGTGGACCCTTGATTACCGTCCTGACTTTACAGCAGGGGAAGCGGGGATGGATGCCTTTATTAACTGGAAAAAAGACTTCATCGGAAAGGAAGCTGCTGAAAAAGAACGGGCTGAAGGTGTGGCCAACAAGCTCGTCACGATGGTGATTGACGTCGATGGTATTGATGTAAGCAACGATGAGGCAGTCCTTAAAGATGGTGAAGCGGTTGGCTATGTTTCATCCGGTGGATTTGCACACCACGTCAAAAAATCTGTGGCGCTGGGATACGTGCCAGTAAAATACGCGACGGGCGGCACTAAGTTGGAGGTTGAGATACTGGCAGAAAACTATGCGGCCGAGGTAATCGACGTCCCGCTTTACGATGCAAACGGCGCCAACATGCGGAGCTAACCTCACTGGGACTAGGCAACATCGCTTAGGGCTGACGGTTTTTTGAAAACCTTTTTCTGCGGCGATAGGGGCTTGCCGGTGATTGCTTTTTCCTGCTCAGGTAGAACATCAAAACTGGGCCATACCCCCGTGCTCAACGTTTGGAGATAGCCGTTCTTTAAGCCGGCATTTTCCATCGCTGTCGATGCAGCGCGATGGTCGTACCTCAGGGATTGCGTTACGGCAATCAAGTCATCGCCGGAAGCTTCAATCGTCGCATACCAAATCCTTGGCGTTCCATCGTTAGCCGGCATTCCAGCAGCACCTGAGTTTATCCATGCTTTACCGCTAACCTCCGCCAGAAAGGGAATTCCAGAGTGTCCAACGATATAACCATCAATTCCATCGCGATGCGAAAAGTCGAGTTTGCCAACCTCTACATCCGATGGAAAAACAAAATCATTAATTGCATCGGGTGAACCATGAAGTGCCTCAAGATGATGAGAGCCAATCTTAAATATCATGGATTTCGGCAATGCACGCATCCAACGCTTCATGTCATGATTCAGGGCATTTTTGCAGAATTGATACCACTCCACTGACAGAAGGCTGCATTCGGTTCCATCTTCAAAACCACATCCACAATCAGCTGCGTCCTCTCCTAACGCCTCTTCGCAATTGCCCATGATCACGTGAACACCGGAATTCCGGATAAGTGTCGCAGTTTCCGCGGGCTGCCCGCAATACGCGACGGCATCACCGGTAAAAATGATTTGTTCATTCCGATAGCCAAGATTTTTAGCTTTTTCGAGGATCGCTTTGGTTGCATCCAGGTTTCCATAGGCGCCCCCGAAAACAAAGGCACTCGACCCAATATCAATTGTGGGATGGTTCATTCGGTAGCGCTACTTTCTTTTATCATCTCCGATGCCTTTTCCGCGATCATGATCGTAGGCGCATTCGTATTGCCACCAACCAACGTCGGCATGATGGAAGCATCTACTACCCTTAGGTTCTCAAAGCCATACACTTTAAGTTGAGGGTCAACCACAGACATTTCATCGGTTCCCATCTTACAGGTGCCGACCGGATGATAAATTGTATCTGCACGGTTTCGAATGTGCGTTTTCATCGCCTCATCGTCTAAAGGTCCGTCGATAAAGATTTCTTTTTCGCGGTACTTTTCAAAGGAAGGGGCATCAACAATTTTCCGGATAAGCTTCGTTCCCTCCAATAGGAGATCTAAATCCTCCTCTACATGAAGGTAATTTGGGTCAATTAGGGGCGCATCCAGCGGATTATTGCTTTTCAAAGTAACACTGCCCCTGGATTTGGGTCTCAGCACACAGGCATGGACAGAAAAGCCATTTCCCCAATGTAAAGTGCGCGCATGGTCATCAACAATGCCAATGACGAAATGCAGTTGAATGTCAGGACGTTCCAAAGAGGCATCTGTCTTTAAAAATGCTCCCGTTTCAGCAAACGGAGTAGCAAGCATCCCGGTTCCGTCTTTACGCCATTGAATTATGTGTTTCAAAAGTCGAACACTTGCCCCTAGATCAAGCCCAAAAAGGTCTGTTTCCTTGGACTTCCAAGCCAAAACCATATCCAAATGATCTTGCAGGTTTTCGCCGACGCCCGGGAGATCATGTTTCACACTGATCCCATGAAGTTTTAAATGTTCAGCAGGCCCGATCCCCGACAACATTAGCAATTGTGGTGAGTTGAACGCGCCTCCTGCCAGGATTACCTCCTTGTTTGCGCCTACAAATGAGTCCTTTCCTCCCTTCCGATAGGTGACACCTGTTGCTCGGGCATCCTTAAATTCTATTTTCACACCCATAGCACCGGAAATTACAGTGAGATTCGGTCGGTCCATATTCGGGTGCAAATAAGCAGCAGCAGCGGAGCATCGTTCGCCATTTCTTTCATCATGAAATTGGGTGACCTGATAAAGACCAACACCTTCTTGCGTATCCCCGTTAAAATCATCTGTGACACGGAACTGGCACTCACCAGCTGCCTTTATAAAGTCTTTGGAAATTTGGCGCGGACTTTGTTGTTCAGAGACAAAGAGCGGGCCATCCGCACCGTGGTGTTCCGATGCCCCTCTCTCATTCCTCTCCGCTTTCAGGAAGTAGGGCTTTACATCTTCCCAGCGCCAACCTTCACAACCTGATTGAGCCCAGTCGTCATAGTCTTTCGGATGACCACGAACATACAGCATGGCATTGATGGCACTTGATCCTCCCAGCGCTTTGCCACGAGGTTGATATCCCCGTCGTCCGTTAAGTCCGTTTTGAGGAACTGTTTCAAAGGCCCAGTTCCCGATTTTTGGCCTTCCCGGCAACATGGCAAGCACACAGGCAGGTGTTCTTACTAGGATGTTCTTACCATCGCCGCCCGCCTCAAGAAGGCAAACCGTTTTACTTGTATCCTCAGACAAGCGTGAGGCCAGAGTGCATCCTGCTGAACCACCCCCTACAATCACGTAATCAAAAGCCAAAAATCTCACCCCAATACTTTTCAATCAGCATATTCGTAAAACGTCCCGGCTTGCAAGAAATGAAAAATTACTTCATTAGCGCTTTATGTCGGGAACTAATCGAACATTGGATGTTATCAAAGGTGGCCCCGTTATCATTTTGGTGAACCCGCAACTGGGTGAAAACATCGGAATGGTGGCGAGGGCGATGGCGAATTTCGGCCTCAGCGAACTACGGCTGGTAGACCCTAGAGATGGTTGGCCAAATGAAAAAGCAAATGCCGCTGCCAGCAGGGCTGATCATGTGATTGATGCGACCAAGGTCTTTAGCACGCTAGGCGAAGCAATTTCAGATCTGAATTATGTCTTGGCGACAACCGCGCGCAAAAGAGACATGTTAAAGCCGGTGCTTGCTCCCGATGAAGCGATGAAAGCAGCGAAAAGCAATATGGCCGTTGGTTCTCAGGTCGGTATCCTGTTTGGCCGCGAACGTTGGGGGTTGGAAAACGATGAAATTGCGATGGCAGATGAAATCGTAACATTTCCCGTTAATCCCGGTTTTGCATCTTTGAACATTGCCCAAGCGGTTTTATTGATGTCTTACGAATGGATGCGCCTCGAAGTCGGAGAAGGGGAAACAAATTTTCGCGCCCCACAATCAGTTCCCGCATCTCGTGAATCGCTTATCAGCTTGCTGCAGCATCTGGAGTCTGCACTCGATGATGCAAAATACTTCTTTCCGCCGGAAAAACGGGAAAAGATGCTGCTCAACATTCACAACACCTTTGTCCATGCCGGATTCAGAGAGCAAGAAATACACGTTTTGCATGGAATTGTTGCAGCGCTGGAGCGGCGTTGGAAAAAGCGCCGCACACGGTAAAACACAATGGATAACCCACACGAATTAACGTGTTGAAAAGCATTGTTTTTTGGATACTTTACGCTCAAAATTCAACAGAAGCGCATAGCTCCCCTTGCAAACCAAACGGTAATGCTGCATTAGGGAATGCATATTATATTCGAACGGGCATGCTTTTTCGGGGGAATGGTCATAAATACCTGGCTCCTTACAGTTCTGAACTATTTTAAGTTCGTAGGGGATCGTAAACCTACACAGAAGTTTGGCATCCTGCCGGATCTCAAACTGCTTTGCGCTGTCCTCTTGTCTGTTTTTGTCGTGGTTCTTGCGCTCTATAACTTCGCGGATCCGATTTTCATTAAATGGTATGCCGAGGGAAACACGGATCGCGCGGGACTTTTCGCGCTGACAACAGATATCGGACAGTCTCATTGGATATTGATATCCAGCGGCAGCATTATCCTGTTTATGTCAATTTACAACTTTCCTAAACTGAGTTCACCTCACACGATTCACTGGCATCACATTTTTCTCAAATTCTATTTTGTTTTCACAACGATAGCTTTCAGCGGCTTAGCCGCCATTCTGTTCAAGAATCTGATTGGCCGTGCACGCCCTGTTTTGCACGAAAACTATGAGCTTTGGCTTTCTTCTCCGTTCGCTGGGGTCTATCACTACGCCAGTTTCCCGTCCGGACACTCGACAACCGTTGGCGCATTAGCAGCTGTATTGCTTCTTATTGCACCCAGAATTGGATATGTGTTTGTCCCTGTCGCTATTTGGGTCGCCATAAGCCGCGTTGCTGTTGGTGCACATTTCCCCAGCGACATCATCGCAGGGCTTTCCTTGGGCGTGATTTTTACTTGGATTTATGCCCGATCTTTTGCGAGAAAACGTCTACTCTTCGAGTTTGGTGAAAACGGTGAAATCAAACTCCGCAACCTTGCTGCAAAACGCGCAAGGCGTAAAATTCGCCGCAGGGAACAGTCTCTGGGCGATTTGGGCTTTGGTGCTATAGCAGGACCGAGGGCAGCTAAAAAAGCGTGACAATCCTCTTGTTTGATTCCGGTATTGGCGGGTTGAGCGTCCTTCGGGAAGCGCGCGTACTAATGCCGAGGGAACGGTATGTCTATATCGCCGATGATGCAGCATTTCCGTATGGCGATTGGGAAGAAGACGGGTTGAAGTCCAGAATGGTCGATCTTTTTGGTAGATTGATTGACCACTGGAACCCCGACATCAGCGTTATTGCTTGCAATACAGCTTCTACGTTGGGAATACATGCCCTGCGAGAAGCCTATCCCGATCATGTTTTCGTAGGGACGGTTCCAGCCATTAAGCCCGCTGCAGAGCGAACGAGGTCTGGCATAGTTTCCGTTTTGGCAACTCCGGGTACTGTAAAACGCCAATACACTCGTAACCTTATCGAGCAATATGCTAGCAAGTGTGATGTTACGCTGGTAGGCAGCACGCAACTTGCAGCTTTAGCAGAAACATACTTGAGGGGTGGGTTTACCGACGAAGAAGAAGTCTCCAAGGAGATCGCTCCTTGTTTCATCGAAAAAGATGGAAAATTTACAGACATAGTCGTTCTGGCTTGCACACATTATCCCTTTTTGGTGAACCGGATGAGGAAAATGGCGCCGTGGCCGGTCGATTGGATCGATACCTCAGAAGCGATTGCACGCAGAGCTTTTAGTCTTTGGGAGAACATGCCATCCTCTGAAGCACGCCTTAAAACGGATATCGCAATTTTCACTGCTGGCAGGCCCGACAACACAACCACCAGTCTCCTGACAGGCTTTGGTTTAGAGTGCTCAGACACTGATTTCGCTTGACTTTTGACTTTGAAATCCGTAATTCCCGCTGAGTTTGAAAATCTGTAACGATCTTCAGCAAACACGTATCCCGCGATCATCATTACAAAACGTGCGTAAAATGATCTGTCGTCATGCCTAACAGCAATGAAAAGGAGGGTGCGTTTCCTTAATCTAAAACTTTAAGTTTTAGATTTATATTATTGTTTTTAAAAGGAAATGACATGAGCAAGCGTATCTCTACCAAGTATAAAATTGACCGTCGCATGGGCGAGAACATCTGGGGACGTCCAAAGTCGCCGGTGAACCGTCGCGAGTATGGCCCAGGCGAGCATGGACAACGTCGCAAGGGCAAACCATCTGATTTCGGTGTTCAGCTTCGCGCAAAACAAAAATTAAAAGGCTACTACGGCAATATTTCAGAAAAACAATTCCGCAGAATCTACGGAGAAGCTGTGCGCCAAAAAGGCGATACATCAGAGAACCTGATTGGCCTTCTCGAAAGCAGATTGGATGCAATCGTATATCGCGCAAAGTTTGTTCCCACCGTCTTTGCTGCCCGCCAATTCGTCAACCATGGACATTTGAAGGTGAATGGTCAGCGCGTAAACGTTCCATCCTACCGCTGTAAGCCGGGTGATGTGATTGAAATTCGCGATCGTTCCAAGCAACTTGCGTTGGTTCTGGAAGCCACTCAGCTTGCTGAACGGGATGTTCCAGAATATGTGGACGCGGATCACAGCAAAATGACAGCAACCTATGTCCGTAAACCGGTGTTTTCGGATGTTCCATATCCAGTTCAAATGGAACCAAATCTGGTGGTCGAATTTTACTCCCGTTAACAATTCGTTTTCAAAGTTTATCATGCCCGGGCTCCCCCGGGCATTTTTGTTTAATCAATTGTTGGTGTATCTCTGGTTGAATAAGAGCGGATATGCTAAAAGCTGACAGTCGGGGAAAAATTCGCTACGCTTTCACGTAGCAATTGAGATTCGCTGGGAGCGGGGTGAATATGAAAACGATCAGTTTATTTACAACAGTATTGGTGGCAAGCTCAATTCTTGCAACGCCTGCTCTTTCTGCGCAGAAGCGTAAGACATTGTTTGAAGTCCTTTTTCCAAAGGCGCACGAACAGCGGCTAAAACGTCAAAGGGAGAGGGAGCTTGCGCTTCGACCAACGAAAGTGGTCAAGGTCAAGACCAGTCGGAATTATGTTTATAAGGTAGTGCCGCGCACACCAATAAACATCAAACCCAAAAAGATTGAGTTGGCCGCTGTTGGGGCTGTGAATACAACTGGCGATTCCGCCTATACGGAAGCCCCGGCAGAGCCGATTGAAATCAGCAGTCCGTCTCTGATGACACGTGATTTGGTCCTCTTGGGTAAACTGGATTTGGCGACGGAAAAGCATTTAGCTGCTGCCGTATCGACGTTTTATTCCGATGAGCAAAGGTATCAATGGATAAACGAAGACGGTGAATGGAATGCTCGCGCTCGCTCTGTTTTGAAACTTTTCGCCAGAGCCGAAGAATATGGACTCTACCCTGAAGACTACATAGTCGAGGTAACTGCAAGAACCGAGGACCCGGAAAAAGCTGTTGCGCAAAAAAGACTGTACAGTGAATTGGCCATGACGAATGCCGCACTTCGTTACGCGATGGATGCCCGCTTTGGAACCATCAATCCCAATAAGTTGAGCGGCTACCATGATCTGCCTGTAAATTATGGAAAAACCCCAGAAATACTGGATCAGATGTTCAGCAGCGGCCTACCGGCGAATACGCTTCGTGCGATGCATCCCTCGAACGAGAAGTTTAAGGCCTTGCAAGCAGAGCTTGTGGCGCTTGCAAATGTCGAAGATGACGTCATAGACCTACCCACAAAAATTTTGATCAAGCCTGGCAACACAAACGAATTTCTGGCGGACTTCATTAGAGCAATCCAGGCACGTGCTTCAAGCGAGACATTAGACGCGCATAAGGCGTTTCTGAGCAGTTACGATGGATCACCAGTCTATTCCAAAGAAGCAGTTGCGCTTGTGAAGGCGTATCAAAAAGAGGCGGGCCTCGGAGCAGATGGTATCATTGGGCGTAACACAGCCAGTAAGTTGGCCGGCATAAAATCCGAAGATCGGGAAATGCAGGTGAAATTGTCAATGGAACGGTTACGCTGGTTACCGAAAGAGTTTGGAAAGCGCCATGTTTTCATCAATCAGCCAGAATACCGTGCCCGCTACATAGAGAGTGGTAAAGAGAAACTCTCGATGCGGGTTGTGGTTGGTAAAAAATCCAACCAAACGAATTTCTTCTACGATGAAATAGAGCACGTGGTTTACAATCCATATTGGGGTGTACCACGTTCAATCATCGTAAATGAATTTCGTCCTAAATCACTTGGCAATCCAGGTTACCTCGATCAACTGGGATATGAGGTAAGCGCTGGTGGGCGGCAAGTCTCTTCATCGTCAATCGATTGGTATGCTGTAAGCGAATATCCAAACTTTGATGTACGCCAGCCTCCAGGTGCCAGAAATGCATTGGGCGAGCTAAAAATCATGTTCCCGAACAAGCATGCGATTTACATGCACGATACACCCGCTAAGAGCTTATTCAAAAAGCAGCATCGGGCGTTCAGCCACGGATGTATTCGACTGCACGATCCACATGCTATGGCGGCTGCAGTGATGGGCAAGAGTGAACAACAAATTCGAGCAAGCATCGCTACGGGACAAAATCAAACCGAAAAGCTGAGGGCAAAAGTCCCTGTATACGTATCGTACTTCACTGCCTGGCCTCAACAAGACGGTTCAGTGAAATACTTCCGTGATATGTACGGCCGCGATGCACACTTGATCAAAGCCATCGACGCGACACGCAAGGCACGTTCAGTCGGGATCGCATCGTAGTACCAAACTAGAAAAGGTGCGGGTTTACCCGCGCTTGGCGAACTTAATCGTACCCACTTTAAAGACGCGGCCTGAAGCAGGGTCGGTTCGGCTTATCTGTACATCGAAGGTTTTTGCATTTCGACTGTTCAAAACGATGTTAGCAACGATATCTTGTTTCGAAACCCGATCTCTTGCCTTAAAGACAAAGTTCAGACGGCTGCCGGAGCGCTTGCCGGAAAAATTACTCTGTTTCAAATTGGCCAGAGAGCGGAACAAAGACGCCGTGTAGGAGTTTTTTCCACCGTTTTGCTGGATGAAGCCATTCAGGCTGAATACGAAACCGCCAACGGCACAGTTTCCGCCCAAGTCTATTCGTCCAGGCTTTTTGGAAGGTTTGTTATTCATGCGGCAGCGGATGGATTCATCCTTACCTTTCGGTGTTGCCTTAACAAGGCCCTTGCCACGCCACTTGCCGGAAATACTCTCGAAAATCGCTGGTGAAGCCTCAGATGGTGCGATTGGGTGAGAAATTGGCAGGACTAAGAATGCAAGCATGCCTGCAATAGCGAGTTTACGTAACAATTTATTTTTCCTCCCAAAAAGCTAGCCGCTAGAGTTATACCTAATTATTCCCGCCATTTAGCAATTGCAAGATAGGCCGGTAGTTGGAATATGTCCGCAAGAAACGCAAAGACAAGTGTCATGATCACAACTGCTGAAAATACTGCCATCGCCGGTAGGCTGCTGAAAGCCATTACCACCAGCCCTCCGGACAAGATCAGTGTCGTTGAAAAGATAGCCGGAGTAACCTCTTTAATGGCGCCTGCTACCGCAAGCGTGTTGTCGTGATGCTTTCTGTTCAACAAATATTGATTGAGCATATGGATAGAATCGTCGACGGCGATGCCAAATGCTACGGTCAACGCAACGGTTATCGACATATTGAGCGGGATACCGGCGAGATAGAGAATTAACTCCACACAAACAATTGGCAATAAATTTGGAACCAGACAGCTCAGTCCGAGTTTAATTGATCGCGCACCAATCGCGATAATGGTAATCGATAATAAAACAGCAAGGAGCAAGCTAATTCTAAGATTGTCCATCAATCTGGGCGCGACGACCCCAGACAACACAGGATAGCCGGTCACTCTGACAAAATCCTGCAATCCCCGGGATTCCAGCGCATCATTTAGCCGCTGGAGTCGCAATTGCATTTCGCTGGCCGAGAGGTTGGCAGAAGAAAAAATCGTGACCAGAATTTTGTTCTTGTCTTCTGAGATAAACCGGCTCGTCAAAAAACGGGGGAGTTGATCGATCAGGCTCTCGTCTATGCTTCCGCCAGTCCGCTTGATTTCATCAGCAAAATCCGCGAGGGAATAAAAAGAGCCAGCGCCGAAAACTTCAGCTGCTGCTTCTGTTGTATCGTAAACCCGTTGCTCATTTTGTGGATCATCCAGCCTCAGATTCGTATCCATATCGACAATTGCAAAAAGCGGTGTCGTGCCGGAATACGTCTGATCTATGTATCCTTCGCTTTGACCCACTTCTGACTGGTTTCCAAGATAATCAATCAGTCGGAAACGACTGTCGATATTTTGATGAGCGAACAAACCGGCTGCGGTGAGCGCTAAACCAGTGATCAAAACGGTTTTTCTGTATTCCAGAAGCTTCATCGCAGGCGCCGCAATTACAGAAAGACTGTTTGCGGCAGATCGTTGATGTTTAAAGCCCGCACGCAACGCCCAATAAAGCCCTAAGGGCAATCCCATGATCAGGCAGACAAACCCTCCTAAAACTGACACAGCTCCGACAATGCCAAGTTCGAAAAGACCATTATTGCCGCTAAAACACAGAGAAAGAAGAGCAGCAGCTGTAGTAACGGATGAAAGCGCACATGCAGGACCAATTTCACAAACGGCTGAATCAAGCGCCTCCAGAGGGTCTTCATACTCAGTCGATTTCTTTTGCCATTTAAGGTAGAGGTGAAGCGTATCTGCAAAGACAATAACGATAAGAAGAACCGGCAATATATTTGTCAGAAAATTAAGCGGAACGCCCGCCAGTCCAGCGCCGCCGACAAACCAGAAAATTGCAAGTACAGAGGGCAGGGCACATAAAACCATTGCGACCGGGTGCCTAAACAACACAAAGGCCAATAAGGCGCACAAGATAAGGGCAATGGGAGCTAGCCATACAAGGTCGGAGAAAATGGAGTGAATGATATCAGATCGGATCGCTGGCTGCCCGGCAATGCTAATCTGAACACCCTCTGTTTCAAACTCTTTTCCCAGTTCTGCAAACCATTGCATGGTTTCCTGAACATTATTGTCCGCCACCGCTTCAGCTTTGGTGTAAACCACCATTACAGCGGAGTCATAATTCGGGCTAAACAAAGACTGCGAACTGGGGATGTCTTCGGCCATTTGTTTGAGGGCTTCGACAACCTGTTCATCTGTCTCAAATTCAGCTGGAAGCGCAAATTCCCATCCCGTCTCCTCCCCGCCATATCTGACCAGGGAAAAGATCGATAGAATGCTTTCCACTCGTTCATCGAGTGTAAATTCAAAGTTTAGTTCACGAAACAACTCAATGCCTTCAACTGTGGCAAGGTTTTCAAGGCGCATCAGCACCACAGCGTCGTTGTTGAAGTCTCTGAAACTCGTTAACAACTCATCGTAGTTGGCAAGTTCCTGTGAACCGTCGCGGAGGATTTCAATATTCTCGCCAGAGAACTGAATGCGTGACACACCTATGGCAGCCGCAATCGATATCATAAGGAGCACAATCGTTGTAATAACCGGCTGCCTTATCGCAAAAAGACCCAGTCTGTGAAGTCCGAAGCCGTTGATCATGAAACAAGCGAATCCATCTGAATGACTGTCTGCATTTTTTACCTCAGATTAGACACGATTTCGACAGGGAATAAGGTTCACCGCGTAATAAGTTTCAAATTGTGATGAAGTCAATTTTTCACGTCTTTCAAATGACTTGCGTCCTGATTGAACAAAACACTGTTTGTTTCTGCAGTCTGGCCATGGTTTTGCGTGTTCCGATACAAATCAACAGCACGTCTTACCGCTGGACGCTCTTTTATGGTGCCTCGCCATCGAGCTAAATTTGGAAAGGCTTCCAGTGGGCAATCGATCGCCTTTGCAATTAAGACCCAGGGAAAAGAAATCATGTCAGCTATTGAGTATTCTCCGAGGATGAACTCGCGCTCTTTAAGCCGGTTATCCAGAACCTTGAGGCAGCGTTCATATTCTCCCTTGTATCTTTTCAAACCATATACTTCGCTATCCGGCGCATAATTGCGAAAGTGACTGTATTGTCCTGCCATTGGTCCAAGGTTCCCGACTTGCCAAAAAAGCCACTCCATGAGTTCTTTCTGGCCACCGGGGTCAGTCGGCGCAAATTTCCCGGTTTTCTGAGCTAGGTAAAGCAAAATGGCCCCGCTTTCAAAAACGGGTATGGGTTCTCCCGCAACACCATGATCAAGAATTGCAGGCATCTTTGCATTCGGATTGATCTTCAGAAACTCGGGCTTGAATTGATCGCCTTCAGTCAGGCGCATCAGGTGAACCTTATAGTCGAGGCCACATTCTTCGAGCATGATACCGACTTTCCAGCCATTGGGCGTTGCAGAAAAGTAAAAATCAATCATTTAAAACAGTTTCAAACCTTTCATGCTCGTATGCCCCTCTTTCGCGATGATGATATGATCATGGACGGCAATTCCCAAGGAGCTTGCAATTTCGTCTATTCTTTTCGTCATTTCAATATCAGCATTCGAAGGCGTTGGATCTCCAGATGGGTGGTTGTGTACAAGAATAATGGCTGTTGCGGCTAAATCCAGTGCACGTTTGATGACTTCCCTTGGGTAGACCGGCGTATGATCGACAGTGCCTTCTTGTTGCACTTCGTCGCGAATAAGTCGGTTTTTCTTGTCCAAAAACAAAATCCTGAACTGTTCACGCTCTTCAAACGCCATACTAGCCCGACAATAATCAAGAACAGCAGACCAAGAGCCCAAGAGCGGTTTGTCTCTGACATCACCCCGCAAAATAGCGGATGCAGCTGCTTTCACGATTTTCAAATCGGTGATTACGCCGTCTCCCATGCCTTTGACTTCCGCCAGTCGTTCCGCGGGTGCGTTCAAGACTTCTGAGAATGATCCAAACTGGCTTATCAGCTGTTTGGCAAGAGGCTTTGTATCGCGACGGGGAATAGACCGGAAAAGGAGAAGCTCAAGGAGTTCATAATCTTCCAACCCGTCTGGTCCGATTTCGCGAAATTTCTTTTTCACGCGTGCACGATGTCCGCGCGCATGGTGAACCGATTCCGGTGATTCAGAAAATCCTGAGTATTTTTCCCGCATTATTTAAATATACTTGACCACAAGCGTTTATACATAGGGCGGTATTGTATATCCTGCAGGGGATGCGGTAAATATCTCACAACCGTCTTCTGTAACACCAACGCTATGCTCAAATTGTGCAGTCAAAGAACGGTCTCGGGTAACGGCTGTCCATCCGTCTGACAAAACTTTCACACTGGGCCGGCCAAGATTAATCATGGGCTCGATTGTGAAAATCATACCGGGTCGAAGTTCCACACCCTCGCCAGCGCGTCCATAGTGCAGAATATTTGGCGCATCATGAAAGAGTTGTCCGACGCCATGGCCGCAAAACTCACGAACCACAGAACAACGTTCAGATTCCGCATACGTCTGGATAGCTTCACCAATATGACCGGACGTGTTGCCCGGCTTTGCTGCCTCAATGCCCAGCATTAGTGAGTTATAGGTGACTTCAATAAGACGTTCAGCAGCCCTTTTGATCTGGCCGACCGCGTACATCCGGCTGGAATCACCATGCCATCCGTCGACGACATAAGTAACATCCACATTGACAATATCGCCTTCACGGAGGGGTTTGTCATTTGGGATGCCATGACACACAACATGATTGATGGATGTGCAGCATGATTTGGTAAATCCGCGATAATTCAGCGTGGCGGGCAGGGCATTATGGGCCCGACCAAATTCGGCGACATAGTCATCAATTTCAAGGGTTGTAACGCCTGGCTTGATTAGATCGGCCAAATCATCAAGACACTTTGCCGTAAGTTGCGATGCGTGTCTCATTCCATCAAAATCGGCAGCAGTATAGAGCTTTATGCTGCCTGTATTTTTTAAAGGAGCAGCAGCTGCGTCAATGTATGCAGTCATCACTCAGGTCCTATCTTACGTCGGGATCTCAAAGGGAATTGGATCCACAGCATTAATTGACAATGGGGTAACGTTACATCTCAGAGCAATGGCTTCAACACCAGCTTCATGCGCACGCTTGAACGCTTGAGCATATTTCGGATCAAGATCTGATGCAAGTTTCATTCGATTACCGTCACTTCTTTGGATGATATAGAGCATGACGGCTCGATTGCCATCACGAACCTGATCGGCAAGTTCATCCAGATGTTTAGCGCCGCGTGCTGTGACGCTGTCTGGAAATTCAAAAATGTCCGATGCTCTAAGAAAATGGACATTTTTCACCTCCACAAACGTGTTTTTCGACTGTGAATTCTCCAACAAAATATCAATTCGGGAGTTTTTGCCGTACTTAACCTCGGTCTTCAGTGTTTCATAGGGTGCCAAGCCAGGAACTCGCTCAGCCTCGATGGCTTCTCTTGCAAGCCTGTTTGGATGGTTGGTATTTACGCCAACAGTCACACCACCCACTTCTAGAAGTTCAAGAGTGTATCGAAGCTTCCGTTTGGGATTTTTGCTGTCGGATATCCATGCAATGTTTCCCGGTTCA
This sequence comes from Pseudomonadota bacterium, assembly GCA_039191645.1. GTDB lineage: Bacteria > Pseudomonadota > Alphaproteobacteria > Rhizobiales > Rhizobiaceae > JAALLB01. The sequence continues at coordinate 9,404 of JBCCXO010000052.1, read as the reverse complement.
GTGAGACCCAGCATAGAACCAGGATTTGGGCAGTGTACCGTTTGTACACTGCCATCTGGCATTTCAACATCGGCAAGGAAACGCTTATAGCGTTTTATCAGCCTTGTTTTTATGAGCGGCGGATCAAACTGCATGTGATCATAAAAAACCTAGAAAAAGCCACCGCCGCGGCTCCACCAACCTGACTTTTTGGGCTTATCATTGGCTTCGGCTTCATCTTCCGTTTCTGCGCCTGCTTGCGAAACAGGTTGCGAGATAGCATCTGTTTCAGTTTCGGCAGAAATCGTGCTTTCTGCTGTTGCCTCTTCGACAGGTTGACTGGCCTTTCGCCGCGTTGTTCTGCGCTTTGGTTTTGGCGCTTCGTCCAAACTTGGAGTTTCCGCTGTACCATTGGCAGCTTCTGAACCGCCGGCTTCCACGCTGTCTGCATCTGTTGATGCCGATGTATTCACCGGAGCTTTCTTCCGCCGTGTGCTACGACGTGCCGGCTTTGCTTCAACCACTTCTTCTTCCGCATCATCCGCAGCGGTATGGTTCTCGCCCGCTGCGTCGGAAGAATTTTCTGCTGCTTCACTCACCGAAGCTGTCACGACAGAGGCCTTGTGAGCCTCATCATCAGACAAGCCAGCCTCCACGCCAAGATTCTCCTCTGAATCCCTGCGTCTGCGGCCCCCGCGTTTACCACGTCTGCGTTTCTTACGCGGCTTATCTTCTCCGTCTTCATCCTCTGCCATAACAGGTTCCAACGTTTCGTCTTCGGAGGATTCGACGTGAGCCAGGTCAGGCTCTTCCGTGCGGTTCTTGCGGTTTCGGCGCCGGTTTCTCTTTCTGCCTTTGCCTTCAGTCTCACCGTTTTCATCTTCAGTACCATCAGGAAGGTCAGACACCGCGTCACCATCATAACCTATCGCGTTGTAGTCGTTGGAAACCTTGGCCCGCTCACCTTTTTCAATTTCAAATTGCTGGCCATGCAGGCTTGCATCGCCGTTGATAACAATCTGTATGCCGAATTTTTGCTCCAGCTCCACTAAGGCAACCCGTTTGTTGTTCAAAATATGCGCAGCAATATCCGGCGTCGTTTTGACCCTTGCATCCCACTTTCTGTTTCTGGACACGTGTTCTTCTAAAGCTCTGAAGACATGAAGCGCGATCGCAGATTCTGACCGGACATACCCAACACCACCACAATGGGGGCAAACATCCATGGTACTTTCGAGAACACTGGCGCGAATTCTCTGCCGAGACATCTCTAACAATCCAAAATGCGAAATCCGTCCGACTTGAATACGAGCCCGGTCGCTCTTCAGGCACTCTTTGAGCCGTTTTTCAACAGCGCGATTGTTCCGCCTCTCTTCCATGTCTATGAAATCGATGACAATAAGCCCTGCCAAATCTCGCAGCCTAAGCTGTCTGGCAACCTCTTCGGCAGCTTCCAGATTGGTTTGAAGCGCGGTGTTTTCGATGGAATGCTCGCGCGTCGCACGGCCTGAGTTCACATCCACTGCAACCAGTGCTTCGGTTTGATTAATGACCAAATATCCGCCTGATTTCAGGGTCACTTGAGGCGTGACCATGTTGTCGAGCTGAGACTCAACATTGTAACGGGCAAAAATCGCCTGCGCGTCTTTGTAGAGTTTGACCTTTTTCACATGGCTGGGCATCAACATGCCCATAAAGTCGCGTGCTTCTTCGAACCCTTTTTCGCCAGATACCAGAATTTCTCCCGTATCTTTATCATATAGATCCCGAATAGAACGCTTCACCAAACTGCCTTCTTCATAAACGAGGCAAGGAGCTGTTGAAGAAAGCGTTAAGTTACGAACCTGTTCCCAAAGACGCATTAAGTACTGGAAGTCACGTGTAATCTCGACTTTGGTTCGGGAAGCTCCGGCTGTTCTTAAGATAACGCCCATTCCATTTGGAACATCCAACTCAGAAGCAATTGCCTTTAACCGTTTTCGATCGCTCGTATTGGTGATTTTTCGCGATATGCCGCCGCCTCTTGCCGTGTTTGGCATCAGAACTGAGTATCTACCTGCCAAGGACAAGTAGGTTGTGAGCGCCGCACCCTTGTTTCCGCGTTCTTCTTTAACGACTTGCACCAATAGGATTTGCCGTCTTTTGATCACTTCCTGAATTTTGTATTGTTTCCGGATCCTGCGCGGCGCCGCAGCTTCTTCCAGCGCATCCTCTTGGCCTACGGATTCAATATCATCCTCTTCAACAGCTTCGGTTTCTGAGCTCTCCTCTTCGGACTCCGACGAAGATTCTTGAGGCTCAGCTTGGTCTTCAGCCACCGTATCCTGCTTTTTACGCCTGCGAGACCGCACGGGCTTTGAAACTTTTGCAGCTTCTTCAGCATCAGACGATTCAGAGTCTGATTCTGAGGTTTTCTCTTCTACAGATGCGCTCTCATCTTCGGATTGAGAGGTGACTTCTTCACTTTCTGCAGGCTTTTCGTCCGGTTGAGCCTCGGTCTTGGCTTTCTTCGCCCTGCTGGTTTTTCTTCGTTTCTTGGGCGCAGCTGGAGCCTCCTCATCTTCTGAAACCATCTCTTGCGAAGTGTCGTCTTCACTTTCGCCATCCTCTTCGCCCGGCAGGGGTTCAGAAATCGAATCTGTCTCAACAACAGCGGCAATGGTTGTTGGATCTTCGTCCGCATCACCCTTTGTATCTTCTACGCTGTCCGCTGCATCTGTTTCTTCAGCAGACGTTTGCTCAGATGCCTCATCTTCAGTTTTCTTAGACTTGGCCCGACGGCGGGTTGTTTTACGCGCCGGTTTCGCCTTGGTTTTTGCTTCACTTGGTGCGTCGGACGTTTGTTCATCCGAATCTTCAGCAATTACATTTTGCGTTTCGGAAGGCGTTTCTATTTCGGTATCGGCGTCGGTGGTTGCATCCGGATCAGCATCTAACTCATCAGACGTATCTTTACTGGATTTTGCCTTTCTGGTTCCGCGCCGTTTACCCCCACGTTTTGGCTTTTCAGCGTCAGCCTCCCCATCTTGGGCTTCCAAGTTATCCTCTGCTTCTTCGGCTTCCATAGAGGCGCGGGCCTCTTCAGCTTCAGCCTCAATCAAAGCCTGACGATCCGCCACTGGAATTTGATAGTAATCAGGGTGTATTTCAGAAAAAGCCAGAAACCCATGGCGATTGCCGCCATAATCAATGAACGCTGCCTGCAACGAGGGTTCAACCCTTGTTACTTTCGCCAGATATATGTTTCCTCTTAGTTGCTTTTTCTCCTGAGATTCAAAGTCGAATTCTTCTATTCTGTTACCACGGACCACCGCTACCCGGGTCTCTTCCGGGTGAGATGCGTCTATCAACATCTTGTTTGACATGTATTTTTAACTCCGCAAACCGAACATGTGACGAATGATTTGCAGTTTCTGACAAGATGTTTCTCATAACCTGGAAAACATGGTCGAACTGGGCTTTGAATAGCCGGCCAATATGTCGGTTTGGATTAATAGAGCGGAAAAAGCGCCATATATGGTCAAGCAACATTATAAATCCCGGTTGAGAGTTCCTTTTGATTAAATCCCGGGGTAAGTTCTTGTTTCTATGCACTTAAAAGTTCCGCGTTTGTTTTTAATGGCCAAACTTTCTGTTTGACCGGTGAAGCGTCTCGCGGCGCGATCAGTATATGGTCTCGCCTCCGACGCAGTATCGAAGCGGTTTGAGCTAGTTCGTCAAAGCCGCGCGAATTCTGTTTGCCAGTAAACTGACCCCAAGGTGTTCTGGGGGAGATGATTGCCTATGAATCAACTGTTCCACATCTGGCCCCTCAATAAATAGGCAAAACTTGCGAAGACCACAAGCAATTAATTACCGCGACACTATGAGCGTCAAAGTGATAAGTCAGGCGATGAATTCTTTTATGAAATTTGCTAACCGTTTCTAATGAGACTGATTCACATAATAGTGGCGGCTTTGTTTGGTGTTTTGTCTCTTTTCACAACACCTGTGTTCGCGCAAATTAATGAGCTACCCATTGCGTTCAATGCCAGGGTCGCAGGAGATGAAGCAACAACACGTTTCTTCCTCGACATTGATAAAAATCTATCGATAAAAACGTTCTACATGGATGAACCTTATCGGATTATCATCGATCTAGAAGAAACGGTCTTCAATTTTTCCCAAGAGGCTAAACCAATCGCGCGCGGGCTGATTTCTGCTGTGCAGTTTGGCAGAATCTCGAAGGGAAGATCCAGAATCGTTCTCTCGCTTTCCGGTCCTGCGGAAATTATCAAGGCAACCATGCAAAAGAGGCTTGATGAAAACTACTATCGTTTTCTGTTGGACATGGACTCAACGGATCAGAAAACGTTTGCAGCGTTACTTGACACCCAGAGCAAGGCGTTGGGAGAGAGCGGGGGGATAGCAATACGCGGTGATCGGGTTCGTCCGATTGAAAAAGCTGCTGGTCGCTTTACCGTCGTTCTCGATCCAGGGCATGGCGGCATAGATGGCGGCGCAAGCGGACGAGGCGGAGCCCGTGAAAAAGATATCGTGCTGGCTTTTGCAAAAATTCTGGCTGACCAAATTGAAAGCAGAGGTCCTTATGATGTGTTGTTTACCCGTGAAGAGGATGTTTTTGTCTCATTGAGGGAGCGCCTGGATTTCAGCCGTAGGTCTAAGGCTGATTTATTTATCTCGTTGCATGCAGATTCCCTTGGCCAAAGGTTTGTAAGAGGGGCAACGATATATACCTTGTCCAAAAGAGCGTCCGATCGTGTCTCTGCGCAATTAGCTGAGTCCGAGAACAGGGTTGATCTATTGGCGGGACTTCCGATAGAGCGCGATGTTGAAGTTGTATCAGACATACTGGCTGATCTCACAACGCGCGAAACGAAGAAATTCTCCCGGACATTCTCTAATATCTTAGTAGCGAGCCTGAAAGATGAGATTTTTCTCATCAAAAACCCGCAGCGTTCAGCAGCTTTCGGGGTGCTAAAAGCCCCGGAAGTTCCAAGCGTACTTCTTGAATTGGGATATTTGTCCAATTCCGAAGACGAAAAGTTAATGCAACAGCCGGAATGGCAGAACAAAGTGGCAGAAGCGGTAGGCATTGCGGTAGACAGGTTTTTCAGCTTGAGAAAGTGAAGATAACCCGATAAAGTTACGCTACGTCAAGTTCCTTTTGCATTCGCATCAGTCCAGAATTTGATCACACAATCTCCGTAATCCTGTTACAAAGGGTTTGTGATTGTGAACAAAAGGTGGACTTCGTTTATGTACTGGCAACCTTTCTAGGTGCTAATAAAAGTCTACGGGTAATATTGATTCGGGTTGGCTCGGGAATGCTTCTGAGAATTATTGGTTATTTATTTGGTCTAGGAATGCTTTTCGCCATCGTCGTGGTGGCGGGGGTTGCGTGGTATGTGGACAAAATGTCTGACGACCTACCGGACTACGAAGTGTTGAATGCTTACGAACCACCCGTCACAACAAGAATACATGCGGCAGATGGGTCTTTAATGGCAGAATATGCCCGCGAACGGCGGTTATACTTACCAATTCAGGCCGTCCCACAGACCATCAAAGCTGCTTTCTTGTCCGCTGAAGACAAAAACTTCTACAAACATCCCGGCATTGATCCGGCGGGCATTGCGCGGGCTGTCGTTACAAATTTCCAAAATTATGGTTCGGGGCGCCGTGCTGTGGGTGCTTCGACGATTACGCAGCAGGTAGCGAAAAACTTCCTGCTTTCAAACGAACGCTCAATTGAGCGGAAAATTAAGGAGGCATTGCTCTCGTTAAGAATAGAGCAGGCCTATTCCAAGGATCGTATATTGGAATTGTATCTCAATGAGATATTTTTAGGCCTTGGAGCTTACGGTGTAGCGGGCGCCTCTCTTACCTATTTCGACAAATCCGTGAACGAGGTTGAGTTGCATGAAGCTGCTTATCTGGCAGCGCTCCCTAAAGGCCCCAATAATTACCACCCGTTTCGTAAGACGGAAAAGGCGATTGAGCGCAGAAACTGGGTGATTGATCGCATGTTGGAAAATGGCTACATCACCGAAGACGAAGCCAATGAAGCAAAAGCCAAGGGTCTGGATGTAAATCCCCGACGTGGATCATCATATTTATTTGCTTCTGAGTATTTTTCAGAAGAAGTTCGCCGTGAAATTGTGGATCGGTATGGAAATGACGCGCTTTATGAAGGCGGGCTTTCAATTCGAACGACACTAGATCCGCTGATGCAGGTGGAAGCCCGCAAGGCCTTGCATCGTGGGTTGATTAAATACGATGTCCAGCGCGGTTATCGCGGGCCACTACAAAAGGTAAATGTAACGGATGATTGGGGCTTATCCTTCGGCGAGCTTTCAGGGTATACAGATGTGCCTGAGTGGCGTCTGGCTGTGGTTTTGGCAACAACACCGACCGAAGCAACAATCGGGTTACAGCCTGCAAAAGAAGTCTCGGGTGAGCTTGGCTCAGAACGACGGGTAGCTACGATCGCTCTGGATGACATGAAATGGGCTTTAAAAGTTCGCACCGCTGAAACACAAACAACTGCCAAGGGTGTAGACGGCGTGCTTTCCCGTGGAGACATTGTTTTTGTTGAGCCAGCAGGCGAGGACGATGGCACAACAACCCAATTCCTCCTTAGGCAGAAACCTCAGGTTTCCGGCGCCTTGGTCGCGATGGACCCTCATACTGGGCGCGTGCTTGCCATGGCGGGTGGATTTTCGTTTTCAGATTCTCAATTCAATCGTGCAACCCAAGCTTATCGACAACCGGGCTCATCTTTTAAGCCCTTTGTATATGCAGCAGCGCTAGACAATGGATATACCCCGTCCTCAGTGGTTTTGGATGCGCCGATAAAGATTGATCAGGGCAGATCCCTCGGTATCTGGGAGCCAAAGAACTATGGCGGCAAATACGCAGGGCCCTCAACCCTCCGCTTGGGTATTGAAAGATCACGAAATCTGATGACGGTGCGCCTAGCCAAAGACATGGGCATGCCGCTTGTCGCTGAATATGCGGAACGGTTTGGTATCTATGACAAAATGTTGCCCGTTCTGTCCATGTCCCTGGGGTCGGGAGAGACAACTGTTCTGCGGATGGTCGCCGCTTATTCCGTGATGGCGAATGGGGGTAAGTCAATCAAACCCTCACTGATTGACCGCATCCAAGATCGCTATGGCAAGACAATCTTTAAACATGAAGAGCGGGTTTGTGTGGATTGTAATGCGCAATCCTGGAGCGGACAGACAGAGCCGGTATTGGAAGATGACCGTGAACAGGTTCTCGATCCTATGACAGCCTATCAAATGACATCCATGATGGAGGGTGTCGTTCTGCGAGGCACGGCGCCAATCGTTAAAGAGTTGGGCGTACCGGTCGCCGGTAAAACCGGTACAACCAACGAGGAAAAAGATGCCTGGTTTGTTGGATACACACCGGACCTTGTAACGGGTGTCTACATTGGATTTGACAATCCAAAGCCAATGGGGCGGGGCAACACCGGTGGCGGTTTGGCAGCACCGATCTTTACAGAATTTATGAAGACTGCGATTGACGCAAAACAGATCGCAGATTTCCGTGTTCCACGCGGGCTGAAATTAATTCCAATCAACAGAAAAACAGGTCTTCTGGCAGAAGCCGGTGGGGACGGCGTGATTATGGAAGCCTTTAAGCCTGGGACATCGCCACCAGACCGCTATTCAGTGATTGGTTTTGCGGATGATTTGCTCGTCGGAAACTCCAGCGTTTCTCCGTCTGCAAACCGTGCGGTTACATTAGGTACAGGCGGTCTCTACTAGCGTCTCATTTAAACAATTTCGGAAAGAAGCGTCCGGTGTTTGCTTGGTAAGTCCGATAGGCATCTGCCATTTCGGTGTTAAGGAATTTCTTCTCTTCACCTTTTGCGGCCAAATAGTAAGTGGTTGACATGAAAACAATTGGGACCAGGCCCCAAACAGACCAGGATGCAATTGCCCATCCAATCCACTGTATAAGATAAGAGGTGTAAAAAGGATGCCTGACATAGGCATAGGGTCCAGTCGTTAGAAGCTGTTTGGGCAGTTTCTCATCGAACGCAGCGAGGAGTTTTGCATCTGCAGTTTCTTTGATTGTACGCCAGCACAAATACAAGCTGAACAATAACATCGCAAAACCAAGGACTTGCGGTAACAAAGGCTGAGAGTAAAACAACACCAAAAAGCTAAGTGTCAGCGCACTTAAGATCACCAATGTTGAAATCACACGAACGCCTGGAGGGGTCACGGGCATATCAAAATGATATCTAAGCGCCCATGCATGGTATCCTATAATTAGCCATCCAATTCCACATACCAGAACATCAAAAAACATATCCAACCTTACGATTCTATTCCTCTGCAAAGAAACATATTTGGTCCGTCAATTCATTTGAGAAAGCATCTTAACGTTAACAAACGTGTAGATTTGTCTTCTTTTCTTTCAAGGTTCCTTAAACGCGATGGTGTATAAGCATGCCCTGTTTTGTTGCGTTTTGAGTATTGTTGTGAGTATCACTGGACATCTAACACTGGGCAGTTCGAACAAGGTTTCATTCATCGAAACCGGTAACCCAGATGGATTCCCGATTCTCTTCTTGCATGGAAACAGTTTTTCGAAGGAAGTCTTTTCCGGCCAACTCTCATCCGAACACCTGAGTGAGCGCCGACTGTTGGCACTGGATATGCCAGGTCATGGACATTCCTCTCGTGCCATCGAACCGAAAACAACCTACACCTATGCTGGCTTTGCAGCAGAAGTCTTAAACTTTCTGGAGTTAAAAGAGATCAAGCGTTGCGTTGTTGCAGGTTGGTCACTGGGCGGGCAGGTCGCGCTTGAGTTGATAAACAGATCACCGAGAGTGGCCGGAGTTTTTGCTTTTGGAGCACCGCCTGCGCCCAATGGGCCAATTGGGCTCATACGTAGCATGCGCTTTTGCCGTATGTTGCTGCTTGCTGGTAAACCGCAGTTTTCTAAAGAAGACGCGATATATTTTGAAAAGGCTGCATTTGGCAGTCATGCGAATGGTGAGTTTATCGACACGCTCCTCAACACGGATCCAGAAATGCGCCCGACATTATCAAGAAGTTTGTTAATGCCGAAAGGAATGAGCCAGAGAGAACGGTTTGAGTATTCGAGCATCCCGGTTTGTTTGTTGCACGGTCGAGATGACATTCTTGTACGAACCCCGTATATGGAAACGTTGCGTGCACCAATGATGGCGGGTGGTGAAGTCTTGATGCTTGATAGAGTGGGGCATGCCCCCTTCCTGGAAAGCAAGGATACATTTGATCAGCTTTTGGATCATTTTTGTGACTCAGTAGAAAAAGGTGTCACGGTAAAAACCCCAGCAGAATTCTTGGGCGTACAAAAAGCTGCATAGTCCTGTGTTTAACGATTACCCAGCCTTT
>JBCCXO010000051.1:0-25408 GCA_039191645.1 Pseudomonadota bacterium | reverse complement strand
GTTGATTAGCTTTAGCCTTTTACTTTGGGGAATAAATGCAGGTCGGTGGGAGCGGAACATGGAAAATGCGCATCTGTTAGGATTGGTCAATCCAACCATTGCTATGTTGTTCGGTTTAACATTTTTTGTTTTATGGTCCCGACAGAAGCATCGTTATCCAATCCTCGCCTTTGCTATTAGCTATGTTTTATCAGGCGTTGGTTTTCTCATATCTCATCTAACACCGAACTGGACGGGCCTTCTAAAAGTGTTTGTCCTAGACTCTATTTATCTTGCGGGTGCTGTTATCATGACCTGGGGAGTTTGCACACGAGCGAGCGTCAACCCACAAACAACCAAGCTTATTGCAATAGCCATTGTTGGTATTTCGAGTATTTTGAGCGTAACTGCGCTGGGATTCAGTTACAATGTGACGTTGCTAGTTGTGAACTTTGCTGTGGGCGGAATCATGCTCTTTTGTTGCTGGAACATCAGAAAAAAGGCTTTCTTGGGCAGTATCGAATCTCTGGTGTTCTGGGCAATTTTTATAGCAGGCAGTCAATTCTGGTTGAGGTCAGGGGTTACTTTAACGCTTGAAACCGTTCAAGCGGGCATCGCCTATCGTGACAGCACATATTGGGCTGTACTCAATGCATCTGTTGCAATTTGTTCTATTGTTGTCGCGCTCTCTTTGATTGCAGCATGCGCAACAGACGTGATCAAAGAGATACGGACCATCTCGGAAACAGATTTATTGACGGGATTGCGCGATCGTCGCGCTTTTGAGGAAACGACCCAAGTTACAATCTCTAATTCAGATCGCGCAGATTTGCCACTTAGTTTGGTCATACTGGACATTGATCACTTCAAACAGGTCAACGATACCTATGGCCATCAGATTGGTGACAAAGTAATTGCACGACTTGGTAGGCTAATTCGTGAAATCCCAAGGAAAGGTGATGTGGCTGGAAGACTTGGAGGTGAAGAGTTTGCTATCCTTCTTTGGAACACCGATCTGGCTGGAGCTCGCTTATTTGCTGAAGGCTTGCGAAGCTCTTTCGAATCATTACGCTTAGAAGGCATGCCAAGGAAGCAAGGCTGCACTATCAGCTTGGGTGTGGCACAACTTCTGCAAAACGAAGAGTTTGATGATCTTTACGGTCGAGCAGACTCAGCACTTTATGAGGCAAAGAATAGAGGTCGCAACCGCGTCGAATGCGATGACAATCATGCACCAGCGCTTTATGTGGTTGCATAATGAAATACATAATCAAAAGTAATTTAAAAACTGGATATAGCAACTTTGTCCCGCTTGGCGGGCCCTGGAAGAAAACTTCTTTTTCCTCTTCAAGCAGCCAGCAAACTTGAAACCAGCCAATCCGGCTCAAACTTCAGGATCATCACGTCATCTGCAAGGTTCGGATTGAAACAGCGGTTATGCCATAGCGTGGCGGCGTGTTCCGGTTCACCGTGGTGAAGCAGTGAAACGCTGCATTGCAGCTTGTAACCCTGATTGAACTGTTTGAACTCAAGGACACATTTGTCCCTCTGCAAAAGTCCGTTTGCAAAGGCTGAACCTGCACCAAACAGTGCAGTCAGGCCGTCCATGAATTCCTTTGGGCCATGATAATGGGTTGCCTGAAGGTAGGTCAGTGTTTTCTTGCGGATTTCATGTGGGTCATTGTTCTTCTGAATCTGAAATTTGAAAAACTCCGTGCTCTCTTCCGGCGCGCCGCGAATGATCATCGTCACTATACGATCGGCGATAACCTCATCTCCGACAGTCAGGACTTTTGGGCACATGCCGGGAGAGGGACGGCCTTCGTCTTCCCGCATGGCCATTTGGCGAATGCGGCATTGCCAGGCAAAAAACTGTTCTCGTAGTGCGATCTGGTTCATTTTGTTTTCGTCGTTTATCTGATCCGGTTATCTAGGACTGTCATGAAAAAGGGCCACCTGAACGGCAGCCCTTTCATCATTACTTCTGAAAGGTTCTATTTTTCAGCTTTTTTGTATGCGTCGGACTCGTGATTGTGTCCGAAAACCAGTGGCAAAATCAGCATTGCAATCATGACGATCAGCCAGAGCCACTCAGTGCTTCCAGAGCCTGTGTAGTAAGTGTCTGCGACACCGTTCCAGGTTCCTGTGTCAAATGGTGCACCCATATGTTTGTCTCCTTTATCTGCTGATTATTCTGCCGGCGTCGGAGAGGACATGCCTTCCGGATACGCACTTGATGGAACTTTGGTCGGGTCAAGACCGGCGATCTCCGCAGCTTCGCTGACGCGCAGCATACCCATCATCTTGAAGATGAGGGAAACGACATAGCCAGGTATGAAACCAACCAGTGCCATGACGATCATGCCGACAAACTGTCCTGCAAAGCTGATGAGCGGAACGCCCGCATCACCGGACAGTGCCGGATAGCCGGTTGCGAAGATACCAACAACCAGAACACCGTATGCACCAAGTGTGCCGTGAACGGTGACAGCACCAACCGCGTCATCGATACCCATTTTCTCGATCAGTTTTGCCGAGAATGGCATGATGAATGCAGTCCCGACAAATGCGATCGCAAAGGCAAGTTTCGGATCCCAGAGCTCAAGACCTGCAGCACAGGCGATGATGCCGCCCAGAGCGCCCGACATCATCCAGAACGGGTCACGTGTGGACATCCATGCACCGATGATGCCGCCTGCAAAACCCATGAGGATGTTAAAGGCAAGTGCTGACATGTTGGCCGGTGTGCCGTAGATGGTCGCAAACTGGCTTGCACTCCATGACCAGGCTTCACCCGGGTATATGAGGCATGCCATTAGGAAGCCCCAGAAACCAACGATAATTGCCATCAGACCAATCAGTGTAAGCGGCATGTTGTGGCCCACAATCTGGTTTGCGGAACCGTCAGCATTGAACTTGCCAAGCCTTGGCCCGAGGTTGATGAGAACACCGAGGGCAAAGAAACCGGAGATCATGTGAACAACGCCTGCAGCGCCAAAGTCATGATATCCCCAATCAGTGACAAGCCAACCTGATGCGCTCCAGCCCCAGGCTGCTGCCAATATCCAGGCAACGGAACCGAGAACGACGGCCAGAACAATGAATGAAACCATCCGGATGCGCTCAATCACCGAACCCGACATGATGGATGCGGTGGTTGCGGCAAACAGGACGAATGCGCCGACAAAAACACCGGTTGCGTTATCTGCAAGGTTTGGCCCCATCACTGCCCCGACCGGATTTCCGAAATCATGAGCGGTTTGGAGTGATTCTGCTGTTGGGATCAGGCCTGGTGTAAATGCCCAATAAATCCACCAGCCAAAAATGTAGAATGTCGGAATGACAAATGCGAAGGCAAGAATGTTCTTGATGCCTGACGCGAGCACGTTTTTCATCCGGGAAGCACCCATCTCGTAACCCAGAAAGCCTACGTGAATGAGCACCATCAACGGGATGGTTAGATAGTAAAATGTTTCTGCAGCCATTGTGTTGCCGGCAGCGTTTGCAGCTTTGAGCGCCGCAACCTCTTCCACCAGCTTGGCAACTTGTTCTTCCATGAGTTTTTCCCCCTCCGGAAAAGTTCTCTCCAGTTAAAGTTTCTAAGGACCATAATTGGTCCAAATTGGTTTTACCCAAAAATTAACCTTTTTGCCAACTTAAATTTGTTTCGTCGACAGTTTTGTTCTGGTTCTAAGTTGCTCTAAAGAAAGCCGTATTTCTTGCCTTCAAGCCGTTTTGGACAAAAAAAGCGCGGTAATACGAGGATCACGTAAGGTAAATTCTGAACATAATCTACAATTCTAAGGATCCCTTATAAAGAGAAAATCCTCGAGAAAATCAATAAATGGTCCGAAATTGGTATGGTTTTGGATTGCATTGGTTGACGTTTTAACCGATACTACTTGGGGCTTTGGTTGGCTCACGCGCCATATCAGGGCCTGCGACTTGGGAGATCGCTTTACAGTGGATTGTGCATCAGGCGCAAATCCAGAAACTTGAGGGAGGACTCTAAATGATTTCCAAATCTATAAAATTGGCTCTGGGATTGACCACAGCGTTGGCAATGACTGGTTACGCCTTCGCAGAAGCACCCGAATCTGATGATCCAATCATCATTGTCCAAAACAACTGGACAAGTCAGCTTGTGCTTTCGACCGTGGTTGGCAAAGTACTGGAAGATATTGGCTACACGGTGGAATATGCGCCGTCTGATTCTCAGCTTCAATTCAAAGCAATCGCTGATGGCGACATGCACTTTCAGGTAGAGGCATGGGAAGGTTCCATGAAAACAGCCTTTGAAAAAGCTGTAGCCGAAGATGGAATGGTTGATGCCGGAGCGCACTCCGCTGTTACCCGTGAGGAATGGTGGGTTCCACAATATGTGGTCGATAAGTGTCCCGGACTTCCTGATTGGAAAGCACTCGACAAATGCGCTGAAATTTTTGCGACTGCGGAAACCTCACCAAAAGGGCGTTTTGTTGGACCTCCAGCTGACTGGGGTAAAAACTATTCTGAACGCGTAGGTGCTCTTGAAATGAACTTCCAGGCAATCAACGTGGGACAGGCTGCAACACTTTGGGCAGAGCTTGATGCTGCGGTCGCCAAGCAAGAGCCTATCGTGTTGTTCAATTGGACACCAAACTTCATCGAAGCCAAGCACGAAGGTATGTTTGTTGATTTCCCAGATCCTGCAATCGTTGCAGAATGCAAGGAAAACGCCAACCTGTGTGGTGCACCACGTTCAGGCTGGCTAAAAAAAGCAGCTTGGTCAGGATTGGCTGAAAAATACCCGGTAGCTTGGGGCATCATGCAAAAGATTGATTTCAGCAACGCTCAAATCGCTGCAGCTTCTTTGCTGGTTGATGTGGATGGCATGACAACCGAAGAAGCAGCTGACAAGTGGATCGCCGACAATCAAAGCGTGATCGAAACCTGGAAGAACTAAACGTAACAAACGTTTTCATTGAGCCGGGCACAAGGCTCCAAGTGTTGTGCCCGGTTTTGTATTCGAGGTATTGTAATTCCCGCCGTTTTAGGTTGGGATGCATCAAGTAGAAATCCTGAACGGGACCTGGGGAGGGCCATGAAGGACGGCGTGCAAATCAAATGTCGCAACATGTGGAAGGTTTTTGGCGAGAACCCGTCCGCGTTCATCGCCCGCCACAATGGTAGTCCATCAGACGATGCCTTCAAGGAAGAAGGTTACATTGGAGCAGTAAGAGACGTTTCCTTTGATGTCCACGCTGGTGAAATCCTTATTATCATGGGATTGTCAGGCTCCGGTAAATCAACCGTAATTCGGTGTGTTACCCGTCTCAATGACCCGACGACCGGCTCAATTGATTTCGAAGGAGAAAACCTGCTGGCGGCAGATGATCAACGGATGATCGAAATTCGCCGCCACAAAATGGGCATGGTCTTTCAGAATTTTGGGCTGCTACCGCATCGTGACGTCATGTCTAATGTCGCCTTCCCACTAGAGGTACAAGGTGTGGAGCGAACGGAACGGGAAGCGCGTGCGCGTGAAATGATTGAACTTGTGGGCCTTGGCGGTCGTGAAAGCTATTTCCCAAGAGAGCTTTCAGGCGGACAACAACAGCGGGTGGGGATTGCCCGTTCTTTGGCGGTCGAACCAGATGTATGGTTTTTGGATGAGCCGTTTTCTGCTTTGGATCCGCTCATTCGCTCGGAGATGCAAGATGAATTTATTCGTCTCCAGAAAATGCTCAAAAAGACGATCGTCTTTATCACTCACGATTTTGAAGAAGCAACAAAGCTGGCGGATCGCATCGGGATTATGAAAGACGGCCGACTCGTACAATTGTCCACTGCCGAAGAAATGGTTCTCAATCCGGCTGATGATTACGTCGCAGAGTTTGCCCGTAACGCACCAAGAGACCGCATCGTTTCTGTAGGCGCAATTATGGAGCCGAAAACGGGAAAAAACTCCAAAAGTGAAAATGGCGTTTTGCGTTCAGCGAAGATTGGAGAAGTTGCTGAACGGGTCCTGGGCTCAGAGAAACCGGTAAATGTGTTGGACGCGGGGAACAAGGTCATCGGAACGGTTTCAAGGGAGAGGATTACCAAGGCACTGTTCAGTAAGGAGACCATATGAGCCTTGCAGTGCCCAATACTGAGCAATCCGTCAAAACAGGGTTTCTGGAAGAAAACTTACTGTTGATACAGTGTTTGGTTGCAATCGCAATTGCAGTCGCGATTTCACTGATCTGGCAGCCGGCTTATGTGTGGCCTGCCGAAATGACCATTCCCATCAAACAGTGGATTTCGGATCTGTTTAGATGGCTCGATAAAGAGGCAACATTCGGGCTTTTTACCGTAAAGGAGTTTACCCGTGGTATCTCTTGGCTGTTAAAACAGCCGTTGATATGGTCCGAATTTCTGCTTTGGAAAGGTGCCAAAGCCACTCAGATGTTGCCGATCATCTGGATTGCGATTGCTACCATGGCTGCATACGTATTTGCCAGATATCGAGGCGCAAAAGCAGGTTTATGGCTGGCAGCAGTCATTTTGGCACTCGCCGCAATTGATGGCCTCCCGCATATTTTGGTGAGCCTAGCAAAGGCGGTAAAAGTTACCCCCTGGGTAGAGCCCGGCGCCCTAATCGGGTTTTCTCAGTGGCCCGCAGACGTGTTGGAAGCCGCTGGTTTTAAACGCGTTAAAGCCATCCCGTGGATCGCAGTCGTTGCGGGTTTCGCCATCTTTGGCCATTGGGTCGGAGGATGGCGCTTGGCTGTTTTGGTCGGCATTGGAATGAGCTATCTCGCAGTAACCGGACTATGGAGGGAGAGCATGAAAACCTTCTCCCTGGTTGTGGTGGCCGTGCCGTTTTCCGCTGCGCTGGGACTTTGGCTTGGCGTTTGGGTGACCCGTTCAAAGCGCGCCGCCCGCATCATCACGCCAATGTTTGATATCATGCAAGCAACGCCACACATGGCATATTTGGTTCCGGTGGTTGTTATGTTCGGGGCTGGGCAAGTGCCAGCTCTGATTGCAACCGTAATTTTTGCAATGCCCCCGATGGCGCGTTGCGTCATTCTTGCAATTCAAACAGTGCCGAGTGATGTTGTGGAATCTGGCCGTATGAGCGGTTGCACCAAAAGACAACTCCTTTGGAAGGTTCAATTACCGGCTTCACAGAAGACACTGCTGTTGGGGTTAAATCAGGTCATTATGCAGACCCTCGCAATGGTTGTAATCGCCTCCTTGGTGGGGGCGCAGGGCCTCGGTCACAAACTCCTGTTTTCCCTGCAGCAACTCAAACTTGGGTTCGCCACCATGCAAGGTGCGGCGATCGTGATAATGGCTGTCGTTTTGGATCAACTCACTCAGGCTTATGCAAATCGGGCCACAGATTATGAACACCGGGACAATGCGACATTCGCCTCCCGGCACAAGCATTTGCTTATTTTCCTGTCAGTCCTTGTTGTTGCAATCATTGCTGCTTTCTACATCCGGGGAATTTCAATTTTACCCAAAAAGTATCTGCTGTTTGACAACAAGGACGCCTTGGAGCTCGACAAGTCAATCAAGGAAATAACGTTTTTCCTGATCGACTATATACGGCCCATAAGAGACTTCCTTACTGTCTATGTCCTCATCCCGGTGCGTAATTTTTATCAAGCAGTTCCTTGGACCGCAGTCGCAGCGCTGGTTGGTGTATTAGCGTATAGATTAGGCGGCTGGCGACTTTCTGCGATAACCGTCGGACTGTTTTTCTTCGTAATCGTGTGGCCTGGCAATTGGGAGTTTGCCGCAACCACATTCTACTATGTTTCGATGGCTTTGGTGTTTTGTGTGCTCCTGGGCGTACCGCTGGGAATATGGGCTGCAAGATCTCGACTGGCTGCCAAAATTATCATGGCGATATGCGATACGCTGCAGACGTTCCCTTCTTTCATCTATTTGTTACCAGCAGTCATGCTCTTCCGGGTAGGGGAATTGGCCATCATCTTTGCGATTGTTCCATATGCGATGGTTCCCGCAATTCGTTACACGTATCTTGGTTTGAAACGCGTTCCGGAAGTTACCGTTGAGGCAGCCAAGATGGCCGGAGCAACCCCGTTCCAAAAACTCTGGAAAGTCGAGTTGCCCGTAGCACTTCCTGAAATCATGTTGGGAATCAATCAAACGATTATGATGGCACTGGCAATGACCGCGATCACCGCACTGATTGGAGGAACCGATCTCGGTCAGGAAATTTACCGCGCCCTGCCAACAAGTGACGCTGGACGCGGTGTGATGGCAGGCCTGGGAATTGCCAGCCTGGGTATTATTGTTGACCGCCTGATTGGCGCCTGGGCGGATGCCAGAAAGCGTGATTTGGGTATTATCTAGAATTAATTTGGGAGGTATTAGCAATGACCAAAAGAATAGCAATAATCGGTGCCGGTCCTTCGGGCCTTGCCCAACTCAGAGCATTTCAATCTGCAAAGGAAAAAGGCGAAGAGATTCCCGAAATTGTTTGTTATGAAAAGCAGGATGATTGGGGCGGTCTTTGGAAATACACCTGGCGCACGGGGTTGGACAAGAATGGTGAACCGGTGCACGGCTCAATGTATCGCTACCTCTGGTCAAATGGTCCAAAAGAAGGCTTGGAATTTGCTGATTACACCTTCGAAGAACACTTCGGAAAACCAATTGCATCCTACCCACCCAGAGCCGTTTTGTTTGACTACATCGAAGGACGCGTAAAAAAGGCTGGTGTCCGCGATTGGATCAAGTTTAATCATGCAGTGCGGCGTGTCGAAAAAAATGCCGATGGAAAATTTCGTGTGATCATCAATGATTGCGAAAACGACATAGAGCACGACGAGATATTCGACCACGTGGTCGTTGCCTCGGGTCATTTCTCGACACCAAATGTGCCGCACTATCCGGGCTTTGAAACTTTCAACGGCCGCATACTACATGCCCATGACTTTAGGGATGCTCGGGAAATGGTTGATAAGGATATCCTGATATTGGGCACATCCTATTCGGCTGAAGACATTGGTTCACAATGTTGGAAGTATGGCTGTAAATCCATTACCGTTGCTCATCGCACGGCACCCATGGGGTATGATTGGCCTGATAACTGGCAAGAAGTCCCGGCGCTCGTCAAAGTTGAAGGCAAGACTGCACATTTCAAAGATGGTAGTTCCAAAGACGTTGATGCAATTATCCTGTGTACCGGATATCTCCATCACTTCCCGTTCATGGCCGATAATCTTCGTCTTCGGACGGCCAACCGCCTTGCAGCAGCGGACCTGTATAAAGGTGTGGCCTATGTTCATGATCCAGATTTGTTTTATCTTGGTATGCAGGATCAGTGGTACACCTTTAACATGTTCGATGCACAGGCATGGTGGGTTCGAGATGCGGTTATGGGGAAAATTACAATCCCCGGCAAAGAAGAGATGCTCGCGGACGTCAAGGCCCGTGAAGATGCCGAAGACGCACTTGAAGACGATTATGCATGCATTCGGTATCAAGGCGCATACACCCTAGAACTGATCGAAGAAACAGACTATCCAACCTTTGATGTTGATGCATCGAACGAGGCTTTCTTCCAGTGGAAAAAGCATAAGAAGAAAGGGATCATGGAGTTCCGAAACCATGGATATGTCTCACCCATGACGGGAACTACAGCGCCGCCGCACCACACAGCATGGAAAGATGCGTTGGATGACTCATTAGAAAGTTACCTGCAAACCTGACCATTCACAAAACGTCTTTAAAGTCCCGTTTTCTGGCGGGGCTTTTTTTATGCAGATTTGCCTCAAACACCGTGATCATTGAACTGCCGTAATTTTATATTACATTTACGTAAAAGTAAGAAAATTGGAGTGTTCATATGAACAAGAACAAAAACTGGTTGACACGGTATCAACGTTACAACCCCTTGTCTCGGATGAGTTTTTTCAGTCCAGTCAAATCAGAAGACTACTTTTCGCAGACATTTCATGATGTCGAAAAAACAAGCACTAAGTGACACAGAGGTGTGGCTAGCTGGCCACAACCTCTGCTTTTTCAATCACCGCATGGAGTAAAACCTCTGTCCCTGCGGTCGCCCATTCTTTGGAGATCGCTTCTGCTTCATTATGGCTTAATCCCCCAACACAGGGGCAAAACACCATGGCCGTTGGTGTCACATGGCTTAGCGCGCAGGCATCATGACCTGCGCCGGAGATGATATCGCGATACGAATAGCCAAGCTTTTCAGCGGATCGGCGCACGGCAGATACGCAGACTGGATCAAATGCAATCGGCTCATATCCGCCTAGGACTTCAAATGCGACCTCCAGGCCCAGGGTCTCGCAGATCTTGCGAGAACCGTCATACAGTCTGGTTTCCATGCTTTTTAGGATGTCCAGGTCCGGAGAACGAAAATCTACCGTAATCTCTGCGCGGCCAGGTATGACATTGGGCGAAGAAGGATAGACGCAAGCGTGCCCAACGGTACCCACCGCATCAGGCTGATAAGACATGGCAATCTCGTCAACCAGACTTATGATTTTTGACATCCCAAGTCCCGCATTGCGACGCATAGTCATAGGCGTCGATCCCGCATGGGCATCTTGGCCCTGAAGCGTAATCTTAACCCAGACGAGGCCTTGGGCATGCGTCACAACGCCAATATCCTTGCCTTCCGATTCAAGAATAGGTCCTTGCTCAATATGAAGCTCAAAGAAAGCGTGCATACTTCTGGCACCGGTTTCTTCTTCACCCCGCCAACCAATGCGCTCCAATTCTTCACCAAAACTTAGACCATCGCTGTCAACGCGCTCATAAGCCCACTCCTGATCATAAACACCGGTAAAGACAGCCGATGCAAGAAGGGCAGGGGCAAAACGGGTTCCCTCCTCATTGGTCCAATTCACGACCACAATCGGATGTTTCGTTTGAACATTCAGATCATTGAGCGTTCTCACCAATTCCAAGCCCGCAAGGACACCCAGAACACCATCATACTTACCGCCAGTGGGCTGGGTGTCTAAATGACTGCCAACATAAACCGGCAGTGCTTGTTTATCTTGTCCCTCCCGTCGCATGAACATGTTTCCCATCTGATCAACACCCATGGTCAACCCGGCATCTTCGCACCATGATTTAAAGAGATGACGGCCTGCACCATCCGCATCGGTGAGGGTTTGACGATTGTTTCCACTTGCAACACCTGGCCCGATTTTTGCCATTTCATGAATGCTGTCCCAAAGTCGCTCGCCGTTCACGCGAATATTGGTATGAGATGTACTCAAAATCTCAGTCCTCTCGGTTTTTTCCTCTCTTGTGTTACGCCCATTAAAAGATGCAAATCAGTAATACTGCAAGTCAAATTGGATCGGCGATGGCCTTGATAAGATCACACTTATTTCTGATTTGACTTTTGAGCTGAACGCTCAAATTTTGATGTTAGGAGTATTCCTATGTTCAGAATTAAAATCTTGTTTGTGTGTAGTGTGTTATTGCTCGTCGCAGCACCCTCGATTGCGTCTGCGGAAGAAGTGGACCTCGAACTTGTATTAGCAATGGATGCATCTGGTTCAATCAGCGATAGTGAGTACCTGCTGCAACTGGAAGGAACATCGGCTGCATTTCGGGATCCTGCGATTCAAGCAGCGATTGAATCCGGTCCCATTGGAAAGATCGCCGTCACGATCATGCTTTGGTCGGATGCCGCCTTTCCCAAGGTCAACAGCGGTTGGTTTGTATTGGACAGCCCCCAATCCGCCAATGCTTTTGCAGCTTTTGTGAGTACATTTCAGTTAAACGAAGACAAATCGATTGGTTTTGGCGGCGGTGGAACAGGGATCGGTTCGGGCGTCGAAGAAGGTTTGCGATTGCTCAAAAACAATCGATACCGAGGCCTGAGACGGGTGATAGATGTCTCGGGGGACGGGGTTGAAACCCAATTTTGGTTTTCCAAATCAATCATGATGCCGGATGCTAAAATTCTGGCTCGCGCTGAAAACGTGATCATCAACGGACTTCCGATCCTCACAAGAGACTTCCCTGATCTTGATGAATATTATCGGGAAAACGTTATTTCCGGCCCAGGTTCCTTTATTGTCAGAGCGAAAGACTTTCAGGATTTCGGCCGGGCCATTCGCCAAAAACTCCTACGGGAGATTTCTGCAAATGTTGCGCACCTCAAAATCCCGCGTGACAGCGCAAATAAAGTCGCTAATCTGTCTGTAAAATTGGGCGATCACTGATGGGAATTGTATGCGACTATTAGTTTTTCAACACATTGAATGCGAGCACCCCGGCTCCTTGAGAAACTATCTCCGCGAAGATGGCGTAGACTGGGATGCAGTAGAACTCGATGAAGGGGAGCCGATCCCGGATCTCACGAATTATGATGCCTTATGGGTGATGGGTGGTCCAATGGATGTTTGGGATGTGGAAGATCATCCCTGGTTGATAGCCGAAAAGGACGCGATCCGAACATGGGTCACTGAGTTGAAAAAACCCTACCTTGGCCTGTGTCTCGGACATCAACTATTGGCCGATGCGTTGGGCGGAACATGCGGTCCGGCGCGTCCTCCGGAAATTGGTGTTATGGAAGTTGAGCTGACAGAAGCGGGTAAGAAAGATCCAGTCTTTGGTTCGTTACCTGAAACCCAAAAATGCCTTCAGTGGCATTCGGTACAAGTTGCACAAATGCCGAAAGATGCCGTGTGTCTTGCATCGTCGAACGATTGCGCCATTCAAGCAATGCGGGTCGGCAATCATGCCTGGTCTGCTCAGTACCATGTCGAATGCGAGCCAGAAACAGTGCCGAATTGGGGCAAGGTCCCCGCTTATGCCGCAGCCCTTGAACAATCGTTAGGCGCGGGCGCCCTCGACACCATGATCAAGGATGCAGACGCAGCTATGGCGGATTTTTCTGCGTGTTCGAGGAAATTGTACCAAAACTTCAAAGCGCAAATTTGATCCGCCATCCCCTGTTCATGGCTGTGTGATGCTCAGCGCAGCATGGTTTGAGATTGAACCCAATGACACAACCTCTACAGCGATTGCAGACTACAATTTCGATAACTTGATAATGCGCGAACAGCATCGCCCCTCACCGACGTCGAGTGATTGACCGCGCGTCCGGGTGGACAATCCACTCCGCGATCCGCTTGGTACAGACCCTGTTAAAGACGATGTTGCATCAAAACCTGGCGGGGATGTCGCAGAACAAAAAAAGGCATCTCCAAACTATACGATCTAGATTCTGCGCCTGCGCGCAATCGCAGCCGAAGGATTTTTGTTTCCTTTCAGGATACGGATGAAAAACCCCATTACTGACCGGTTTTTCCATTGACGGGAGCACGTTAACTTCGCGGTTTTTCTTTTTTCGGATCGTAATGCGGGAATGAGACAACGGTTGCCGGCAAGCGCTTTTGATGCCCATCAAGCTTACCAACTTCGACTTTTGTACCGACGTCTGCATGGGCTATATCAAGTCGCGCCAAAGCAATGTTCTTTTTCAGGACCGGGGAGCGCATCCCACTCGTCACTTCGCCGATCTGCGCCCTTCCAACGTGAACGCAGTCTCCTTTTCCTACGGGTTCCTGAGAGTTAATCTCTAACCCGACCAGCTTCTTTTGTGGATGCTCTTTACGTCTGAGCAGCGCTTCGCGACCGACGAACTCATCTTCCTTCGTTTTAAGAGGAACCGTGAAACCGATGCCAGCCTCAAACGGATCGGTGGTATCATCGAATTCGTATCCGGCAAAAATCAGACCAGCCTCAATCCTCAACCAGTCAAGTGCCTCCAAACCAAGCGGGGAGATTTCATATTTTTGACCCGCTTCCCAAACAGCATCAAAGACTTCATTGGCATCCTTGGGATGACAAAAAAGCTCGTAGCCAAGCTCGCCAGAGTATCCTGTTCTGGAAACCACGAGGGGCGGTCCTTCAAAGTGTTTAATACGTGCAGGAGTAAATCTGAACCAGTCCAGTTCTTCAAGCATCGGACGGTTGGGTGGCGTCCATATAATCTCTTTTAGCAATTCACGGCTATCCGGTCCCTGGATCGCCAGATTATGCAACTGATCAGTTGAGTTTCGGACCCAGGCTTTCAACCCAAGTTCATGCGCTTGTTCGCGGAGCCATAAGCCTGAGATATCGTTTCCACCAATCCAACGAAAATTATCCTGATCGAGGCGGAAAACGGTGCCATCATCGATCATTCCACCGTGTTCATAGCACATTGCAGTATAGACCACTTGCCCAGGGGAGAGTTTGCGAATGTTCCGGGTGACACAATAGTTCATCAGTGCTTCTGCATCTGGGCCTGTGACCTCATATTTGCGCAGTGGAGAAAGATCCATGACAATAACTTTCTCCCGCGCTGCCCAATACTCCTGTGTTGGTCCTTCGTTGTTGAAACGATTGGGCAGCCAGTAACCGTTATATTCGGAGAAATCGCGCGTGAACTTACCAAACTTGTCATGAAAGGCAGTCTGTTTTGTCAATTCTGGAGATGCTTCTGCTGTCATTCTGAATGCCGTTGCTTTTTTGAAATCTTCGTTCGCTTTGTAGGTGCGAATATGAATGTCTGTCGGATTCCATCCGTTTGCAGCGTCGATGTCACAAGGGCAAGCAGATGCCACACAAACCAGATCGGTAAGTGCACGCATCAGCACATAATCGCCGGGGCGAGACCAAGGTTCATCGAAATACAACTGGTTTTGATCGTCTATATTCGTGTTGTAAAAATAGTTTAACGCTTCCCATCCTTTGCGTTTTGCAATTCCAAACGCATCCAGCGCAGCATTGAAATTGTCGGTGCAATTGACATGCCCTGGATACCCCATGTCGTCATAGTAGCGGGAGTTGCAGGCTGTGAGGAAAACATCGTGACGCCCGCAGGTATCCTGAATGACTTCCACAAGCGGTTCCATCTCAACATCAAAGGCCTTTGAAGGGAGGCCGGGGATCGGATTCGTAAGCCCGATCAGGGTTCGGGTGATTGTGGCATCAAGCGCCTGTTCGTTCCCGTTTTCCAGTTTTGAAACTGAGAAAGCTTGAAAATCTGAACACTGGCGCCCGGCAACATCAATAATCTGAATGTACTCACCCTTTTTAACCGTAAAGCTCTCTGCTGTGGCGCAATGTATTCTAAAATCAAGAACAGGATCTGCCAACGGTTCCGGCAATGGATGGTCGCCGGGTTTGCGTAATTTCGTCCGCTTAATAAACAATTCTATCGGGGTTGTCGTATCCTGGAGTTCAGCATCCATCGGGTCGCCGGGCGCGCAGACGATTAAATGCCCGTTCTCCAAAACCTTGAACTCTGCTTGATCTCCTGCCCTGGAGCCCTCGCCAAAAACCCGAATGGCTTTCGCTTTTTCAATCTGAATGTTTCGACGTTTAAGAGCCCGATGCGCGCGTTTAGCACTTTCATCTTCACCCGAAAGTATTTGGAGGAAACCATCGGCGTTCGCGGTCGCCTTTTGATCCAGCAAGGTCGCGTCCATTCTCCCATTACTTGCCGCGGTGATTAATTCACAAGGCTGAAGACCCTCTAGATCTACTACGCTGATTTGATCGCCGCCAAAGACTTCCACAATGACAGAACCTCTAGGAGCAACCACATACCGTTCCAGATCATCCGGTAACGTCAAAATACCGGGCCGCTTTATCTCCGATGGCTCGGGCATAAAAGGCTTGGCCGTAAAATCCATGATTTCTCTCCCGCACGGAGAATATCAATCACAAGGAAAATTTCAAACCAAAAAGTATGAATTGGTACAAATTGGTATACTATTGGTATGTTTTCATGGATGGAAGCGTCATCTCAAACAGAGCGCCTTTTTCACAGGGCTTAAGGCGAATTGAGCCACCTTGAGACCGCAACATGGATTGAATGATACCAAGCCCCATCCCCGTGCCACCATCATCACGCCTTGTGGTGAAAAAGAGTTCGAAGATTTTTTCCGAATTCGCACTGGAAATCCCTTCACCATCATCCTGTATCAGGAGTATGATCTCTTTATCCAATTGGATGGTTTCAACATGAATCGTAGTACAACCATGTTGTCGAGAATTTTCGACCAAATTGGAGAAAACAATGAAAGCTGTCTCAGTTGCCAGAGGAATGTGCAATTCTTCATCATGAACGAATATCTCAATACCAGAGTGCTCACTGCGGATTTTTGCAAAGACGTCTCCCAGCTTGCAGTCACCGCCAATGGTAAGACTGTCCGCTGCAGCAAGATCTCTTAACCTGTCCAGCAATTGTGAGAGGCGATCGGTATCCGCGATTATATTCTTGAGAAATTTCTCTCTCGCCTCAGCAGGCATTTCATGCCCGGGTTCTGACATCAGCTCCGCTGCACCCTTGATGGATGTCAGCGGGGACTTCAATTCGTGTGAAACATGATTAGCGAAAGTTCGAATGTAATCCGTACGGTCTTGGAGTTTTTCAGACATGCTCAGCAAACCTCGGGAAAGGCTGGCAATCTCTCGCGTACCATGATGGTTTAGCGGTTCAAGCGCGGTTCGATCTCCGTTGGCGATCCGCTTGGTACGCGCATTCAATGCATCAATGGGTCCTTTAATCGTACGGACAAAAATAAAGGCAATGATCAGCGTAATCGACAACATGAAAATAACAGCTGCACCGAGTTTCCACCGTTGCCCGTAAAGCTCTCTTAAGAAATGTGAGGGGGTGCGCGATAGGTAAACCACACCAGCAATTTTGCCTTGATAGTCAATCGGCATAGCTACGAAAACGCGTATCCCGGTTCCCCGGCTTATGGAATAAATTGGCGGTGTCGGGCTGGAGGAAACACGGGTCCTCACCACGCTTGTATACGCCCCTTTGAGTGCGGATTGAATTTCGGGAATATGGGCAAGAGAAAGCCCGGTTTCACTGCGCCCCGCAATCACTATCCCCTCATAGTCAACGATCCGAAATCCGGCCAACGTAGTTTCTTGAGCGATTTCGATTATTTTTTGGACTTCCGTCCCTAGTTCAAGAAACATGGAACTGGGCCGCTGGTCTGTAAATTCGGCGTCTGCTCTTCTGGGAAGAATAGAAGCGGAAGAAAGATCCAGTTTTGGAAGCGTCAGCTGAAAAGTCTCATCTCCGCTTTGTGGAAGACTAAAAGGCAATGCATCAGGGTCAAAATCAACGTCTTCCAGCCCTCGAACCACGATTGCTTTCACAAAAGCACCCTGTGCGATCAGTTCGCTTTCCGTCTCTCGTACGAGATGGCTGTCGTAAAACCGGAAAAGCCAGATTCCACCTAATGGTAGGCAAAGCACGAAAAGCAGCATTGCAACCACAATCATGCTTAAGCTTGGGCGCCATTTTTCCGGGAATGGTCTCATTCACAAGACCCGAGCCGAAACCCGATACCATGAACGGTTTCGATTGCGTCCGAGCATCCCGCCTCCAGAAGTTTTGCCCTTAAATTCCGCACATGACTGTCAATCGTGCGATCAGAAACATGAATGTTTGGTGGCCACGCTGCATTTAAAATCTGCTCACGGGTAAAGGCCATTCTCGGCCTCGTCAAAATCGTGTGAAGAATATTAAATTCGATTGCAGTAAGCTTAAGATCCTCGCCCGAAAAATTTACCGATCTATGGACCGCATCCAGATTTAACTGGCCTTTCGAAATCTGTTCGTCTGGGTTTTTATGATCTCGCGAAGCATGCGCGCGCTTTAGAATGACCCCTATTCGCGCTACCAATTCTCTTGGAGAAAAAGGCTTGGTTACATAGTCATCACCGCCGATTTCCAACCCCAATATGCGGTCGATCTCATCATCACGGGCAGACAAAAACAAAATGGGTACGTCGCTGGATTTACGGATGTTCTTGCACACATCCAAACCGTCCATCTCGGGCATGCCAACATCAAGAACGATCAAATCATCCTTTCCTGGCGCAAATAGATCTATCGCTTCCTGGCCATTCCTGGCAATTGAATAAGTGTGTCCGGCTTTGTCGAGCGCGAAGCTAATGACATCAACGATATGCGGATCATCATCAACAATAAGAATATGGGCCATATGATTCCCCTTTGTCTTCGTAATTATAGCTCAAGTGGAATTTGCGCCACAGCCTTCAATTCATCATCTGTGGGCAGTTTGTTTGTATGATCGTCAAGCCACCATCCATCCTTGATAATGGAATGCGGCAGTCGCACTATTCTGTATGTTACCAAACGTGCTTTGATCATCCTGCCTTTTGATCACAGGCAAGCGTATAGAGTTTGTGTTGTTTTCGCAGAGATTAAGCTGAATTATGCAGATTTTGTGCAGAAGTCTTATCGGAATAATCTATGCATAGCGTGCAGATCAGTGCCACCAACTTTCTCGATAATATCGTTTCGTAGACGACGCATACCCGCCAGCCAGCGTTCCGTGTCGGCCGCTTTATGCTGCATGTAAGTATGAACTTCAGGGTGTGGCAAAATCAAAAAGCGCTCTTCGAGAACGCCCTGATAAACAGTTTCCGCAACGTCTGCTGCTGATATTGTTCCGCTTGCTGCATTTCCGGCTTCACCGTCTTCGTAGCCAAGAAGCGGTGTCGCCACGTATTGGGGACAGATCACAGAGACTTTTACTCCGTCGTCGGCATGTGTGATGGAAAGGCTTTCAGAAAATGCAACAGCTGCGTGTTTCGATGCGCTGTAGGCTGCATCGCCAATCTGGCTAAGGAGACCAGCGGCTGAAGCCATGTTCAGCAAATAGCCTTCCCCTCGTTCAATCATACCTGGCAAAACAGCCCGCGCGGCATACACATGGGACATAACATGCAGATCCCAACAGGTCTGCCAAACTTCGTTGCTTGCAGAGGCAGCATGCGCTCCCTCACCAAACGCAACGCCCGCATTAGAACAGAAAACATCAATCTGCCCGAACGTCTTTTCGACTTCTGCAACAAGTCTTTGTATTTGAGCCTCGCTGGTGACATCACACTGAATCCCCATACCGCCAACTGTTTCAGCGACGCTGGTCGAGTTTTCTTCTGAAACATCAGCAACAATCAATTTGGCACCTGCTTTAGAAAACCTTTCAGCAATCGCTTTACCAATGCCGCTACCGCCTCCGGTTACAACAACCACTTTGTTCTTCAGATCCATTTTTGTTTCCCGTTTTGAGTGGAGTTTTCATTTAATACGGGTGGCACATATCTTTCCAGTTCTCAGGCCCGCATTTTTGGGAAATCCAGCACTTTAACCGGGGTTGGCACGGAATTTGAAACACCAATGCAAAGCAGTTGCAGGTGTCTCGTTTTGGGACGTCGTCGCTGGACATTGGAGATTTGTGCACATGTTGGTTCGGTTAAAATCGCTGTTTCTTTGTATTTCAGTCCTTGTTTTTGCCTCGCTTTGCAGCGCTCAGGCCAAAGACCTGACACTCCTGAAAGAAAATGAGTCCATCCATCGTGAATTTCGCGTTGAACCGATCATAAGCATCAAAGAACCCATCGTTTTGGTGATTGAGCAGGAACTGACAGAATTCTTGCGCCTAGCCGGCAAATTTAACGGCTACGAAATCCATTTTTCAAGCGATGTATCAGGAACGCTTAAAGATGCTTCCCTCCCTATGAATATCCATAAGCTGATGCCGGAACTTGGTAACGTTTTCGATCTGCAGTGGCATATCGGCAGGTCTAAGCTTTTCGTATCAAAAGCCTCGATCAAATCGACCCGTTACCTGGACCTTAAGGGATTGGATCTGGACCAACTCGAAGAAGAGATTGCCAGAACTGACATCAATCCTGATAGCTTCAATCTTGAAGTTTTGAAAAACCAGGAAAGTCTCAGAGTAGTTGGGCCAGCAAGCTACATCGACGGGATCGCAGCAATCGCAAACGCGCTCAGGGAAAGTGACATAGAAAATGAGTGATGATCGATATAACTTTGATACAGGTGGATATGATTTTTCTCAACGGCCAAAGAGCGCTACGAGCCCATTTGGGTGGGTATTGGTGGTGGCCGCGATTGCCTGTGTGGCAGGTGTTACGCTACCAGCTATTGCAAATCTGAAATTAATCCCGTCTGAGACAAGGGTCGACCCGGTTGTACCCGCCAACCGGTCCCCGGAAACGATAGATAAGCAAGGATCTAATGCGGCTTATCTTGAGGCATTTGCCTGGGCAGCCAGAGCAAAACTTGAAGATCTTTCGTTGCACCACTCAGTGGTCATTTCAATCACTGAAGATGACGCGCTAAAGGCGACAGGAAAGATAACCAACGGACTAGCGCCCCGGTATGACGTTTTTAAAAACTGGTATCGATCACGGAAGAATTTTCCCGACTTTCTCGATGAAGTAGAGTTCCTTCAGTCTTCCGGACTTCTACCCAAACTGAAGTCTGTTTGGTTTGGCGCACGCGAAACTGCCTATTTTGACGATGGTAGTTCTGGCGTGGTTGGAAGTATCATCGGCGACAGCTGGGAAATTGTGAGCATCGATCAAAAATCGGTAAAACTAACCCGGGACGGTGCAACAATCGCCATAAACTACTAGACTTCGCTTAAACTGGATAAAATCAAAACCGGTTTGCATGTATTGGAAAACTAATTATTAATTTGTGATTTAAATTCTAAATTCGTGTTAAACAAGTATAAATATCGATGATATATTTTCGTCCCAGTTTGATTTCAGGGGCGGAAGCAAATGACACTTAAGTCAATAGGCGGCAAATCTTATCTTGTTTTGACTTTCTTTGCTTGTATCGTTGGCGGATACGCTTTGGCGAAACTCGACTTTTTCGAAGGATTGTATGCCTTCACGCGTAAGCATGAAGAATTCGAGCTGGATGAACTCATCTGCATTTTGTTGGTCTCTCCTTTGTTCTTTTCCGCCCTGTCATGGTTCCGAAGCAATCAACTTCGCCAAGAGGTTGAAACCCGTCAGATTGCAGAAAAAGAATATGCCTGGCTTGCGCGACATGATGTTTTGACACAACTTCCCAATCGCCGTTACATCGATGACTATTCCAAATCCATTAGCGGATCTGGCAACGGAGATATGCGTGATCTTACGGTTATTTATATCGATCTAGATCGCTTCAAATCTGTCAATGACGCTTACGGTCATGCAATTGGTGACGGGGTGCTGCGGGAAGTCGCCAGCATTCTAAAAACCATATTCGACGAAACCGAACTTGTGGCGCGGATCAGCGGAGATGAATTTGTTGCGATTTTGCGCAAAACCAAAACAGATCAGGAATTGAACAGAATTGCCCGGAAAATCCTTGATCGCATCAATCGCCCAATGAAAGTTGAAGAAATTGTGTGCCAGGTAGGAGCGACCATAGGGATTGCCCGACGCAGTACCGACGGCACAGAATCGGAACGGCGGCTGGAAACAGTAATTGCCAATGCAGATTTAGCGATGACGAAGGCCAAACAAGCTGGACGCAATCGCCATATGTTCTTCGAACCGCAGCACCGTGTTGAATATCTTACAGACAGTAAAATTGCACATGAACTCAAAGCCGCGATCAATAACCGGGAGTTTGATATGGTTTATCAACCCCAGTTTGATTCAAAGACCTTGGATGTCGTAGGGATTGAGGCGTTGGTCCGGTGGAACCACCAGACCCGAGGCGTGCTGTCTCCAGACAGTTTCCTGCCACAAGCAGAGGCGCTCAATCTTTTGGGAGCCATTGATGAGGTGGTCTTAAAGAAGGTCATTCAGGATATTGAGATATGGGATTCTCTGGGAATTCGATTCAATAAAATCGCCGTCAATATCTCACAGCAGCGGTTAGCTGAACCCGATTTTCTCGAAAAGATTGAGCGTTATAAGGTGGGAGAAAATTCCATTGCATTTGAATTAATGGAATCAATTTTCTTTGATGGGGACGATCAGTCGATCAAAGAAGTCATTTCCGGTATCAAGGAACTTGGGTGCGATGTGGAGCTTGATGATTTCGGAACTGGGCACGCGTCAATCATGAGTTTAAGCATGATCGAGCCGAACTGTATGAAGATTGATCGAGACCTGGTTAAGCCCATCACAGAATCTCTTGTGCAGCGCAACCTCGTTGGAAAAATCGTGGAAATCGCGAAGTCGCTCAACATACGAATTGTTGCAGAAGGGGTTGAATCTCTACAACACGTGGAAGTGCTCCGGGAGATGGGATGTGACACGTTGCAGGGATATGCATTGGCAAGACCCATGCCGTCGCGTGAGTTAATGGACTTTTGCTTCAGCGAAAAAGCAGCGCAGATCGCCTGAATGGCAATCAAACCAAGAGTGTAATCTCTGGTTTAGGCGTATCGATAAAAAAAAGACTGTGAGTTAAGCAAGCTTAACCACGTGAGATCACATCCGACACGCCTCCAATCTATATTTTGTTCAATCGCAAAACTTTAAGCGATTTTTCAAGAAGTCAAAATGTTTTGGCTTCGCGTGTGAAAATTTGGAGGAAATCTATGAGACTTCGATTGCTTGCAAGTGCTTCAATGGTGGCTTTGCTTGCCACTGGTGCAGCAGAAGCTGCCGATAAACTGAAGATAGGGGTGCTGGCCACATTGGAGGGAACCTACACTGTTCTGGGTGAGGACGGTGTGCGTGGCCTGAAAACTGCTTTGAAACAATTTGATGGAAAAGCGGGTGGTAGAGAGATTGAGTTGGTTATCGGGCCAACAGATGCCTCGCCAGATAGTGCTGTCCGTGCCGCTCGTAAGCTTGTCGAGCAGGACAAGGTTGATTTCGTGATTGGACCGCTTTCCGGTTCGGAAGGCATCGCAATACGCGATTACTCAAAAACCCAGCCTCAGACTACGTTCTTGAATGGCATATCAGGAGCGCAAGAAACGACTTATGTAACACCGTCCGAGAACTTTTTCCGCTTCAACACAGATGGAGCGCAATGGTCGGTGGGCTTGGGTAACTATGCCTACAATGAAAAAGGGTATCGTACTGTAGCCACAATCGGAGAAGACTACTCTTTCATTTACACTCAGGTGTTTGGATTTGTAACTGAGTTTTGTGCTGCTGGTGGCGAAGTTACGGATCGTTTTTGGGTTCCTCTAGGAACCAAAGACTTTGGATCAATCATTGCCTCGCTTCCTGATGATGTGGATGCCATATACCTGGGCCTTGGCGGTGGTGACGCAGTCAACTTCCTGAATCAATATCAGCAGGCTGGTGGTGATGCCAACCTCATCGGTGGTTCAATTATGGTCGATGGCACGGTCCTCAACTCCAAAGGCGATGCCAAGAAAGCTCTGATTGGGACACCATCGGCTGGGCCTCAGTCTGACACATGGGAAGATGAGAATTGGCAAGCTTATGTGAAGGCTTACCAGGATGCGTTTCCTCCGGATCAACGTTTCCCGTCACCGTCTCTTCTAGCGACCGGGTACTACAACGCAACAACCGCGGCACTCACGTGTATCAACGAAGTCGGTGGGGATTTGTCGGATGGGCACGCGGGATTCCGGCAGTGTTTGTCCGGTTTAGAACTCAATGCACCGAACGGCAAGATTGTTCTGGACAACAACCGTCAAGCCATTGGGAACAATTTTGTTTCTGAAGTTGTGGAACTCGACAATGGAAATTTGACCAATAAAACGGTCCAAGTGATACCAAACGTTAATCAGACTTTGGGCATCGACGAGGCTGCATTTGCGAAAATTGGACTCCCAAGCCGGGAAAATCCAGCTTGTAAATCTTCCTACAACTAATCCACCCAGCAAAATGGAGCCGGTTTAAAACCCGGCTCCACACCTCAATGAAAGGTTACAAAAGTCAGGTCAATGACCCTGATAACTTACATAACGCGTGTTCATTTTGCAGATGGAGTGCTTGAAGAAGCACTGCGATCTGAACTTGAGGTAAATGGCAAACGCCGGCCACTCATTTTGGTTGATAAGACCAGAAGTCAGGTCAACGAAGACATGATTCATCGTTTGTTTGAGGGGCTCCCGCGCAAACGAAATTTTCACATTTTTGAATACGAGAACTCTCTCCCACTGGAAGAAACCGCAAATACTGTATCACAGGAATATCTGTCGACTGGCAGCGACGTAATTTTGGCGTTGGGTTCAAACAGTATCATTGATTTGGGAAAAATAGCGCGCGTTGCAATTGCGCATGGCAAGCCGCTTTCAAGATTTACGATCGCAGAAGGAGGCTCACGTCGGATTGGTGAGAAAACACTTCCTGACTTTTATGCAATTCCGAACATAAACGGATTTTGTTCTGCGGTTAGTGCCCATGCGAAGATCATTCAAGAAAATGGGGTGCACAGTCGACTGATGTGCCGGAAACTCGTTCCGACGGTTACGATTTGCGATCCGACCCTTACGACCCATGTGGACAATATCTGGACCGCAAGCTCAGGTGTTGATGCGATTTCCCGTTGCATGGAAGCGTATCTTTCACCCAACTACAATCCTCCTGCTGATGGTATCGCATTTGATGGCCTTCGCCGGGCAATCCACTTTTTACCTAAGGTTCTCAAATCAAATACACCGGAATTCAGGCGCGAAATGATGGCGGCAAGCTTAAACAGCGCCTTGGCGTTGCAGAAAGGTTTGGGAACAACACAAGTCATCGTCGATGGCTTGGAAGAAGCATGTCATAAAGCTTTCGATCTGGGTTGTTTGAGACGTATTTTATTGCCAAGGGTCATTAAGATGACCAGCCATAAAAGCACAGAGAAAACCAAGGCCCTTTGTCGGCTGTTTTCCACTTCTGAGACGACCGAGTTAGGAGCATCTTTAGAAGCCTTTTTTGACGGATTGCCCCTGTCTGATCGGTTAAGTGAGCTCGGTGTGGACTCAAACAAGATACGCGACGCTTCGGCGATTGCCGCTGATGCGATATCAGCTGCTCCCGGCCTTGAGGCCATCGAAAGCGATTTGATTGAAGAAATGATGATGGGAGCGGTTTAGTGGCTGGAAAACCAATTCTGATCAACGGTTCTTGGGTGGAGACAGGACATCTAGTCCCGAATATTAACCCATCTGATACATCAGATGTGGTTGCCGAGTACTGCCAGGCGGGAAGAGCAGAAACCCAAGCGGCAATTGCAGACGCTAGAGCCGCCTTCCAACAATGGTCCCATAGCACACCGCAACTGAGGCATGACATTCTCAAAACTGCCGGTGATGAAATTTTTCAAAGAAGAGACGAGATTGGCAGGTTACTCAGCAGAGAAGAAGGTAAAACGCTTGCAGAAGGTATAGGAGAAACAATCCGTGCTGCTCAGATTTTTGACTTTTTTGCAGGTGAAGCTTTGCGGCTCACCGGAGATAAATTGCCGTCTGTCCGCCCTTCAATTGATGTGGAGGTGACTCGCGAACCAATTGGAGTCATTGGGATCATAACACCATGGAATTTTCCTATTGCTATCCCGGCATGGAAGATAGCACCAGCCTTGTGTTTCGGGAACTGTGTTGTCTTTAAGCCAGCCGAACTTGTGCCTGGCAGCGCATGGGAAATTACAGATATT
>JBCCXO010000050.1:0-25624 GCA_039191645.1 Pseudomonadota bacterium | reverse complement strand
TTGAATTTATTACGAAAAACAGCGCTGAAAATTCTTAAACAGTGACTCTAATTAAAGTTTTTTCTTAAAGTTGTTAACGAATGCCAAGAGTGGTGTTAAGCTTGTTTTCTGTCAAAGAAAACGGGAGGAGAATGGCATGAAAAACATACTTTTGGCATCTGTTGCTGCAGTTGCGCTTCAAATAGGCACGTTGCCCGCTTTTGCAGGAATGGATGAAGCAAAGAAGTGGATTTCTGAAGAATTCCAACCATCGGCCCTGTCACAAGCCGATCAAGAAGCGGAAATGGAATGGTTTGTAAATGCCGCAAAGCCATTCGCAGGCATGGAAATTAACGTACTTTCCGAAACAATCCCGACACATGAATATGAATCCAAAACGCTGACCAAAGCATTCGAAGAAATCACAGGCATCAAAGTAAATCACCAACTACTGGGCGAAGGGGAAGTCGTTCAGGCCGTCCAAACCCAGATGCAGACGGGACGAAATCTATATGACGCCTACATCAACGATTCTGACCTGATTGGAACACACTCAAGACTTCAACTGGCAGTAAATTTAACCGACTTTATGGCAGGCGATGGAAGTGACGTGACCAACCCAGGTCTGGATGTTGACGATTTTATTGGCAAATCGTTCACCACGGGACCGGATGGCAAACTTTATCAGCTTCCTGATCAGCAATTTGCAAACCTGTATTGGTTCCGTAAGGACTGGTTTGATCGCGCAGACCTGAAAGAGCAGTTCAAAGCAAAATATGGCTATGACCTTGGGGTTCCGGTGAACTGGTCAGCATATGAAGACATCGCTGATTTCTTCACAAACGATGTAAAAGAAATTGATGGTGTACGGGTATACGGTCATATGGACTACGGAAAACGTGCTCCTGACCTTGGCTGGCGCATGACAGACGCCTGGTTGTCCATGGCTGGTGCCGGGTCAAAAGGCAAACCAAACGGACGGCCAATTGACGAATGGGGCATTCGCATGGAAGAGGGTTCTTGTAATCCCGCCGGCGCTTCCGTCTCCCGTGGCGGTGGCACGAATGGTCCTGCAGCCGTTTATGCAATTCGGAAATGGGACGAATGGTTACGCCAATATGCGCCACCAGGTGCGGCTGATTTTGACTTTTATCAGTCACTACCCGCCCTATCACAAGGCAATGTTGCTCAGCAGATTTTCTGGTATACCGCGTTTACAGCCTCCATGGTTGCACCAAAATCCGAGGGCAACAATACAGTTGATGATGCGGGTAATCCGCAATGGAGAATGGCGCCGTCTCCGCATGGCCCCTATTGGGAAGAGGGACAAAAACTTGGCTATCAG
This sequence comes from Pseudomonadota bacterium, assembly GCA_039191645.1. Classification (GTDB taxonomy): domain Bacteria; phylum Pseudomonadota; class Alphaproteobacteria; order Rhizobiales; family Rhizobiaceae; genus JAALLB01. The sequence continues at coordinate 24,300 of JBCCXO010000050.1, read as the reverse complement.
GATGCAGGTTCTTGGACTATCTTAAAGTCAACGCCTCTGGATCGAGCCAAAGCCGCTTGGCTCTATGCTCAATTCGTAGTTTCCAAAACGGTCGATGTGAAAAAGAGCCATGTCGGTTTGACCTTCATTCGTGAATCGACGGTGAACCATGAAAGCTTTACAGAGCGGGCTCCCAAGCTCGGCGGATTGATAGAGTTTTATAGATCACCCGACCGCGTCAACTGGTCACCAACTGGTGTTAACGTTCCAGACTATCCAAAACTGGCCCAACTTTGGTGGCAGCAGATTGGAGATGTTAACTCCGGCGCCTTTACACCACAAGAAGCAATGGATCGGCTTGCCGAAGAGATGGATACCATCATGGCCCGCATGGAGCGTGCGGACAAAGCCAACAGCACATATGGCGGTTGTGGTCCGCGCTTGAACGAGCCTAAAGACCCTTCTGAGTGGCTAGGCAAAGGAGGCGCAAAAGCCAAACTGGAAAATGAAAAGCCCCAGGGAAAAACCGTCAATTATGACGAGTTGGTCGCCAGGTGGGCTCAATAATCGGCAGAGTTTTCTCCCGACTGAGTTGGTCCGGTGTTTTAGAGACATCGGGCCAATCGTCTTTGCAACTTCCGGAAAATCAGCGTGCTTGAGCTAAAAGAAGTCAGCAAGCAAATTGCCGACGAAACCCATCTTTACCCCACAAGTCTCGTGCTTGAACCGGGCCATTTTAACGTGCTTCTCGGAACAACCCTTGCGGGCAAAACAACTTTGATGCAGCTCATGGCAGGTTTAGAGAAACCAACTTCAGGTGAAATTTGGTTTGACGGGAAAAATGTAACAGGCGTTGCTGTTCAAAAACGCAATGTTTCGATGGTTTATCAGCAATTCATAAATTATCCGAACATGAGTGTGTTTGATAACATCGCTTCTCCACTGAGGGTCGGACGATTGCCCGCCAGTGACGTTAAAAAACGTGTGGGTGAAATGGCGGAACTGATGAAAATCTCCGCCATGCTGGATCGACGTCCGTCCGAACTTTCCGGCGGTCAGCAGCAGCGAACTGCCATGGCGCGCGCATTGGTAAAAGACTCCGATCTTGTTTTACTTGATGAACCGCTTGCAAACCTTGATTTCAAACTGCGCGAAGAACTTCGCGACGAATTACCTCGCATATTTCAGGAGCGAAATTGCGTTGTTGTTTATGCCACCACAGAACCGGCGGAAGCACTTTTGCTGGGTGGTTCCACAGCCGCATTGCATAAGGGTACGGTAGTGGATTTTGGCTCTAGCAGCGAGATTTACAGGCGACCAGCTAATTTGACGAGTGCGATGGTTTTTTCAGAACCACCGATCAATACGATCTCCGTAACAAAGTCCGGAAAAAAAATGATCCTAAACGACGAGGTATCTTGGACAGTGTCAAAATCCGGACTGCCGGATGGCGCTTATACGGTCGGAATTCGCCCGCACCATGTAACACCAGAAAAAAATGGAAATCGTCCCGTCAAAGTCTCAGGAACGGTTAAAGTGGCGGAGTTAAGTGGTTCTGAAAGCACCATTCACTTTGATGCATTTGGACAATCCTGGATTTCATTATCGCATGGCATCCACCCTTTTGAAGCTGGCAGCAAAGCAGAACTGCATTTTGATGCTGCAAACTGCTTGTACTTCAATTCCGATGGCTCGTTTGTGACGGCCTCGGAGGTATAAAGATGGCACGCATAAAACTCTCCGCTCTAAAGCACAGCTACCTCGCAAATCCCATGAAAGAGGAAGATTGGGCGCTAAAGGAACTAAACCTCGAGTGGGAGGATGGCGGCGCATACGCACTTTTAGGACCTTCAGGATGCGGAAAAACAACCCTATTAAACATCACGTCAGGACTGTTGGATCCATCACATGGACAGGTTTTTTTTGATGACGATGAGGTAACCCACGCAACCCCGGAGGAACGCCATATTGCGCAGGTTTTCCAGTTTCCTGTCGTTTACGATACCATGACCGTTTATGACAATCTGGCATTTCCGTTGCGCAACAGAGGCATTGACGAAGCAACCGTGAAACAACGCGTGGAAGAAGTTGCCGAGATGACAGACCTTACGGCCATGCTAAGCAGACGCGCTTCTGGCCTGACAGCGGATGGAAAGCAAAAAATCTCACTCGGCCGGGGGCTGGTTCGTACAGACGTAAACGCAATCCTCTTCGACGAGCCACTGACGGTGATTGATCCGCATCTGAAGTTTCAACTTCGCTCGAAGCTGAAAGAACTTCACGCACGGGTCAACAACACAATGATTTACGTAACACACGATCAGACCGAAGCACTCACCTTTGCTGACAAGGTCGTGGTCATGAACATGGGTGAAGTCGTCCAAACCGGAACACCAAAAGACTTGTTCGATCGACCCGAACACACTTTCGTCGGCCACTTCATCGGCTCACCCGGAATGAACATAATTCCCTGCGAGATTAACAACGGCTCCGCATTTCTGAACGGACACAAGATTAAAACAGATAACAAAGCAGATAAAAATTCCGATAATACCGTTCTAGGTGTGCGTCCGGAATTTGTACAGTTTGCAAAATCGGGACTTGATGCGCAAATCTCAAAAGTGTCAGATGTTGGACGCTCAAAAATTGTTGATGTGAATTGTCAAGGCCATTCCATCAAACTACTGGTTGCAGAAGACCAAGAAATACCGATGCAGAGCACCAAGATTTCATTTGATCCCGATGCTACCCGAATTTATTCGAACGGACGCCTGTGCGGACTGGGGGCAAGATGAATAAAACCGTAAATCAAAAAGCTTGGTTTTTCGTTCTGCCGGTACTCATCTTGGTAGCCTTCAACGCAATTGTCCCACTGATGACAGTTGTGAACTATTCAGTCCAAGAAACCTTCGGTGATAACGTATTCTTCTGGTCAGGATTGATTTGGTTCGAAGATGTGCTGACTTCGGATCGTTTTCATGCATCGCTGGGACGCCAGCTCTTCTTCACATTTTCGATTTTAGCCATCGAAGTCCCATTGGGTGTAGCGATTGCCTTGGCCATGCCCAGAAAAGGCATATGGGTTTCCGTCTGCCTCGTGCTAATGGCAATGCCGCTCCTCATTCCATGGAACGTGGTCGGTTCAATGTGGAATATTTTTGCTCTGCCAGACATTGGTCTGCTAGGCAAGACCCTCAATACAATTGGATTTGATTATAACTACACGCGGCAACCTGGAGACGCATGGTTCACTTTAATCCTTATGGATGTATGGCACTGGACCTCTTTAGTTGTTTTGCTTGCTTATGCCGGTCTGGTTTCAATACCCGACGCTTACTATCAAGCAGCCAAAATTGACGGCGCAAATGCCTGGGCCGTATTCCGCTTCATACAACTGCCAAAAATGAAGCGGGTTCTGACAATTGCAATTTTGCTCAGGTTTATGGATTCATTTAACATCTATACAGAACCATCGGTGCTTACGGGGGGCGGTCCCGGCAACTCAACGACACTGCTTTCAATAGACCTCGTCAAGATTGCGCTTGGCCAGTTTGATCTAGGGCCAGCAGCAGCCATGTCCTTGATCTACTTCCTGGTAATCCTCCTAACCAGCTGGGTATTTTACACTGTCATGACGCGCGATGAGGAGCATTGAGCATGGACTTAAGACGCTATAAGTGGCTCATCCCAACGGTTTACATCATTTTTCTGATGCTCCCGATTTACTGGCTGATTTCCATGTCCTTCAAGACAACAAACGAAATCCTCGGATCGTTTACGCTCTTTCCGCAGGAATTTACCCTTGAAAATTACCGAACCATATTTACTGATCCGACCTGGTATAGCGGCTATATCAACTCGATAATTTATGTAACGATCAACACCGTGCTGTCAGTAGCGGTGGCTTTGCCCGCCGCTTACGCGTTCTCCCGATATCGCTTCTTGGGAGACAAACATCTCTTCTTCTGGCTTTTGACAAACCGCATGGCGCCAGCAGCTGTCTTTGCATTACCCTTTTTCCAGCTTTATTCAGCCATCGGAATTTTCGACACCCACCTTGCCGTCGCGCTCGCGCACACTCTTTTCAATATCCCGCTTGCAGTGTGGATTTTGGAAGGGTTCATGTCGGGCGTGCCAAAGCAACTTGACGAGACAGCGTACATCGATGGCCATTCCTTCCCGGCGTTTTTCATTAAAATTTTTATACCTACAATTTCTGCGGGCATTGGCGTGGCGGCCTTCTTTTGTTTCATGTTCTCTTGGGTAGAACTTCTGCTTGCAAAAACGTTGACTGCCGTCGCGGCCAAACCCATTGCTGCGACGATGACAAAAACAGCATCTTCCTCGGGGTATGAACTTGGGCTGCTGGCAGCTGCCGGAACGCTCACCATTATACCGGGCGCGATCGTGATTTACTTCGTTAGAAACTACATCGCCAAGGGCTTTGCCCTGGGGAGGGTTTAGCAATGACAGCGTTACTCATGAGCCAGGCAGCGGCTTTTAGCTTCGATTGGTGGACAGAACCTTTGGGAACTTGGATGGCCTGGACACGCGCTACTGGCGCCTTTTTCTTGTTCATAATCACTTGCATTGCCGCCATGTCTGTATGGGAATATTACAGTCCGGGCGGAAACCCTCGGCGAGGCATCTTCGCAATCGACACAACAAGAGGAGACCGTCTGTTTATTTCCTTGCTCGGAAGCGCGTTCATTTTCATAGCATGGATATTCTTTGTCAGCACATGGTTGTGGTGGCCACTTGCCATTTGCTTTGTTTGGGCGGTCATCGTTTTTAAATACGTTTGATCCAAAGAGCACCTCAAGATCTTAATCAATAAACACGGTTACCAATGCGATGCCTTCCAGATTGAAAGGAAACGAGACAACTACGTTTGTTCAAACCATGTGTTTTCGTTTCTTATCTGCCTTCTCGCGAAGTTTTCCCTTGAGTTTTTTCAATGGAAGCTCACCGGCGTGTTGCATGCTTTCAGGAAGCGGGTTCCATTTTACCGTCAGCACCACGAACAGGTTTTGTCACCATGTGATCCCGTTTGGCGTTGTGAACGCACATAGACAGGGGACCATCAGCCGTCGCCACCATGAAAACGCAGGTTTCACAACGAGCGCGTTCAAGCTTCTTTGCATCCATGAAATTGTGAATAAAGAAGTTTATTCGATGCACACGTTTGCCCCTCAAAAGGCCATCGCGCAAAGCCCAGAGTTTGCGAACCCAGAATTTCAAACCACCCCATAACAGACTTGGGGAAACCATTGCCTTATAGATAGCAGATTTCATCAACCCGATAGAATTAGACCAGTCGTTACCTGTCCGACTAACCGCCTCAAACACTTTGGCAAAAAACGCAACATCGTCATACAATTGCGTCCGCGCGTCTCCCGAAATCAGTAAGGCCGTGTATTTGTTGCAGTCCGGATGACCAATTAACGGATGATCAAAAGACAGTTGAAGCCCGGTTCCTTCGCGCAATTGCTGCATAACACTTTCCTGCGTTATAAGCGCTGCGTTCCGTTCGCCCATCACCCCACGTCCTGTTTCCGCCTGCAGCTGAAACGAAGCAAAATCAACAGTTTCAGCGTGATCGCAGAAGAATGAAACCAGCGCGGGAATCTCACGGAAGTTGCCATCAAAAACCGTGGTGTTGAACAGTATTCTCAACGGCAGCCCCGCAGCACGGTCTATATACTCAAGTCTGATCTTGTTCAGCTCATCCTCACTGACATAGCCCTTGCGTTCCTGGGTCATATCAACGTGAAAAACAACATCGTTTAAACCTGCAGCAGAGAGTTCTGTTAGCATTTCCCTGCTCGCTTTTATGCCATTGGTAAAAAGGGCACAGCGCATGTTCCGCGCTTTTATCATTTCAACAGTCTTCACAAGATCAGCATTGGATCGAAGTGTCGGATCACCACCCGTAATCTGAATGTTTGTATGGTCTCCATAGTGATGATGGATCATGTCGATCCTTCGTTCTAACTCAAACAAGGGCACGTCTTTTACCGCTTCGGCCAAGTCGGAGAGATAACATAGCGTGCAGTCCAAATTACAGCGTTGGGTGATTTCCAACGCTACACAAGCAACCGGAAAGGTTCGTCCCCCCAACTGTTCGGGACTAAGGAGACCGTGTCGGGCTAGCCCATCTTTCAAGTGAAAGTTCGTTTTAGGTTTTGAGGGCAAAGGGGCGGGGCTGAAAGCGTTGACCTCCGTCTCATTAAGAAATGTCATTCGATCCAATCTTCTAAAGGGACTTAAACTCCCAATAAGTTCAACAGATCATGTCAACGACAAGCAAATCAAAAACCGTAACGGCATAAACAAGATGAAGTGATAGTTGCGTATGCAACTCTGTACGCCTTGTTCCAAACATCATGGCTGAAACAATTGGCCGCGAAATATTTGCCATAGTTTCTCGCCGATAAGGCAATCATAATCGGGATTAGCAGCTTTCGTGAATTCAGCCCTAATCACAGGCGCCGGATCATAAGCTGCTAATTCCAAAACCAACTTTTGACGCACTGCAGTTGGAAACTGCTCCCAACTGAGAACTGGCAACATAAACGAGCCCGGGCCGCCAATCACGCAATTCGTATAATACGCGTCCAAATCCCTAATGCTCAAAAACCCTCCAGCACCCTCTTCGGTCATGAGCGGGAGCCCATTTATGATGATCCCTTTTTGTAAAACCTCTTCGCGTGACATCAAAACAGGTCTGCCCTGATTGTTCGGACCATCACCGGATACATCAATGATACGCCGATTGGAGGCAAATCCGTTGCCATCAAACAATGTTGCCGCAAATTCCAATCCACCTGAAATGGAGGTTCGTCTCAACGCATCTTCAAAATGTGCTGTAATCTGGTTTGCAAAAGCCTGAGCCTCGGCACGGTTGCTGATCAAAGACCAACCAACAACAGTGCGTTGAGAAAAAGCCCCAGCCCATTCGATATAGGTAATTGCGACACGTCCTAAGAGCCCGCTTTGAATGGCCGACACAACTTCGTCACTGACCAACGCCTCCGCATAGCCTCGACGCTGTATCTCAAGTTCAGGAGGGCTCATCGAACGGGAAACATCTACCGCGAGAACGAGCTGGACATCCACCTCCAAATCATCAGCCTGTGCCACACTCGTGTTGGACAAAGCCGTTTGAAGGCACGTTACACAAACAAATACCATCAATAATCTGGAAAATGTCGCAAACCTGAGCACTCGCATTGTTCCTTCAGCGTAACCCGTTGGATCAGTCAGGCGGTTTTCAATGACGCTGTAGCCTTGTGACAGAAACACCGCCCGCACTAGTAATCTCAACCTAGATTACAAGTGAATATTTTCAATCGTGCAACCCCATTACGAAAACGTGTTCATCCGTCCGTCATCAAAAGCGCGCATGCAGACATAGCGGACATTCAAGCATGCGCTATACGTGCGTTTCGATTAGTCTCGACGCTGGAACAAGATCATAATCAATGCCAAGAGTGTTGATCCAAACATCACAAGGAGAGATACTGCATTCAGAAGCGGCGTCGACCCTTCTTTCAAGCGATCAAACATTGCAATGGTCAAAGGCGCGTCTGAACCAACCAACATTAATGTTGTATTGAAGTTTTCAAAACTCATCAAAAATCCAACAACAAATGCACCTGCTAAGGCCGGCATTAAAAACGGGAGCGTTATGGTGAATATGGCGGTTAATCGATCCGCTCCGAGGTTCAAGGCTGCCTCCTCCAAAGCACGGTCAAACTTCTGAAGACGTGCAGAAATCACAAGGGTGGCTATGGTGGTGATGAAGGAAAATTGTCCAAGTATGACCAGTAAGATACCCGGACGCAGTAGTTCAATATCCCAAGCCATACTGTCCCAGGCTTTATTCGCAAGCGAACTGGAAAAAACAAGGATGGAGATACCAAGGACAATCCCGGGGATTACCAACGGCAAAAGCATCAACACATAAAGAATTCCCCGTCCACGAAATTCATACCGATTGAATAGAAACGCGTTCGCAGTTCCAACCATCACCGAGAGCACTGACACAAAGAAACCAACATAGGCTGAGGTTCCAATAGCGCGCAGAATTGTGCGCTCATGAAAGACACCGATCATAGGCCTTTCCGAGCCGAAGAACCAACTCCAGGTAAAACCTTCAAACGGCAGCGAAGGAAACTGACTGTCATTAAAGGCAAACACGGCTACCACGAGCAACGGTAGTGCCAAATAGGCAAAGAACAGGATCACGTATGATTTATAGACAAGACGGAAAAATCGAGGTTGAGGGATAGTCTGAATCATCTTAGCTACCCATCGTCTTTTCCAAGGTTTGCCCCGTCAAACGCAGCATAACCCAAACAATAAATGAGGAAAGCAACAGGAGCATAATCCCAAACGCAGCGCCCAGTTCCCAGTTAAACCGTACGATAAACTGTGAGTAGATGAGTTCTGTGAACCACAAACTGTCTTTACCCCCAAGCATAATCGGAGTGAGGTAATTCCCCAGACTTAACATGAAGACAACAATACAACCGGAAACGATGCCAGGAACTGCGTGCGGTATGATGATTTCTCTAAAAACGCTTAACCCATTCCCCCCGAGATCATAACCAGCCTCAACAACAGCATCATCCAGACTTTCAAGGGTCGTAGTAAGCGGCACCACCATAAAGAGCATTGAAGTATAAACGAGGCCCGTCATGATAGCCACGTCGTTGTAAAGCATCTCCACGGGCCCACTCACCAAACCTAGGTACTGAAGTGCATTTGAAAAAACGCCCGTTTCACGCAGTAAAATCATCCATCCAAAAGTTCGCACCAGTTCTGATACCCAAAACGGCAACAAACAAAGCAGAAACAAAACGGACTGGGTCCTACCTTTGGCTATTTTGGCGATATAGTATGAGACAGGAAAAGCGATGATCAGAGTAATGATCGTGGCAAGGATAGAAAACGTCGCCGTACGGAAAAATGTCCAAAGGTAAAGTGGCTCACCAAAGAATGCGGAATACTGAGCAAGGCTGAATGCATATTGGCCAACGCCCACCCGCTCTCTCAAGGAGACTAAAAATATATCGACATGTGGAATTATAATCAGGAGAGACAACCATAGCATGAGCGGCGTTATTAGAAGAAAGAAACCTAAACGGTGTTCTGATTGCATCCCTAGCTTCCGTTCCTGAAGCAGTTACTTTGTTTATGCGACCAGCCTATATGAACATCCATACCTTTGACCAAGTCTCGAAACTCTCCCGACTGCGGCAGTCTGACTTCAATGTCTTGGTCATGCTCTTGGCTTTTCACCAAAACAACACTGTCCGCACCATTAAACAAAATATCACGCACGCTTCCATAAACAGTCGTATCAAAGTCTCCCAAGTCCTTAGCCGTCTTTGATAGTTTGATGGCTTCCGGCCTTACAAACATGTCAACAAGGTCTCCTTTGTTGAGAGTGGCATCGTTAGAGACTGCTCTAGAATGCATCCCATTTTCAGTAACGACTTCCAACACCTTTCCCGAAGCTTTCGCGACCTTACCTGACCACCGATTTGCCTCACCTACAAATCCGGCAACGAACCGTGTTTCCGGTTTGTTGTAAAGCTCGTGAGCGGTACCAATCTGCTCGAACTCTCCATGGTTCATAACAGCAATTTTATCAGACATAACGAGCGCCTCAGATTGATCATGGGTGATGTACACAAAGGTCGTGTCAAACTCTGATTGCAGCTTTTTTAATTCAACTTTCATGCGCTCACGCAATTTCAGGTCGAGCGCACCCAACGGCTCATCCAGCAAAAGCACATCTGGTTCAAGCACCATACAGCGGGCAATGGCTACGCGCTGCTTTTGCCCTCCGGAGAGTTCATGAATCTTCCGATTCTCAACACCTGGTAAGCCGATGCGTTCAAGCGCTTCTCCCACTTTTTTTACAATTTGGGACTTAGGCAATCCAAGTCGGCGCAATCCATAGCCGATGTTGTCAGAAACATTCATAGTTGGGAAAAGCGCCAGGTGTTGAAAAACCATATTCACGGGCCGCTTGTTGGGTGGCACATCCAAAACACTGCTGCCCTTGATGAGTATATCGCCGGAAGTTGGCTCCAAAAACCCAGCAATCATCCGCATGATTGTCGTTTTTCCGCAGCCCGATGGCCCCAATATTGAAAAGAAAGAACCCGCAGGCACTTCAAACGAGACATCATCAACCGCGACGGTTTCGCCAAACCGTTTGACAAGGGCTTTGCACTCAAGATCTGAGGTCATACGGTGTCCGCTTTAATGAAAGAGATACAGCGCCTGAATTCAGGCGCTGTAAAGTGTACCGGCACGCATTATTGCGCGGCTTTAACGCGATCCAGGACCCCACCTTCAATTGCCTCTAAGCCCGCAGGAACAGGTGGATACCATTTGATATTATCAATTGCCTCCTGAGGAAAACTGGCCTGAAACTTTGCTTTTAGGTCAGCAGAAGCAAACGCGTCTGCCCCTTTAGATGCGGTGAAATTACCGGCAGCTTCTGTTATAAGAGCAGCAATCTTTGGTTGCATCACAAAATTGATCCAATCGTAAGCTGCATCATCAGCCTTTCCTTTTGCGGGTAAAACAAACGTATCTATCCACCCAAGAGCACCGGATTTAGGCGCGACAAATGTGACATCCGGCTTGTCAGCGTTGACTTTCCAGCCACCGGTATCCCAAGCCATTGACGCAACAACCTCGCCGGAACGAATAAGTCCCATTAACTCATCGCCCCCACCCCAATACGTCTTCACATTTGGTTTGCAATCGATCAGCTTCGCCTCAACTTTTTTCATCATCGCTTCATACGCTGCTGCATCACCATAGGCTGCAAATGGGTCCATACCCATAGAGAATGCAAATCCAATTAGAGTTGGCCGCTTCAAGCGATACGAGACTTTCCCGGCAACTGCATCACTGCAAAGATCGGTGTAGTCTTTAACCCCACTCGCCTGCTTTGTATCCAACACAAGCCCGCTGGTTCCCCAAACGTGCGGCACACCAAATACTTTTCCATCGACAGTGGTGTTGGCTTTCGTCGCCTTGAGCATGGAACCTATAAATTGATCCGATTTGATCTTTGAAAGGTCGATTGGTTTGTAAATTCCAAACTCGGCTTGTGGACCCGCAATTCTATCCTGGCTTGGCTGCGCAAGATCAAAACCGCCACCACCGGTCGCGCGAAGTTTGGCAATCATTTCTTCATTGTTTGATTTAGTTACCTCAACCGTATGCCCGGTTTCTTTTTCAAACATTTCAACAACGTTTTCCGGAGCATAACCACCCCAAGTCAGAAGCCTAAGTGTTTCCGCGCTTGTCGATTGAGCGCCTAAAGCCATCATCATTACTAAGGTTGATACGGTAATTTTCAGTTTTTTGACTTTCATTATGGGCCTCCCTATGAGTTGCAACAGCTACTATTCGTCAGGTTGAATAGCCGTATTTGAAGCTGTTAGTCTGCCAACGTCACAGTTGTGTGACAGTGGTGACAACACAAACCCAAAGGGTTTTACATAGCATCCGGACCTACTCAACAATCGGTCCTCAAATGGAACCATAGAAAACACTTCGTCACAAGATTTTATATTTTGACGTATCAGTGTCACGATCGACGGATGCAAATGCATCTTTATTTAGCCCGTTTCCCAGACAGGCCTTCTGCCGATGCTATCAATCAAAAAGTCCATAAAAACCCGAACCTTTGGAGATACGATGTTTGACTTCGGGTAGATCAACCAAAGTACAGTCTCATCTGCTGCGTGGAAATCCGGCAAGACCCGTACAAGCATTCCGGTTTGAAGTTCGGCATACACACTCCACAATGAATTCATGGATATTCCTGTTCCCGAAAGCGTTGCTCGTTTCAAGCTTAAGCCATCATCCAGGGTCAGTTGGCTGTTACTGGCTCGAGGATCAAAAGCCGCCGTGTTACCGTCCTCTCGCCTTATCAGCCGAGGCTGTTGATCGCGAAAGCCGATGAGTTTGTGATTAGCCAAGTCCGCCGGCGTCTGAGGCGTACCAAACTGTTTGAGATACCCCGGCGACGCACACAAAATCCTTTTGTCATCAGCCAGTTTTCGGCCCTTCAAACTCGTGTCCGCAAGCGGTGCATTCCGCAACGCCAAATCGAAACTACCTTCGATCAAATCAAACTGAGTATCAGACAATTTCAGATCAAGACTTAGACCCGGCTGCTGATCCAGAAAGTCCGAAAGGATTGGTACAATATATAATTGTGCAAAGGTGCTGGGAGCTGCAAAACGAAGCGTACCACTTACCTTTGCTTGCCCTTGCCCCAAGGCGGCAAATGCAGCTTCTTCTTGTGCGATTATTTCACGCGCAAAGGGTAAAAACTCCTCGCCCTCCAGGGACAAAGAAACTTTCCGGGTCGAACGGTGAAGCAACTCAGCACCGAGTTGATGTTCCAGTTTTGCCAGCTTCGCACTGGATACAGCGGGCGCCATACCAAGCTGGCGTCCAGCTGCACTAATGTTTAGAAGTTCACTGGCGAGGACAAATAATCTGAGATTTTCTGTATCCATAATTATGTACGTTTTCCGAATTCTGATTACAGCTATCGACCATTTATACTCTATTTTCAAATGATATATATCCGCTCGCCAAAAGCGAAACTCCGCCCTTTCAATGTGCCGAAGAAGTCAGCAAATTCGGTAAAAGTTCAGAAATTTCGCCGAATTTTGATCAAAGAGGACCGCAATAGATGCTCGATAAACCAAAATCAGATGCGTTCCCTTCTATCAACAATGCCTACAATTCCGTATTTAAAGTCGGGAAGTTAAGCATTGGACTGGTATTGCCCATAGAGGCTTTCCCAATTGGCGAAGTACCTACGATGAAAAACCATCTTGCAACGGCTAAATTGGCCGAAGAACTTGGGTTTTCCGCACTCTGGTTACGGGATGTTCCATTCAACGTTCCAAGCTTTGGCGATACTGGTCAAGTTTACGATCCCTTTGTCTATTTAGGTACCCTCGCTGCAGTAACGCAAAAAATTGCACTGGGAACGGCAAGTATCATTCTACCCCTGCGCCACCCGGCACACGTCGCGAAAGCGGCGGCAACTGCAGATGTGCTTTCAGATGGTCGACTTTTGTTGGGCGTTGCGTCCGGCGATCGGCCAGAGGAATACCCTGCCCTAAATATGGGATACACTGATCGTGGCAAGCGGTTTCAAGACAGTTTTGATTACATACGCGCCATGGAAGACTGCTATCCCAACCATGCAAGTCTCCAAGGCACGTTGCAAGGCGGCATTGACATGTTGCCCAAACCTGTTGGTGGAAAAATTCCAATATTAATAACCGGAGGCAGTCAACAATCACCTGACTGGATCGCTGCCAATGGTGACGGATGGATGACCTACCCGCGAGATGCAGCCTCACAATCACGCGTTGTACATGATTATCGAAGAAAAATCGCAGAACTCGGTTTGCCATCCAAACCAGTGATGCAGTCACTCTACATCGATCTCCTTGAAGATGAAGACGCTGCACCAACACCCATTCATCTAGGGTTCCGATCCGGCCTTGGGTTTTTGAAGCAATACCTCTTCGAGATTGAGGAACTTGGCATCAATCACGTCGCCCTCAACTTGCGTTTTAACCAGTCAGATATCAACACGACGATGCACCGTCTATCGGAAGCTCTGCAAACCGACCACTAAAGCTAAGGAATTCACAATGAGCAAAACGATTCTCATAACCGGTTCAACGGACGGCATTGGTTTACTGACCGCAAAAATGCTTGCAGCAGATGGACACCGCATACTGTTACACGGACGTAGTCAAAACAAACTCGAAGCAGCCGCTGCTGAAATCGGAGAAAACACAGAGCCCTATCGGGCGGATCTTTCGAGCATGAAGGACGTAAAAACCCTGGCAGATGACATCAGAAAACATCATCATCACATCGATGCGTTGATCAACAATGCTGGCGTTTTCAAAACGCCCAACCCTCTTACAGCAGACGGATATGACATTAGGATCGTTGTGAACACCATTGCTCCTTTCCTGCTGACCAAACTGCTTCTACCTGCCATGACACCCGACAGTAGGGTAATCAACTTATCTTCTGCCGCCCAAGCTCCGGTAGAACCAAAAGCATTCAGACCGCACCCAAATTTGGGGGATGGTGAGGCTTATGCGCAAAGCAAGCTCGCAATCACCATGTGGACCAAACATTTGGCAGAAGACCTCGGACCGAAGGGCCCCGTTTTTGTTTCAGTAAATCCAGCCTCTTTTCTTGGTTCAAAAATGGTAAAAGAAGCGTACGGAACTCAAGGCAACGATATGAGCATTGGCGCAAACATTCTTGTCCGCGTCACAACAGGGGCCGAGTTTGCGGACGCATCAGGAAAGTATTTCGACAACGATCTGGGGCGCTTTGCAGATCCACATCCAGATGCATTGGATAAGGCTAAGAATGCCAGCATCGTTGAGCTGATTGAAGAATTACTGCCAATCCTCAGCTAAATAGCAGAGACAAATTATATACAAAAACCGAATTATGAAACATGAAATGAGATACTTAATCTGAATTTCTAAATAATATAAATACAGAACTATCAGTTCAACTGCTTAGCAAAAACCCAGAAAAGAAAACCCCGGTTGCACGCAAACCGAAGAACACCAGAGGTATGTCAAATGAAATACGAGAACTTCCAAACATTCAAGGTAGACGTAAAGGATGCCATTGCAACGGTCACATTCGACTATGGATCAGTCAATGTACAAGGTCAGGAAATGCTGGCCGATCTCAATAGCCTTGCCATGCGCCTCGAGCGCGACCGGGATACGAAGGTTGTGATCTTCCAGTCGGCAAATCCGGAAATCTGGGTCTGCCACTACGACACAGAACTGCTGAAAGACATGTCAACGGAAGCCGTTTGCCGCGAAGAAGCAAAACTTCTAGACCTGCAGGCGGTATGCGAACGGATTAGCAAAGTACCGCAAGCGACAATCGCAAAACTTGAGGGCTTTGCCCGTGGTGGTGGACATGAGCTCGCACTTGCCTTGGACATGCGGTTTGCCGCGCGCGGGAAGTTTAAGTTCATGCAAATGGAAGTCGGGATGGGTATTTTACCATGTGGCGGGGGAGCATCGCGCATGGCCCGGCAGACGGGACTGGGAAAAGCACTGGAAATTATTCTCAGCGCACAGGACTATGATGCAGACGATGCAGAACGCCTTGGCACGATCAACAAAGCGTTAGAACCAGATCAAATTGGTCCATTTGTCGATAACCTCGCCAAGCGTATTGCGCAGTTCCCAGCCGAATCCATCAATGCCTGCAAACAAATGGTGTATGAGTCAATAGACCGGCCGATCGACGAGGCACTGAAGGCGGAAGCCTATTGGCTCTATCAAGCAACCAGCAAAACACCCGCGATCAAACGATTCACAATTGCCGACGAGCAAGGCCTTGAGCATGACATCGAGAACCAGCGCAATTGGGGCGACCTGGTGATGAACGTGCAGGAAATCAACTAATCCAAATCCGCTCAGCAAGGAGAAATTTTATGAAGGCAATGACGTTAAACGCATATGGACCCGAGGCAACGTTCGAAGCTGCCGACATCCCTAAACCAAACCCCATACCTGGCCATGTAGTCGTCAAAATCGCAGCATCCAGCATAAACACCGTCGACACGATGATAAAGAATATGGGCGAGGACCTACCACTCTCACCATCACTTCCGGCTGTGCTTGGGATGGATTTCGCCGGTACGATTGCAGCCGTCGGCGAGGGCGTGACCCACTTTACTGTAGGAGATGAGGTCTACGGCTGCGCCGGCGGGTTGATGGATATTCCAGGCGCTTTGGCGGAATACATGTTGGCAGATGCGCAACTGATAGCCCACAAGCCCCGTTCGCTCACCATGTCTCAGGCCGCGGCAATCCCGCTTGTGGGAATCACCGCGTATGAAGGCCTGACCCGCGCTGGAGTGTCAAAAGGACAAAACGTACTGATCCAAGGCGGTGCCGGTGGCGTTGGTCATCTCGCGGTTCAGATCGCCAAACATCTGGGTGCCAACGTTTTTGCGACCGGTACTGGTGACACACAAACCAAACTGATTTCGGATTTAGGAACCGTTCCAATTGATTTCATGACTGAGAAAGTTCCTGACTTTGTCGATAAGTATACAGATGGCGTTGGCTTCGATGTTGTATTCGATACTGTGGGCGGGGCCAACATGCCAAACTCGTTTGAGGCGGCGAAGCTTAATGGTCATATTGCTTCTACCGTTGCATTGGTTGAACTTGATCTGACACCAGTGCACTTTAAAGGACTGTCACTACACGTAGTCTTCATGCTGCTGCCAATGATGCATAACATCGGTCGGCAGGTCCATGGTGATATTTTGAAGATACTCG
Organism: Pseudomonadota bacterium; assembly: GCA_039191645.1. Taxonomy (GTDB): domain Bacteria; phylum Pseudomonadota; class Alphaproteobacteria; order Rhizobiales; family Rhizobiaceae; genus JAALLB01. The sequence goes on along the minus strand of JBCCXO010000050.1, from coordinate 7,906 downwards.
CCACATTAGCGGACTCTGGGGCGCTTATGCCGGTACTCGACGAGGAAAAATTCAGGTTTGAAGACATCGACAAAGCATATGAAAAACTGGCTGGCGGAAAGGCAATCGGCAAACTTGTTGTTGAAGCGTAAAATCCGGACATGGCAGGTCTGGGAGCATTCGATTGAGGCAAGACCTAAGACCCGGCATCATTGAAAAACTAAGCGGTTTCGTGAAGAGAGACCTTCGCGAGCCCGCTTGCAACGTGTTGGCTCGGTCAACCCGCACAGCAACCTATCGCAAGCCGCCTCCGCGAGCCACTTAACGGTTGATTAGCAATAGTCCGCTACGATCAAAGATCAACGGGAAACTGCGGGGCGGATCATGAACAATGCATATCTCCTAGGGTTGATTAACCCAGCCATCGCCCTGTTATTCGGATTAACCTTTCTGATTTTATGGTCACGCCAGAAACACCGGTTGGCAATCCTCGCGTTCGCTGCGAGCTACGGATGTGTCGGAACCGGTTTTCTGATATCGCATCTGACACCCAGTTGGACGGGCCTTTTACGCATGTTCATCCTGGACTCAATTTACCTGACAGGAGCGGTTCTGTTGGTTTGGGGTGTTTGCAAGCGGGCGAATGTAGATACTCAACAACGGAAACTGGTCGCGATGGCCATTGTTGGAATGTCCGGCATCATGACCGTCGCAGCGTTGGACTTCAGCTACAACATCTCTCTTCTGGTGATAAATTTCGTAATCGGTGGCGTTATGCTTTTTGGCTGCTGGAACATCAAAGACAAGGCGTTTAAAGGCGGTGTAGAATCACTGGTATTTTGGGCAATTTTCATTGCGGCCAGCCAATTCTGGCTCAGATCAGGCATCACACTCACGATGGAAACGGTTCAAACCGGTATTGCCTACCGCGACAGTACTTATTGGGCAGTTCTGAATGCTTCCGTCGCCATTTGCTCCATCATCGTTGCGCTATCGCTGATCGCAGCTTGTGCAACAGACGTCATCAAGGAGATCCGAACTGTTTCTGAAACAGACTTACTGACTGGCTTGCGAAACCGCCGTGCGTTTGAACAGGATGTGCAAGATGCATTGGATAAATCTGCGCAAGCAGGTGTACCAATAGCCCTTGTCATTCTCGATATCGACCATTTCAAACAGGTCAATGACACCTATGGACACCAATTTGGGGATAAGGTGATTGAGCAACTCGGCAAGCTAATTCGTGAGACCCCCGGCAAAAGCGATGTATCCGGCAGGCTAGGCGGTGAAGAATTTGCCATCCTCTTAAGGAATGCAGATCTTACCAGCGCAAAACTGTTTTCCGAGGGTTTAAGGAGCGCCTTTGAGGCTTTACGGCTCGAAGGCATGCCACGCAGGCAGAGTTTCACCATCAGTATAGGTGTCGCCCAATGGCAGCAATCAGAAGAATTTGATGACCTTTATGGAAGAGCTGATGCTGCGCTTTACCGGGCTAAGAATGCAGGCCGTAATCGCGTAGAATCTGATATTGAACCAACGGCAAAGCTCCGCATAATTGCCTGAAAACCTGCGAACCAGCAATGATCTGATTGATGATTTCAGAGAACGAAAGCCTGATTTGAAAACGGGTATACTTTGCGATTAAGCCGGTAGCAGTGTCATAAATTCAAACTTGCAGGTTTATTTTTCCAAGTGATTTGAGGCCAGATTTACAAAGACAACGCCCATAATTTTGGAATAACCCCATTTCTTCCTGACTTCAATTGGATGCTTAAAGTGCTCGGAATGGACAAAAAATTGTTCAGGCACCTGACAAACATCACTCATTTGAATTCGCATCCCAGTAAAAGAGATGTTTTTAATACTGATGTTAAAGGTGTCTTTTTGATCCGTTTGGATTTGAGCAGGAATGGAACAATCAAAGCGTGTAGAAGTGCGATTTTCTCGATGTGGAACTTTGTCTAACTCGGATATGTTTTTCAAAAAAGACAGCAATGTTGAACCCCTTTTCTGACCAAATAGCACCAATCGAGCGGTACAAGTTCAATTTTGTGACACTTCATGAAAGATTCTATCACAGATTGATTACCAGAATTGTAACATTAAGCGGATTTTGTTTACCACAAAATGAATTGTGTTCTTCGGTGCGTTGCCCCGGTTTTCAACCTCCCTACGTACAGGATCATCAGCCATGTCAAAAAACTTGCTGCTGCATTATTAAGTGCTGCCTGTGGCATACGCATAGGATCGTGTAACAATCTTTTTGATGACATTCAGTTCTTCATCGTCACGCGGTGAAAACACCATGATCAAACCCGGCGGGTATCGGCCCAAAGTGACAAGGAAGTGGTCCTCGCCCCACCCAGCCTCAATGATGTCTTTCGCATCCTTGGCACTCACCTTGACATGCATGCTCCCATTGTCTGGATGGGGGTGGATATGCGCAAATTCCCGTCCAACCATGAATGCATCCGCGTTACAGTCGCATTGATCATGCAACACCAATGCACGAGCGCCGGGAACAGAAATCCTACTGTGCTCATTGTTCACGTTCGGCAACGAAAAACACCATTCATGCAATTTGGAAACGATCTCATCTGTTCCATGTTGATTCAATTGCGAATGCGGAATGTGACGCGTGGTATCGGGTTTTACGCAACGTCGCTTCGGCAAGTCTAACGGATACGTCATTTGCATCTCCCTTAATTGCTTACAGGCAATATGGGTGATAATATCTGCAATATAATTATCATATTTTGCAAATGAGCTTTGCATGAAAGCACAGAGATCTCGTGCCGATCAAAAACTTGAATGGGCAGACATACCCTACATTCTATCGGTTTGCGAAGCCGGAAGCCTAGCCGGAGCAGCCCGGATCATGGGTGTAAATCACTCAACTGTTTTCAGGCGTGTGGAAAATCTAGAGGCAAGATTGGGCGTCCGCCTGTTTCAACGTCTCAGCCATGGTTATGTCATGACAACAGCCGGCGAGTATTTTTATGAAAGAGCGATCCGGCTGTGCGAAGGCATGGATACAATCGAGCGCGAGTTAGGTGGAAAGGACTTGCGCCTCGAGGGCGTTTTGACTGTTACAACAACAGATTCACTGCTCCATTCTCTGGTATCGGTTTTCGCTGCGTTTCAGGCGGAGCATCCTGATGTTGAACTTCGCATCGTTTCAGACGCGCGCGCGCTTGATCTGATGCAACGGGATGCTGATATCGCCTTGAGGCCCACGTCTGCACCACCTGAACACTGGATCGGTCGAAAGCTAGCGCCCTTATCCTTTGCAATCTACGCACACAAGGATTACCAGCTCGCCATTCAAAACACCTCTCCTGAAGCATATAGATGGGTGATGTTGGATGATGATCTCAATCAATCTCCGATGAGTAGGATCACCATAAAAAATAAATCAGACCAAGCTAATGTTACGGTACTCAACACGATGATGGGTGTCTTTGATTTGGTACAATCTGGTTTTGGTCTGGCAGCAATGCCTTGTTATCTGGGCGAAAAGCATCCGGATTTGGTTCGGATCCAAGAACCGGATTTTAGCGCAAACTGGCATTTGTGGCTCTTGTCCCACCCTGATGTGCGAAGGAGTGCTCGGGTAAATGCATTCTACGAGTTTGCGGTTTCGACCATTACAGATGAACTTTTGGGCGTTCATACCCCAAAGGATTAGCATCACGGCCTTAGCCTCTGGTTTCCTTATGATCCTCACCGCATCCCAAAATTTGGTGAGGATTCCTACCTGCACGCGATGTAAATAACCTGATAATTTTGGTTGACTTAAATTAACTCACAAAATAGTGATTGTTGAAAGCCAGCCCTGTTCGCCAGCGAAATAATCAAGCGCAAAAATGCGTGTTCAGGGGAGCAGATTTATGGGCATCGGCAAACATACCGCGTTACTTTGCGGTGTAGCACTCACAGCATTAGCATCATCTTTTGGAACAGCTTCTGGTCAAGATACAATACTTGATCCTATCACTATTTTCGGGGAAAAGGTGGAAAGAGGCTATCTCGAAACGCCCACCAGTGTGGGTGTCGTGACGGACAAAGAAATTGAAGACTACGCAGTCACAGACGTTGTCGACAGCTTTGACCGATTGGCCAACGTACGAATGCTGGACAGCAGTGGCGGCAACGACCTGTTCAGCATCCGCGGATTGAACGGTGATGGTGCAGCAGAAGTCAGCAACATCGTACCGCTCATTTCTACCATCATTGACGGCGCCCTTCAGAACAATGAGGGGAGCCGGAGGGGCTTCCGTAGTACCTGGGATCTTGAGCAGATTGAAGTCTTGCGCGGACCTCAATCCAGTCTTTATGGAAGGGCAGCTCTGGCAGGTGCTTTGGTACTGGAATCCAAAGACCCAACCTATGAATGGGAGGGGGCTTTACGCGGCGATATCGGTCAATTTGATCGAGAAGGCGGGGCGTTCATGCTCTCCGGTCCAATTTTTGAAGATCAACTGGCTTTCCGGATCAGCGGTGAATCCAGATTTGAGAAAAACGATATAAACTTCATCGATCCTGCAAACGCATTTTTTGGTGAGGATGAATATGAAAATTATAGGGCAAAATTACTTTGGGAACCCAGTTCATTTGATGGATTGAGAGCACTTTTTACGTTTAACCACGCTGTCGATTCACCCGATACAGCAACCGTTAGCGGTCCAAATTTCACAGCACGGAATTTTGCTGGCCTCTCAATTGCAAGCGAAGACAGAGAAGTTACTGTCGACAACTACATTGCGGATGTCTCCTATGAATTTAACGAAGCCTATGTTTTGCGTTCCATCACGGCTCACATCGATACCGATCTTGATATTTCAAGCTTGCCCAGCTCGGTGGGTTTGTTTGAAAGACAAGATAACCGTATCGGCGATGACCTGACCCAGGAAGTTAGGCTCGAAATTGATGATGAACAAGGCATGGGACTGTCTGGCGTGGTTGGTGGTTTTTTTGGTCGCTTTGATCAAGACACCACGACAAGTTTGTTTGCTGACTCTGGCCTGGCTTTCGGGGGACCGCCGTCAGGCTTCCTGATCCCGATCCAGGTTGGCACCCTCATCAGCGAAATTGATACAACTGCGTTTTACGCAGACTTGCGCTACAAGATTTTTGACAACGTATCCATAATCGGTGGCATTAGATATCAGCGCGACGAAGTGCGAAACGCAGCAAACATCGTCAGTGCACTCGGGCCGAGCATTTTTGATATCGAGGCCGAGTTTGATGTCTGGCTGCCGAAGTATGGCGTTCTATATGAAATTGATGAGATGCAAACGATCTCTTTCATCGGTTCACGAGGCTATCGTTCAGGATTTACTGCTGTTGAAAACGGCGTACAAAATACAATTGATCCAGAATTCGTATGGACACATGAAATTGCCTATCGATACGTCTCCGATGACCAAGCCACAAGCTTCGGTATAAACGTATTTCTAAATGAGTATGAAGATCAACAAGTCTCTGTCCTTGATCCAATGGGGCCGTTCCCGGGTGCTACGATTACCCAAAACGCTGGAAGCTCACGTTCTTACGGTGCAGAAATCGAAGGCCGACATAACTTTGGAAACGGGTTGGATATATTCGGCTCGGTAGGCTTGCTACAAACAGAATTTGTTGATTTCAGTGCCGCCACTTGTGTAATCACTTGTGATGGTAATGAGTTCCCCGAGGCCCCTCAGGTGACCGCTTCAATTGGAGGCATTTACAGGCACAACAACGGTTTTTTCGTCTCGGCAGATGCCAGTTTCACAGGTTCATACTTTACCGGCAGTGATATTAACAACAACTTTGAAATCGCTAGTTTTACGGTCGTGAATGCCAAAGCAGGATTTGAAAATGAAAACTTTTCAGCGAGTGTATTCGTGAAAAACCTCTTTGACGAAGAATACCTCACCTCGTTTACCCAAAATGCCTTTTTGGACACCAATACGATGATGCCACTTGACGGTGCGGGAATTGGTGACAGCCGACAAATCGGTGTCGAGGTCATAGGGCGATTTTAGGAATTAGAGTGCAAGATAGTGGGCTGTCGAAAGTCGTTTGTTAACGCGTTTTCGTTAAGCTTTGGTCCATGATGCACGTTCTCAAGTTTTTAATTTCCGCACTTTCAATGGTGTTGGGCGTTTGGGCCTTTTTGGTTTTGCCCTTCTGGTTTGGCACCGTCGCGTTTCTTTTGATTGCTGTCATCGGCCACGCAATTGCGACGCGGCTGTTTAAACAATTTGCCACTCAGGATGAAATTGAAGAGGACCTAAAAGCAAGAAACCAAAGCCATTGGGACATGAACCAATAGGAGCATGTACCGGGTTTCTCACGATCAGAGTACATGAACACCAGCAAATTGCGGATGGAGTAGCATTAAACTCATCCATAGGATCAATCCTGCAGACAATCGCAAGACAGGGGAATGATCCGACCACCCCGCTGACAATACCGGAGATTGCATGGTCTCCGCGTAAAGTTGATGCCATTTGGATCCCATATTCAACCGTTTCCTGCGGTCAATGATGAAAACACCTGCAATGCTGAAAATTGTGAAAGTACCGAAGAGAATACCGTGCGCTAGATTCCCGTTTGCAATGAGATGCGCAATAGACCACAACGCAAGTGCGATGAGTATGGGGTGTCTGATAATGCGGATAATACCGGGCTGACTGGGTTCAAACGTTTCGTTTTTCCTCCCACCGAATGAAAAAGGGTTGGGTCTTGCGATCGAAAAAGCGAGAATTTGGCACGCAAAAAACATGAGTGTGATCGCTACAGAAGATTGCCAGCTTTGCCATTCCCAAAGCTCAATGTATGGCGCTCGTCCCGCGGCAACAATGATCCACCAAAGAACACCGATCGATAAAACAGAATAAGAAAGAATAAATACCCTCTCTCCTAAAACGCGCGTCAGGGTTTGCCTTACGGAAGGACGCAAAGGCACCGAATGACTCGCCAGAAAAACAATCATCGATGTGACAAATTCAATCCAATCCATTTAAGACCCAATATGGTACGATGTTTGGGTTAAAGCCAAGATCATACTATAAATCGACATGAATTTATGTAGTTGCAAAGCTGTCTACCTTCGCCATTGGTTCTCTTGAGCAATGCCTGAAGATCGTTGGACACCAAAACGATTGATGTGGACAATCATTGGCATTGTGTCCCTGATTTTGGGGGCAATCGGAACTGTGCTGCCAATACTGCCAACCACACCATTTGTTATTCTTGCAGCATTTGCATTTGGAAAGAGCATCCCAAGAGTTCAACGCTGGCTGGAGGAAAGTCGTGCCTTTGGGCCTGCAATTAAAGATTGGAATGCAAACGGAGCAATAGCGCCTAAACATAAAGCCATGGCTTTGACGGTGATGTTTTTGGTGTTAATCGCAAGCGTTATTTTACAATTTTCGGTAACGATCATTCTCGTGCAAGCCGCTTGTATTGGTCTGGCAGCGGCTTTTATACTCAGTCGGCCGAATGGAACAGAGCAATGAACCGGCGCATGTGACGCGCCAGTCCTGGCACTAAGAGGTCCGAGCGCGTAACTCACTGACGGGTTTTCCAGACATGCCCCAGCTTTCCAATGGCACCTCATCGATCACAACAAAAGTGACAGAGGGGTCTTTGTTCAGAACTTCATGCAGAAGATCGGAAACACCTTTGATCAATCTTGCTTTCTCGTCACTCGATGGTCCTGTACCATCAGGCCCGCCCTCGCGGGTTACTTTGATGTTTACATACGGCATGCGCTTACTCCGCCCCCGTTGTGTATGAGAATACTTTCGTTACGACCTTCCATTCGGTCCCCTCATGAACAAGGGTCAGCAGATCGTGGTAATCACGCCCAAGCATTGTCATGCGCGCTTCCACAAATGCCATTTGCGAACCATTTAGTGTAATGCTGTCGATTGCCTCG
>JBCCXO010000049.1:0-26192 GCA_039191645.1 Pseudomonadota bacterium | reverse complement strand
CAAAACCAAAAGCATTTTCAAAAGAACAGGAATTACAAGCATACTACGATATGTTGTTAATCCGACGGTTTGAAGAAAAAGCCGGACAGCTCTATGGGATGGGTTTTATTGGTGGGTTTTGCCATCTCTACATCGGACAGGAAGCTGTGGTTACCGGCATGCAGATGACCCTGAAAGAAGGGGATCAAGTCATCACAGGGTATCGCGATCATGGACACATGCTCGCTTGCGGCATGAACCCAGACGGCGTCATGGCTGAGTTGACCGGACGCAGGAATGGATATTCCAAGGGCAAGGGCGGCTCCATGCATATGTTCTCGAAAGAGAAAAACTTTTACGGCGGTCATGGCATCGTTGGAGCGCAAGTATCGCTCGGTACAGGCCTGGCATTTGCAAACAACTATCGCGAAAACGGAAATGTATGCCTGGCATATTTCGGGGACGGGGCCTCAAATCAGGGACAAGTCTATGAGAGCTTCAATATGGCAGCGCTTTGGGATTTACCTGTTGTATACATCATCGAAAACAACCGCTACGCCATGGGAACATCCGTACAACGCTCCTCAGCTCAGACTGACTTTTCGCAGCGCGGCGCATCATTCAACATTCCAGGCATGCATGTGGACGGTATGGATGTCAGAGCGGTCAATTCTGCAGGTGAACACGCCGTAAAATGGGCAAGAGGAGGGAAGGGCCCGTTTATTTTGGAAATGGAGACCTACCGGTACAGAGGCCATTCAATGTCAGATCCGGCAAAATACAGGTCGAAGGACGAGGTTCAGAAAATGAGAGCCGAACAGGACCCCATCGAACAAGTCAAACAGCGCATCATCGAAAAGAAATACGCGAAAGAAGACGAACTGAAGTCCACAGACAAAGACATTCGCGAAATTGTCGCTAAATCAGCAGAATTTGCCCAAGCAGATCCACTGCCGGACGACAAAGAACTGTATACAGACATCCTGGTGGAGGCATAAATGGCTATCGAAATTCTTATGCCTGCCCTTTCTCCCACTATGGAAGAGGGAAATCTTGCAAAATGGCTTGTTAAAGAGGGAGATCAAGTCACTTCCGGTGATGTTATCGCAGAAATTGAAACAGATAAGGCAACCATGGAAGTAGAGGCGGTGGACGAAGGTACCGTTGCTAAGATTTTGATTTCAGAGGGCAGCGAAGGGGTTAAAGTCAATTCTGTTTTAGCGCTCTTGACCGAAGAAGGGGAAGACACCGCATCCGTCGTGGTTGCAGAGACGAAAACGCCCCAAACAGAGGAGCCCACTCAACCCAGCGCAACCGAAGCAATACCCTCCCAAATCGAAGCCCCCGTAACCATCACAGCAGACGATCCAGAAATCCCACCCGGAACGGAATTTGTGTCAATGACCGTGAGAGAGGCATTAAACTCAGCCATGGCAGAGGAGATGCGAAAGGACCCGGATGTCTTCATCATGGGCGAAGAGGTCGCGGAGTATCAGGGTGCCTACAAAATCACACAGGGACTTCTTGAAGAATTCGGAGCAAAGCGGGTCGTTGACACCCCCATTACCGAACATGGATTCGCTGGCATTGGTGTTGGTGCCGCCATGGCTGGCCTGAAACCAATCGTCGAATTCATGACATTTAATTTTGCGATGCAAGCGATTGACCAGATCATCAATTCTGCAGCCAAAACGCTGTATATGTCAGGTGGGCAAATGGGAGCGCCCATTGTGTTTCGCGGCCCGAATGGTGCAGCAGCACGAGTAGCAGCTCAACATTCACAATGCTACGCCGCTTGGTATGGCCATGTACCCGGCTTAAAAGTTGTTATGCCATATTCCGCCTCGGACGCAAAAGGACTGCTTAAAGCAGCAATTCGAGATCCAAACCCGGTAGTATTCCTGGAAAATGAAATTCTGTATGGACAGTCTTTCGACGTGCCCGATGTTGAAGATTGGGTTCTTCCGATTGGAAAGGCGCGCGTGCATAAAACCGGAAATGACGCCACAATCGTCTCCTTCGGTATCGGAATGAAGTATGCAGTAGAAGCCGCGGCCCAGTTATCCAGTGACGGGATTGATGTAGAAATTATAGACTTGCGTACAATTAGACCAATCGATCTGGAAACCGTGATCAACTCCGTCAAAAAGACAAACCGCCTCGTTACTGTTGAAGAAGGGTTCCCTCAATCTTCTGTTGGCGATCATATCGCATCCCAAATTATGCAACTTGCATTTGATTACCTTGATGCTCCGGTGGTTACAATTTGCGGAAAAGATGTTCCCATGCCTTATGCAGAAAACCTTGAAAAATTGGCCCTTCCAAACGTTGAGGAAGTTATTCAAGCAGTCAAGGACGTCAGTTACCGGTGACATATGCAGCGTCTCGATCTTAAAACAGTACGGTACGACAAGTTGGGAAAATCAGTTTTGATTGATGGTCGTTCCGTTGTTTTAGAAATCAGCCATGAAGCGTTGGAAGCACTGACAAATAGAGAACTGACTGAGGAAGAAGCTATTAAGAAAGTCGCAGACGAGCAAAAACGCCTCACACGCCTTGCCGAGTGGGTGCCTGCGGACGATGGAAAAATAAACATTACGACGACCATGCTCATGAATGACGGCAGGTTTGAAAGCGGAGGCAATAACGATGCCGATTGAAATTACAATGCCAGCTCTTTCCCCGACCATGGAAGAGGGCAATCTTGCCAAATGGCTCGTTAAAGAAGGCGATCAAGTTACAGCCGGCGATGTAATCGCAGAAATCGAAACTGATAAAGCAACAATGGAAGTAGAAGCCGTAGACGAGGGAACGGTCGCCAAAATACATGTCCCGGAAGGAACGGAAGGCGTAAAGGTCAATGCTGTGATAGCAGTTTTGGCTGAAGACGGAGAGGATGTTTCTTCCGCCGCCGCTGCCCCCGCTGCAGAAGCGCCTCAACCGCAAAAAGAACCCGAAAAGGCGAACACTTCTCAGGCTACAACGACAGGACAAAGTCAGACGACTGAATCGCCTCCACCGTCAACTCCAACAAATCCCGACAAAGGATCACGGGTTTTCGCTTCACCGCTTGCACGGAGAATTGCCCAGCAAAGCGGCATTGACCTTTCAACCATAACAGGAAGCGGACCGCATGGCCGCATCGTAAAATCGGATGTTGAAAACATATCCCCGGGTGCCGCTATTCCTGATCCGTCAAAACAAGTTGAAATTGCTTCTTCGCATGCGCACTCAACGTCACCCGTCGCAGCAATGCCAGATGATCAAGTATTGGCCTTCTACGAAGAAGAGAATTACGAATTGTTGCCGCATGACAACATGCGAAAAACCATAGCTTCACGCCTGACTGAATCTACACAAACCATACCATCCTATTTCCTTTCCATGGATTGCGAGCTGGATGCCCTACTGGCATTGAGAAAACAAATAAACGCTTCGGCCGCGGTAGACGAAAATGACAAACCGGTGTTTCGCGTTTCTGTGAACGACTTTGTCATCAAAGCCATGGCTTTGGCACTCCGAGATGTCCCACTGGCAAATGCCTCTTGGATTTCGTCCGCAAGGGTGCTTCACAAACACAGCGATGTGGGCGTGGCAGTGGCCATTCCGGATGGTTTAATCACACCAATCATCCGAAATGCAGAAACAAAACCGCTCTCTATTATATCCAACGAAATGAAAGATTTAGCAGGACGCGCCAAGGACAAGAAGCTCGCACCGAGTGAATACCAGGGGGGATCAACTGCTGTATCCAATCTGGGAATGTTCGGGGTCTCGAATTTTACATCTATCATCAATCCTCCACATGCATCCATAATTTCAATTGGCGCTGGGGAGGAAAAACCAGTCATTCGAGACGGTGCTATAGCGACTGCAACTGTAATGACGGTAACCTTCGCATTTGACCATAGAGTGATTGATGGCGCTTTAGGGGCACAACTAGCCGGTGCCTTTAAAGGATACATCGAAAAACCGATGGGGATGCTGGTTTAGCCTTGAATGTTTGTGCTTTTGGCAGGAGGTATTTGGTTGGCAACAAACGAAGCAATATCCTGCCCAAAGCGCGCCATAACAAGGGCAACAACCAGAACCATTACAAGACTTGTAGCAGCTCTAATCCATTTGAGAGAAAAAAATTGACTTACTGCACGCAAGAACAAGAAAGCCATAAGCGCAAACCCAACACCCTTAACGCTCCAGGGCAGATCGCCAATGTTAGTGATGAGATAGTCAACAATGTCCAAAATCGCTCTCCGCTAAAGCAAAATTACATCATAGAACACGATTCTGGCAAACCCGGGACGAAACGACCATGTCCGATATTTTTCTGAGGCCGGCAAAAATTACAGACGCGGCGGATCTCGCAATTCTGGAAGACATTGCTGGTCATGGGATTTCATTATGGTTTTGGATGCAAGAAATTAAATCCGGCTTCGAAGCAGATGCCATGGCTCTAGGCAAACAACGCATGGCAAGCGATGACTTGATTTGCGGATGGAAAAATTCTGTCGTCGCTGTGAATGCCAGCGATCAGGTTATCGGTAACATCGCGAGCTATCTCATGCCGACGCAAGAAGAAAGTCTGGACGAGGCAAAGACCAATACTCCGGTTTTTGTGCCTGTGTATGAGCTCTTTGCAAAAACAACGGGAAGTTGGCTTGTTGATAGCCTGGGCGTTTACCCGGAATTTCGCGGGCAGGGCGCTGGCAGGATCTTGCTTAAAGACAGCCTAGAACGGGCTCAAAATAGCGGTGTAAGCAAGGCATCTTTGGTGGTGGAAAATTCAAACAAACCCGCGTTGAACCTCTATGCGGAGTTTGGCTTCGAAACAACAGATTCAAGACCTTTTATTGAATTCAATGGTCCATCCGCAACAACGGAATGGCTTCTGATGCAGAAAATTTTGTAAGGAATGAAAGATGGCAAATGACTACGACGTAATTATCATTGGTTCCGGTCCCGGGGGTTATGTAACTGCTATCCGATCCGCGCAACTCGGGCTAAAAACTGCAATCGTTGAGCGGGAACATCTTGGCGGAATTTGTCTGAATTGGGGATGTATTCCAACAAAAGCGTTGCTCCGCACATCGGAAATTTATCACTACATGCAACATGCAAAAGACTATGGACTGTCTGCCGAAAAAATTGGATTTGACCCGGCTTCGATCATCAAACGTTCGCGGGGCGTTTCGGGGCAACTCAATGGCGGTGTGGGTCATCTTCTCAAGAAAAACAAGATCGATGTCATTTGGGGAGAAGCGACGATTACCAAAGTTGGTGAAATCAAAGTGGCTAAATCCACTAAACCAGCCATGGAACCGCAACATCCTACGCCCAAGAACGTACTAGGAGAGGGCTCGTACAAAGCAAAGCACATCATTGTTGCAACTGGCGCAAGACCAAGGGCACTACCTGGGATCGAGCCAGACGGTAAAAACATATGGACCTATTTTGAGGCAATGGTGCCGACGGATATGCCGAAGAGCTTAGTCATCATGGGCTCTGGCGCAATTGGTATTGAATTCGCATCTTTCTACAATGCCATGGGCGTGGATGTTACAGTCGTAGAGCTCATGAACAATGTCGTTCCCGTAGAAGATCTTGAAATCTCTAAACTTGCCCAAAAGCGGTTTGAAAAAGCCGGAATGAAGATTCTAACCGGTGCAAAAGTGACCAAAGTAGAGACGCATAGCCCGGGCGGGATAACTGCCCATGTGGAAACCTCAGATGGAAAAACCCAAAAAATAGATGCTGAGAAACTGATTTCTGCAGTCGGTGTTGTTGGGAACATCGAAAATCTTGGATTGGAAAAACTTGGTGTGACCACTGATCGGGGATGCATTGTTGTGGATGGGTATGGCAAATCATCCATTCCAGGCATTTATGCAATTGGCGATGTCGCTGGTCCTCCCATGCTTGCTCACAAGGCAGAGCATGAGGGCGTTATCTGTGTAGAAGCAATTGCGGGTAAAAACCCTCATGTGATGGATAAGTCCAAAATTCCCGGATGCACCTACTGCCACCCCCAAATCGCCTCTGTTGGATTGACAGAAGCAAAGGCGATTGAAGCTGGTCACGAAGTCAAAGTCGGACGGTTCCCATTCCTCGGAAACGGAAAAGCCATTGCACTTGGCGAGCCAGACGGGCTGGTAAAGACCATTTTTGATGCAAAAACAGGCCAGTTGTTGGGTGCGCATATGATCGGCGCAGAGGTAACCGAGCTCATTCAGGGATTTGTGGTCGCAATGAACCTGGAAACAACGGAAGAAGACTTAATGCATGCGGTCTTCCCACACCCCACACTTTCTGAGATGATGCATGAAAGCGTACTCGATGCATATGGACGCGTTATCCACATGTAGCAGGAACCAAGTTAACCAACACGATGATTGGATAACCACGTTCAACCCGCAAAACTCGGAAGCAAGAAATGAATAGACATCTGAAATTTATGACAATCCTTTTTCTCGCTATGGCATCTGTGCCGCTGTTTGCTTTCATGAGTCCATCAGGTGTAGCCAAGGCAGACTCATGTTGGGATCACAACGGATCCCTGATGCGGTTGAAGGCATCCGGAAATCAACGATGGCTTTATTATGAAAATCCCCGCCAGGTTCTCAAAAATGCGGGAGTGAGACGAGGCACGCTTCTTTTTGACGGCCAAAAGAATGGGAACTGGTATTCTGGAACGGCAAGGCGTTTCTCCAAATTTTGTCCAGGCAATCCACTTGAGTATTATGTCGAGGGGCCGGTCAGGTCAGACCAGTTACAGGTAACCGTTAGGGGAACAAGGGACGTCCACAACCGTTGTCAACCTACAGGTCAGATCGCATCAGACGTTCTGGTTTTTACATATGTAAGAGACTGTTAGGCAGCATACATGCCATCACCATTTAAAGGGTTCCTATGGGTTTTTGGCATGACGGTGATTTTTGGAATCCTCGTCGGAACCCTGAATCTACTTAATCCTGAAGCGGTGCATATCCCATTCGGGCGGGATAACGAGGGCAACCCTCAAAGCGCCGAAGGCATGGATGGGTTAATCGCCTCTACCCTATCGAGTGGTGTGCTGGGGACCATATTTGGGAGCATCGCAGCCCTTATCGCATGGCTGTTTCGTTGGATGCTCCAACCGAAGAAAAATCAAAAGTAGCGGCTAAACGTTTGACTTCAAAAACCAACTTCTTTTTTCAGTCAGATTAGAGGTGTGCAACCGGTACTTCTTAAACTTAAGTGCGGGTTTTTCGATGAAATTCCAGCAAACTGCAGCGAGTGGCAATGCGATCAAGATTGATACAAAAAAGTTCATCAGGGGATCAGTAATGCCAGAAACCAGCATGACAGTCTGCTGAACAGGAAATCCGATTATGTAAACTCCGTATGAATAATCCTGTCGGTCAGTGAAGCGAGTAAGCGCATTTGTACCGAGCGTACCGAGATAGAGAGCACCATATGCAACTAAGATGATCTGTGCAGGCGCAAAACCGACATTATTCGCAAGCAAGAATACATTCACAGAGAAAATTAGAGCAAGTGTGATGAGCCGCGGGCGGATTTGATCTTTAAACGACCACGCTAAAACACCGAGATAAAATGTAAATGCAAACCGCAAAGCATGCCCGAAATAGCTGTGCATCTCCTCTCTATCAAACGTCATCATCACCAATCCAGTCACAATCACAATAGCCAACGAGAAAGATTTGAGACTCAAACGGTTAGACGTCATTTGAGACAGAAAACATAGCGCGGCAACTGAAGCATATGCCATCACTTCAAATTTGATTGTCCAAAGTGGAGTATTGATTTCTCCAGGGATCGGATTGTCGGCAAATACCCCTGGCAAGGTGACACCGCCACCCACAAGCATTGCATTCCTCACAACGTACATAAAACTGTCGGAGAGACGCCAATCAACTGCCCCAGTCAGGGTGAGGGCAATCAAGTAAACACCTGCGGTCACGACAATAAGGGCGGGATAAATTCTCAAAATCCTTGCCCAACCAAAGGCAAAATACGAGCTTCTCCGGCTCAAGCTTTCCGCTATCAATATTCCGGACAAGGCAAAAAATAGATTGACCGCGTGCCAACCCAGAGAGAAACCTGTTTGCGCTTCGAGCGGTTCAAATGCTTCATTACCGCCGACGATCCCCCAGGCATGCGAATACACGACAGCAATGGCTGCGAATAGACGCAGAAGTCCAAACCCGTTTGTGCCAGGCTCAAGATGGGAAGCGATGAATTTTTCACTTTTCATAAAGATTGAGGTAAACCTTATGTTGCACACAAACCAATCACTAAATACAAGATGGTTAACCTCAAATCCTGTCCTTTAGTGGGCATAAATTTGCCAGTTTATGTCAATTTTGCGTTGTAATTCATGAGGTTAAACCGCATATTATAAGCTAGCGATCCCAAGGAGCTCCGTTTTGGTGACGGTCATCGACATAAATTCCCGATCACAATCCGGTCAACGTCACCCGGAGAAGGCTCATCGGCCGGAAAATCCCATTAAAAAGAAACCGGATTGGATAAGAGTGCGTGCCGGTGGTTCTCCGGTTTATGAAGAAACAAGAAAAATTGTCTCTGAAAACAACCTAGTGACCGTCTGCCAGGAAGCTGGATGCCCAAACATCGGCGAATGTTGGTCAAAGAAACACGCTACCATGATGATCATGGGAGAAATCTGCACAAGGGCCTGCGCCTTTTGCAACGTGAGAACCGGAATTCCAAGCCCACTTGATCCGAAAGAACCAGAGAACGTAGCACGAGCTGTTGGGCAATTGGGCCTCAATCATGTCGTCATTACATCTGTTGATCGCGACGATCTTGATGATGGCGGCGCTCAACATTTTGTTGAAACCATACAAGCTATTAGAGAAGCATCACCGGGAACCACGATCGAAATCCTCACCCCCGATTTTTTGCGCAAAAAGGGTGCAATCGAAAAAGTGGTGGCCGCAAAACCCGATGTGTTCAATCATAATCTGGAGACTGTGCCCTCAAAGTACCTCAAAGTCCGCCCGGGAGCACGTTACTTTCATTCGATACGACTTTTGCAAATGGTGAAGGAGATAGATCCTCAAATCTTCACAAAGTCTGGAATTATGGTCGGTCTAGGTGAGGTTCGAAACGAAGTACTCCAACTGATGGATGATCTAAGGGCAGCAGACGTAGATTTTCTTACAATCGGCCAATACCTGCAACCGACATCTCACCACCATGAGTTGGTGGAGTTTGTTACACCCGATCAGTTTAAGGCGTTTGAAACAACAGCTTATGCAAAAGGGTTTTTGATGGTCTCTTCAACCCCTTTGACGCGCTCATCCCACCATGCAGGTGAGGATTTTGCACGTTTGAAAGCTGCTAGGGAAGCAAAGTCCGAATAGATGCCGAAACTGGACAAAGTGCATACCGTTCAACATCAGGCGAAGGACATGTTTGAGCTTGTCTGCGACGTCGAAAAGTATCCACAGTTTGTACCGTTGGTCGCGTCGCTTGTTGTCAAATCCAAGAAGGAAAAAGCAGACAAAACGCTTATGCTCGCGGACATGACGATGGCCTACAAAATGTTGAGTGAAACGTTTACAACCCAAGTACTGATTGATCCGCAGAACCTTAAGATTGACGTAAAATACATAGATGGCCCATTCAAACATCTTGATAATCACTGGAGATTTACGGACTTGCCAGACGGTTCATGTGAGATAGGCTTCATGGTAGATTATGAACTCAAAAACAAAATGCTCGCCTTGGCCGCTGGCGCGGTGTTTGAAATGGCGTTCAGCCGGTTTGTGGACGCATTTGAAAATAGGGCGAATGAAATATACGGACACATAGAACTTGCGGGCGCAAAGTGAGCGGAAACGAAACGGAAAGCACCGTAACGCACGCAAACTGTCATAACAAACGTCATGTGAGACTAGGCCTTGAGTATTTTTAGAGGAAAGGTTGGAATTGCAGCTGTTCTTACAGCTACGTTCGGCGGTCTGGTTGCCCTTTCAACCGGTACATTGCTGTTCCTCTCACTCACAAGTGCCTTTGAAGCAACTCGAAACAGCTTGGCTGCCCGACTTGAAACTCTGATTAATGATGCGGCACTGGAATCGCTGAATTTCTTTCAGCCATTAGAGTTACAGGCCAAATGGCTCGCCGAAGAAATTGTTGCCGGAAGGGTAGACCCAAAACAAACCGAAGAGTTCAGTGCTGTTCTCAAGGGAGCGACCTCCACATTACCTCAAATATCAGCAGTTTCGTATCAATATCCGGACGGTACCGGTTACTTTTATGAAACCCAGGCAGATACCCTGCACAACGTGGAATGGCCTGACGGTTGGCAGGTTAGACTCAACCAAAGTCCGCAGAATCCACAAGTTCGGCCCAGAGAAAATGGGGTATGGGTGCTTAGACCCTCCGTTTTAAATGGAGAACCAACTTCAACATTTATTTTTCCAGCAAGAACACCAGATGGTGATTTAGGTGTCGTGGCAGTGCGCGTAGACTTAAATCCGCTTTCCAAAGTGCTAGCATCCAATGCAACTTACCGGGGGCATGAACTTGTGCGGTTCATGCTATTCGACAATAGAGATGTGGTTGGGCATCCGCTCCTCCAAACAATTGATAATGCAAATCGACCCACCGTGAACGATATTGCGGATCCATTCCTGAACGAATTCAACACCGGAGAGCGGTACAGACTTGCGATTGTGGCGGATATCGAAGGCGTTGATACATTCGTTTTGGATATCGAAGAAGGCGAGCGCGTGTTTGCTGTAATGACAGATGATTCCCGCGTTTTGGGCGGCGGAGTGATAAGCATTGGGGTCCACTTTGACCCTGCTGCTGGTTCTACAGAATTCAACAGGCTTCTGACAGTGGCAGTTGTGGGATTTCTACTCTTGGTAGGCTCAGTCTTAACAGCTTTCATTCTTGGAAGACGCGCTGCTGCACCAATGGAAAAACTAGCTGAAGCTGCGCAACTGGTTGAGAACAATCAATTGGAGGATGTTGAACGTCTCCCGGTTGGGTCCGTAAAGGAACTCGCTGCTGCTTCGACTGCTTTTAATTCCATGGTGGATGGCCTGAAAGAGCGTGTAAAAATCAGAGATCTTTTTGGAAAATACGTGCCTCAAGATGTAGCAAACCTGTTGCTGAGTGATGATACAACAGCTGAACCCAAAAATGCCGAAGCTACGGTTCTTTTCCTTGATATCGTAGGATTTTCTTCAATATCTGAACGTCTTCCCCCCGCACAGGTTGTAGCGACCATGAATGCGTTTTTCTCTGATGCAGTTGACATCATTGAAGCGGAGGAGGGCATGGTCACACAATTTCAAGGTGACGCAATCCTAGCTGTTTTCAATGTGCCACTGGCAATCGAAAACCATGCAGCTGCCGCAGTTCGATCAGCAAAAAAGATTTTTGATAAGATTGGTAAAACCAAATATGAAAACCAGTCTTTAAAGTGCCGGATCGGCATAAATACCGGTCCATTGGTCGCCGGTGCAATTGGAGCAGAGGACCGCCTCAGTTATACCGTTTACGGCGATGCGGTAAATGTTGCGGCACGGCTAGAGCAAATGAATAAAGAATACGGGACCGAGGTGTTACTAGCAGAAGCAACCGTCAAGTTGGCGGAGGAGTTTACGTTTTCCAAGATTGGCACTGTCCCCATCAGAGGTAGAGAAACCGCCGTCGAAGTCTTCACCTTCAGCGAATAAAAAAAAACCCCGAACAAAATGTCGGGGTCAGTTTGGGGATAGGGAGGTAACATCAAAGCTAATCTTCAAGGCTAAAGTGCCTTTCGATGATTTATATATAGCTACCGAAGTTCACATAAGATGTGCGTTTTGACACACACTGTGATCATTCCGCTTCTTCTTCGTTCAGACCATAGCCCAAAAGCGTTTCAAGCGCTTCTTTTACAGTTTCCCTACGCACGGCTTCGCGCCCCAGATCCCCAAATTCAAATCTTTCAACAAATGCGCCTTCTTCTTCTGAGGTGGCCACAGCGATATAGACCAATCCCACGGGCTTAGAATCTGATCCACCGCCAGGACCTGCTATGCCGGTTACGGCAACCGCTGCATTTGCGTCGGCTGCCTCTAAAGCACCAATCGCCATTTGAGACGCACATTCTGCAGAAACTGCGCCATGATCGCGTAGCGTATCACGATCAACGCCAAGAAGCTCTGCCTTTGCGTCGTTGGAGTAAGTGACGTAGCCTCTTTGATATACATCTGAAGATCCGGAAATTGCAGTAATTGCACCTCCGATTAATCCACCCGTACAAGATTCAGCAGTTGTCACAAGAAGGCCTGCGCTTGTGAATTCCCGAACCACCATTTCTGCTAAGGTATGTATCTCCTGATCAAACATATCAGCTCCCGTGAAACAAAACCGTTGCGGTCGCCATAGCCGCGATCCCTTCCTGTCTACCAATGAACCCAATTCTTTCATTGGTTGTGGCTTTTACAGAAACGCGTGGCAATTCCAGGCCACAAATCATTGCGATTTGTCTGCGCATATCATCCCTGTAAGGTCCAATCTTAGGCGCTTCACAAACGATGGTCACATCCAGGTTGGTAATGGTGCCGCCCGCCTTTTTTACAAGGTTGACCGCGTGTTTCAAAAATTGATCTGAGGAAGCCGCTCTCCACTGTGGGTCAGTCGGAGGGAAATGTGAACCAATATCGCCATCACCAATGGTACCCAACAATGCATCGGTCAACGAATGAAGTCCCACATCCGCATCGGAGTGACCCTGAAGGCTCATATGGAAAGGTAGTTCTACACCGCATAGAATCACACCGTTTCCCGGACCCAGTGTATGAACATCGTAACCATGACCGACCCTAATATCAGCAGGCAGATTTGCAGTTTGCACGTTCTTCATTGCGCTATCATAATCCTGTTTGGTGGTTATCTTCAGATTGGCCCTGTCGCCTTCGACAATCTTGACAGTCATTCCAGCCCACTCCGCCACAGCAGCATCATCGGTAAATTCGTCTTCATTAGCAGTACGTGCCTGCTCGTGCGCCTGTAAGATGTCATCAAACACAAACCCCTGAGGCGTTTGAGCAAGGTACAGAGAGGTTCTTGGGATGGTTTCCGTGACAACAAGTGCGCCATTTGCCCGTTTCACCGTATCCGCCACTGCCACAGCCGGGAGCGAACATACGCCTGGTTCAATCTTTGCAAATATGTTTTCAATCAGAACGGGGGACACAAAAGGTCTGGCTGCATCATGGATTAACACCGTTGCTATACCTTTTGCATTTAACCCCTCCAAACCTGCCATACAACTGGATTGTCGACTTGCACCCCCAACCACCGGTGCCAGGAGTTTTTCATGCGATCTAATCGATTCATGATAAAGATCATGGTCATCGCGATGAATAACGACCTGGATCAAATCAATCAGGGGGCTGTGCAAGAAACAATCCAGCGTGTGCTGAAGTACAGAGCGATCAAAAAGGGTGCGGTACTGCTTGGGTCCGCCTTCGCCTCCCAACCGTTCACCTCTCCCAGCTGCAACAATTACGACAGCACGTTTGCCCACATCCATCTCCCTACGCATGTGAAGGCTATTAACACGTTCCGCCTTGCTCCGTACATCCGAAATGTATAAAAGCCCTTGAGGAATACTGCCTAATTTTTATGCAATTTATACAGGTGAACTGAATTGCCGGATTTTTCATCAATAGACCTTTCGCATCCTCTAGAGATTGATGGCATAAAATTACGCAACCGGGTGTTTTTAGCGCCGATGTCGGGTGTGAGCGATGTGCCTTTTCGAAAATTGGCATGGCAGTTTGGTGCCGGCATGGTCGTCTCAGAGATGGTCGCCAGTCAGGCGCTTGTTGAAGGCGAAGAAGAAATGCTGCTCAAGGTTCAGGCTAGCGATGCAACGTTACACGTGGTGCAAATTGCAGGTCGTGAGGCTAAATGGATGGCTTTAGCTGCTGAAATGGCACAAAACCATGGCGCACAGATCATCGATCTAAACATGGGTTGTCCAGCAAGGCGCGTAACCACTGGATATTCTGGCTCTGCCCTCATGCGTGATTTGGATCATGCCCTTACGTTGATCGACGCTGTTGTAAACGTTGCCGAGGTACCCGTGACACTCAAAATGCGTCTCGGTTGGGATCATGACAGCATCAATGCGCCACAGTTGGCACGCCGAGCTGAAAATGCCGGAATAAAGATGATCACCGTGCATGGCAGGACACGATGTCAGTTTTACAAAGGAAAGGCAGATTGGGAAACCATTCGCTTTGTAAAAGAGGAAATTCACATACCCCTCGTTGTAAATGGCGATATTGGTAACTTAGCAGACGCTAAATCAGCATTGGCAAAAAGCCAAGCCGATGCAGTAATGGTGGGCCGCGCAACTTATGGCGCGCCTTGGCTACTGGGAAAAATCGCTAATCCAAAAGACAGTCCAAACCCTCTCAATGCGGATTATGTAAGAGCACATCACGAAATGATGTTATCATTCTACGGCGCTAAATCCGGCATTAGACAGGCCAGAAAACATCTGGGTTGGTATTTGAATACGTTAGCACCAATGGATCAGTCCGAAGACTTAAAGCGTAGAATGATGACGTCCGAAAATCCAAAAGAAGTCCATCAGCTTATCGATAAAGTTTTTCGAAATGGCATTCATGGCTATTCAGCAATAAAATCAGCGGCATGAAATGACGGTTCAAAGCACATTCAATCCGGCACCAGACTTGCACCTCGTTTTGGATAGCCTTCCGCAAGCCGTCATAGTTGTCGGAAAAAAACACCAGATTTTTTATGCAAACATGGCAGCAGAAAGCGTGTTTAAGTCTTCAGCCGGTTACCTCGTAAAACAAGGCTTGAAGAAAGTACTGCCGGTTTCAAGCCCCGTTTTCGGATTAATAGAACAGGTTTTCACAAAGCGCTCTCCAGTAAACGAATACCAGATTGACATCTCAACTCCCAGAACCGGGGAAGGAATGATAGTTGATGTTTACGCCGCTGCGATGGCTGAACAAGAAAACATGGCCATCTTGATTTTCCGCGAAAGGAGCATGGCAGACCGCATAGCTCGGCAACTAAACCATCGAAGCGCAGCACGTTCAGTCACGGGACTGGCTGCAATGTTAGCTCATGAGGTTAAAAATCCACTCTCAGGAATTAGAGGCGCCGCACAACTGCTGGAAGGGGTTGTTTCCAATACAGATAAAGAACTTGCAAAACTGATCACAACCGAAACGGACAGAATCGTAAAAATACTCGATCGTATGGAGATTTTCAGCGATGAAACACCGGTGGAGCTAGAACCTGTAAACATGCACTCAGTTCTTGGACAGGTCAGAAAGATAGGCGAAAACGGATTTGCCAAAGGGATCAACTTCATCGAGCGTTACGATCCATCGCTTCCACCCGTTTCCGGATCGCATGATGAATTGGTTCAGGTATTCTTGAACCTTGTGAAGAATGCCGCGGAAGCGGTAGGAGATGTTAACGCACCCAAAATTGTTCTGTCATCGGCTTATCGGCCAGGAATTCGAATTGCTCTGCCGGGTTCAAACAAACGCGCTGAACTCCCGCTTGAGTTTCAGGTTTCTGATAATGGCAGTGGAATTTCCGAAGAGATTAGAGCTCATATTTTTGAGCCCTTTGTAACAACACGCATCAACGGTAGCGGACTAGGATTGGCGCTGGTTGCAAAGACTATAGGTCGCCACGGAGGCGTAATCGAGTGCGACGACAAGGGAAACGGGACAACTTTCCGTGTCCTGTTACCAGCATGGAAAGATGTTTCTCCTGCGCATACGGAGCATACCAATGGCTAGAGGTTCTGTATTGGTCGCCGATGATGATTCAGCAATTCGAATCGTTTTAAACCAAGCCCTGACACGCGCCGGCTTCGAAGTCCGAATGACATCTAATGTATCCAGTCTTTGGCAATGGATATCGGAAGGTGAGGGCGACTGTGTGGTTTCAGATGTAATTATGCCTGACGGAGACGCATTTGAACTCCTGCCGCGTATAAAGAGTATTCGACCTGAACTTCCCGTAATCCTGATCAGTGCTCAAAACACATTTATGACCGCGTTGAAGGCCCAAGAAGCACAGGCGTATGAGTATCTGCCCAAACCTTTCGATCTCGCACTTCTGACATCTGCAGTGGAAAGAGCGATTTTTGAACCTAAGGACAATCGCTCCACGCAAACCGTAGAAGCCTATGGCGAAGAAATGCCATTGGTCGGTCGGTCCTCACAAATGCAAGAAATATACAGATCTATAGCCCGCCTCAGACAATCAGACTATTCGGTTATGTTTTCCGGCGAAACGGGTACTGGAAAAAACTTAATGGCCCGGGTCCTGCATGATTTTGGACGGCGAAAGCACAATCCTTTCGTGCCTGTAAATCTGGCTGCTGTTCCTGTTGAGGCCATAGAAAGCGAAATTTTCGGAAAAGTCCATAATGATGGAAACGTGAGCGCCGGTGCGCTCAGATCTGCAGATGGCGGAACGTTGTATCTTGATGAAATATCTTTGTTGCCCGAAACAGCCCAAGTGCGCCTGTTGCGGGTACTGATGCAGGGGCAGGCAATTCCGATTGATGGGACGGATCCTGTCAGAATTGATGTGCGGATCGTTTCCAGTACCAGCCGCGACATGGATCAGATGATCCGGCAAGGAACCTTTAGAGAAGATCTGTTTTATCGATTGAGTATGGTCCCCATCCACGTCCCTTCTTTGAGAAACAGAACAGAGGATATCCCCGATCTGGCCCGCCATTTTGTTCGCATCTCAGAAGCAGAAGGGGCACAGGCTCGACACATTGATCCCGCCGCCATCAAACTTTTAAAAGAACAGGTATGGCATGGAAACGTGAGGGAACTCGAAAACCTCATTCGACGCGTCTGCATCCTGTATCCACAGGAAACCATTACCGCCGGATACGTAAAATCAGAAATCAAAAACAGCGGCTATTTTCGCCAGGGAATGGAGAAGGCCAGCAACGGTGGGTTTGCAGGTTTACGAGGAGCAACCGAATACTTCGTAAATCGATACTTCGATGAACACTCAGAGGCCGGCCCACCCGACGGTGTATATCAAAGGTTCTTGGAGGAATTCGAATATCCTCTGATTACGTCTGCACTCGCTTCTACGAACGGAAATCAGATTAAGGCAGCCAAAATTTTGGGCTTGAACAGAAATACGCTTCGCAAAAAAATACAAGAACTTGGAATCCGTATCGTTAAAACAGCGAAATAGGGAGAAGAGGCGGTGTCGCATATTTGCCACAACCCTGTTGCAGCTATGCAACAAATTTGGGATAATATCGGAGGCCGTGAAATAGGCACGGCGATTCAGCGCGCGATGCGATAGCAGATGATGAATACAGCACATACGCCGTCCAGCGATTCTCAAAATGAGATTGGGGCTGACAGTCAAAGCTCGCTGCAAAATGAGCGAGAATTGTTCGACACAGGCCGCACGTCTCGTAGTCGAATAATCGGTCTTACAACCGTTATTGCGCTATTGATTTCCGCAACCTTCACATTTGTTTTGCTGATGGGGCTAACACCGATTGAGCCCGATCTAACAACCGTCCTTATAGCCGCTACCGTAAATGGACTTCTCATTCTGGTTTTGTTGTTTTTAATCGGCAAGGAAGTGCTAAAAATCATTCGTTCGAGGCAAAAGGGCCGCGCAGCCAGTCGATTGCATGTTCGCATAATTGGACTTTTTTGTTTGGTTGCCTCTTTTCCTGCGGTTCTTGTGGCCGTGGTCGCCGGTATAACGCTCGATTTGGGTTTGGATCGCTGGTTCGAAATCAGAACAAAGAGAATAATCGAATCTTCAGTGAGTGTAGCGCGCGCCTATCAGAACGAAACAACGCGTGTCTTGATGGGAAATACGCTTTCGATGGCAGCAAACTTGGACCGCAATCGCAGGCTTTATGCATTGGATCGGGAAGGATTTACGAGACTTTTCACAATCGAAAGCCGGGGAAGGGGATTTCTGGCGGCATTTCTGGTAGACGAAAGCGGCAAAGAACTAACCGGGTTCGAGTTGAACACAGATAGAGAACTGCCCCCAATTCCGGATATTGCTTTGGAATTGGCAAAAAAGGGAGAACCCGTTCCGATCCCGCCAGGAAATACAAACCTGATCGGTGCGGTGTTTAAGCTGAAAGAAATCTCAAACGCCTACCTTTATGCGATTGTTGCGGTTCCTCCAGCTGTGATTGATGCGTTGCGAGAGACTCAACTTAACAGTGAAAGCTACAATAACCTTGAACAAAATAGACTTCCCTTTCAGTTGGCATTTGCTCTTCTTTATCTGGGCGTGTGTCTGATTGTTCTGTTGAGTGCTATATGGATGGGAATTAGTGTCGCCAATCGGATTGTTACTCCAATTCGCAGGCTGATGTTTGCGGCTGATGAGGTAAGTGATGGGAACTTGGACGTTAGGGTAGATATTCGTCAGTCAGAGGGCGATCTACGCTTTCTTAGCGAAACCTTTAATGTCATGCTCGGAGACCTTCGCAAACAACAAAGCGAAATCCTCAGTGCAAATGAACTGATGGATCAACGTGCTCGCTTCATTGAAGCCGTTTTGTCTGGTGTCAGCGCAGCGGTAATCGGCCTGGATGCAAATGGCAATGTTACAATTGCAAACCGGTCTGCCCGGCCAATCCTTGGGATGAAGGAGAATGAACTTTCGACAGGCATTAATTTGACCAACAGAGTTCCCGAACTCGGTGAATTGTTTCAACGCGCTGTTTCGTCCGGTAAGCCGCAATTGCATGAGCAAATCACGCTTTTGCAAGAGGGCCGCGAACGGACATTGAATGTACAAGTCACGGTAGAGAAGGAGGAAACTTCTACGCATTCCTTTGTTATGACCCTGGATGATATTACAGATTTGGTCGCCGCCCAGCGAAACACTGCCTGGGCAGATGTTGCAAGACGGATCGCACACGAAATTAAGAATCCCTTAACACCAATTCAGTTGTCTGCAGAACGGATAAAAAGGCGTTACGGGAAGGTGATACAAGAGGACCGGGAAGTATTCGACAACTGCACCGATACAATCATCCGTCAGGTCGGAGATATTGGAAGGATGGTCGATGAGTTTTCGGCCTTTGCCCGGATGCCAAAACCCGACATGGCCTTGGGTGACCTTAAAACAGTAATTAAGGAAACTGTCTTTCTTCAAAAAGTGGGGTTCCCGAATATTGAGTTTGAAATTGAGCTCTGCGAAGAACCCTTATCGGCTGTCTTTGATTCACGAATGCTGTCGCAGGCCATGATCAACATCATCAAAAACGCTGCTGAAGCGATAGAAGGCGTCACAGATGAAATGGGTGAAAAAGGGAAAATCCTTGTCCGGGCATCACAACAAGGTCGTAACGCCGTGTTGGAAGTCGTGGATAATGGAAAGGGTCTTCCCGAGACAAATCGGCAACGCTTGCTGGAACCCTATATGACAACCCGAGAAAAAGGCACCGGTCTGGGTTTGGCAATCGTTCGAAAAATTGCTGAAGACCACAGTGGAACAATCGAACTGTTGGATGCTCCTTCTGTATCCAAGGGCGGGCGTGGTGCAATGACCCGCGTTACGTTACCGCTTGCGAATAACCCACAAACGCCAAAACTGGATGCCGATCCAAGAACCTCAAAAACTGAAGAAAGCGTATGATGATGGCAACAGATATTCTTGTTGTTGATGACGAGATTGACATTCGGGAGCTGGTCGCCGGCATTCTGGAGGATGAGGGCCACGGCACACGAATGGCGGGCGATAGCGATAGCGCACTTGAAGCCATTGCTGAACGTAGACCGACATTGGTATTTCTCGACATTTGGCTCCAAGGCTCACGGATGGACGGGTTGGAATTATTGGATGAAATCAAAAAACAACATCCGGATTTACCAGTTGTGATGATTTCCGGACACGGAAATATTGAAACGGCGGTTTCAGCGATTAAACGCGGCGCTTACGATTTTATTGAAAAACCCTTCAAGGCAGACCGCCTGATTTTAATTGCTGCAAGGGCTTTGGAAACCTCAAAACTGAAAAAGCAGGTGCAGGAACTGCAAGAGCGCACGTTCGACATGGCCGAGTTAATTGGTGCTTCAACCGCGATGCAGCAGCTAAGACAGACGATTGAGCGTGTTGCACCCAGTAATTCGCGAATAATGATCAATGGAGAATCAGGCAGCGGAAAAGAACTCGTAGCGCGAACAATCCATAAGTGTTCGAACAGAAGTCAGGGACCGTTTGTTCTCTTGAATGCAGCCACGATAACACCGGACAGAATGGAAATCGAACTGTTCGGCACTGAAGAAAACGGCACTGGTGGTAGAAAAGTTGGGGCTATGGAGGAAGCGCATGGCGGTACGCTCTACCTTGATGAAATTGCTGATATGCCATGGGATACCCAAAGCAGAATACTGAGAGTTTTGGTGGAACAACAGTTTACCAGAGTAGGCGGGAACAAGCCTGTAAAGGTAGACGTAAGGGTCCTTTCTTCTACAGCCAGAGACCTTGAAACTCTGATAAAAATCGGAAATTTCAGAGAAGATCTCTTCCATAGGTTGGCCGTCGTGCCTGTCAGAGTACCGCCCCTTTCAGAACGCAGAGAGGACGTACCGGAACTGGTCTCGGCGTTTATTGACCAGATTGGCAAACAAGCGGGAATCAACGGCTGCCGAATTGGGGACGATGCCATGGCGGTTCTTCAGGCACATGATTGGCCCGGCAACATCAGACAATTACGAAACAACATTGAGAGACTTATGATTCTGTCTCGTGTGGATGATGGGGCTGTCATCACTGCAGATATGTTGCCGAAAGAAGTGGGCGAGATTCTGCCACACACCAACGGGGCACAAGGCGAGCACTTGATGGCTCTGCCACTGAAAGAAGCCAGAGAAGCCTTCGAACGTGATTATCTTGCCGCTCAAGTCGGGCGATTTAGCGGGAACATATCAAAGACAGCAGAATTCGTGGGCATGGAACGTTCAGCGCTCCACCGAAAACTCAAACTACTGGGTTTAACGGAGAAAAAAGGAATGGGCGAAGGGGCAAACAAGACATGAGAATCTTGATCTGCGGAGCTGGCCAGGTTGGTTACGGTATTGCCGAACGCCTGTCAGCAGAAAACAATGACGTTTCAGTCATCGATAGTTCTTCTGAATTGATCCAGAACATTCAAGACAGGTTGGACGTGCGCGGGTATGTGGGACATGGTTCACACCCTGATGTGTTAGCCAGAGCCGGGGCTGATCAAGCAGAAATGATCATAGCTGTTACGCTGTATGATGAAGTCAATATGGTGGCCTGCCAGGTTGCACACTCAATCTTTAATGTTCCAACAAAGATCGCCCGAATTAGGGCGCAGAGTTACCGACAGGCACATTGGCAAAACCTCTTCAGTCGCGATCACATGCCAATCGACGTTATTATTTCTCCTGAAATTGAGGTGGGCGATGTTGTATTGCGGAGAATTGCGCTTCCGGGTGCAAAAGATGTGGTTCTATTTAACGAAGACACAGTAGGGATGATTGCTATCGAATGCGATGAAGATTGCCCATTGATTGATACTCCCTTGTCTCAGTTGAGCGAGTTGTTTCCAGACCTCAACGCCGTTGTTGCAGGCATCGCCAGAAAGGGTGAAATGATTGCGCCAAGGTCAGTTGATCAAATCCTGGAAGGCGACACGGCTTATGTAATTGCCGATCGCCAACAGATCAGAAGAACACTGGCAATCTTCGGCAAAGAACAACCGGAAGCCAGCCGAATTGTGATAGCAGGTGGCGGTAACATCGGCGTCTACCTAGCCAGCCGGATTGAAGAGCGTTTGCCAAACGCCCGGATCAAAATTATTGAAAGTTCAAGGGTCGCAGCGGAGAAATTAGCCAGCCAGTTGAAACGTTCAGTTGTCTTGCATGGTAATGCGCTTGATGAATCGATTTTGCAGGAGGCGGGAGCCGCTTCTGCTGATCTTATGGTTGCAATCACCAACAATGATCAGGTCAACATCCTATCCAGTATTCTGGCTAAGAAAATCGGATGTAAATTCAATCTCGCACTGCTCAATAATGTTGGATACCACGATTTTACCAAAACGCTTGGGATTGATGATTTCATCAATCCCCGAAGCATCACGATTTCGCGCGTTTTACAATATGTGAGGCGAGGGCGCATTCGAGGGGTTTACTCCATCGAAAACGGAGCTGCCGAGATAGTTGAGGCAGAAGCGCTGGAAGCCTCGCCGCTGGTGGGTACGCCGTTGCGGGATTTGTCTCTACCGCAAGGTGTAAGAATTGGGATGGTTGCACACGAAGGTACCGTATCAAGGCCCACAGGAGATACAATCATTCGACCAAATGATAGAATTGTCATGTTGGCCTTGAGTGAACATGTACGCGAAGTGGAACAGATGTTTCGCGCAAGTGCTGACTACTTTTAGGCCGACGGATGACCGGGTTCATCTACTATTTGTCAGCGCTTGGTGCCATCCTCTCAGGATCTGCTTTTTTACCGGCACTTATCGCATTTGGTACTGGTGACGGGGACCTTGGTCTTCGGATTTTGCTATACGGACTGCTGGGTGGTTTTTTGTTCGTGTTAATCCTGTTAGCAATCGCGGGCAGACCAGTCGGCATAGAGAGACGATCTGCAACATTGTTGGTTGTCGTTTCCTGGATTATTTTCCCCGTTTTGGTGGCAATACCGCTTTCTGACGTAGCAGAACTATCTTTCACACAGGCACTGTTCCAATCAACAGCAAGTTTCACCACCACAGGATCCCTAATTTTTGGGAACCCCGAAGTCGTTCCCAAAGCCGTAATCTTTTTCCTTGCACAGCTACAATGGCTGGGCGGAATGGCGACACTGATTACATTTATTCTTGTTTTATCGCCCTGGCAGATTGGTGGCCTGCCAAAAGTCGGAAGCGTGAGCGAAACCGCCTCAATAATTGCTTCAGAGTACCGTTTGGTAAAGTTCTGTGGTCGACTGTTCAGAGTGATGTTAAGTCTCACCATTCTCTGTTTCGTC
Organism: Pseudomonadota bacterium; assembly: GCA_039191645.1. GTDB lineage: Bacteria > Pseudomonadota > Alphaproteobacteria > Rhizobiales > Rhizobiaceae > JAALLB01. The sequence goes on along the minus strand of JBCCXO010000049.1, from coordinate 3,155 downwards.
CTGTTATTGCTTGCCGGTGTGCCTGCATTTGAAAGCATTATTCTCAGTTTTTCTGCCCTTTCAACAGGCGGAATTGTACCGGCAAATGATGGCCTGGATTTACTGCTTGAAGACGCTGGCATGGTCATAATGGCGATTTTCCTGATGCTTGGCGCAACAAGCATTTTTTGGCAGAGGCACATATTCAATCTGAACACCACGGAATTGCTCAACCATCGGGAGAGTTATTTTCTAATCGCAGTATGGATCGGCCTAGCCCTGTTGATCGCTTATCAGTTGGCAATTTCATCCGGCAATGTATTCAACCTAATGAACGCACATTCCATAGGAGAGGGACTGCTCAACGCCGCTTCTGTGGTGTCAACTTCCGGCATCCAAACGCGGCCCGGCGTTTTCGCACTTGTCGCGCCAAGCCTGATTTTATTGCTGGTGATGATTGGAGGTGGGTGTTTTTCCACGGCAGGCGGAATAAAGATGTTTCGGATCGGTGGTGTGTTTTCGCACTCACAAGATGAACTTAACCGCCTGATTTATCCAAATTCCGTACTCGCCGGGAATTTTGGGGGGACTGTTCTAAGCCTTGAATTTATGAAGGGAGTATGGGGGTTCTTTTCAATCTGGGTCCTCACGGTAGGGGTTTTGAGTTTCATGATGTCAGTGACCGGCTTGAATTTTCAGGCAGGCTTCACAGCAGTCATAGCCGCTTTTTCAAACGCAGGCCCGGTATACGGACCATTCTGGGACGTCTCTGACAGCCTTTCTTGGCCGGCATATGCAGACATGAACAACATGCAGCTGAGTATACTGATCGTTGCTATGATTGCAGGTCGTTTAGAAATTGTAGTGCTGTTCGCTACCGTTGCATTGGTGCTGCAAAAGTTACGTTAGGGCGTGTTGACCCTTTCCCTTCGATCACAATATCCAAGAAGACATTGGAATTGGACCACTATTTCAACTTTTGCTTGAAATGTTTTCCGTTCAGACATTATAAATAAGAAAGGGTGGGAGTTTAGACAGACGGGGATACCGGATCCTCCATCCATGTCGATAATAAAAAAAAGAAAGATTGGCTGATGGCGGAAAAAGTACAAAATCTTCAAGACGCATTTCTCAATGAGGTTCGTAAGCAAAAAATCCCACTAACCATATTTCTGGTTAATGGTGTGAAACTAAACGGCGTCGTCAGTTGGTTCGACAATTTTTGCGTGTTGCTAAGAAGAGACGGAATATCCCAACTCGTATACAAACACGCCATTTCTACGATCATGCCAGGCGCACCTGTTTTGATGGGGAATTCGTCTGAAGAGGAAAAGGACGATTAACAAAACAGGATACTTGTCCTCAAGGTGGTATTAGCTTGACCAATCCCGAAAAAGGGAAATCCGATAAGTTTCAATGGACGGCGGAAGAGGCCCAGAAGCCCGAGCGAGCTCTGGTACTCGTGCCTGAATTTGATGCTATCAATGCGCGGTCACGTGACGCAAGGGTAGAGGAGGCCAAAGGACTCGCTGGCGCTATATCGCTTAACGTTATCGAAGCGGGCGTCATACCCATCAAGCTGGTCAAGCCGGCAACCCTGTTTGGCACTGGTAAAGTGGATGAGATAACCGGCATCGTCAAAGCCAATCAAATCGGGCTTGTGATCGTTGATCACACCATAACACCAAAGCAACAACAGAATTTGGAAAAGGCGTGGAACTGTAAAGTCCTTGATCGAACGGGTTTGATCCTGGAAATATTTGGCGAGCGGGCACAAACGAAAGAAGGCCGCCTACAGGTTGAACTTGCGCACTTGAATTACCAAAAGGGCAGGTTGGTTCGCTCTTGGACCCACTTGGAACGACAACGTGGCGGTCTTGGCTTCGTAGGAGGTCCTGGAGAAACACAAATAGAGGCGGATAGACGCCTTATACAAGAACGCATAAACCGCCTTGAACGTGACCTTGAAAAAGTACGTCGGACAAGACAGTTGCATCGGCGGAAAAGAAAGAAAGTGCCACATCCTATAGTAGCCTTGGTAGGATACACCAATGCCGGGAAATCGACTTTGTTTAACCAATTAACCGGTGCAGAGGTGATGGCAAAGGACTTGTTGTTTGCAACCTTGGACCCGACCTTGAGGCAACTCAATCTACCAAACGGTACAAAAGTCATTCTTTCAGATACCGTTGGATTTGTCTCAAATTTGCCGACACATCTTGTTGCAGCGTTTCGTGCAACCCTAGAAGAAGTGGTTGAAGCCGATCTGATATTGCATGTTCGTGACATATCGCATGAAGACAGCGATGCACAATGCGCAGATGTTTATGATATTCTGGCGCAACTTGGGATCGAGCAAGAGGGGCATGGACGGACGGTTGAAGTTTGGAACAAAACCGACTTGTTGAACAAGGAAGAATTGGATGCCTTGCAAAAACGCGTAGCTAACAACCCCGAGGATCAACTTTTGATTTCAGCGGTCACAGGGGAGGGCGTGGATGCCCTTTTATCTCTGATTGAAGAGGTAATTGCAGGCAATGATGACGTAGTCGAAATACGGTTGCCGGTAGATGAGATGAGCATGCTGCCATCAATTTATGAACACGCGCACATCATTGAACGAAATGATCTGGATGATGGTTCGGTAAGGTTGATGATCCGGGCGAACAACGAATATCGCAGAACACTCTCCCAATACATGGTCTAGCGATCTGGATTGTTTTTTGCCTCAATCCACAAAGCTTCCATTTCAGTGAGGTTTGCTTCATCTAGCGAAGTTCCTGCATCTTTTAATCGCTTTTCGACATGTGCAAATCGATTACGAAATTTCACGTTTGTGGTGCGGAGCGCAATCTCTGGATCAACATCCAAATGCCGCGCAAGATTTACAATTGCAAAGAGTAAATCTCCCAGTTCTCCTGAAATCTCAACCTGATTTGAAGACTTAATCTCCTCAGACAGCTCATCAATTTCCTCTCGGATTTTGTCCAGCACGCATTCTGGATTGTTCCAGTCAAACCCTACTTTCGAAGCCTTCTTTTGCAGTTTCAATGCCGAATTCATAGCGGGCAGGGTGGACGGAACATCATCTAGCAAGGAAGCCTTTGTTGGTTTCGGTGGCAAGCCCTTTGCCGCTCGCAATTCAGCAGCTTCTAGTTTTTCTTCTTGTTTGATTT
>JBCCXO010000048.1:0-28601 GCA_039191645.1 Pseudomonadota bacterium | reverse complement strand
CTTCGTTTGCTCCGTCAAAGACCGGCGTAGCAATTGAAACACCACGTCTTGTCTGATCAGCCAAGCGTAAAACGGACTCATCATCATAGTCTTTAACCGGCTCGTTTTTGGAGTTATCACCGAAAACCGTTTCGAGCTGGCCTCTGAGTGGCTTGATATCACCACTAGAATTGTACGCATCAATGAGATCGCCAATTTTGCGACCCATCCCGGCACAAGCCCAGCCCAAATGCGTCTCAAGGATTTGCCCCACGTTCATGCGCGATGGCACGCCTAACGGGTTCAAAACGATGTCAGCGTGTGTTCCATCTTCAAGGAACGGCATGTCTTCCACCGGCATAATGCGGGAAACAACCCCTTTGTTTCCATGGCGGCCTGCCATCTTGTCACCAGGCTGAAGCTTACGTTTCACGGCAACAAAGACTTTGACCATTTTCATGACGCCAGGCATCAACTCATCGCCGCGCTGAAGCTTTTCGACCTTATCCATAAATCGTTGCTCGAGCATCGATTTAGAATCGTCATACTGGGCTTGAAGCGCTTCGATCTGTGCTTGAAGCTTGTCATTGCTGACTGCAAACTGCCACCACTGCGAACGCGGGTTCTCATCCAAGATTTCAGGTGAAATCTTTGTCCCTTTCTTGAACCCCATTGGTCCCGCAACGGCTTCTTTGTTTTTCAACATATCGGCCAAGCGACCATACACGTTTCGGTCAAGGATGGCTTGTTCGTCGTCACGGTCTTTCGCCAGGGCTTCGATTTCCTCGCGTTCGATCGACATCGCGCGCTCGTCTTTCTCGATTCCATGGCGGTTGAAGACCCTCACTTCGACAACGGTTCCAAACCCGCCAGGAGGCATTCTTAAAGACGTATCGCGGACATCCGAGGCTTTTTCACCAAAAATAGCGCGAAGGAGCTTCTCTTCGGGCGTCATCGGGCTTTCACCCTTTGGCGTAATCTTTCCGACCAGTATATCTCCCGGACCGACTTCTGCGCCGATATAGGTAATGCCAGCTTCGTCAAGATTCTTCAAAGCTTCTTCCGAAACGTTCGGAATATCGCGGGTAATTTCCTCCGGCCCAAGCTTTGTATCACGCGCCATCACTTCGTATTCCTCAATGTGAATTGAAGTGAACACGTCGTCACGCACAATACGCTCTGAAAGTAGGATCGAATCCTCGTAGTTGTATCCGTTCCAAGGCATGAAGGCGACGAGCACGTTGCGGCCAAGCGCCAGATCGCCCAGTTCGGTTGATGGACCATCTGCAATGATATCGCCTCTGGTAATCTCATCGCCTACTCTGACGAGTGGGCGCTGGTTGATACAGGTCGACTGATTGGAGCGTTGATATTTCTGCAAGCGGTAGATATCGACACCAGGTTTTGCCGGGTCAAGATCCTCGGTAGCGCGGATCACGATCCGGGTTGCATCCACCTGATCCACGATGCCTGTCCGGCGTGCCGCAATAGCTGCACCCGAATCCCTCGCAACAACTGCCTCCATACCGGTACCGACAAATGGCGCTTCTGCGCGCACAAGCGGAACGGCCTGCCGCATCATGTTTGAACCCATCAGCGCACGGTTGGCGTCGTCATTTTCAAGGAATGGTATGAGGGATGAAGCTACCGAAACCAACTGTTTTGGAGACACATCCATCAGTTCCACATTTTCACTGGGAACCATCATGACTTCACCAGCTTTACGGCAGGTTACGAATTCGTTTTCAAATTTGTTGCTCTTATCCAGCGAAGCGTTTGCCTGCGCAACGTTGTAACGCGCCTCTTCCATTGCAGAAAGATAGACCACTTCGTCTGTAACTTTGGAGTTCACAACTTTGCGGTACGGACTTTCGATGAAGCCGTATTTGTTGACGCGTGCGAATGTTGCAAGCGAGTTGATCAAACCAATGTTCGGTCCTTCCGGTGTCTCAATTGGACAAATCCGACCATAGTGTGTGGGATGAACGTCCCGTACTTCAAAGCCGGCGCGCTCACGCGTCAAACCTCCAGGCCCCAATGCAGAGAGACGCCGTTTATGCGTGATCTCAGAGAGCGGGTTGGTTTGGTCCATAAATTGTGAGAGCTGAGAAGACCCGAAGAATTCGCGCACCGCTGCTGCAGCGGGCTTGGCGTTGATGAGGTCTTGCGGCATCACGGTGTCAACTTCAATGGATGACATGCGCTCTTTTATGGCGCGCTCCATGCGCAGCAGACCAATGCGATACTGGTTCTCCATCAACTCGCCGACTGACCGGACACGCCTGTTGCCCAAATTGTCAATGTCATCAATGTCGCCCTTGCCATCGCGGAGATCGACAAGCGTTTTGACAACTTCGAGGATGTCTTCCCGACGAAGAACGCGGACTGTATCCTCTGCATCCAGATCGAGGCGAATGTTCATTTTCACACGGCCAACCGCAGAAAGATCATATCTTTCTGAATCGAAAAACAGTGAATTGAACATCGCTTCCGCTGTTTCCATGGTAGGCGGTTCGCCTGGGCGCATTACCCGGTAGATATCAAACAAAGCGTCCTGACGACTCTCATTTTTGTCCACCGCCAGCGTGTTACGGATGTAACCACCGATGTTTACATAATCGATGTTGAGGACCGGAAGGCTCTTTACCTTAGCTTCATCCAGGACTTCGATTGATTTTTCGTCAATCTCGTCGCCTGCTTCGAGGTAAATCTCACCGGTTTTCATATTCACAATGTCTTCCGAGACGTATTTCCCGTGGAGCTGCTCATTTGTGATCCGCAGATTTTTCAATCCTTTTTCCGCGAGCTGTTTGATTGTTCGGGCAGTTATCTTCTTGCCAACTTCCACTACAACCTCACCGCTGTCGGCATCAATCAGGTCTGACTCAGCCTTTGTTCCCTTCATGGATTCACCATCAAAAGGAACCTTCCAACCGTCACCATCACGAGAGACTTTAGAAGCAGTATAGAACGTGGATAAAATCTCTTCCTGATCGAGACCAAGCGCCATCAACAAAGATGTAACCGGAATTTTCCTGCGGCGGTCGATGCGCGCATGAACAATATCTTTGGCATCAAACTCAATATCCAACCACGAGCCGCGATAAGGGATAACGCGGGCTGCAAACAGGAGTTTGCCCGATGAATGGGTTTTCCCTTTGTCATGATCGAAAAATACCCCGGGAGAACGATGCATCTGGGATACAATCACGCGTTCCGTGCCGTTCACAATAAAAGTACCGTTATTCGTCATCAACGGCATGTCGCCCATGTAAACGTCTTGTTCTTTGATGTCCTTAACAGATTTCGCACCTGTGTCCTCATCAATATCAAATACGATAAGGCGCAACGTTACCTTCAGCGGCGCTGCATAGGTCATGTCGCGCTGGCGGCACTCTTCAACATCGTATTTTGGAGGATCGAATTCGTAGCTTACAAACTCCAACTGGGAGGCGCCGGAGAAGTCTTTGATTGGAAATACGGAAGTGAAAACTGCCTGAAGGCCCTCGTCGGATCTACCGCCTTCGGGCTCATCAACCATCAAAAACTGATCGTAGGATTGTTTTTGAACCTCGATCAGGTTCGGCATGTCTGCCACTTCTGTGATATTACCGAAAAATTTTCTTACGCGTTTACGACCATTAAAAACATGGTTTTTAGCCATTTATCGCACCTTGTGTCTCTCTAGGCAGTTTTCGCGAAGCTTATTTCGGGAAGTGTGTTCAATACGGCTTCCCAGAAACAACAGCTCCACCATGGACTGTCAAATTGCGTTATGGGATCGCGGGCCAACGATCCAGAATTAGCCCTACTCTACACCCCCGCAATCAAGACCCATGCTGCCGGTCTTTGATGCAAGGAAACCCCGGACGGATCCGGGGTCCAATTTTCTTCCGGACGCTAAACTGCATCCAATTGGAATTACTTAAGCTCGACTTTAGCGCCTGCAGCTTCCAGTTTTTCCTTAATCTCTTCGGCTTCAGCCTTAGCAGCACCTTCCTTGACGGCTTTGGGTGCGCTTTCGACAAGGTCTTTGGCTTCTTTCAGCCCAAGACCCGTGATGCCGCGAACTTCTTTGATGACGTTGATTTTGCTTGCACCTGCGTCGGTCAAGACAACATCAAACTCATCTTTTTCTTCAGCAGCAGCGGCTTCACCACCCCCTGCTGCGCCAGGCATAGCTACTGCAGCGACAGGAGCAGCTGCAGATACGCCCCATTTTTCTTCGAGAAGTTTTGAAAGCTCAGCAGCTTCCAGAACTGTCAGGTTAGACAAATCGTCCACGATCTTTTCGAGATCAGCCATTTTTTGTTTCCTTTTAATTCAGTTCAAACTTTTGAGTGAATACGAGAAGCGACCTTACGCAGCCTCGTCCTTATTGGCATAAGCCCCGATCACACGTGCAAGCTGACCTGCAGGTGCGTTGACCACTTGTGCAATTTTGCCAGCTGGTGCCTGAAGCAGGCCGACAATTTTTCCGCGTAGTTCGTCCAGAGATGGCATGGTGGCTAGCGCCTTCACACCGGCTGGATCGAGGTTTGTGGCACCCATTGCGCCGCCAAGGATAACGAGGTTCTCGTTGCCCTTTGCAAACTCAACAGCTACCTTCGGTGCTGAAACAGGATCTTCAGAATAACAAACCAGAGTTTGGCCCTGGAATAGTTCCTTGATATGTTCAGCTTCCGTGCCTTCAAGAGCGAGTTTGGCAAGACGGTTCTTCGCGACTTTGACAGTGCCACCCGCTTCCTTCATCTGAGTACGAAATTTACTCATTTCGGCAACGGTGATACCGGAATAGTGTGCCACGACCACAGCACCGGCGTTCGCAAACACCTCATGCATGGAAGCAACAAATTCACGTTTTTCCGCTCTTTCCACAGTCTCTCTCCATTTGGAAAACCCAGACATCCAGGTTTTCCGGTTACAATAGCCGGATACTCAAAGGACAAGCCTTATCCGTAACCGACGGCTCAAGGTCCTGTCCCAGGTCAGAAAAGAAAAATAACTCCTCTTCTAACTAGGCTAGCGAGTTTGAACTGAATTCGCCGATGGCTGACCATCAACTTGTTCTGTCCTCACTCCCGTCTATTGCAGGCATTATTAAGACCCGAAGGTCACCCACAGTCTCGGACAGGTATCCCAAACAAAACCTGTCTGGGAAAATCGAACCCGGAACACCGGGATCGAATTCTGTTAAGCTTCTACAACTGAAGCAGGGTCAATTTTGACGCCTGGTCCCATTGTAGAAGAAATAGCAACACGCTTCACAAACGTACCCTTCGCACCGGAAGGTTTTGCCTTGTTGACAGCATCTGCAAACGCACGAATATTTTCTTCAAGTTTGGCAGCATCAAACGATGCTTTACCAACACCAGCATGAATGATGCCTGCTTTCTCAACCCTAAAATCAACAGCACCGCCCTTGGCCGCCTTGACCGCTGCTGCAACATCCGGTGTCACCGTCCCGGTTTTTGGATTGGGCATCAAATTTCTGGGTCCAAGCACTTTACCAAGGCGACCGACAAGCGGCATCATGTCAGGCGTAGCAATGCAACGATCAAAATCAATCTCGCCTTTTTGCACTGTTTCCATAAGGTCCTCAGCGCCAACGATATCCGCACCAGCTTCTTTTGCCTCGTCCGCTTTCGCGTCTTTTGCAAACACTGCAACACGAACTTGCCTGCCTGTGCCATTGGGAAGGTTTACGACACCTCGCACCATCTGGTCTGCATGACGTGGATCGACCCCAAGGTTCATTGCAACTTCAACCGTCTCATCAAACTTTGCGGACGCCCGCTCTTTGACCATGCCGACCGCTTCGGTCAGTGTGTAAAGGTGCTTACGATCGATGCCCTCGAGCGCATTTTTTGTTCTTTTTCCAGCCATGATTAAGCCTCCACCTCAATACCCATTGAACGGGCAGAACCTTCAACAATGCGCATTGCAGCTTCGATATCACCGGCGTTTAAGTCCGGCATCTTTTTCTCTGCGATTTCACGCACCTGTTCACGCTTTAATGTCCCGGCGACTGATCGGCCAGGCTCTTTTGAGCCAGACTGTAAGTTTAGCGCCTTTTTGATAAAGTAAGACATTGGCGGCTGCTTCATTTCGAAGGTGAACGATTTATCAGCAAAGATGGTGATCTCTACGGGGACAGGAGAATTTTTCTCCATCTCCTGAGTCTTTGCATTGAACGCCTTACAAAACTCCATGATGTTGAGACCACGCTGACCCAACGCCGGACCAATTGGCGGCGAAGGAGAAGCGTTGCCTGCTGGAACCTGAAGCTTCAGGTATCCTTCAATTTTTTTGGCCATATTGACTGCCTTCTATTGTTTGCCGGTTTACCGGCGGTTGCAGTTTTGTGGTACAACTGTAAAGGCGGCCAGCCCTGCCAATCTCCCACACTTTCAAGCACTCAACCCCAAGCCAGCGGGCATAGGGCGTTGTGCAAGCAGGTTACAATTTTTCAACCTGCCCATATTCTAGGTCGACCGGCGTAGCGCGGCCAAAAATCGAAACTTCCACTTTAAGGCGCGCCCGCTCTTCATCCACTTCCTGAACAATGCCATTGAACGAAGCAAAAGGACCATCAGAGACACGAATACTCTCACCCACATCGAACATTACCGAAGGCTTCGGACGGTCAACGCCCTCTTGTACCTGATTCAAGATACGCTCTGCCTCGCGATCTGAGATCGGCTTCGGTTTGTTATCAGCGCCAAGGAACCCCGTGACCTTGGGCGTGTCTTTGATTAAATGGAAAGCCTCGTCGGTCATTTCCATTTTTACCAAAACATATCCAGGGAAAAACTTTCGCTCCGTATCAACCTTGCGACCGCGACGAACTTCGACCACCTTTTCGGTGGGCACCATGATCGCCTCAAAAAGGTGATCAAGACCTTTTTGTTTTACTTTTTCCTCAATGGATTCCGCAACTTTCTTCTCGAAATTCGAGTAAGCGTGAACAATGTACCACCGATGCGCCATATCCGTGCAGTTCCTCGTTAACCCAACTGGGATTTAGCTGCCCAAGCTCAAGAGCAGGCCAACAAACCAGCTCAACCCCTGATCAAGCAGAAAAAAGAAAATTCCTGCGAGGCCTACCATTATAAAAACCATAATGGAACTTACCAACGTTTCGCGTCGCGTTGGCCAGGTAACCTTAGAAACTTCCGTACGAACTTGCTGAAGGAAGGTAAATGGATTTGTCTTCGCGGCCATGATCCTGCCTGAAATCTGCGGGTTGCTACCAAATAATTTGTTTTGAAACCGAAAGCTCACAAACCATTCATTCGCCTGCAAACCCACAACAGAAAGTGCGCATAACATTCTGTCGTCATGCACACCCCTTGTGTTCGATATACGTTTTTTAGTGCTTATGGGCACCGAATGCAATAGTTTTTATGTGTTTTTTTAACCCAGAGCTAACACCAGCATCAAAGTGCAGATTGTTTAACGCCCGGCAAAAAAGGCTTCCGCCCCCTCTTTCCCAAAATACCGTTGGATAAAAGCTTTGCTGCTGTCTTTCAGGTCCAAGACTGTCAGGCCTGCTGTCGCGTGATCCAGTTCCCGCCACTCTCCAAACCCGATGAATTTGCAGCCACAATTGGCGTAATGCCTGAAAAGCACAGGTAATGTGCGTTTTCCACCTTCCAACCCATTGATTAAGTTACCAAGTTGAGAGAAAGAGCTGCAGGCATCAGCCAATTTCTCAATTTCTACTTCTTTGGGTATATCCAGGTTCAATTCACGGCGTGCACTCACAAATCCGCTCATGCTCTCATCGCCGCAATTTTGCATGATGTAGCGCCTCAACAATTCACGTGAGATCGGATTGAAGGTTTGCCCCATTGTTACCGGGCCAAACAAATACTTTATATCTTTATTTCGGTTTGGAATCTCCAAGAATCCGCGCCATAGCAACATGAGGGGTGAGAAGCTCTTTTGATATTCAGGCAAGATCGCTGCACGTCCAAGCTCCATTGCCTTGGGTAAAATCTGCTGGAATTCAGGAGACAGGTTGAAAATACTGCTTGTTACCAACGTTTCTGGAGTTGGTGGGAGATTGGCGGCATCAGGAAGCGTATATCGATATACGCCCGCGACGGTTTCTTCTGTGTCATCCCAAAGAATCAGATGATTGTAAAAAGCATCGTACCGATCGCGGAGTTCGGATGGATCCTTTACGTTTGTTTCGGAAGCATAGGCCTGAAAACGAACTTCACATATGATATCCAGCATTTCTTGCGATATTTGTGGACCGACCTGATAAATCGTGTAGCCATTCTGCCGAACCAGAATTTCACTGTTGTCCAATATCTTTTTAACGCCTTCTCCACGTATGGAGGCCGGTTTTCTGGCGATCTGCAAATTCTCTTCTTCGCTTCGAAGCGCCGGCTCGATCAAATGGGGTAAATCCGGCATTTTTCGGCTGCCGGTTTTTAAAGAATACACCAGACTCCGGGCAAAATTGCCTACGGACATGCTCCTGGAAACCTTGCGCAATTGGTCAGCGGATACCGGCTCACCAATGGAAAAGGTAAAATCGTGACCTCCGCGCAAAAATTCTCGCAAAAGAAGGTATGTGCGAATGCGTGGATGAACAAGCCCGGACAAATTGAAAGTCATTGAGTTTCGGCCCGTGATATACAGCGGAACCAGGTCGCCATCGCCAGCCTGCACAAATTTGCGGACCTGATCGGTCCAATCGGAATCGGAAATCGTCCAGTCTGTGGTTTTCAGGTGCGAGCAAATCCGACCGGGGAAAAGCGCTAAGTCTCCTCCTTCACGAATGTGTTTGAGGGCCTCCGCAATCGATTTTCGGTTTGTTCCGCGCGAATCTTTGGCCCCGAATGGATCTACGAAAAGCAACCTCTCGTCATCCAATTGGGTAGCTGCGAGCATTTTGTTCGCAAAAAGACGTATGTTTGGGCGATGTTTTGTGAGCAAATCAAAAAGCGCAAACGCGTCCGGCAGGCCATAGGGATGATTAGCGACGAATACTTTTGGTTTGCCATCCAGGCTTTCAAGAATTTCTGTATTCTGAACATCCCATTTGATATTAAGCCGTTCAAACATATGCGTAATCATCTGATTTGCATCGGGCCAGTCGGGGCCAAGATCTTCAATCATTTCGTTGAAGCGACGAATACCAATTAATTTCTCAACAGCCCCGATCAGCCAAGCGTTGCCCGCCTGACCATCACGAAGTCCTAGAACCTTTGATGTTTCAAGATACTGTAAAGCCGGGCGAGATTCTTTATTTGCCATGCTGGCCTGCCTTTTTGAATCACCAGATAAGCGCGCGTCGCCCTTTTCATGCGCCTTAAATATGGAAGTTTTTTAACAATGAAGAACAGATTCTGCAATCGGTTTGCACTACAGGGCGATGGATTTGCGTTCTTAAGGCAGGTTCCCTGTTGATAATCGGTGATCAGTGGTTAGGCTGTTAGCTCCAACTTCTAATCAAGTGAGCTGAACGTGTCTAAAAAATTCTCCGTGCCGGTGCCACTGTTTTTACTGCTTTTCGTTTTCCTCGTCGGAAAACTCTCACACGCACAAGATGTCGCTGACAGCGTTGCTCCAGAGTTTTCTTCCGGCGTGACACAAAAGGAACTTGTGAAAGCAAAAACACAAATGGTTGCTGCTGCAAATCCTTATGCCAGCAAGGTTGGGCATAAATTGCTCAATGAGGGCGGCGGTGCGATTGATGCAATGATTGGTGTTCAACTTGTTCTGGGACTGGTTGAACCACAGTCGTCGGGGTTGGGGGGCGGTGCTTTTCTGGTTTATTATGACGCAGATACCGAGAAACTAACGACATTTGATGCTAGAGAAACAGCACCGATCGCATCCACGCCAGATTTATTTCTGGATGAAAGCGGCAATCCTCTTGGTTTTTTTGATGCTGTAATCGGTGGCCGTTCTGTGGGAACGCCCGGTACGGTTGCTTTGCTGTACGACATGCACAAAAGGTATGGAAAACTCAGCTGGGATACTGTTATCGCTCCGGCCCTTGATTTGGCAGTAAACGGATTTGAAGTTTCTCCCAGACTCAATGCCTCAATTTCGCGTTCGGCGGAAAGCTTGTTTCGATTCGAGAAGACCAGAGCATATTTCCTCAGTGAAGAAGGCGTACCGCTGTTTCCCGGGACGATTGTTAAAAACAGAGAGTATGCAAAAACGCTTCAAGGCATTGCCGAAAGCGGAAAGGAATATTTTTACTCAGGCCCCTTAGCTGAAGCTATCGTTCAGACCGTTCAAAATGCACCGGGTAATCCGGGGAAACTCGCACTAGAAGATTTGGCGCAGTACAAAGTCATTGAACGTGAGCCTGTTTGCTTTCAATATCGCGCGTATGATGTTTGCGGTATGGGCCCGCCCTCCTCTGGCGCGCTAACTGTAGGCCAAATCCTTGGCATGGTTGAAGCATACGATCTCAAAGCATACGGGCCCGATAGTCTGGAAAGCTGGCGATTGATTGGCGATGCGACCCGGTTGGCATTTGCAGATCGCGGTACATACATGGCTGACAGCGATTTCATCAAAATGCCGAAGGGATTGCTGAATGCCTCCTATTTGCAAAGCAGAGGCCAATTGCTGAGGCGTGAAGACGCTATTGAGCCTGATGCTTTAAAACCCGGAAATCCACCCTTTGACCACGCGATTTTGTATGCGCCGGATCATTCTCTGGAGCTTCCTTCGACCAGTCATTTCTCAATTGTAGATCGAGCAGGAAATGTGGTTTCAATGACGACTACCATTGAGAACGGGTTTGGGTCGCGTTTGATGGTCGGCGGATTTTTATTAAACAACGAATTGACGGATTTTTCTTTTGTTCCTGAGGTAGACGGCAAACCTGTCGCGAACCGGATCGAACCCGGCAAGCGTCCAAGGTCATCAATGGCCCCTACGATTGTTTTGAAAGACGGCAAACCTGTCCTTGCAATTGGATCACCAGGCGGCAGCAGTATCATCCCCTACGTCGCCAAAACGATCCTTGCGTGGATTGACTGGGAAATGGATATTCAACAGGCGATTGAACTCCCCCATATGGTAAACAAGTTTGGCCGCTATGATCTGGAAAAAGGAACCGCGGCCGAGAAATTCTCAGAACCATTGGAAGCGCTTGGCTTTGTAACCGATATCCGGGATCTGAACTCCGGCCTCCATGGCATAGAGCTTACACCCGATGGACTTGAAGGCGGCGCAGATCCACGACGCGAAGGCATCGCTGTCGGTGATTAGGCAGTTTTTTGAACCTTTGAGTTCGATTGGGGCTTATCCCCGGACAATTCGTTTCATGTTTTCAACTAGGCGCTGCTGTTCATTCGTCAGCATTTCGATCTCAGCGAGGTATCGCCGCTCTTCTGCCCCAATTCTCTGTGCAATCACGGCCATGAGGTTATCTGTGCTTGCGTTGAGTGACTCCATTCGCGCAATCAATCGAGCTTTTGTGCACAGTGCTTCGGACGGTGGATACTCTATTTCGCTTGCTGGACGGATCATTGTATTTCCTGATCTTTTGGTTGGAATCTCATGGTGACGCATATCGCGCGTGGTGCAACAAGATTGGATGAGCATGGTTAAAAATCCCTTACTGATCAGTCAGTTTGACCCTTTGCAGTGTGTTGTTGACGTGGTAGTCGACTAACGGAGTAAGGGATTGATCCGTTGACACAGAAAATTGCTTTTGTTTCCAGCGTTGCAGACGATGCGGAATATGCCAAAAACAAACTTGAATCGATCTATGGCGCGACGCCGCCACAGGACGCTGATGTGATTGTCGCGCTTGGCGGGGATGGATTCATGTTGCAAACGCAGCATGAGTTTATGAATTCGGGAAAACCGATTTACGGAATGAACAAAGGAACGATCGGTTTTCTTATGAACGAATATAAAACCGATAATCTGCGCCAGCGCATCACAAGTGCATTGCGGAGCAAGATAAGACCTTTACGAATGTCAGCACTGGATATGAACGGCGAGCGGCATGAAGCCATGGCCATCAATGAAGTTTCTTTATTTCGACAGTCGTACCAGGCCGCAAACCTTTCTGTCACCACGGATGGGCGTCGACGGCTTGAATCCCTGATTTGTGACGGACTGATGGTTGCGACTCCGGCCGGATCCACTGCTTATAATCTCTCAGCCCATGGACCGATTTTGCCCCTTCAGGCCCCTCTTTTGGCATTGACACCAGTCAGTCCATTTCGCCCAAGACGTTGGCGTGGCGCACTTATTCCCAATACGATTGAAGTCGTTATCAGCATCAATGAGCCAGACAAACGTCCGGTAAATGCAGTCGCAGACCATACAGAAATCAAGTCGGTTGTGGAAGTTGGAATTGAACTGGACACAGAAAACACCGGACTGATCCTGTTTGACCCTGAGCATTCATGGGATGACAGAATTCTGGCAGAACAGTTTCAATATTAACTTCAATATCGCTGGAACGTTAGGCTGCTTTTACCTCAGAGCCATACAAAATGCCCTGCGATGAAGCCAATTCATCATCCATGATTTCCAGGTCTGTTGCGGCAAGTGCCATGATATCAACTGGATACGAGATTGGCTTCTGTTTTGGAATTTCCACAATCTGCTTGGCTGGGGTACTCTGATTTGCCGGTGTTTCGTCCAGAATTTCCGTTTCGTGTATTTCTACTTCGAAAGAACCCTCGATTTGTTCCAGCGCTTGGGGCACTGATTCAATGGCTTCAATGGAGCGCTCAGTAATTTCGACCGCTTTCGCTTTTGAACTTTCTCGTGCTGCCTCGGCAGACAACTTTCTTAAAAGCACGAGCAACTCATCGACGATCGTATCTGTGTTTCCAGCATAAGCATCCAACACTTCTCGAGTCACGATGAACGGTAATCTGGCTTGATTAATCTCCGAACCGGACCGGAGCAATCTACGCCATGTTTTCAGGGCTGTTTGAAAGATTACAAACGCTGATTTTGGAAGCCCTGCTCTTTCGTAAACGGCTCTGAAAGCTGTTTCACGATTGCTGGTCAGGATGGCCTCGACTCTCACAAAACGGATACCGCTTAGTTCAGAAAGTGCAGAGGCAACCAACGTGATGTTACCCATACAGATTGCCCTAACGAGGAAGGCTACCGTCAACCGATTTTGAGAGATCAAGTTGCGGACAACATTTGCGACTTCCCCTTCGTTCGTTTTTGCGGCAAAGATGATAGAAGCCTTGTCGCAAGCTTCTCCAATCACTGCATCCATTCTATCTTCGGACAACCATGCTTTTTCTTTGACGAGCCCGCCCAGAGCCGCACCCAGTTTGCCGAGCAACAAATGTCGGGTTTGGATTGAAAGGTCGTCGCGCTCTGAAAGCGCTAATCGGATATCTGTAACCTCTCCGTGCCGTTGCGCGAGAACATGAAGGTCTTCTTGTGAAAACTTTGCCGCGGAATTCATAAGCAAGCCCAGACCCGCATCTTTGCATCCGTATTTGCAAATTGCTGACGTCACTTCTTCAGAAAGCCAGGGTCTGCAGGATACTGCGATCTGATTCTCCCGAGATCCGTTTCGTACCCAATTGACCAGTTCAGCATCGTGGAAGACGGGTGACTGGGACAACACGATTACCGAAATTTCTGATTTGTCTGCTGCCAGGCTGGTGATTATGTGGCGTGGTGCAGACGCAAACGCTCCGAACGTCTCTGCGATTGCAAGACGAACAGGAGAAGCATTGTCTTCTAGCAGAACGGTCAGCGCAGCCTCGATTTCATCGCGCTCATCATCTTCGAGGCCCCTTTTAGTACAGGCCCTTGCCAAGGCGACAGCTGCGTTTGTGCGCTTGTTCAAAGGTGCTGTCTGCACCCATTTCATGAAATACTCGATTACCATCAAAACTCCCGCCGAAAACACATTCAGCCAAAACTGAGGAATTTATAGAGCAAAAGAATTAACGATCAGTTCACCAAGAATAAAAAGGTTTTGTTAAGAATTTCAGCCAGATTGACCGAATTACTCCCAGTTTGGGCGCTGCATCTCATGCAATTCATGCGTTAGCCCATAATCAAGATATCCAAGGCGGGACACTGGATCAGCCAGGCTTATGTCAAATCGCCCATCGCGAATAACCGCTTCATCAAGATGTATTCCAACGACCTGGCCAATCACAACCACTGCACCCGTTTTTGCGCCGTTTATATCTTCGGTCTCGATGTGGCTGGTTACCTTGCACTCCAACGCTGCGTAGGCCTTTGCTACTCTGGGGGGCGTCACCAGTTCACTTTTGGCTTTCTCGATTCCGCAGTGATCGAATTCACTCACCCCGGATGGTGCTGGCAGGCTGCTTGCGTTCATCTCATTTTCCAGATGTTTGCTGGCATAGTTGAATACAAACTCACCGGTTTCAACGGCGTTTCGCGCTGTATCTTTATAGCCCTCAGAGGAAAACATGATCATTGGAGGCATGCCGCCTACAGCGTTAAAAAAACTATAGGGAGCCAGGTTTTCAACACCTTCCGTCGACAAAGTTGATATCCAACCAATGGGTCTGGGAGCAATAATCGCTTTTATTGGATCGTGAGGTAAGATTTGTCGATCGCGGTTTTCAGGTTGGTAAAACATTCCATTCCCTTTTTATGTGGATTCCTGTCTCAATTAGGTGACCTTGTTGCTAGAAGCAATCCATGGCCTTGAAATCATCGTGTTTTTCGGCTTTTACAGAACAGAGCAATCAGAAATTGATGACATATGCCTAGACCCGTGAAGTTTATCCTCTTTTTCGTTTTCGCTTTCTGCATATCTGTGTCCAACGCAGCCGCGCAAACTACTGACTCTGATCTTGCCAAACAACGCGTCTTGTTTCAGGCACGCCTTAGTGCCGATGGACCTGTCATACCGAACGGCGTTGAATGGCGGATATTCTCTGCAAAACCAAACAATGATGGTGATATGCCAGAGCTTGCAAGTGCCGTAGGAGGCGTGAAAGCCTTTGACATGGAATTGGGGGATTATCTGGTCCATGCGGCTTATGGGCACGCTGGTGCCATCAAAAAAATTACCATTGGTTCAGAACCAACCAAAGAAGAATTTGTTTTGAACGCCGGTGGTTTAAAGCTAACAGCAACCGCTTCAGACAATGTGCCGATTCCACCGCGTATGCTTCGATTTGATATTTACGAGGAGGAAGTGCAGGAAAATGGAGAACGTAAGCTGCTGGCTCAGAGCATAAAACCAAATTCCGTTGTGGCGTTTCCCGCCGGGACTTATCATGTCGTCTCCAGATTTGGGAATTTGAATGCGACCGTGCGTGCCGACTTGCGCGTTCGTCTTGGAAAGCTCACAGAAGCAAGCCTGCAGCACAGAGCCGCAATCCTGACATTTCGCCTTGTTCGCGTAGCGGGCGGCGATGCGGTAGCCGATACTGCATGGTCTATTCTTACAGAAGTAGGAGAAGTCATTCAGGAGAGTAACAGCACGTTTCCAAGCATGGTTTTGGCGGAAGGGAACTATACCGCAATCGCAAAGCACGACGATGCTGTCTATAGCCAGGACTTCCGCGTGAGATCTGGTTTCAATACAGATGTAGAAGTGTTGGCGCCCAATTGATCAACCGGCTGGAAAAGCTCTTTTAATCCAAAGGCAACCGGGATGCTTTTGAGAGAATAACGATCTCGATTTTTTGCTCACGACCGCGGATATCAACTTCTGTTTTTTCAAACGTACTAAGATCGATGTTTCCCGTCTTAGCAGCCTCCCCCGAAACGATAAGTTCAGCGCCATACTCCTTGGTCAAACTCTCAAGTCTTGAAGCCGTGTTCACAACATCACCAATTGCAGTTAGGTTTACGGCCCGGCCGTAGCCAAGATTGCCGACGATAGCTGTACCGCTGTGAATGCCTATCCCAATTTTCAATGGTTGCGGCAAATCGTTAGCAAGCGCTTCATTTAAGTCATCGAGCTTCCGAGACATTTTTCGAGCGGCGGCCAGAGCATTTCTGCATCCCTCTTCGATGGATTGGTCTATGCCGAACAATGCCATCACCCCGTCGCCAATGAATTTGTCGATATGCCCGCCTTCATCTTCGATGGCACCTCCCATCGCCTCAAAGTAGCGGTTTAAAAGGAATGCAGTATCGAAAGGGAGTTTCTGTTCAGAAAGCTTTGTAAAGGCACGAATATCCGCGAACAAAACAGCAATCTCTTGTTCCTCTCCATGATGACTTCGAGAGACGCCAAATCCATCCTCTGCGCTTGCATCTGCATCCAAAAGCGCAGTCACCGAGATGTTTGTTTTCGGGAAAACCTGGCAGGCAAGTCGCACATCTTCCGGTGCCCCAATCCGGCTTAGCACTTTCTGTTCAAGCTCGGTTGCTTTTTCAAGCTCGGCTCCTCCCTGATCAATACGGACACGGCAGGTGGAACAACGTCCCCTGCCGCCGCAAACGGAAGCATGTCCGAGTCCGGCGGTCTTTATGGCGTCCAATACGGACAAACCCGGTTTGAGTTTCAATACCTTTTGATCATCCATTTTTAGGCTGCGATACGCCAATTCATAGGCTCTTGGCGCAAACACCATGTATTTTCTTGAAAGATGAAAAAGGGCGGTCGACAGAAGAAGTAAGACAACTGTTGACTGAATGATGAATTCATAGCTGGTCACAAACTCAATGTATTCAGGGGTATTGTCTCCCAGCTTTTTAAAAAGGTTTCCAGACCATTTTTCACTGCGTGATAATCTCAGAACCCTAAATCCGCCCGAAATTATTCCTGCTGTCGCCAGCAGTGGAATTGCAACTGCGCAAGAAAGCGCGATGGGCCTCATCTTCGCGTACCAGGGCTTTAGGCGGAGCCAAAAATGCCAACCGACACAGGCATGAAACCAAACGATGTAAAGTGCGATCATGTTCAACACGCCATAGTAAGGTGCGAGTACCCATTGTGCGTATAGCTGGAAGGCATACCCCTCTTCCAGGCCGTACACCTCAAACCCACCCCGGGTGGAAAGAACATGCGCGGCCAATAAAATTGGGATTGAGAAGCCCAGCACCAATTGAGCCGCTTCCCAGCGTTTCATTTTGAATGTTCGCCTCTCAAGTAAAGCCCAAACCGCAAGTAACGCATGGATCACCAATGCACTGACCAGGATAATTGTTCCGGGCGTACATCGCCATGGTTCTATGGTGTAGTACCAAGCCTCATTCATCGCATTGAGCGAAACGATGCCCAGCATATGATTGAAAAAGTGGCCTAAAACAAAGACAAACAACACGCCACCACTTATGAGCCTTATCTGTCCCAAGGATGGTGGCGAAAGTTTCATGTTTATCTCAGATCCGGCGGCGTTGCTTCATCTACCAAGGATGCAATGGCATCGGGGAGGTGCATCGAGGTTTGATCTTTTGAACCAAGCCTCCGAATGTTTACGCTGCCCTCATCGGCCTCTCGCATGCCACAGACCATAATTACAGGCACTTTTGCCAGCGAATGCTCCCGGACCTTGTAGTTGATTTTTTCATTCCGGATATCCGCTTTTGCCTGCAAACCCGCAGCACGGAGCTTGGCTACGACATCTTCCGCATAGGGATTGGCTTCAGACGTAATGGTCGCAACAACCACCTGAACCGGAGCCAGCCAAAGCGGAAAGTGGCCTGCATAGTTTTCTATCAGAATACCAAGGAAACGCTCCATTGAACCGCAAATCGCGCGGTGAATCATAACCGGTTGCTTCTTCTCGCTATCGCTGTCTATGTAAAATGCACCAAACCGCTCGGGAAGATTGAAATCAACCTGGGTTGTCCCGCATTGCCACGTTCTTCCGATAGCATCTTTCAAGGTGTACTCAAATTTGGGACCGTAAAAAGCCCCTTCCCCCTCATTGATACCGGTTTTGATTTTTCCTTCTGATTTTACTTCTATCTCCTTTAAAACTTCTAACATCACTGCTTCTGCATGATCCCAGCTCGCATCATCACCAACTCTTTTTTCGGGCCGTGTAGACAATAAAACTGACATTTCTTCAAAGCCAAAGTGTTTGTATACAGAAAGGATCAGGTCATTGATGCGCATGCACTCGGCATGCATTTGCTCCTCCGTGCAAAAGACGTGCGCGTCGTCTTGGGTGAATCCGCGAACGCGCATGAGCCCGTGTAAGGCACCCGAGGGTTCGTAACGGTGTACAACACCGAATTCAGCGAGGCGCACCGGCATTTCCCGATAGCTTCGAAGTCCATGCTTGAAGATTTGCACATGGCCCGGACAATTCATGGGTTTGATCGCAAAGACACGATGATCGGCTTCCTCGTCATCAGGATTGACCTGTGCATGTGCTGATTTTACCGCAAACATGTTTTCATTGTACCAGCCCCAGTGGCCCGAGGTTTCCCATAGGGATTTATCCAGAATTTGCGGCGCATTGACCTCTTCATAGGTTCCATCCAAACGGCGGCGCATATAGTTGACAAGTGACTGAAACATCCGCCAACCTTTGGAGTGCCAGAAAACCACGCCTGGCCCCTCTTCCTGAAAATGAAAGAGGTCCATCTCACGTCCAAGCTTCCTGTGATCGCGTTTCTCGGCCTCTTCGCGCATAAACAGGTATTGTTTGAGTTCCTTTTCATCACGCCAAGCAGTGCCATAAATACGGGTCAACATTGCTTTGGTCGAATCCCCGCGCCAATACGCTCCGGCGACGTTCATTAGCTTGAAGGCATTGCCGATATCTCCTGTTGACCGCATATGCGGACCACGACAAAGGTCTAGCCATTCGCCCTGCTTGTAAATCTTGAGTGACTGGTCATCAGGAATCGCATCGACGAGTTCAACTTTGTAGTTCTCACCTTTGGAAGTGAAAAATTCTTTTGCCTGATCCCTCGACCATTCCTCTTTGGTGAACCTCTCATTGCGTTGAATAATCTCACGCATTTTCTTTTCTATGACCGGAAGATCATCCGGTGTGAAAGGCTCGTTACGTGCAAAATCGTAATAGAAACCATTTTCAATAACCGGTCCAATCGTCACTTGTGTGCCCGGCCACAACTCTTGCACCGCCTCTGCCAATACGTGTGCGCAATCGTGTCGAATTAACTCAAGGGCTTGCTCATCAGACCGAGTGATCAAAGCGATGGTACCATCGGATTCTATCGGATCGGACAAATCCCGCAGCTCGCCATCAAGTGAATAGGCCAAGGACTTTTTCGCAAGGGATTTTGCGATGGATTCAGCGACATCCAGACCGGAGATTCCGGCGGCATATTCACGAGAGTTTCCATCGGGAAAAGTAAGGGAAATTGAGGCCATAGTAGGCTAATCCTTTCTCCAGTCCCGCATACGATCGCGGGTGGTTGATTCAGTTAAGTGGGGTGTGTTTAAGAGATTTGTCTGTTCGGGGCAACCTTGTTAGACCGAATATGATGAGGTCCAAGTCATTGATTTTCCCGTTTTCTGCGCGGCTCGGGGTTTTGTTTGTTTTCTCTCACGCGATATCTGCTCACTGCCAGGTAAAAGTAATAGCCAGCTCCCACGATTGTCAGCGCAAACCCCGTCAGCGCCAGACCATCGTAAACTGCATGTCCGCAACAAGGGACCCAACTCAATGCATCCATTGAGTAAGCGGAAAGAAAATCGGAATTCATGGTACTAAATTTTAGATCGCCGCAGGTATGTATCGCTTTGCAGACGTCTTGACGCCCCAACCAATTCGCCGGATCGGGCGTTTGGCAAGTGTTAGCAAGGCGTTCGACGTGTATAGCCGGTTGATAAACTCTGCCAGAGCAAATCCCCCTTTGAAATTCGCAAATTTGTTATTTCATATAACTTTTGCCGTTCCCGCCTTGTTACTCAATTATATTTATCCAGTATATCCCCAATTTTTTGATTTTAATTAATTATTTTTACTATAATTATGCAACGTAATTCATGATATATATCGTTGTCGTTGTCAGGTTTAATATCCAACACTCCAGTTCACCCAATCCTGTGTGATGGGATCACAGATCAATCCACATTTTTCCGGTTATGGTTCCTGACCAGTTCTTCAGAACGGATTCACGGATGGGCGTTAAACCTTCGTGCTCCCTTTGATCGAGTTCAAGCAGCCGAGTAGCTAGGCTTGCAATTGTTGTTTCTGCAGCTTTCGCATTTCCATCCCGAACCTTTAGGGCGATACCGAAGCCCAATTCTGGCAAAGCTGCGGTATAAACCCCTTCTGCACCATATTTGACAAATACACGCTTATCCATCGCTTGCATGATGCGGGTACAAGCGCCAAGCGTCCCTGCTACCATTTCGGGATGTTTGCAGCAGGCATCGCGCAGTTTTATCATCGCGCTTGAACGAAGGCGGCCGTCTGCCTCACCAACCCCGAACTTTGCATATGCAAGAGCAAGTTTTGAGAGTGGAATTTGATAGGTGGGAATAGCGCACCCATCAATACCGTGATTTTTTTCCGTATGTGGGGTTGCAACGACTTCTTGCAGAACGTTTGCGATTTCTTTCTGCACTTGACTCGTGATTTTCGTGTAACTGGATTTATCAAGGCCCGCATGCTCAGCAAAGGCCAGGAAACCTGCGTGTTTACCGGAACATCCGTTATGAATTGAGGAAAGTTCTTCCTCTCCTTCCTGTATCTTTTTTCTTTCTGAAGAATCTCTTGGCATTTGCGGGCCGCATTCAAGGCACTGCTCAGAAATGCCCGCTTTTTTGAACATCTGTCTTACTGAAGCAACATGGAAAAATTCCGCATGGTGAGAGGAACAAGCAAGTGCAAGATGCTGCGATCCGAAACCATATTTGTCTGCTGCACCGGATTCGACCAGCGGTAAGGCCTGCAACGCTTTGATGGATGATCGTGGAAAGACCGGACGGTCTACATCTCCCCACGCTTCGACGATACCGCCTTCAGCATCGGATACGACGATATCAACCTGATGGATGTTTTCCACCAAGCCACCGCGCGAGACTTTAACCGTCGCAACAGGATTGTTCTTCATGGTTTGTTTTCCGAACCCGGGACCGGATCGTGCCCACTGGTACCGAAGGGACCGCACTTTGCGACGCGGCGGACCGTGAGCCAGCCCCCTTTTAGAAGTCCGTACCGTGCAATTGCTTCATAGCCATATTCCGAACAGGTCGGAAGATGGCGACAACCGTTGCCAATGAAGCCGGACAAGGTCAATTGGTAGGCTCTTATGATCGCAGTACCAAATACCCTGCCCGGGGTCTTTGGCCAATGTCCTTGCCAATTTCGATTTTGTTTATTTTTGACTTTTTTAGAATCTCTTAGCTGGATTTTCTCAAGTTTAGATTCAGGCATGTGCTACTCTGCAGCTTCTCGCACTTTTTCAATCTGATTAAGGCAGTCTACCACGGCGTCGAAT
Organism: Pseudomonadota bacterium; assembly: GCA_039191645.1. Taxonomy (GTDB): domain Bacteria; phylum Pseudomonadota; class Alphaproteobacteria; order Rhizobiales; family Rhizobiaceae; genus JAALLB01. The sequence continues at coordinate 7,277 of JBCCXO010000048.1, read as the reverse complement.
GTCAGTAATGTGGATGCGTGTCTTGCTTTGTAGTCCTTGACAGGCTCCAGAAATTTAAAGTCTTCAAATTTTCCCTCAGGGGCCGGACCATTGTCCTTAAGCATTTCATACATTGTTTGGCGCAATTCACGGAGCTCGCCGCTGGTGCTGCCAACCACGTGTCGGGCCATGATAGAAGCGGACGCCTGGCCCAAGGCGCATGCTTTTACTTTGTGGGCGAAATCTGTCACGGTTTGGCCATCTAGCTTCAAAGAAACGTCTACTGTTGAGCCGCATAACTTGGAATGAGCACGTGCCTTTGCATCGGCATCTTCAAGTTCTCCGATGCGCTCAATATTGCCTGCGTATTCCAGAATTTTCGAGTTGTAGACGTTGTCCAACATTTTTATTCACCCAGGGTTCAGAAAGCTATTTGTATGAAAGAGCTTGGAAACAATATAAGTGTCTAGTAACATTTCGTCGACAAATATGTGAAAGTTTTGATGAAACAAGATATTGAGCATTTTTTTCCATGCTCTATATCGAACTAGTCAGGTCACCGTGCCAGAGGAGCCTTCGCTCCGAAAGCCCCGGAACCCGGCCAAGGCCCAAACCATGCACTCAGGGGCTATGTGCATTGGAAAAACGGCTGCGACTGGTCCGAACAGACTGAATGACGCGGAGTTTAACCAATGTCCAGGCAGGAGATTAGCATGGATGCAATTCTGGAAAGTTTAAAGAAAATCGAAGACCGCAAGATTCTTGCGAAAGAAGACCGTCCCTCTCGTGAAGAAGCGGAAAATGCGGTTCGGACACTTCTTGAGTGGATTGGTGAAGATATCAACCGAGAGGGTCTTTTAGAAACACCAAAGCGTGTGGCAAAAGCCTATCAGGAGCTTTTTGGCGGATATGATCTGGATGCCCACGAAGTGTTGGGCAGGACCTTTGAGGAAGTCGGTGGATACGATGACATGGTCTTGGTGCGCGACATTCCTTTTCATTCTCATTGTGAGCATCATATGGTGCCAATCATCGGGAAAGCGCATGTTGCATATCTTCCGGATGGATGCGTTTTGGGTCTTTCCAAGATTGCGCGCACGGTCGATATCTTTGCTCGTCGTTTGCAGACGCAGGAAAACATGACTGCGCAAGTTGCCCAAACAATTGACGATGCATTGCAGCCTCGCGGTGTCGCCGTAGTCATCGAGGCCGAGCATATGTGCATGGCCATGCGCGGCATCAAAAAGCAGGGCTCCAGTACGCTTACGACTGCCTTTACCGGTGCGTTTCATGACAACCCGGCGGAGCAACAAAACTTTTATTCAATGCTACGCATGGGTAACGGATAAGCAGGTTTTTGATTTGTAGGTAGCCGGCGCATCGGTTTTACAATTTTTTGCTTGATCGAAAAATGCCATAATACGGATGGAATCATTTCGTCATGGCTGTGATCATTGCTGGAAAAAACTGAAAAGCTGCTTCCGATCAGGAATTTGGCAATCCTAGCGCTTTTAGTTACGGCTGGATTTCAAACCTACATGGTTTTGCGATTTGAAGCCAATTGGGACGAATTTTATCTTCTTGATTGGCTTTATCTTTTTCATCGCGACGAGCTTTCACAGGTTCTCTACACAATTTATTTGCACCTGTTCTTCTGGCTTCCAAGTGTGAGCGTGAACGAGTTGGATCAGATCGTTGTGGCAAGAGCAGTTATGTACGGTTTTGCCGTCATTACTTGTCTTGCCATTTACTTGACCAGCAGACGGTTTTTCAGTGTTGAAACATCTTTGCTTGTTGTTTTGCTCTTCCTCTCCTTCACGTCTGTTTTCAGGCATCTGACAAGTTTCCGCGTCGATACAATGAGTCTCGCACTCCTTATGAGTGCTACTTTCCTGGTTACCGGGAAACAAAATACCCTATTGAGAAGCCTCTTTTGTGGGTTTTTGATCGGACTTGCCGGGATGATCACCATCAAATCGTTTTTCTTTGCGATCATGATTGGGCTTATTTTGTTGATCAACCTGATCGCTTCTGGATTTCAGCGCGATAAGTTCATTCATGCGATTGGTATTGGTTTCAGCAGCATCCTGTTTTTTCTTGTCCTGTACGCGATGCACGCATCACAGCTGCCTTCCGATGAAACGAACGTCAGCTATGTGAGTTCTGTTGTTGTTTTCAGCCTTCTTGATGCCGGGTTTTTCCCTGAATGGAAGACGTTCACCATTCTTTTGTCCAGCAACCCACTTTACTTTGCGCTCCTATTTTTGGGTTTTCTGCTCGCTGTGTTCCAACTTTGGCAAGGGGATAGAAGTGCAACGTATGCCTCCGTAACAACGCTGGCGTTTCTTATTCCGCTCTCAACTCTATTGTTTTACAGGCACGCGCACCCCTATTTTTATGTCCACATGCTTGCACCTGCCTCTATTTTAACCGGCCATTTTTTTGAATTTTTGAGGGAAAAAAGGCTCGGGCTTGCGCTGGTGGGCACCTTTGGCGTGATCTGCTTTGCTATTGTTAAAGTGTTTTTGTTCAGCACCCATCAAACCTTGGACTATCAGCGCAGGGTGGTCGACGTTATTCATGAAATGTATCCAAGACCGGTCGATTATATAGACCGTGCCGCGATGATCTCGAGTTTCAGAAAACGCGGGATTTTTATGAGCCGCTGGGGCATGCTTGAATACTATACCGCAGGCAAACCAATCATGGGTGCCTTGCTTGAGACTTACCAACCTCAGTTTCTTCTTGCTAACATAGACAGCCTGGACCTAGACAAACTTGATGATCAGGTTTCGGACCGCCCTCTTTTGCCAGCTGATCAAACAATACTTGAGGAAAATTTCATCCATCATTGGGGACCAATCTATGTCCCCGGCAAAAAACTCTCAAAAACGGCGGCGGATGAGAAGCAGAATATCAACATTATCGTTTCAGGGCATTACACCGTGGAAGCGGTTTATAATATTCTGGTGAACGGTGTTCTTGTAAACCCAGGCGATTCAATCGAGTTAGAATCTGGCAGCTATACGGTTGATCTGACGAATAACTCGGTTATTACATTGCGTTGGGGGAAAGGACTGTACAAACCAGAGGATGACCCACCCGATCATGCGTTGTTTCGCGGGTTCTGACCGCAATACCGGAGTCTCTTAATGAGTAATGTTGATAAAGCTATTTTAGAGAGCGGATCGCAACTTCTGCCACGTTTCAACGCCGATGGCCTTATTACGGCTGTTGTCACAGAGTATCAAACCAACGACGTGCTAATGGTTGCCTTTATGAACGAAGAGGCCTTGAAAAAAACATTGGAGACTGGACAGACCCATTTCTGGAGCCGGTCAAGACAGGAATTGTGGCACAAGGGGCTTACGTCCGGTGAATTTCAACATGTTCAAGAAGTCCTCATCGATTGCGACCAGGATGCACTGGTTGTAAAGGTTCGCATGGAAGGAAAGAGTGCATGTCACACTGGCAGGCGGTCATGTTTTTACCGGCGGATCACAGGCGATCCAGACGCTTCAAAGCTTGAACTTCTAACGGATTGATTTCACTCAGAAAGTCATGAATTCTGGACCTGAAAAATTTCACGTTTATAAGGCCTTACCGGTCATCGCCTTACTGGATCTCACATCTTATTGTAATGCTTTATGTTTCCGACTTTTGTGATTGGTATTTTACCTTAACCATTTTGATGTATGGTTAACTTCGGGACTGACGGACATGTGCCACAACTGGCATGTAACTTGCTTCAATCCCATAAAGAGTTTTGAAACCATGAGCACAGAGAGCAACATCGTTGAATTTCCATCCAATGGCTCAATTGAGGCACAGGATGAGGCATTGCAAACTGAGCTCAAGGAAACACCGGTTAAGCCGGAGCCTGCCGGGAAAAGCCCTGCTATTGCTTTGGCACTCGGGGGTGGTGTTGCACGAGGTTGGGCACATATCGGTGTGTTGCGTGCAATCGATGAAGCGAATATTCCAGTATCCATGATCGCCGGAACGTCGATTGGCGCGTTGGTCGGCGGATGCTATTTAGCAGGCAAACTTGATCAATTGGAAGAATTTGCTCGTTCAATAACCAGAACAAATATTTTGCGATACATGGATTTCGCGTTTAGAGCTTCCGGCCTAATTACAGGGACACGGCTTGCTGATAAAATGGATTCAGAAATTGGTCACCTGAATATCGAGGATTTGGACAAGAAGTTCGTTGCAATCGCTTCTGATATCATGAGTGGCAGTGAAATCTGGATTGAAACGGGTTCACTATCTCAGGCAATTCGGGCATCGTATGCGCTTCCAGGCGTTTTTCAACCCGTGGAACATTTCGGGAAACAGCTTGTAGATGGGGCCTTGGTAAACCCGGTTCCTGTTTCAGCATGTCGTTCTTTTGAAGAACCAATCGTTGTCGCTGTGAGCCTGAGCAGTGAAGTGTATGGAAGAGCTTCTGTTGTTCGAACCTCGACGTTGACGAATAACAGTCCTGTATCCAATCTGGAAGAGACAAATGCTACATCCAGTTGGTTCCCCTTTATGCCAAATGGTAGCAATGACACTACTCGGTCCAGGCTTGGTTTTACAGGGGTAATGATTGAGGCTTTCAACATAATTCAAGACAGGATCACACGATCCAGAATGGCCGGAGATCCTCCCGACATGGTCATTAGACCCAAGCTGGCTGATATCGGCCTTTCAGATTTTCATAAAGCGGGTCAGGCGATTGATCTTGGCTACAACACCGCAAAGACTCAAATTGAAGCTCTGAAAGAAGGCGAGTTTGCCCATTTAGTCTAAGCGATGCGATCAGTCACGCCTGTCGAAAGACCGCCTATCGAAGATTTTAAACAACAATAGTCCGCACAAAAATCCGCCAACATGCGCTTCCCAGGCAATGGATTGTCCCTGCCCTGCCACAAATTCTCCTCCCAATCCAAACAACAGGTTTATTGAAAACCATACCACTGTAAAAACCACCACCTGTCGGTTTTTGAAGGCCTGGGAAAGTTTTTGAACCGGCAAATCAAAGGATTTTGGAGAAAACTGACCGGTTGATGGAAATGCAAACCGAACCGCAGCCCCCATGCATCCCGAAACAATTGCAGATGCACCAATCATGGGAACTGGAGAACCCGCGTAGAAAATATAGTGAGCCAGCGCTCCAAAACATGAGCAGGATATACAGAAAATGGAGAAACGCAGCCATTCAAACCGCCTGGCAACAACTGACCCAAAAGCCAGCAACCAGATTGAATTGACAATCAAATGTGCCCAATCGCCATGTAAAAAACTATACGATATGGGCGTCCATAGTGTGGCCAGGTCAAAAATTATGCCTCCCTGCTGTGCCGAGTAGCGCGCAGGAATAAAGGCAAATTGGAAAAGGACCCATAGTGCGTCTGCATTTCCCAGAAAGTTTTCCCGAATGAAATGGATCAGAAACAACAGTGCCAACAACGAAAGAATGATCGAAGGCACGTTGAAGACGGGTTCGCGTTCCTGATTTCTCTCGAGTATATCTATGTCGCTCATATGACTACAATTGGGGTTGATACTCTTGTTTTTCCAGAGATCGAACTGCTTTTGATTGTAGGATAGAAACAAAGACGAATAGCAGGATAAAAAAAAAGCCCGAAGTGCTTGAGCACTCCGGGTCTTGATGGTCAATCCCCCTAACCGGTAATCCGGTCCAGACCAAATAGTTGGGGCAAATCCGTTAAGATTTGCAACACTTCGAGTTGACATAAACCTCTCATATTCAAAACAAATTCTCAAGTTTAACCTGATGTTAAGGTTAACAGAGCCCCGAACCGGCAGCGAAACCAGCCGGAACATCCCTGCCCCAATTGTTTTTTGCATCCATCACGATGTCTGGCATGGCGCTTGCAACTTCACACTCAGTCCGTTGCGCGGTCGAAACCTGTCTCGTTTCGGGAACAGACCATGATTGGCCGTCGGCGTTAGAATTTGAAACTCGGGCAAGTTAATATGAGAAACCATAATTCAAAAAGACTTTTTAAATACTGGAATAGTCTCAGGGGGCTGCGCAGTGCACCGGATCGACGGGAAATCGAGCCGAGCGATATTAGAGAAATCCTAGGCGATACGTTCATTCTGGAGCTGGATCACAATTATCGGAACTTAAGCTTTCGCCTTGCTGGAACACGGCTTTGTAATGCACATGGCAGAGAGCTCAAAGGCGTTGGATTTTTGTCCTTATGGGATGAAACGGACAATATGCAGGTTTACAAGTGTGTGAGTCGGGTTTTTCAACATTCTGAACCCTGTGTCATTTTTTACACGGCTGAATCTGAACAGGGAAAAACTGCAAAATATGAGATGCTTTTGCTGCCATTGCTAAATGGAACAGAGAGTGCCTCGCGAATATTGGGAATTTCTACGCCACTTGAGAGCTTGATATGGCTCGGATCAGACCCTTTGTCCAATTGTATCCTGAAATCTGGTCGGTACATAAAACCAGAGCACGAAACTGCAGAACAGGCCCCTCCGCTCGTACCAGAAATCGCCGCAACAGACACATCCAACAGAAAAGTGCGTCACCTAACAATTATTGACGGTGGAATGGACTGAAATCGCGTCTGGCAAACCTTTCGTTAACCTTATGAAGGAATACTAGCGGCTGAACCTCGCAACCATCAGCTGTGCTATCGTCTTATGTCTGTTAACGCGCAATCGAGCAATGAAAGAAAACGGAGTCCTTTAACAAGAGAAGAGCGCCAATATCAGCGCGTCGAACTCTCTTTGTTTGGGCGTTATATGCTTGCGGACAAGCGGGAATTCCCTTGCCAGATTGTGAATATGTCGCCTGGTAGTGCTGCGGTGATTGGTCCAAGATCCGGCGATATCGGGGAAACGGTTATTGCCTATATGGATCATGTTGGCCGGATTGAAGGTAAAATTCTCCGGATTTTCCATGGTGGTTTTGCGATGAACATCAACGCTACACCGCAAAAACGTGACAAGCTTTCTGCGAAAATAACATGGCTGGCAAACAGGCATGAACTTAATCTGCCGGAAGACCGTAGACATGAGCGGATCGTTCCATCCCGGAAAGCAGCTGAAATAAAACTGGAAGACGGCCGGTCATACAACGCGAAAATTATCGACTTGTCTCTTTCTGGTGCTGCGATTGAAATGGATGTTCGTCCAGCAATTGGCACCCTTATGTGGCTTGGAAGCATGCGCGGCCGTGTTGTCCGCCATTTTGACGAAGGTGTGGCAATCGAATTCGCGATCCTCCAGAACCACGACTCTCTTCGTCAGTTCACCGCTGGTGG
>JBCCXO010000047.1:0-29177 GCA_039191645.1 Pseudomonadota bacterium | reverse complement strand
TACTATATTTCACTCATGATGAATTTCAGAAGAAATTTCCTTCATCTAAACTAAATTATAAGGAGAATGAAATGTCTTACAGAACACGCGTCTCCGGGTTTCGGAGCTTTCTTTCAGGTCCTCTCACTGCCACTCGCGAAATGGTACGGGACCACAGACAACGGAAACGTAACCTTGCCGAGTTGCAGAACCTTGATAATTTTCTTTTGGAAGATGCAGGCATGTTTGAATATGCCCGTGAAGAAATGATCCGTTCCCTCTGACGGAAAGCCATATGCCGGGGCGAATTCAATTTTCTGCCTCGGTATATGCCCCTCCCCACTTTGATTGCCAAAGTCCTGTTTATTGATGATACTGATGTAGTTGGCTCGCCACCGCGTTAGCCGCTCACAAACCAATACAGGAGTACTGGGCAGTCCGATGAAAACAATGGAAGAAGTAACCGCTGAGGGTGGCTTTGGCGGCTTCATACACATCAATGCGGGTGAACACATCCGTATCACCAATCTGGAGGGATCTCAGGTGTGTGACTTTTGGGCTTTTGTTCAATCGGACACACATGAGTTTTTATCGGCCGAACATACCCGATCAACCTTGGAAAAATTGATCCCCGCACGCGGAGACAGATTGTACTCGAACAAACGCCATGCGCTTTTGACGATCACCAATGACACGTCCCCCGGTGTGCATGATCTTTTGATGTCAGCCTGTGATCCAAGAAGGTATGAGTTACTCGGTCATAAGGGATACCATCGGTCGTGCGCAGAAAATCTTTGCCTCATGATGGATGAGGCAGGTGTTACCGCACATGAACTCCCCTCGCCGTTCAACATATTTCAGAATGTTGAAATACAGCCAGAGGGTCAAATTGCGATTGTTCCGCCAACAGTGAAAGCTGGCGAGTTTTTGGAAATGCGGGCTGAATGTGATTTGCTGGTTGTTGTTTCGGCCTGCCCAATGGACATCGCCATGACTAACGGACCAGATGGCAAAACACGTCCGATCAAACTTGAACGCCTCGGATAAGTCAGTTTTTCCGGTCCCGGCGTTAAACCAGCATTGAGTTTTGATTTCCAACGCCTTAGGCATTTATAATCGTCGTGAATTATTCGTTGGAAAGATTCCTTAATGGCACAGGAAAATCCTGAAACGGAGCAGATAGACTTGCCATCCGACGAGGGTGTGGCTGGGACGATCTACACAGAAACGGAAGCCGTACGCCCGGAATTTGTTTCCCAGTTAAAGGCGTTGATTGAAGCCGGCAATGCGAAATCGCTGAGCGAAGTTATTGAACCGCTCCATGAATCGGAATTGGGTGATGTCCTAGAAGCACTTGACCCAGAATCCAGATCCCGACTTGTTGAACTGACGGGCGACACATTTGACTTCGCCGCGCTCACTGAAGTTGACGAGGCCGTTCGCTTACAGATTGTCAATGAACTGCCAAACGTGCTTGTTGCCGAAGCTGTCCAAGAACTTGATTCTGATGATGCGGTTTTCATTCTCGAGGATATGGAGGAAGAGGATCAGGAAGAAATCCTGGCCAACATTCCTTCAGAAGAGCGTATTCTGCTTAAACGTTCCCTGGATTATCCTGAGGAAACTGCGGGACGGCGAATGCAGACCGAGTTTATCGCTGTTCCGCCATTTTGGTCGGTTGGGCAGACCATTGATTTCATGCGGGAAGAAGAAGATCTACCCGACCGGTTTCATGAGATTTTCGTTGTGGATCCCGCATTCAAACTGACTGGATATGTCTCCCTGGATCGACTTTTGCGGACAAAGCGCAACGTTACGATTGAAGACATCAAGGAGAAAAATGTCTATCCAATTGACGCGAAAGTTGATCAGGAAGAAGCCGCACGTATCTTTGAACAATATGATTTGCTCTCGGCGGCCGTGGTTGACGAAGCGGAACGTCTTGTCGGCGTCTTAACAATTGATGATATGGTCGATGTTATTCACCAGGAGCATGATGAGGATATCAAACGCCTTGCAGGGGTCGGGGATGAAGAGCTTTCCGACAGCGTTCTTGACATCACCAAGTCCCGTTTTACTTGGCTTTTTCTCAATTTGATTACGGCTGTTTTGGCTTCGGTCGTCATCGGATTGTTCGATGCGACGATTGAACAAATGGTTGCGTTGGCCATTCTGATGCCTATCGTTGCATCCATGGGCGGCAATGCCGGCACACAATCCATGACTGTTGCCGTACGTGCATTGGCCACCAAGGACATAGACAGCTACAACATGCTTCGCACCATCCGTCGGGAATTTTTTGTCGGAATTCTCAATGGTGTGTTTTTCGCGGTCCTGATCGGTGTCACTGCGGCGATATGGTTTAACAATTTCACACTGGGAATTATCATCGGCACCGCCATGATCATCAACATGATTTGTGCTGCCCTTTCGGGAATACTAATTCCCATTGGTTTGGAAAAACTAAAGATCGATCCTGCGATCGCTTCCAGTGTTTTCGTTACCACTGTGACAGATGTAGTTGGATTTTTTGCGTTTCTTGGCCTTGCCGCTTGGTGGTTCGGCATCTGAAAATTGGTGCAGAACGTTTTTATCACTTGCTTTCACTTTGAAAGGGATGCACTTTCCGCCTGTATTTTACTTTTACGTAAGTTTATTTGCTCGCATGCAGGGGAATGAATTTGAAACCGGCAGATGTTAAAGACTATTATTCCATTACAGAATTAACGCGTGAGTTCGATATTTCGACGCGGACAATCCGTTTTTATGAAGATGAAGGGCTGCTCACACCCGTTCGTAGAGGTCGGACACGCCTCTTTCGTCCGTCTGATCGCAGGCTTTTGATGTTCATTTTACGAGGGAAACGGCTTGGGTTTTCAATCGCGGAAATTCGCGAAATCATGCAGATGTACAAAGAACCGCCAGGTGAACACGGCCAATTGAAGTTGCTCATCCAACGCGTGAATGAAAAGCGTGAAATGCTGTTGCAAAAACGTAGAGACATTGATGAAACAATTGCGGAACTAGACCAAGTAGAGGAGCAAAGCCTTGGTAGAATGGCTGAGCTCGGTGTGGGAACCTGATCAATGGCCATAGAAATTCGCCGCGCCGAGGATGCTGACAGGGATCAATGGGAAGTTCTGTGGAAGGGCTATCAAGCGTTTTACGAAACGAATCTGGATTCTGTCACCGATGGTCTTTGGGCACGGTTGATGCAGGAACATGAGGACGGCCCGATTTGTTTGATCGCTGAAGAAGATGGACGGATCCTAGGTTTCACGCACTATCTTTACCATGGCTCCTGCTGGTCGGAACAAAAGAGAATTTACCTGAATGATCTCTTCACGGCTGCGGATGCAAGAGGCAAAGGTGTTGGGCGGGCGCTCATTGAAGCGGTTTACAAAGCTGCTGATGAGACCAATGCTGAAACTGTTTACTGGTTGACCCAAGACTTCAACAAGCCCGGCCGTGCGCTTTATGACAAGGTTGCCAGGCTTACACCGTTTATCAAGTACCAAAGATAAACTAACCTGGGACGTTTCCGCTGAGATACAGAAAGCTTAGCAGGATTGCGATCATGATTGGTTGATGGAGCAGATAATATATCAAGCTGTTGCGTCCCATGAACTTAATCACACTCGAAACGCCACCTCTGAGTTTTGGCTTTTGCAGTCTTTCAATCAAGCCGTGTTCTGTGGCGAATTTCGCTGCCGCTATTCCAAGCAAGGGTGCTGAGAGCCATGGAAAAACAGGGACGAAATCACTGGAAACAATTCGGGCATCGGAAAGTCCCGTCCACCACCAGATCCAATGACTTAAAAGCGTGGTCTGGTATTGCATTCCCACCCAAAAGACAATCACCGCGAGGAGGACAAGCATGAGAGTTGGAAGCCGCATAAATGCCAATCCAACAAGGCTTGCGAAGGCAATCGCATGTAAAATTCCGAAGAAGATGTATTGATCCGGTGTCGCAAAGTAAGTCGCAACGGTGATTACAACCGCTGCCGCGACGATCTTTCCCATTCGCCAACGCCAACTTTCCCAACGGATCGATTTTCCATGTGCAAGGAACAAACTAAATCCAGCAAGAAACAGAAAGCTGGTTGCTATGGAACGGGCAAAATACTTCCAGTGTGGTTGCGCCGTGAAGCCCCGTTCCTGGACACCGAACAGTTCAAGATCGAAGGCAAAATGAAAAATTGTCATAGCAATGAGAGCAATTCCACGAGCAAAATCAAGTAACTCAATACGCATGGATTGTTTCATTTTGCTTCCCCGCCGAATTCCAAACCATTCGATTGGAGAACAATCGCATGTTGTGAATTGATTCTCCAATTTTAATCGGCATAGATGGCCGTAATGCTTCAAAAACAGAATTTCAAACACCGGCAGAAAAAATATTTCACTTAGTTTCTTTTAACTTGACGCGTTGCAACTGATTAATAATTCAGCATATTTTTGACGTAATTTTGCCATGCAAAAGACGCATGGCTGCTTTGCTGTTTGCAGACCAAATTTCCCTTGCACATGCTCCCACAAATCAATAATTCAGATCTGGTAACGGTTCCGCAGACGAGCCGACATTTTGGACAGGGAAACTATGATCGACGAAAAAAATGAGCCATCTGTATGGCATGTAGCTGGCATTGCTATTTGTGTGTTTGTGGGGATTATTCTGGTTACCGGCTTGTTTAGCGGTGCAGAGGTGGTTGCGATCGCTGCAGAGTAAAAAGCCCAATTTTTCGAATTAAAAAATGGCTGGTCGCAAGACCGGCCTTTTTTGTTATTCTAGGGCAAATTGAGAGTCTTACGCATGTTCTTATCGATCTTTGAGTTGTTCAAAATTGGAATTGGACCCTCCTCTTCTCATACGATGGGGCCAATGATCGCGGCTGAGTATTTTCTGGATGAACTTGCAAGCGGCGAATGGCCCAGACGCGCAGGTGATGTTCCTGCAAAAATCTCCGTCAAACTGCATGGTTCTCTTGCCTTTACAGGAAAAGGCCATGCAACCGATAAGGCAGTTATCCTGGGACTGTGTGGCGAAAAACCATCTTCGGTTGATGCAGACCGCGTGGAACACATCATCGCAAACGTCTATGAGGCGCGATCTGTTTCACCCCCGGAACATCCAACCTATCGGTTTGATCCGGATGTCGACCTCATCTTTGATTTTGAAACGCTTTTACCCATTCATACAAATGGTATGACCTTTCAGGCATGGTCCGACAGTGAAGAATTACTTCTGAGCAAGGAGTATTACTCTGTTGGCGGCGGATTTGTTGTCGATGAAGAAAGCTTGCGGAAATACGAGCAGATGAAAGCTAGTCGTGCTGATCGTGTGCCCTACCCCTTTGAAAATGCGAAACAAATGCTGGATATGGCAAAGAGCTCCGGTTTGCGTATTGCGGATATGAAACGCAAGAATGAATCCCAGTCGATGGACACTGCAGAGTTGAAGTTCGGAATTGCCCGCGTCTGGGATGCTATGCGCTCCTGTGTTGAGCGGGGTGTTCGGCAGCATGGAATTTTACCGGGTGGTCTTGATGTAAAACGCCGATCAGCGGCTATTGTCGAGCAATTGAACGACGAATGGGGTGTAAATCGCCTTAACCCGATTGCAGCAAATGAGTGGCTTCAGGTTTTTGCAATGGCTGTAAATGAGGAAAATGCAGCCGGCAGCCGGGTTGTAACTGCGCCTACAAACGGTGCTGCGGGCGTTATCCCTGCTGTGATGATGTATCATTTGAAATTCTTTCCCGAAACCACGCAGGAACAAATTGAAGATTTTCTCCTCACCGCGGCTGCGATCGGCGGGATTATCAAGCATAACGCGTCGATATCGGGAGCTGAAGTCGGGTGTCAGGGCGAGGTTGGGTCTGCGTCGGCGATGGCCGCAGGCGGGCTCGCGGCGATTATGGGCGGCACACCGGAACAAATAGAAAACGCTGCTGAAATTGCGCTTGAGCATCATTTGGGCATGACTTGCGATCCTATTGGGGGGCTTGTTCAAGTCCCGTGTATTGAGCGTAACGGGCTGGGGGCTATCAAAGCCGTCTCCGCTGCTGCTCTGGCGTTGCGCGGCGACGGGACTCACTTCGTTTCCCTTGATGCATGCATCAAAACCATGCTGGAGACCGGCAAAGACATGAACACCCGCTATAAGGAAACGAGCCAAGGCGGTTTGGCCGTGAATGTTGTGGAATGCTAACGCGGATTACTGGCGCACAGAGCATATCGGCCCTAAATTAGAGGCATGGCGTTAAATCTTCTAAAACTATGTGTAGGCGTTTCAGCGGTTGAAGAGCTGCAAGCCTGGATCGACCATTGCCAGGAAGAAAAGCGGCAAAAAGGCTTAGAGCTGGTCCAGCGGCACACAACACGCATGATCCCCAAACGCATGGAAGAGCTGCTGGATGGCGGTTCGCTTTATTGGGTTATCAAAGGAAATGTGCAAGCTCGGCAGCATCTTGCTGACATACGCCCGTTTACAGATCCCCAGGGCATTAAGCGCTGCGATTTGATTTTGGAGCCACGCGTTATTCTGACCGAATGGCAGCCTCGTCGCGCTTTTCAGGGGTGGCGGTATCTGAAAGGAGAAGATTCGCCACAAGACATCGGCAAGGGGCACGCAGGCGTTAATGCTTTGCCCCCGCAATTGCGTGTTGAGCTGGCCAATCTGGGATTGCTTTAAAACCAGATTAGCGCCCCCGGCTGCCTGTGCGCGTTCGGATATCCAACTGTTTTTTGCTTTGCGGTTCCTCCGCTTGATTGTGGGCTTTGTCATTGAGTCTTTTGATGCCGTCGGCATTGTGTGACCTATCTTTTTTAAAACCGGAATCACGCAGACTTAAAGGTGCAAAACGCGCTTTTTGGAAACCAACCTTCCGAGTCGGTTCTTCTGCGTTTGGGGCTTCCCCGAATGCAGATCGGATTTGTTCTCGTTCGTATAGTTTTTGAGCCGATGGGCTAGTCTTTATCCGCGTTGGTTCCGCCCTATCCGTCCCAAAGTCTGGTAAATCTGCATATGAGACCACATCGGATTCATTCCTACCGAAAGACCGTTTCCCAAACATCTTTTTGAAGACACTCTGCTTTTCCTTGATAGGCTTTGCGGCTTCCGCATCCCGCTCTTGCCTTGAGAGGTTGCGCTCGATTTTAACTGCTGACATCTTATCCAGCTTCATTTCGCCGGTGTTAAACTCTTGTTGTATATGAGTTTTCAGCGTTTTCATGGAGCGAAACTCCTTCAAACCAATATCTGGGTCAAAAAAATGAACATTGTTTTTCTCATTTGATAATGCTGTGGCATGAGCCCATTTTTCGCCTGTACCAGGACCTGAAACATAGGTTCCATTCAGCACAAGTTTGTAAAGGCCGGTTTTATTGGAGATTTTGTTCAAAACATCTGGCATTTTGCCTTGATGGGCATTTTTTAAATTGGCTTTTAGCCCATAAATCCCAGCAACTTCAGCCATATGATCAAGTTCGTATTTTACTTGCCCATCCCCTTCAGCCCAATCAGGGGCTCCTTTCTGTTTGCTACGATCGACATGAAGGTAGTAGGCTAAATGTGCGATTTGACTTTGATTGTCATCCGGGCGGGCATCTCGTGGGTGAACCCCATCGTTTGCTACCTTCAAAAGCCAGGTGTTTGCCATCCCATCGCAAATACCTTCAATCGGAACGCGCTGATGGTCTTCTTTTAATGCCTGTTTTCTTGCTGCCAGCGTTTCTTTAGTCGGGCGGATGCCAGCTCTTTGATCCAGGTCTCCTTCATCCATGTATCCTGGCCAATATGGCGTGGTTTGTACTGGGACATTGAAAGGAATATCATTCCTGGTTTTAAAAACTGTCACTCCGTCGTTGGAAGGCCTCTGCCGGTTCGAACTGAAGTTTTTTAGCGTTGAAATGTAGCTTTTAATTGGGTTTTTCATTTGGTTTCCATCAACTGCTTTTTGCGGTGCTGCTAGGAAACCCATCATCTGACAGATTTTGTCGTTAGATTTATGTTGGCAGGAACTTAATGAAAGTTAATGTTGCAAGTTGGTGATTTTGTAAGCTGGGGTGGAGAATTTCACGCGTGATTAAATCAGAATGCAATGAGCTCTGACACTGACGCCAGGGCTCTGTTTTACTCTCATCAGGACACGAAATCGATCTCATGCGATAGCGGCATGGTGCGAATGCGTGTACCGGTGGCAGCATAAATTGCATTTGCCAAAGCGGGAATGCTCGGTGGTGTTCCCGGCTCTCCAGCACCACCAATTTTGTGATAGGTTTCAAGCAGTTCGACGTGAATGTTCGGACATTGAATCATCCGCATTGAATCGAACTCATCAAAGTTTCCTTCCACCACTTCCCCATCTTCGAAGTTGATTTCCTGACCAATCGCGGAAGATAGACCAAAGACGATTCCAGACATGATCTGTGCTTTCACGATGCTCGGATCAATTGCTGTGCCGATTTCAGCTGCGGCCCAAACATCATTGATTTGGATTACATCGTCCTCGTTCGTTACCTCAGCAACGACAGCGACCCATGTTCCAAAGGAGACGACATGCGCCAATCCAAGTCCTGAGCCTTCGGGCATGTCTCTGCCCCAACCCGACATTTCGGCAACCTTTTTTAAGGCACCGATGGCGGCCGGATGGTCTTTCATGAGCTCCAGACGCATTTCCAACGGATCTTTGCCCGCTTTTTCTGCAATTTCATCCATGAAACTCTCATGGAACCAACCATTGTATGAGTTCCCCACGGAACGCCAGAAACCAACAGGCACAGGAATATCCGCCTTACTGGCACGCACTCTGTAATTGGGAATGGTGTAGGGTTGATCAAATGCTCCATGTTCCATGGTATTATCGGGCCCTGCCGGCGACTGACCTGGGAAAGTACGCTTCAAAAGGCTTTCTATAATTGATGGAGAAGAAAGGTGGATATCGAGCGCAGTTGGCAGCTCTCCCTCTTTGACGCGTGCTTTCATTCTCCCCATCGCTGCGGGGCGGTAGGTGTCGTGGCGGGTATCTTCCTCACGGCTCCAAGTGACTTTGACAGGGCGTCCGTCGGTGTGCTTTGCCAGTTCAACCGCATAAATTGGCGCATCGACTTCTCCTTTTCGACCAAATCCCCCTCCCAATTTGGTTATGTGCACTTCAACTTCATCGGAGTTTACGCCGACTTGACCGGAACAAACCATTTGTAAAAGCGTTGGGGCCTGCGTCGGTGCCCAGATGGTGAGCTTTCCATCTTTCCAACGCGCAGTGGCGTTCATCGGTTCTAAACACGCATGAGCCAACCAGGGGACCTTATAGTCAGCTTCAAGCAAGTCTTCTCTCGGCGCATCCGCAAATGCTGTCTCTACGGAGCCATCATCCCTGAGGGATTGATCGGCTTCTGTCTCAAGAGCCTTTTCAATCACTTCAAACAAGGCTTCGCTTGTTTTTGGATAGGAGGCTTCCTCCCATTCTACTTCAAGTGCTTCTGCGCCTTTAAATGCTGCCCAAGTGTTGTCAGCTATTACACCAAACCCATTACCAGTTTGGGTCTGTAACGGAACGACCTTTGTAACACCCGGCACGGCAAGTGCAGCCGTGTCATCATATGATTTTGCTTTTGCCCAGAAGCGCGGCGACATTTTCACGGTTGCATGGACCATTTCAGGAAGTTCAACGTCAATTCCAAACACATGGCCACCGGTCACTTTGTCCGGGATATCAACTCTGGGCTGAGACTTTCCAAGCAGTTTCCAGTCTTTTTGCTCTCTCAAAACGAGTTCAGAGGGAGGTGTGAGTTTGGCTGCTGTTGCCGCTAACTTTCCGAATTCTGCGGCGTTTCCGCTTGCAGGATCAACAATGGTTTTACCCTTTATCTCAAGGGTGGATTTATCGACACCCAACTCCTTGGCTGCAGCTTCTAAAAGCATGTAGCGCGTTGCGCACCCTGCTTGACGCATTTTATCAAAACCGTCTTTTATGGAGGATGATCCACCCGTCACTTGCAGCCCTAGGACCTTGCCGACCATAGGCATGGCAGCGCGCATGCTTTCTGCCACAAAGCTTTCATTGAATAGGGCAAAAGGTACGCCATCTTCGAGCATGCCACCGTTAAAATAAGCCCAGTCCGCCATTCCATGTTCGGTCTCGATATCCGCAAGGGTCAGATCGAGTTCTTCAGCAACAAGGGCGGCAAGCGATGTATGGACACCCTGCCCCATTTCCGCCCGCGGCGTAATGACGGTGACCGTATTGTCATCTGCAATCTTGATGTAAGGATTGAAGGTTACCTCACCCTCAGCGAGGTCTTTTTCGAGCGGATTACCATAGGGGCGGCTGATGTAGTAATATCCAACCGCCACACCCCCTGCGATCGCAGTGGCACCGATCAAGAAGGTTCTACGCGCTATTTTCCCGATACCCATCGTTAAGCCTCCTGTTTCATGTTTTCAGAGGCGCGTTTTATCGCTGCTCTGATGCGGGGATAAGTGCCACACCGGCAAAGATTGGTCATCGCGAAGTCAATATCTTCATCAGTCGGGTCTGGGGTTTCTTCCAACAACGCTACAGCCGCCATGATCTGACCTGACTGACAATATCCACACTGTGGTACTTGTTCATCTACCCAGGCCTGCTGGACCAAGTGCAGGTTTTCTTTGTTTCCGATACCTTCAATCGTTGTTACCGGGCCGTCCACATCACCGACAAGTAACTGGCAAGAGCGCGTCGGGATACCATCGACATGTACTGTACATGCCCCACATGCCGCGATACCGCAGCCAAACTTCGTACCTTTCATGCCCGCGATATCTCTTAAAGCCCAAAGAAGTGGCATCTCTGGATCATTCCCCACCTCAACAAGGCGACCGTTAATGTTCAATTTCATGATGTCCTCCATAGTGGGCATGGCCGATCAGGCACTGTACAATCGGAATATGCCGGCATATAGGCAACGCGTATTGATATTCAATTAGACCGATTGTACAAATTTTATCTTATTGTCTATAATTGACATTTAGACGTAATTTGTCAATAAGAAAAGTTATGTTGGACAGGCAAAAAACAATTCTGCAAGCTGCGACCGGTGTTTTTTCCAAGTATGGGTTTAAACGCGCGACGATGAATGACATAGCAGCCGAAGCCGGTGTAGCCAGGCAAACCCTATACAACACGTTCAACAACAAGGAAGCGATTCTAAAGGCAATCATCGAAGCATATGTTGAGGATACCTGCGTTAGCTTTAAGGCCCACTTGGCCTCAGGACACAGTTTAGAGGACGGTTTGGAGTTGGCGTTTGATCATTTCGCTCGAAAACCATACGAACTGATACATAGAACATCGCATGGTGGAGAAATCATGGAAGCGTTTGAAACTGCTGCGGGAGAAGAAATGGCAGCCAGCAGGCAGCGTTTTAGCGATGCAATGGTCACACTCCTTACACCCCATGTGGATGAAGATGCTCCGGACACCCTCTCAGTGGACCGGCTGGCAGATTTCGTAGTCCATACCGCCATGGGACATAAGGCGAAAGCGGCCAGTCAGGATCATCTGGAGCAACTCTTATCGACCCTTAAAACCGTAATTTTAAAGTCAATAAACAGGCCTTGACCTTTTAGGCTGCACCCAATGCCTGGGAGGCCTTCATCGCTCTCTTGCGTTCATGCGTATCTAGGATCGCCTTCCTCAAGCGCAGTGATTTTGGGGTCACCTCTACCAATTCGTCATCGGCGATGTAAGAGAGGCATTGCTCCAATGTCATTTTCACGATTGGCGTAAGCCGCACTGCGTCATCTTTGCCGGAAGAACGAACGTTGGTAAGCTGCTTACCCTTTAGAACATTAACCTCGAGATCATTATCCCGGGAGTGTTCCCCAACAATCATACCTGGATACACCTTATCTCCTGGGACAACGAACATTTCGCCCCGGTCTTCCAAATTCCAGATAGCGTAAGCAACCGCTTCCCCCTGCCCCATGGAAATGAGGACACCCGTATTGCGCGACGGGATTGAACCGGCCCAGGGCGCGAATTCTTTGAACACGCGGTTGAAAATCGCAGTCCCACGTGTATCCGACAGGAGCTCTGGTTGATATCCGATCAACCCTCTTGTAGGTGCATTAAAAACCAAACGTGTGCGATTGCCTCCGGATGGCTTCATTTCAAGCAGATCAGCTCTGCGTTCAGACAATTTTTGGACGACAACACCTGAAAATTCTTCATCCACATCAATTGTGACTTCTTCTATAGGTTCAAGTGTCTGACCTTGCTCGTTTTTCTTGAGAAGGACCTGCGGTCGACCTACCGTAAGTTCAAACCCCTCGCGTCTCATGGTTTCGATCAAGATTGCCAACTGGAGTTCACCGCGCCCGGCGACGTTGTAGGAATCTGTATCTTCACCCCGGGTTACCTTTAGAGCCACATTGCCCTCGGCTTCACGCATCAGGCGGTCGCCGATCACCCGGCTTTGCACCTTATCGCCTTCTGTTCCAGCCGTTGGGCCATCGTTTACCCGAAAATTCATGGAGAGGGTCGGAGGGTCAATGGGTTGCGCTTGTAATGGCTCGGTGGATCCTGGCGTTGCCAGTGTATCTGCCACAGTCGCCTTCGATAGCCCGGCAATCGAAACAATGTCCCCGGCTTCTGCGGATTCAATGCTTGAACGTTCCAAACCTCGGAATGCCAAAATCTGAGTAGCTCTTCCCTGTTCAATCTGCTTACCATCACGAGAAAGGGCGATTACGGGTTGATTGGGTTTCAGCGACCCAGAAATGACTTTTCCCGTCAGGAGGCGTCCAAGATATGGGTTTGATTCAATTGTGGTCGCAAGCAGCCTGAAGCTTCCCTCTTCGATCGAAGGTTCATCAACGTGATCGAGAACTTCATCAAGGAGTGGGCCGACCCCCTCTTTTGGGCCATCGGGGTCGCGCGCCATCCATCCCTCTTTCGCTGATCCATAAAGCACCTTGAAATCGAGCTGCTCTTCATTGGCGTCCAGCGCAACAAACATGTCAAAAACTTCGTCCAATACCCAGTCAGGACGGGCATCGGGTTTGTCGATTTTGTTAATCGCCACAATGGGTTTAAGGCCCAGCTTCAATGCCTTGGAGAGGACAAACTTTGTTTGTGGCATTGGGCCTTCAGCGGCATCAACCAGAATTACAGCACCATCCACCATATGCAGAATACGCTCAACCTCACCGCCGAAATCAGCATGGCCCGGTGTATCCACAATGTTGATGCGGGTGTCTTTCCAAACCAGCGAGGTTACCTTGGCAAGAATGGTAATGCCCCGTTCTTTTTCAAGGTCATTGGAATCCATTGCGCGTTCTTCCACACGCTGATTTTCACGAAACAGTCCTGATTGCTTCAAAAGCACATCAATAAGCGTGGTTTTGCCATGATCAACATGGGCGATGATTGCGATGTTACGCAGTTTCATTAGACCAACCTTTTACAAGATTAAAAGCGCTGTGCTGAACTTGGGAGGAAACACAGCATAAACCGATTTTTCTGAGCTTCTACGCGGGAAACGTTAGAGGAGCAAGGAAATATCGCCCTTTTGGTGCGGCCGAGAAGACTCGAACTTCCACGGGTTTTACCCCACAGCGACCTCAACGCTGCGCGTCTACCAATTCCGCCACGGCCGCGAAGGAAAGGTGCTAAAAAATCAGCTTTGCGGATGTAACAAATCAACCCACGCCTTACAAGTCCTAAGACCAGACTTGCATCAGTATTTTACGTGGTTGCAAGAAACACAAAGCTGTTGCAAAAAACTTCGATGAACCGTTTAGAAACAACAAAAGACGTCCTTTTTACCGATATGCACCGTTGTGATGGTGAAACGGTTGTTTGGGAGCGGGAAAGTACGCCGATCTCGTACGAAAAAGCAGTTTCTGACATGGAAGACCACGTATTTCAGATCAGACATAAAAATCAATTAGAACGTATATGGTTGGTCGAGCATCCCCCGGTTTACACTGCCGGCACCCGCGCAAACACGAATGATTTGCTCAACGAAACACGGTTTCCTGTTTTTAAAACCGGGCGCGGTGGCGAGTATACCTATCATGGACCGGGACAAAGGATCGCCTATGTGATGCTGGATCTGACCTCAAGAAAGCAGGATGTCCGCCATTTTGTTGCTGCCCTTGAGCAATGGGTGATTAACACGCTGGGTCAGTTCAACATCAAAGGTGAGCGACGCGAGGATCGGGTTGGTGTATGGGTTGTTCGCCCCGAAAAACCGCCCCTTCCCGATGGCACCCCACGGGAAGACAAGATTGCCGCGATTGGTATCCGACTTCGCAAATGGGTCACGTTTCACGGGATCTCGCTCAATGTCGATCCAAATCTGGAACACTATTCAGGGATTGTTCCGTGTGGTGTTGAGGGCCACGGCGTGACGAGCCTTGTAGATTTAGGACTTCCCGTTAGCATGGAAGATGTAGATCTCATGTTGAAGCAGGAATTTGAAAAGCTTTTCGGGATGACCCGGTGACCGGACCCTCCCGAAATTTTGTGCTGGCTAAGCTACTTTTTCCAGCAATGGTTGCAGGCTTGCATCCAGATTTGGGCTTTCTTCTTTCAGGTATCTGATCAGGGCTTTTTCATTTTCGTGCAAAACGCCGTCGCGTCCAATGCGCTCAACAAGCCATTGGGCTTCTGTGGAATCTACCGGTTCGGCGCCAATTTCTGATAGTTCTTCGTTTCTGTTTCGTGCCCGCCACGCTGCATCCATCTGCTTCTTGGCGGAGGTTCCCATCGAGCTGAACCGCTCATCAGAAAACAAACTCCCGAAAGAGCTGAGTGTCTTGGAAAGCATTCCTGCCGTGTCAACGGTCACATCGTCCATCCACGCATCGCGACGCAGGACTTCCTCTCTTGGCAAAGCACTATATCCTGACACCATCATCAGATGCGCTGCCACCGCCTTGATAAACACGTCATTCCATTCGGGATGGTTTTCCATTTCGATTGTCTTGTCATTTAATTCAAACAAGACCTCGACCTCTTCTCTGGAAATCGCCACGTTTCCGCCCACCGCAGCGCCATACATTACGCGCCGGATCAATTTTGCCTCTGCTTCACCGATAACCCCCTTCTTGAGCTGGCTATTGCAAACCAGTTCTCCGTCACCCTGCAAAACTGCGTTGCCGACTTCTTTCAGCGCATACGCAGCCAGACGGTCAGGCACGCTTCTAGCAACTTCGATGATACGGATTAACAATTCAAGTTCGGTATCAGAACGCACGTGTCCGTCCAGGCTTACCTGCTTAATCAACCATTCCGCATTTGTTGCGCTAACATAACCTTCTGGTTTTGCCTGATACACGCAGTAGTCTGTCATCACTTCGATGAAGAATTGTTTCCATTCGACGCTGGTATCACTCACATCGTTGTTCAAGGCAAACACGCTTTCAGCCTCCGCCATACTGACGATCATGTCGTCAAAAACCTCGCGGCGTAGTGTAATCACATCATCAGCATCGATTTTCGAAGCATCTTTCAGAAAGTAACGGAAATTCATCGTGCTACCCTTTCGCAATCCCCATTTATGCGGAGTTTATCCAGTGAGGTTTGATATTTGACGAAGGGGTATGGTTAATGCGCGGTTAAAACCTCATTGGCCTGCTCTGTTTGGGTGTTTTTTTCGAGACGTTGCTCACGAATGAAAATGTAAAATCCTGATCCCACAATGATGAATATGCCAATCCATTTCGTAAGGTCCGGAAAATCACCAAATATCAGGTAACCAAGGATGGTTGCGCTGACAATTTCCACATACTGAAATGGAGCAAGAATGTTTGCCGGTGCCATAGAAAATGCAATCACAATGAGCAAATGGGAGGCAACGGCAAACAAACCAATCCCCAAAAGCAAAGACCAGGCCCGCATTTCCGTGGGGAAAGAGAGGCCAAAATCCTCCGATCCGAACATGGTTCCGAAAACCAGGACGGTCGAACACAGAATAACGCCGCCAATCCCCGCAAAAAATTGCATGATTAGTGGATCATCATTTCCGCCGGCTTTTCGCGTTAAGATGAGATACACAGAAAACAAGAATGCGGTGCATAGTGGTAAAAGGGAGACCAGACCAAACAGTTCATAGCTGGGCCTGATTACAATGATCGCCCCTGCAAAACCAACGACCGCTGCTAAAAGTCGCCGCCAACCCACTGTTTCTCCCAAAAAGACAGCGGACATTAGCATTACAATGATCGGTTCAACAAAAAATACGGATATCGCATCTGCCAAGGGCATATACTTCACGGCGGTGAAAAACAGCATCGCTGCCAAGCCCATGATCATTCCACGCAGAACGTTCACCGGGGAAAAGTATAATGGCAAAATGCCCCGATGCCATGCGACACTCAAGAAGGCAAAAAGAAAGATGGTTTGGACAACAAACCGGCAAAACGTGACCGTTGCAGGGCTAACGGCAAAATTGGTCGCCAATCCTTTGGCGATTGCATCCATTACGGGTGCAAACAACATGGCGCCGATCATAATCGCCATGGCTCTTGCAATTTGAGTGTTTGGGCCAGTTTGCCCTGTCATTGCTTAAATCCATCCCCTGAGATAGCTAAGTATCGCTGAAATTTAAAAGAAAACAACACAATAGCTGATCCGTAATTTAATGAACTGCAACCAGAAGTCTGTTGGCTGCCTCGAAATCCAACCAGCGCAAACGTCTGCGTTCCGCGGCCTCGAAGTCCTCGCCCCAAAGGCTGATGTTCCAGTCTTCGTCTACGTGCGCGGCTTTCCATCCTGTTTCAGCGTCGATGTGTTGCTCTGCTAGTGCCAATGCAATGATGGCCGAGCCTGATAAAGAGGTCAGTGTGTGAATACAGGTAAGCGCATAGGCACTTTGGAACCGTTGAAGACGCATACCAAATTTAGTGAGTGTATCTTTAGACTGAGGCACATGAATGATCCCAGTTCCCGTTTCAAACTGAGCATCGAAAGCCTCTGCCGCCCAATCCAGTAAAGGATCCCAGTGTTTCATCTGGTTTTCGATCAAGCCTTCTGGCGTATCTGCACGGTATAAAAGCAAATCAGAGGAGGCATATCGTGTGATATCCTCCATGACCGCCTGCGTTTCCTGAGACACTCCGTCAATCGCAGTATTGGCCAAGCGTGTCATGGGCATGGACATCGGATTGATCTCCGTTTCAATCTTCCGCCATTCTTCCGCCAGGAGCTCAGCTGAATTTAGCGTGGGGGCTAGCAAACGGTTTTTACCTGGCGATTGAAGTGGTTTTTCATCCAGTAGAAGCGCAAATCCACCCTCCTCTTGCTCTTTAACTGAGACCGTTTTGTAAAACCGTTTTGGGAATTGCTTTTTGTCGTATTCACGGTTTGCCTTACCGGGGCCGGTTTCGCCGCGTTCTTCGGCACCTTCAGCGTTTTCAAGTATATCGCGCATTTCTTCGTTCCAGATTTTCTGAGTCCGCTCAGACGTTTATATCTTCTTCTTCACCATCTGATTCATCGAGGCCCAACAGGTTGAATGTTTGTATCATATGCGGTGGAAGCGGCGCTTTCACGTCCAAAATACCACCCGAAGGATTTGGGATTTTGATCCGTCTGGCATGAAGATGAAGCTTTTTTTGTATGCCTCCGGGAAATTCCCAATTCTCGATATCAAAGTATTTTGGATCACCGATAATTGGGTTACCAAGGTGCATGGTGTGGACACGCAGCTGATGTGTTCTCCCCGTCACAGGCTGCAACTCCAGCCAAGACAAATTTTGACCAGCCCGATCGATAACCCTATACTTTGACACGGCATGATCAGCATCTGGTTCACCGTGTTTTACCACACGCATTTTATCTCCATCGGGGCTACGTTCTTTTAGGAGATATGTTGAAATTTGCCCTTCCCGCTTTCGTGGAACGCCTTTGCAGATTGCCCAATAGGTCTTTTGTGCATCCCGATGCCTGAACGCAGCCGTCAAATCTGCGGCGGCTCCTCTGGTGCGTGCGACCACGAGGATGCCAGAGGTGTCCCGGTCGATTCTATGGACCAGCCTTGGTTTTTCCCCTTTCTGTGATCGCATCGATTCCAACATGGAATCGACATGTCGATTAACGCCCGATCCCCCCTGAACTGCAAGGCCTGCAGGTTTATTGAACACATACACTTTTTTATCTTCATAGAGCAGCATGGATTGCAGGACATCGAAATCCTTGCGATCGCGGATTGTGTTCTTGGTGAGCGGTTGGCCGACAGCTGAAAGTGTGATTTGGGGTGGCAACCGAACACTTTGCCCTGCGGCAACCCTTGTGTCTGATTTAGCCCGGGCACCATCCAACCGTATCTGTCCAGAACGCAAGAGCTTCTGAAGTTGTCCAAATGCGAGGCCTGGATAATGGAGCTTGAACCACCGGTCCAATCTCATTCCAGCTTCCTCACTATCAATTGTCTTATTCTGAATTGCACTCATGAAAATGCCTTACAGCAACGCGCGACCGAACCAAAGCCCTGCAAAAACTGCAGCGATGGAAAACAGCACACTTATCAAGATATATCCGGTTGCACTTGCAATTTCTCCGCGTTCAAAAAGGTTCGCGACATCAAGGGAAAAAGCAGAAAATGTTGTGAAACCCCCAAGAATACCCGTTGCAACAAACAGTCTTAACTCATTTGAAGCGCCCGTTCTTTTCACAAGCCAAGCGATAAATAATCCCATAATCAGAGAGCCGAAAACGTTTACAAACAATGTGCCCCACGGGAACGCAGGACCTAGCAAGCGAAGTGCGACCATTCCTGACAGGTGGCGTAACATTGCTCCAATTGCGCCCCCAAGGCCCACCAGAAGAAAATTCATCAACCCTTGCCCCTTTCAGATCGCAATCGTGCCCAGTATTCCAGGCGCTTGCGTATCTCCCGCTCAAATCCACGTTCTACAGGTTTATAATATTGTGCGCGCGGCATGTCTTCGGGAAAGTAGTCCTGACCCGAAAAGGCTTCCGGTTGATCATGATCATACAGATAACCGGCACCGTATCCCTGCTCTTTCATCAGGTTTGTAGGCGCATTGAGAATATGGCGCGGCGGCAATAGGGACCCGTTTTCACGTGCTGATTTTTTGGCCAGCTTTAAACCAACGTGTACAGCATTGGATTTGGGTGCCGTGGCAAGATAAACACATGCTTGCGCCAACGCTCGATCTCCCTCTTGCTCTCCCAAAAAATCAAATGCTTGAACCGCTGCCATGGTAATCGGCAAAGCTTGCGGATCAGCATTTCCAATATCTTCACTTGCCATTACCACTAGACGACGACCAATAAAGCGTCGGTCTTCACCCGCTTCCATCATGCGTGCTAGGTAATACAATGCCGCATCCGGATCTGACCCACGAACTGACTTGTGAAGTGCGCTGATCAAATTGTAGTGCCCATCCTGACCTTTGTCGTAGATGGGTGCGCGACGTTGTAAAACATCTTGTAGCGCCTGCTCATCCAGCGTTTCTCCGTCTTTTGCAATGCGCCACACCTCTTCCGACAGAGCAATGATGGCACGACCGTCTCCATCGGCCATGCGCACGAGGGATTTTCGGGCAGTATCATTAAGCGGGAGTGGTGCATCCTTAAACGCTTCTGCTCTTTCAATGAGTTCGTGCAAGCTTGTTTCAGCCAGGGGTTGAAAACTCAGTACAGTTGAGCGAGACAACAGCGCGGCATTGAGTTCAAAGGAGGGGTTTTCGGTTGTTGCGCCGACCAAAACGATCGTTCCATCTTCCATAACGGGAAGAAAACTGTCCAACTGGGCACGATTGAAACGGTGGATCTCATCTACAAACAAGAGCGTCTTTTTCCCGCTCATCTTTCGCATCCGGGCGGTTTCGAAGACTTTCTTCAAATCTGCCACGCCAGAAAAAATTGCGGAAACCTGTTCAAATGCAAGATCGCCCTCTCCGGCTAGCAGCCTTGCGACAGTGGTTTTACCCGTGCCCGGTGGCCCCCAAAATATCATGCTGCCGAGGCTGCCGGACGCGAGCATTCTGGTTATTGTTCCCTCCGGCCCTGTCAAATGCGGCTGACCGACGACATCGGCCAACTCTTTGGGTCGCAGCTGTTCTGCCAAGGGTGACATCGCCGACTCTATCTCGGGATTTATAGCGAACAGATCTGCCAAAGTTTCTGATCCTAACGGGTATACTGGCGGAAGAAACCGCCATTTCTATCCATAACATACTCGCGGCCCTGACGTTCAACAACAAATACCCATCGCCGCAAATCCTGTCGAATCAGAGGTTCAACATCGCGCACACGGGTAACCAACTCTCCGTTTATTTCACGGAGAATGTCGCCGGGTCGTAATCGATTTGCTGAAGCCGGGGAACCCCGCTGGACCTGTAATATCACGACCCCGCCTTTGTCAGATGGAATTTTGATTTTTTGGGCTAAAGCGGGAGAGAGATTGGCAATGACCGCTCCACCAAGAACAGACCGACGCGGTAACTCTGTTTCGTTAGCGGGGATTGTCTCTGGTGCTGACATCAACCGGATTTGTTTGTTCAGAAACTGTTGCCTACTTAAAACCAAAAACTCCGCCACGTTCCCAATGCCGACTGTTGTCAGGCGATAATCCAGTGCATTGATGTGTGGTATCCTGTTGCCATTGACCGCGAGCAGCACATCGCCGACTTCGATACCTGCTTTTGCAGCGGGACTTTCCTTTGCGATCCCGACTACCAAAGCGCCACGAGGTCTGTCCATGCCCAGGCTTTGAGCGATTTCAGCGGTGACTTCCTGAAAGGATGCACCGATCCATGGTCTTGCGAGCGTATCACCGGTCGCGGAAGACTGTATTGCCACTTCAACCATATTGGATGGGATCGCGAACCCAATGCCATTGGAGCCTCCAGAGCGCGAATAAATTGCGGTGTTTATGCCGATCAGGTTTCCGCGCATGTCGATCAGCGCTCCTCCTGAGTTACCAGGATTGATGGCGGCATCGGTTTGAATAAAAAATCCAAAATCGCTGATGCCACTCGTAGAACGCGCGACTGCAGATATGATACCGCTTGTTACCGTCTGACCAACCCCAAACGGATTTCCAATCGCCAAAACCAAATCGCCTACCTGGGCACTTTCTGAATCTGTGATCTGAACGGGTTCAAATATGCTTCCAGCGTCGACTTTCATCACAGCAAGGTCCGAGGCCTCATCTTTAAGGATAATGCGCGCCTCATACTCCCGCCCATCCACGAGTGCAATTTTTACCTGGTCTGCATCCTTGATTACGTGATGGTTTGTAATCACAAGGCCATCAGCGGAAACAATCACACCAGAACCGAGTGAATTTTGATTTCGAGGTCTGTTCAAGCCTCGACCACCAAAAAATCGCTCAAAAAATGGATCACCTGCAAATGGAGACGTCGGGACAGCTCTCCTTGCGGCATACACATTCACGACTGATTTAGACACTTTGCGAACCAGTGGCGCGAAGGAGAGCTTAATTTCAGCCTGGCTTTCTGGCACCCGTACCTGTGATGTATTTTGGTTAGTGGATTGCCTGTTACCGCCAAGCAGTCGCTCAAGTGTTTGCCCGAATGAGTTAGAACTTTCCTGTGCGAATGCAGGATAAGCAACGCTTGTCGCAAAGGCCAAAAAGGAAATGATGCTTAAAACCAGATACTTTTTCACAGTGACTCCTCCTCAGCTTAAAATGGTGGCATCAAACAGTTTATACCAGTGCGACCGTCGTACAAATTTCGCAAACAAATGGGTTATGGGAACGTTATCAATTCACCACAAAAGAACAAGAATTTGTTCTTGATGGTTACTGGAAACAAAAATGCCCGGCACATACCGGGCATAGACTTTGTTTGCATTCGTTGGCTTATCAAGCTTCTGCCGGAACTTCCAATGCTTCCTCAGCTTCCATTCGTGCCAAATCTGCAGCGCCCTTCGCATCAGTATCACGGTCCACCAGCTCAATCACAGCCATTGGCGCGTTGTCTCCATAGCGGAACCCGGCTTTGAGAACACGCGTGTAACCGCCGTTACGTTCCTTGTAGCGAGGACCCAGCACATCAAAAAGCTTTTTGACTTGATCCACATTTCTGATGCGAGAAATCGCCTGACGGCGGGCATGCAGATCGCCTCTTTTACCGAGTGTTATCAGTTTGTCCGCAACTGACCGCAGTTCTTTTGCCTTCGGCAGGGTTGTAACGATTTGCTCGTGCTCAATCAAAGATGCCGCCATGTTGGCAAACATTGCTTTGCGATGGCTTGCGGTGCGATTTAATTTCCGGCCTTGTTTACGGTGGCGCATAGCAGCTCCCCTTTTTCTTTAGGAGATGGCCTGGCTCTTAAGACCATCTCATTGTTTAACCCCCGACTAATTTCGGTGGCTTAATAAATCCTAGTACTGATCCTCATACCGTTTGGCGAGGTCTTCGATGTTTTCAGGTGGCCATGCCGGGATTTCCATTCCAAGATGGAGGCCCATGCCCGCCAGCACTTCTTTAATTTCATTCAAAGACTTTCTGCCGAAATTCGGTGTGCGAAGCATCTCGGCTTCTGTTTTTTGGATCAAATCACCAATGTAAACGATGTTATCGTTTTTCAAGCAGTTTGCTGAGCGTACTGACAATTCAAGCTCATCAACTTTCTTGAGCAGGGCCGGATTGAAAGCAAGTTCTGCAACTTCTTCCTGCACCTCTTCTTTTTGTGGCTCTTCAAAGTTCACGAAGATAGAAAGCTGGTCCTGAAGGATACGCGCAGCAAATGCTACCGCATCATCTGCTGTTATCGAACCATCGGTCTCTACGGTCAGCGTCAATTTATCATAATCGAGCACCTGACCTTCGCGCGTTTTGTCAATCTTATACGAAACTTTGCGGACCGGTGAATAAAGGCTGTCGACTGGAATAAGGCCGATGGGTGCATCTTCAGCACGATTGCGCTCAGCAGCAACATAGCCTTTGCCGGTGTTTACAGTCAGCTCCATGCGAATCTCCGCGCCTTCATCCAAGGTGCAGATTTGGTGCTCCGGGTTCAAAACCTCTACGTCACCTACGGTCTGAATGTCGGCAGCGGTTACAACAGCCGGACCTTCTTTTCGGATGACCATGCGTTTTGGGCCCTCGCCCTCCATGCGCAATGCGATTTCTTTAACATTCAAAACAATGTCTGTTACGTCTTCGCGAACGCCAGGAATGGATGAGAATTCATGCAAGACGCCATCGATCTGTACCGCAGTTACTGCTGCACCCTGAAGCGAAGATAGTAGTACGCGACGCAGACCATTACCCAATGTTAGGCCAAATCCGCGCTCTAGCGGTTCGGCAACGATAACGGACTTGGATTCGGAAACTGTGTTAACCTCAAGTTTAGTGGGTTTGATCAGTTCCTGCCAATTTTTTTGTATCATCTAAAGTATCCTTGGTGTTCTGCCACCATCCCTTCGTGGCAAATTCCAAACTCGAACCGCAATGTGGATTTGTTGCGGGCGAAATCGTTTTGACTAGACGCGGCGCCTCTTCTTCGGGCGGCACCCATTGTGGGGAATGGATGTCACATCACGAATAGAGGTAATCGTGAAACCTGCAGCCTGAAGGGCGCGAAGTGCAGACTCCCGACCCGAACCGGGACCGCGAACCTCAACCTCTAACGTCTTCATTCCATGTTCCTGCGCTTTTTTTGCTGCGTCTTCAGCTGCAACCTGTGCCGCATATGGCGTAGACTTACGAGACCCCTTGAACCCTTGTGAACCTGCAGAGGACCAGGAAATCGCATTTCCTTGCGCATCTGTGATGGTAACCATAGTGTTATTGAATGTAGAATTCACATGGGCCATGCCTGATGTAATATTCTTACGCTCGCGACGACGAACACGTCCGGCTTCTTTTGCCATTTAACTACCTTTCTTCGATCTCAACACCGCCGTAATGCCAGCGGCTCCACCGGGTTTTGAAAGCCAAAACCCAAATTGTGTGTCCGGTTTCCCGGAAACGTTATTTCTTCTTACCAGCGATTGCTTTTGCCGGGCCTTTACGCGTGCGGGCGTTGGTACTTGTGCGTTGTCCGCGAACCGGAAGGCCACGACGATGTCTCAGGCCACGATAACAGCCTAAATCCATCAAGCGCTTAATATTCATTGATGTTTCGCGACGAAGATCGCCCTCAACGAGATAATCACGGTCAATCACTTCGCGAATTTGGAGGACTTCCGCGTCCGTAAGTTCGTGAACTCTGCGCGCAGAATCAATATTTGTTTTTTCGACGATGTCCCCAGCAATCTTTGGACCAATGCCATGTATATATTGCAATGCAATAACAACTCTCTTGCCGGTAGGAATGTTTACGCCAGCGATACGGGCCATACTCTTTTCTCCATTTCGTTTGTGTTCCGCGTCCGGTGGAGGCCGGCCCTTGCGGACATTTACTATTTCCAAACAGACCAAAGGCCAGCATCAGAGGGTTCAAAATAACCACTCCGAACTGACCTAGCTATTGGCTATTCAAATCGAATAATCGGAAATCCGCTCCGCGTCAAGCTGCAAAAAGCGATTTGTAAATACAAAACGTTCACGCGGATTGTAGAATTTCATCAATCAATCCTTTTATGCCCTCAATCGTACCCATGCCGTCTACCTGCCTTAACTTTTGTTTGGCGTGATAGTACCCGATTAAAGGTGCGGTTTTCTTGTAGTACTCGCGAAGGCGTTCATCAAAAACTTCAGGGTTATCATCTTTGCGCACGGGCTGTCCGGCGGCGGCGGCCTCTTCAGCGCGTTTCACAATACGATTAACAAGGGCTTTGTCGTCAACGACGAGTTCAACAACACAATTCAATTCAAGGCCTTTTGATGCCAACATTTCTTCAACGGCATCTGCTTGTGCAAGTGTGCGCGGATATCCATCCAAAATAAAGCCCGGTTTGCAATCATCGGCACTGATACGTTCAGAAACAATGCCGTTGACAATCTCGTCTGATACAAGTTCCCCGGCATCCATCACGGCTTTAGCACGCAAGCCGATCTCGGTTTCAGCAGCTACAGCTTCGCGAAGCATATCTCCCGTTGAAAGTTGAGGGATACCATAGTTCTCAACAATGAACTTGGCTTGTGTCCCCTTGCCGGCTCCCGGCGGCCCTAACAGTATCAGTCTCAACGTTGTTTTCCCCTTCTCCGCTTGCCGCTTCTCAGATTTGATTTTTTGACAAGCCCCTCATATTGGTGCGCCAACAAATGCCCCTGAATTTGGGCTACCGTATCCATTGTTACGCTCACCATGATGAGCAAGGATGTACCGCCCAAAAATGCGGAAATGCCAGCGTTACTCATAAACACCTCCGGTACGAGGCAAACAAAGACCAGGTAAATGGCGCCGACGACCGTGATACGGGTAAGAACAAAATCAATATGCTCGGCAGTTCTCTCACCGGGGCGCACGCCTGGAATAAAGCCCCCCTGGTTCTTGAGGTTTTCAGCAGTATCTTTTGGGTTAAACACAATCGCGGTGTAGAAAAATGCAAAGAATGCGATCAATCCACCGTAAGTGATCAGATAAAGCGGTTGCCCACGCCCTAGCGTACTGGTGACGAGTGTCAGCCAGTCCGGCAGGTTTTGAGTGCCGGAGAAGCCTGCCGCAGTGAGCGGAAGCAACAGGAGAGAGGAAGCAAAGATGGCGGGAATAACCCCGGCAGTGTTCAGCTTCAGGGGCAGATGAGATGAATCGCCCTGGAACATCCGGTTCCCGACTTGCCTTTTTGGGTACTGGATTAAAAGCCTGCGTTGCGCACGCTCTACAAACACAATCAGGAACACAAGCGCGATCGCCACGACCAGCACTAGAAGCAAGGTCGGGGTTGAAATGATGCCCTGCCTGCCCTGTTCCAGCAATTGCGCAATGGCTGACGGCATAGCAGCAACAATGCCAGCAAAGATGATGAGGGATATACCATTACCGATGCCGCGAGCGGTAACCTGCTCACCCAACCACATTAAGAACATTGTGCCACCGACCAGAGTAAGCACAGTAGAGAGGCGGAAAAACCAGCCCGGATCCTCAACAATTCCAGGGCTGGATTCAAGCCCTACGGCAATCCCGTAGGCTTGGAGGGTACCCAATAAAACCGTGCCATACCGCGTATATTGGTTGATGATCTTGCGGCCCTGTTCGCCTTCTTTTTTCAGCTGTTCCAGGCTTGGCACAACCGACGTCATCAATTGCATGATGATTGAAGCCGAAATATACGGCATGATGCCCAGGGCAAAGATCGCCAGACGCTCAACTGCGCCACCATTGAAGACGTTTAACAGGCCAACTGCACCCTGGCTTTGCTGCTCAAATGCCTGCGCATAGGCTGCGAAGTTGATACCAGGAAGCGGTATATAAGTCCCAAGTCGATAAACGATGAGCGCGCCTAAGGTAAACCAAAGGCGCTTTTTCAATTCTTCCGCTTTAGCAAAGGATGAAAAATTTAGATTGGCAGCAAGTTGTTCGGCGGCCGATGCCATGTCTTTCTCCTTTGACCCTGAGATTTGCTATGTTTTTTCAGCTATCGCCGAAACATAAGGGTTTCGAGTGCTAATTGCGACCCCGAAACCCTATTCTCGAGATCAAATTTACGCGTCTTCCTCAGCCTTCGCCTCAGAAGCTGCTGGTTTGGCAAGGATAGTAATCTTACCCCCTGCTTTTTCAATCTTTTCTATGGCATTTTTTGAAGCGCCTGCAACTTCAAGCGTCAACTTTGTTGTAAGCTCACCATCAGACAACACCCGCACACCATCACCGGCACGGCGTAGAACGCCAGCTGCGACTAATGTTTCAACCGTTACGGTTGCTTTTGCATCCAATTTTTTGGCGTCAACCGCCGCTTGCAAACGGCCCAACGAGACCGTTTTGTAATTTTTCGCAAACATAGCATTCGAGAAACCGCGTTTTGGCAATCTGCGATAGATTGGCATTTGACCGCCCTCAAAGCCTTTAATCGCAACACCGGAACGGGATTTCTGACCTTTAACGCCACGCCCACCGGTTTTGCCTTTGCTTGATCCAATGCCGCGGCCCACGCGTCTGCGTGACTTCATCGCGCCACTGTTGTCATTGATTTCATTCAGTTTCATGTTCCCAACTCCTGAACACTCAAGCGTTTTCTTCAACGATACGGACCATATGCCGAACCTTGCGGATCATACCGCGAACAGCAGGTGTATCTTCCAGTGTTGAGCGACGGTTGATTTTATTTAATCCAAGCCCAACCAAGGTAGCCCTTTGATCCGCCGGACGGCGTAACGGACTACCGGTTTGTTGTATTGTGATTGTCTTTTTGTCAGCCATTAGTCCAATCCTCAATCGTCAGCGCCGATTAGGTCACGACGACGCTCTTGGAGCGTCGAATATTTGATGCCACGCTGTGCTGCAATGTCTTTTGGATGCATTTGGTTCTTAAGCGCGTCGAATGTTGCGCGTACCATGTTGTAAGCATTTGAAGAACCGAGTGATTTCGCCACAATATCCTGCACGCCCAGCGTTTCAAATACCGCACGCATTGGACCGCCGGCGATGATACCTGTTCCCGGAGGTGCTGCGCGCAGCAACACTTTGCCTGCGCCGTGGCGTCCCTTAACGTCGTGATGCAATGTGCGACCAGAGCGCAGCGGAACGAAAATCATGTCTCTCTTCGCTGAGTCCGTCGCTTTTCTGATGGCTTCAGGCACCTCACGTGCTTTGCCGTGTCCAAAGCCCACACGACCTTTTTGGTCCCCTACGACCACAAGGGCTGCGAAACCAAAGCGCCGGCCGCCTTTAACAACTTTTGCCACGCGATTGATGTGAACGAGTTTATCTACAAATTCGCTTTCGCGTTCTTCGCGATCTCTTCCGCGATTGTTTTCTCTTTGTGCCATTATCCTAATTCCTTGTTCTTTTCCGGTAGCACTATCTTAAAAGTTAGAACTGCAATCCGCCTTCACGTGCGGCATCTGCAAGCGCTTTGACCCGACCATGATAAAGGTATGCACCGCGATCGAATACAACTTCTTTCACACCCGCTTTTGAAGCACGTTCTGCAACCAGTTTACCAACTTCGGCAGCAGCAGCGGCATCTCCACCTTTCTTTCCCTTGAAGTCTTTATCCAAGGTAGATGCGGACGCGAGCGTATGCCCTTTTAGATCATCAATGACCTGGGCATAAATGTTTTGCGATGACCGGTAAACGCTAAGACGTGGACGGCCATTAGCAACTTTTTTGACCTGGCGGCGTACTTTCGCCGCGCGGCGTTGCTCTGTTGTAAGTTTGTTTCCCATCTTACTTCTTCTTACCTTCCTTACGGAAAATCGTTTCGTCTGCATACTTAACGCCCTTACCTTTGTAAGGTTCAGGCGGCCTATAGCTGCGAAGTTCGGCAGCGACCTGCCCGACTTTTTGCTTGTCGATCCCAGACACAACGATTTCGGTTGGTTTTGGGCAAGCGACTGTTACGCCTTCCGGCACCTCATAAACAACCTCATGAGAGAAACCGAGTGACAACTGAACATTTTTGCCCTGCATCGCTGCGCGATATCCTACGCCGTTTATCTCCAACTTTTTCTCGAAACCGTTTTTCACGCCTTCGAAAATGTTTGAGACCATTGTCCGTGACATTCCCCACTTGGAGCGGGCATCTTTTGACTGGTCACGAGGGTCAACTGTGATCTGTCCCTCATCCATTTTAACGAGGACCTCTTTGTTCACGACAAACTGAAGCTCCCCTTTCGGACCTTTTGCGGTGACCGTCTGGCCCTCAACTGTTGCAGTAACCCCTTCTGGAATTGCAACCGGTTTTTTACCTATGCGAGACATCTTGTTTCACCATGTTCCATTAAAATACGCGGCAGAGAATTTCGCCACCAACGTTTTCTTCCTGAGCCTTATGGTCAGCCATCACTCCTTTTGGAGTGGAAAGAATGTTGATGCCCAAACCGTTCGCCACTGTTGGGATTGATTTGACCGAAGAGTACACCCGAAGGCCAGGACGCGATACGCGAGAAATTTCGCGGATAACGGGAGCACCTTCATAGTATTTCAGCTCGATTTCGATTTCCGACTTACCGTTGTCATAGTCAACAGTAGCGTAGTCACGAATATAGCCTTCAGATTTCAAAACTTCACACACATTGGCGCGTAGTTTCGATGCCGGGCTGGACACTTTTGACTTGTTCCGCATCAGACCGTTTCGAATTCTTGTAAGCATATCTCCG
>JBCCXO010000046.1:0-29369 GCA_039191645.1 Pseudomonadota bacterium | reverse complement strand
AGGCTGTGAGGATCACACAGGATGATGATGGGAGGCTGGCATTGAATGGTCCTGGTGAAGTGGTCGAGTGGGCCGTTTTGATGCGGCGATACCCAGAAGCGGATGTGCTTGTGAATGTCGCACGAAAAGGCGATTTTAGTTTAAGTCTTGCCAATTTGCTTGGCGAAAAGATTGCGCAGGTTCATGGTGATCTTACGCCAATCTTTCCGGGTGAAGGCAGAGAACGTTTTGGAGACATCGTCAGAAGTGTTAGTGATCGGTTGCAGGAACCACACCTGGGCCTGCCCAAACCACTGACCGATCAGTTTGCAACATCGGCCAACCATTCCCACGGGCTGTTGAGATCAAAACTTGAAACCCGTTTTCATGAGGGATTGGTGCGACGGTGTCATGGCGATATGCATCTTGCAAATCTTATCTTACTGGACGGAGAACCTGTCCCGGTTGATGCCCTGGAATTTGATGAACGCTTGGCTGAGATTGATGTGTTGTATGATCTGGCGTTTCTGCTTATGGATCTGTTGCACAATGGATTAAAGGCGCAAGCCAATCACGTACTCAATCGGTATTGCCTGCGAGGGTGGTCGTTGATTGAAACCCACGGTTTTGAAGTGCTTCCACTGTTTGTGTCGCTTCGCGCTGCTGTTCGCTCAATGGTAGAGGCGCAGCGTGTGGCGACAGATGACCAGCACAACACTCAGGATGAACCTGCAGCAAGTGAATATTTGCAACATGCCTGCGAATATCTGCAGCAACAAAGCCCGCAACTGCTTGCAGTTGGCGGATTGTCTGGAACAGGCAAATCGACCCTTGCAGCCGAGCTTGCTCCCAAGATTCCAGGGAATCTCGGGGCGTTGGTCTTGCGGTCCGATCTTGAACGAAAGGCCATGTTTGGCGTTGATGAGTACGCGCAACTCCCATCTGATGCTTACACAAAAGCCGTTAGCGCTGACGTCTATGCCAGGCTCTTTGAGAAAGCCCGTATTGCTTTGCAACAGGGACAGCCAGTTATTTTGGATGGTGTCTTTGCAGGCATGGAGGAGCAGGTCACAGCAGCAGATGTTGCGCTCGCTATGAAGGTTCCGTTTTATGGTTTATGGCTGACGGCACCGCTTCCTGTCCTGGTAGAACGCGTTCAAAAACGTAGAAACGACGCTTCTGACGCAGATTCAACGGTTGTACTTGGTCAACAAGAACGGTTTCACGATGTTGATCAACACTTGCCGGATGGCTGGCACGTGGTGGACGCTTCCAGCACAGCAGGTGCCACGCTTCACAATGCTATCAGCATGCTAACGGCGTAAAACGAAAAGATCCTTTGGGGTTAAGGATGCTGGACGTACCGACTTGCTGTACATCCAGCATGCATGAAATCAGTGTTCATCTTTTTGCTCTCTAAGCCTTTGATAAAATATTCAAGATGTGAATAGAAAATCAAAATTACAGTTTTAGAACTCAGATTATATTTATTCCGATATTGATAAATAGAAAATTCGATTTTATAAATAACAATGAAGGGGCATACATTCAGGATCTTGGAAATCCCAAATATAAAGGCATTTCCCCTTGGAAAAGAATTCGAAAGACAGGATCGCGTTCGCCAATACACTTCTCTTCGAAACGCCTGGCGGGCTTCGCTACACACAGGATAGCCCTATTCTTCCAAATGTATGGCTTGCCTACGCGGCTGAACCTCACATTCAACATGAGCTCATCCTCACGACGACTCAGAACGGCGGGACCGGTCAAGCAGCATATCGACTGCGCAAAATGTTGAACGCGCTTCGGAAAAAAAGAGATACCAAGAACAAACGGGAGCGTCCCCGGATTTCCTATATCCCCGGTCAAATCGCCGTTAAACTCTACTTTGATGAGTTGATGCGTGTTGTTTTGCCGCTGACGCCATGGTGGCATCAAACCTATGATTGCTTGAGAAAACTTGAGGAGAATGATCGCCTTGCACGCATGGAACAAGATCATCACGATTCAGCGCAATGTGCAGACTGGAAACCCTTTCCTCAGCCTGGAAAAGACCGTGAGAACGATCTTGTCGATGCCCTCATGGTCATGCGTCAGGATATCTTTCCCGATGTCAGCCCGGAAGGGGAAGATGATGAACTGACCGATCGCCCGGAGAAAATGGCCAGTGGCCTCGATAAGACAGAAGAGCGGGTTGCTTATATCAGAGCGATACCACCGGATTTATCCTGGTTGGTGCGCATTGCTGGATTGATTGGTGATTGTTTCAAAGACAAAAAGGATAAAAAAAGGTTCCTTGCGCGTAAGAATGACCTAAGCTCCAGACTGCTCAGGGAGTTCTCATGGCGGCAGCGCCTTCTGGACGATCCAGACTTAATCACGACAACAACGCCCGATGGGCGTATCAAGGCACTTACCGATCAAGACTATGTTTCGAGGAATGATGCGATCAGCACCCGCCGGGGCATTGTTCAATCGTTCCTGAACATTTTTGAAGCATGGAGTGACGGGAACAATTATCCTGACGAAAGGCTGATCTGGCGCATTACCAAGAACAGACCTGTTAAACTTGCGGTTAACAAATCAAGCCTCACGGTGAAAGCAGATGCAGCGATCCGTTTGTTTGATATTTCATGCGAAAACATCACTTGGGCGATCCTTGATAGCGGCATAGACCGAAATCACCCGGCATTCAAACTGGTAAGTCCGGAAGCGGAAAACAGAGCGCGCCGGCGTATCCAGAAAGAAAATGGAAAAAATTCAAAGACATTGAAGTTAAGTCACCTTACCGAATCCAGGGTAACCAAAACTTTGGATTTCACTCGGCTTCGAGAATTGCTTGATTTTGAGATAGAAGAACAAGAGCAAGACAGGATAACAAAAGAGAAAAAAGAGCGGGTCAAACTTGAAATTGCGCGGCGTCTCGAAAGAGATGAAACTCAGGATCCCGAAAAAGAAAAAGCACGTCTGGCGTTCAAAGCCGAAGAAATGCTGGAGAGCATGCGCAACCGGATTAAGGAAGGCAAAGACATAAATTGGCAGGATTTGGAAGACGCTATTGTTGATCATAATCCAGAAGTCCCCTCAAACGATCACGGGACCCATGTTGCAGGCATTTTAGGCGCTGACTGGATTGAAGACTATAAGCAGGAGAGTATCCTGCCTTTGTCTCAGCGCACCAGGCGAATGCAAGGTGTGTGTCCGGATATAAACCTCATTGACGTCAGGGTTTTCCGTGAAGACGGTTTGACCGATGAGTTTGAATTGCTGGCTGCCATACAGTATTTGCGTTGGATGAATTCCCGCGCAGGAACAATGGCGGTGCACGGGGCAAATCTCAGCCTGTCACTTATCCATGAAGTGCGACGGTTTGCATGTGGTCAAACGCCGATTTGCGAGGAATGCAACGAATCTGCTGCTTTGGGCATGGTGATTGTTGCGGCTGCTGGAAACCGTGGTTTCGACATGCAAGCGGTTGATGAAATCACGAGCAAAGACAGCTACAAATCGGTTTCCATTACGGACCCGGGGAATGCAGATGGCGTTATTACAGTTGGCGCGACGCATCGCAAACGTCCGCATGAATATGGCGTCAGCTACTTTTCCAGTCGCGGACCGACCGGTGATGGCAGATTAAAACCAGATTTGGTTGCACCGGGAGAAAAGATTAAAGGTCCAACGCCAAACGGAAGAGCAGAATTCAAAGACGGAACCAGCATGGCGGCACCCCATGTCAGTGGGGCAGCAGCTCTTTTGATGGCTCGACACTCCGAGCTTATCGGGCAGCCGGAACGCATCAAGACGATACTGTGTAATACGGCGACGGATCTTCAACGTGAACGATACTTTCAGGGCAATGGGCTGGTTGATATTTTACGCGCCCTTCAATCGGTATAGAGGGTAAGATCATGTCGGACCTTAAACTCAGGATCATTAAGGCGAAACATGGTGATTCCCTTTTATTGATCGGAAAGGGGGCAAAGATTTTAATCGATGGTGGGCCATCGGGCGTATACAATCGTTTCTTGCGTGACCAACTGGCCGATCTGGAAGACGAAAATGGAGAACCCCCCATCCTTGACTTGATGATGGTAAGTCATATCGATGCGGATCATATCGACGGGATTTTAGATTTAACGGACGAATTGCTGGAAGCAAAAGAGGAAGAGCGCGATCCTATCGTGAAAATCAAATCTGCCTGGCATAACAGCTTTGCAGATGTCATCGCCAAGTCTGCCAATGTCGGAACCGCAAGCGAAGTGCGGTCTGAAGCGGCGTCAGTTGCAGGTATTTTTGATGAGGTAGACCTTCCTGGGATTAACACGCACGATTCACAGATGGTCCTCTCAAGTGTAGCGCAAGGACGGCAATTGCGCCTCGACTTGAAGGCGCTCAATGTTGAGATCAACCGGCATTTCCATGATCGTCTTGCAATCGTGGAAAACATCAAAAGTATCTGGCAAGCAGGTAACATCAGCATCGAACTGATCGGGCCAACCGACACAGAAATCAAAAAACTTCAGAAGGAATGGAAAAAGCAGCTCAAAAAAATCTTAAAGAAAGAAGCTGACCTTGCCGGTGCAGCAAAAGGTTTGGATCGATCTGTTTCTAACCTGGCCAGCTTGGTTTGTATCGTTAAGGGTGGAAACAAATCCATTCTTCTGACGGGCGATGCGCGCGGGGATATGATTGTCAAATGGCTTGAGAAGGCCGGGAAGCTCAAGGCTGGCAAGACGGTGACATTTGATGTTATCAAACTTGCACATCATGGCAGCATTAGAAATGCCAGTCCGGAGTTTTTCAAACGCGTTCGCGCCCGTCACTATGTAGTCTGCGGTGATGGCAAGCATGGCAATCCCGAACCCGCAACCTTGAAGATGTTGTTCGAAGCCAGACCGAAGATGGATTACGACATCTACATGACCTACGGACCTGAAGAACTCAACGAGCACAAGGAATTCAAGAAACACAAAAACCCAGCTGCGTTAAAAAAAGTTCTAAAAATCTGTAACCGCCAGACAATGCTCAAGTATCCTTCCAGCGATGAGACCTATATTGATCTGGACCTTTAGGATGCACGGGAAAGAAATCGACGGAATGAAAGGGAAACAGAGTGAGTAAACGAATCATATTGTGCCTTGATGGTACGTGGAACAGCACGTTTCAACCCGTTGAGCGTGATGACAAAACAACCGTACTGAAACCAACCAATGTCTTAAAACTCTCTCGCGCCATTCTTCCCATGGGTAAAAAGAAAACAACGCAGCTGACTTATTACGACTCCGGGGTTGGTGCGTTGGGATTGTATCCAGGTGTTTCAAACAAACTGTTAAACTTCTTTGACAGCAAACTGGGTGGTGCCTGGGGCGCAGGATTTGAAGCGAACATCGAGCAGGCGGTAAATTTTCTTTCCATGAACTACGAGAAAGGGGATGAAGTCTTTGTCTTTGGTTTCAGTCGAGGGGCCGCCCAATCTCGGGGCTTGTGCCAGTTTCTGGATTGGATGACCGGTTTGCCGCCGAAAAAAGATGCTTACTATATTCCGCTATTCTTCCAAGAATATCTGAAAACCCAAGGAATGGGTGACCCCGCCTCTGTGAGAAGTGAACGCCGGGGCGATGAACCGTTTGAACGTCTGCTGCCATTGAAAATAAAGTTTCTCGGCGTTTGGGATACAGTCATGGCTTTGGGCTCACGGTTCAAGGCAATCGACTCAACCTCGGAGGAAAAGCGATCTTTTCATGTACGACCGCTGCTGCCAGAAATTGTAGAAACGGCTTATCATGCAGTGGCGATTGATGAAGTTCGTTTTGATTTCAGGCCTGAAATCTGGACCGAATATCATGACGGTCAGACCCTGGTTCAAAATTGGTTTGCCGGTGCGCATGGAAATGTTGGTGGCAGCTATGGAAATGACGGCATGGCGAATTCAGCGCTTCACTGGATTGTGGACGCTGCGAAAGAAGCAGGGCTGGATGTGGATGACGCCTTCCTTGGTTACTATAGGCCCTATCCGCTGGACACATTGGGAGAGACCTATACCAATTTGTACAAGATCTCTGATGCAATCCGGTTTCGATATCGCAAAGGCACTCGGAGTATGACTGGATATCCGGAACGGGCAAATCTAACGCTGCACCCCTCTACTTTGGTGCGACTGACGGCAATCCCGATGAATTATGATCGGATGGATCAAGAGTATGATCCGGAAAATTTGACAGACTACCTTAAGCAATTTGGACCGGATTATGGGATGTATCTCGACTCAATTGGCTTCAAAGAGTATCTGAAATCAGTCGATTACAAGATTTTGGAGGATGTACCCAATATTACGCTTAAGACCCTCAGTGAGCTCTAATACTTCAACCTCATAGTTGCTCCCCGCTTGGCGACGCTCCGGTGATCAACGGTTCGAACAGTCTCATTGTGTCATGGGTTGGCCGCCGCAATCACTGCTTTTGCCAAAGGAAGGGACGAATAACCAAGCTTCGATGGTGTTAAGCCAAGACGAACAATGACCATGTTGCGGGACGGAATAACAGCGATCGATTGGCCATCGTGTCCGCTCATCCATACGATGTCTTCAAAGGCGGGTTGTCCACCCGGCGCCCTGCGCCACATGTGCCCTTTCGTATACTGATCCGGGGAGGACGCAAGGGGTTCGAACATCCAGTCCGTATACCCGACCGGAAGGAGTTGCTGGCCTTCCCATACCCCCTTTTGAAGAAGAAATTGTCCAAATCTCGCCCAATCTCTAGCCGTTGCATACATATAGCTGGAGCCTACAAATGTATCGTTCGCATCGGTTTCCATTACAGCGGATGTCATGCCGAGCGGCTTGAAAAGGCTCTCTTGCGGATATTGAAGACTGTCGTCGCCCAAGCGATCCTGCCAGGCACGGGCCAACATTGTGGAGGTTCCGGATGAATACACAAAGGTTGCGCCCGGATCGGATACGGCGACAAAATCAGAAGCAAATCCAGCCATATCATCGTTCAGAAAAAGCATACGAGTGACATCAGAAACATCGCCATAGGCCTCGTTCCACGATAGACCACTCGACATGCCAAGCATGGACTCAACGGTTATCTCTTTGCGCTCATCTAAATCCCAAGCCGGGTAACTGACGGTAAGTCCGTCCTTCAGGTCCATTTTCCCCGACTTGACCAACGTACCGATAATGCCAGCCGTTACCGTCTTGGTCATTGACCATCCTAGTAGTGGGGTATTTTTGTCAAACCCTTCTGCATAGTGCTCAGTGATCATGCGACCCTCTTTGACCACAACCAGCGCGCGAAAACCCTCTCCAAGTAAATCTTTATCAGTTGTGACATCCTGAAGCGTCTTATCTTGAGACAAGTTCACAGCACTGCCCGCTGGCCACAGGGTATTTTCAGAAACCTGCGTGTCAGTTGGGGAGAGCGTAGTGTTGCTTAGTTCTGATTGGTGAAGGTTGGTGCACCCCAGACCCGCTCGATGTTGTGCCAATGCGGGCGCTACAAAATTAAACAAATTTGCCGAGACTGTTTCCGCCTCAAGATCAACATCAATCGTAATGTATTTGAGGAGAGGATGACCGGGCGCTTGTACGTCAACGGTTAAAACGTCGTTTGCATCACGGCCGGCAATAAACACATTGGAACAGACAATTTTAGCAGAGTAATTTGTCGCCACTCGCAATAGGTCAGGTGGTGCAATGACTAAGTAACCCATAGCGACCACGACCAGTACTATCAAAAGCCCTGCACCGTATTTTAGTGCTTTACCCAGCATTCTCCCTCCCCATCCGGTTCTTCCGGTTCATGTTCTTGTCTGTCTCTGCTTACGGTAAGCAATATAAGCCGGGGACGGGGTTTGTCACGTCACATTAATCTCAACCGACGATGAGGAAGGTTCCGCGAGAGAGAGTACCAATTGGTTTTCTTTGTCGTATTTTGAGCGCGTTAAATCCGACGAACATCAAAAGCGTCATCAAAATCATCAGCGATCGAGTCGACAACGAAAACAAGACGGGTCATGCCGGTTCCCTCAATTGGTGGAGAACGATGCAGCAGCCCAGAGGCGGGCGGTTCGGGCCATTTGGTTCCACGTAACACCATGGGAGCACCGGTCGGAACCGAGAAAATTCGTTTCGGTTCACTACCATCTGTCGAAATTCCGTATTGGGTGCCCGTGCCACGATAGGTACAAATCAACCGAGCGCTAACCGCATCAATATGAAATTTTCGACAGGCATCATTTTCAATAACATCGAACCTGAGCCGCAACTGCTGAACACCCATCAATGTTGAAAAGTTTTGTGCAAGCATAACCGTGTCATCGATGAGATACTTACCTTGAACCGTTTGGGCAATTTCTGCATCGGCGAAGATTGACTCTATCGTATCCCGCAAGACATCTATTCTCGTGGTCACCCGTGCGGCGGGCAGATTTGTAACGGGTAGTTTATCAATCCAGGTTTGAAAATCTTCGGGTACTTCTCTTTGCCAGATAGCAGCAGCAATCCCTTGTTTTGTGAACAAACCAAATGCCTGCG
The DNA here is from genome assembly GCA_039191645.1 of Pseudomonadota bacterium. Taxonomy (GTDB): domain Bacteria; phylum Pseudomonadota; class Alphaproteobacteria; order Rhizobiales; family Rhizobiaceae; genus JAALLB01. The sequence continues at coordinate 20,854 of JBCCXO010000046.1, read as the reverse complement.
GATCGCTCAAAACAGCAACACCCACTGCAGCGTTTTCTATGGTCTCTCGCACATATGTCATTCTTACTCGCCCTTTTTAGTTCATAGCCTCTGTCTTGCCGCCAAAGCTCGCTCGGAGGAAACTCCAAGAGACAAATTGTATGTTATTACATTACATTTTAGTTTCTGGAAAAAGCGGGCATGGTTGTCTACCCGCTGATTTGTTGCGCCTTTTAACTGGCTTCCGAGAGACAGGTTCTAAATGAATCTGCCATGTCACTAAGAAGCGTAAAATAGAGCTCCGGTCCATCTTCGATCGACGTTCCCAAAGGATCAAGCACACCTGTTTTTGCTTGTGTTCCCTCGGTAACCGTTGCAACCAGTTTCGGTTCAAACTGGGGTTCAGAAAACACACACGTTGCTTTCAACTCTTTAACTTTGTCTTGCAGTTCACTGATCCGCTCTGCGCCTGGTTGTACTTCCGGAGAAATTGTAATTGAGCCCGACGCTGTCAATCCGAACCTATTTTCAAAATACTGATAGGCATCGTGAAAGACGATGAAACCCTTACCTTTCACAGGTTCAAGACTTGCGGAAAGCTCCGTAACCAAGCCATCCAGTCTTTTCATGACAGCATCGGCATTGGCTTCATATTTGTCAGCGTTTGCCGGGTCTGCCTTAGCAAGCGTTTCTTCAATTTCATGCACCAATGCTTTTGCATTGATTGGATCGAGCCAAACATGTGAGTCAAACTCACCATGATCGTGGCCTTCATGACCCGCATGTTCTGAATGGTCGTGATCTTTCTCGGCCTTTACCTCGTGGTCATGATCGTGGTCGTGATCTTTCTCAGCCTTTACCTCGTGGTCATGATCGTGGTCGTGATCTTTCTCAGCCTTTACCTCGTGGTCATGGTCGTGGTCGTGATCTTTCTCAGCCTTTACCTCGTGGTCATGGTCATCATGATCAGCATGTTCTTCTCCATGACCATGATCATGTTCACGGAACGCGCCACCCTCCCGAAACTCGAGCTTGACCAGATCATGGGCATCTATCAGTTCAACAGCTTTGGCTTTTGTTGCAATTGCTTCCAGTGGTTTTTCCAGGAAAGACTCAATTTCATGACCAATCCAGAAGACCACATCTGCGTTTTCGAGTTTGACTGCTTGCGAGGGTTTCAGGGCGTAAGTATGAGGCGATGCTGCGCCTTCTACGATCAAATCCGGCGTGCCCACCCCTTCCATTACTGCTGATACCAGTGAATGAACCGGCTTGATCGAGGCCACGACCTTTATCTCGGCGTTCGCTACGAGTGTTGACGTGGAAAGAAGGGTTGAAGCAAGGAGGAGAGATTTCACCAAACGCATTTAAAACTCCGAAGAAAGTAGATAGTATACGTGACGTCCGACCGCTACGTAATTGCGTTATGGTATAACGTGTGCCATAAGCAATATCAATACTGAATATCGGACACTCTTTGAATACTCCGAGCAAGACATGCTGCAACAAGTCAAATCTCTGGTCGCACTTAACAATGCTGGGATGTTTCGCGCGAACCGGTGGTTGGTGCGCGGCGTGACGATGACCGTCGAGCGTGGAGAAATCGTAACCTTGATTGGTCCGAACGGCTCAGGAAAATCCACAACCGCAAAAATGGCTTTAGGTGTCCTTAAACCCGATGAAGGCACCGCGCTTCAAAACAAAAATCTGCGCATTGGCTATGTACCACAAAAACTCTCAATTGACTGGACCTTACCCCTCACCGTTCGCCGGTTTATGGGCCTTACCTGCAAGATCACAGAGACTGAAGCCAAGAATGCCATGACAGCCACGGGGACAACGCATCTTGCAAAGTCTGAAGTCAGAACACTTTCCGGCGGCGAGTTTCAACGCGTGCTACTCGCCAGGGCCATTGCCTCCAAGCCTGATCTTTTGGTCCTTGATGAGCCTGTCCAAGGCGTGGACTTTAACGGTGAGATCGCACTTTATGACCTTATCAAGGATATTCGTGACGAGCTGAATTGTGGTGTTTTGTTAATATCTCACGATTTGCATGTGGTGATGGCTGCGACAGACCGGGTCATATGCCTGAACGGCCATGTTTGCTGTTCTGGGACACCCCTCAATGTCGCGTCCAGTTCGGAATATAAAGCATTGTTTGGTGTCAGGGCTGCCGCTGGGCTCGCCATATATGAACACAAGCATGACCATGAACATCTGCCCGATGGGCGTGTCAGATACCAGGATGGCAACCCCGGGGATCACGGTCATCCTGAAGATGCACAAGACACCGATCCACATGCGTCGCAGTCTAATGGAACTGGAGCTGAAAGCAGATAATGTTAGACGACTTTTTCACACGCGCCCTGGTTGCAGGAACTGGTGTTGCCCTGGTAACAGGTCCGCTGGGGTGCTTTATCATTTGGCGACGGCTGGCTTATTTTGGAGATACCTTGTCTCATGCAGCGCTTCTTGGTGTTGCCCTTGCTTTGCTGTTTGAGATAAACATTACCCTTGCCGTTTTTGTTATCTCCGTTTTCGTTTCACTCGCATTGTTAGTGTTACAACGCAGTGGCACGCTTTCCTCGGATTCTCTGCTCGGATTGCTAGCCCACTCCGCGTTGGCAGTCGGCCTTGTTGCGCTTGCATTTATGACCTGGGTTCGCGTTGACCTAATGGGATTTCTCTTCGGCGATATCTTGGCTGTTACGCCAACTGATGTTGCGATCATCTGGGGCGGAGGATTTTGTGTTCTAACAGTCCTGACCGTCATATGGCGGTCTCTTTTTGCCGGTACGGTAAACGTTGAACTCGCCCAGGCAGAGGGCATGAATCCTGAACGAGCCAATATCATATTCATGCTTTTGATGGCTGCAGTGATTGCTATCTCCATGAAGATTGTAGGGGTTTTGCTTATTACTGCCCTACTGATTATACCTGCAGCGGCAGCTCGAAGGTTTGCAACCGGGCCTGAAATGATGGCTGTTCTATCGGCTTTGATTGGTGTCGTTGCCGTGTTTGCCGGATTGTTCGGCTCACTCGAATGGGATACACCAGCAGGACCAAGCATCGTTGTAGCAGCGATGATACTGTTCATACTTTCAATCTTGCCCGCAGCGAGTCATAAGGAGAAACGTGCCGATGAACAAGCATGAAAATCTGACCGGCGACCTTACCAAAAATCAATCTTTGGTAATGAATGCACTATCCGGGTCAAAGACGCCACTGAGTGCCTATACTATTCTTGATGAACTTCGGGAATACGGGTTTAGAGCGCCCCTTCAAGTTTACAGGGCTCTTGATAAACTCGTCGAATTCGGGCTGGTTCATCGACTTGAAAGCCTGAATGCGTTTGTAGCCTGCCAGCATCCCTCCTGTGAAGGAAAGAAGAGAGAATCTGTTTTATTCGCAATTTGCGAGAAATGTGGAAACGTTCAAGAAATGGTGAGTGAACGGCTTATCGAAGCTGTGCGCAGCAATGCAGAAGACATCGGATTTTCGCTTGAGGCCTCCGTGATAGAGTTGCGCGGCGTTTGTCAGACTTGCAAAGAAGCATAGGGTTTGCGACCTGTAAACACAGGGCGTCCTGAGACTTGTAAAGCAATGCTTTATAAGGCCGTTTCATTTTTCAAGTCACATAATAAACTCCCAGTTTTAGAAGCCATGGTACGTTTAGAGCACCTAATAGTAGCGCAGCGCCATTTGAGATTGCGGTCGATTTGAAGACGACAAGATGCGATCAGCGTCGATCCTCCAGTTGAAAAAATTCATACTGTTCCGGGTTCACGACATTGAAGCGCGTATCGATTAGGGTTTGCATTTCCTTTTTGGCAAGACGTTTTTCATATCGAGACGTGTGTTCAGAGGTACGCACCTGGTGGAAAAACATGATGTTGTAGTTGTAGGCACCCCCGGTTGAGATGTCCTTTTGCAACCGCGCATCACATGTTTTCGCAGGGTCGCTCCGGCAAGGCACATGGGTGTTTTTTCTTTGTTCAAGGTGACGTAGCTCATGGATAATCACACCTGCTGTTTTTACCCAGTTGTGTTGATCAAGGACGATATGGCTTATCTCAATTCTCCTGGCATCAAACAGCGTTTTGCCTGCCAACCCAAATAGGATTTGCCTGTCAAACTGAGGCGAAAGCTGTTTCGCCCATGCGTAGTAGGTTTTTCCGGCAGCACGCCCATGCATTGTATCTTTCATTTTGGCGATAAAATGCAGCGCACGGAGAAAACTAGATTCACGCGAGGGGCATGCAAACTTCTGAAAGTCCCAAGTGTCACTGAACCTGAAATCTGACTGAACGTCTGACTTCCAGAACTCACCCAGTTCCCGGCACTGTGCTTGTGAAACGTCAAAGTCATCCGTGAACGGATAAACCAATATCCAATAACCAAGAATCAAAACCACGATAAGCTTCAGCAAGAACCGGACTTCCTGTCTTGCGCCTTTTTGTGAAGCCAATGGATCATACATAATCGGCTTATCCTCTTGTTCCCATGCGTGAAGAAGCTAAGGCTTTCTTCGCTACCATGACAAGATGATTAACCGGCAAAGTTTGGACGCATGTTTTGCCTCCAGTGCTGAATATCCACTATCTACAAGCAGTTTCTCTGATATCGCTGGCACGATGTACTAATGAATACGCACCCCTTGCCGCTTTATTTCCTTCTGAATTGTTGCGATGTCCAAAGCATCCAATTCAGCATTTGATTTGACGGCCTGGGCAGCTGCAATTCCGGCGCCCTGTCCCGACACAGCACAACATGCCATGTTTCGAGTTGCTGCATGGGCGACCCGATCACCGCCGGTAGCCCTGCCAGCGACAAGCAAGCCTTTGATCTGCTTTGGCAACAGTGAGCGGTACGGAATCTGCATGTATCGTCCTGTTGTTGGAAGGATTAAAATTCCATACCCATCAATGAACTCAGGATAAATACCGACACTATCTTCAAACCGTCCTTGGTTGCGCACATCATTTTCGGTCATGTTGTAGACAGCATCAATTTTCCGAGTGTCGCGCACACCAAGCGTCATCCCAAAGTTACGCAATCGCACGCCTTTACATCCCGGCGCAAACCGACGTAACGCTTCAATTGCAAGCATTGCCTGGCGACGTCCTTCAATTTCAAAATGGGTTAAATCAGCCGGGTCTGTTCCATCACAATCAGAGAGATGAACCAGGTTCATATATGTCATTTCGCCTGTATCGTGCACCGCACCCCAAGTGCCGGAAATCGTAGTGAGGTCTGATGGAATTACACCTGCCTTTCGGGCCTGTTCAAAAGGCCGCTTCAAGAAAGGTGAGAACATTTCATCCTCTTTTCCAGCGGTCTCTACCGTCCATTCGCCGCTGGACCAGTCAGCATAGGTTTGAGGGTTTTCTCTCACATCTTTCATGAATTTTTGTTTGTCGACACCGGCCAGATGAAACATCACACTGGCTGCTTGCAATTCCTCTCGTGGCGGTTTGGAAACAGGTGCGCCCGCTCGGTGCGCAATATCCGCGTCCCCTGTGCCATCAATCACGACCTTTGCCAGAATTGCTTCGCGGCCGGCTTTGGATTCGGTGATGATTCCGGTTATGCGATCTCCTTCCAGGATTGGCGCAACAAACATGCGGTGAAGCATAGGATGAATGCCAGCTTCTTCCACCAACCTATCGGCAACCAGTTTAAAGCCCTCGCTGTCCAACTCATAGCTTAAGGACTGGCTTTCCGGCACTGCTGCCCCCATTGCTTTGGCACGCTCCTCGAATTCGCGTCCGATGCCCCCTGCTTCAACGGTTTGCTCATGGCGATACCAAGCAAACCCCTCTACGCCGACAGTTGTGATGTTACCACCAAAACAGCCAAAGCGCTCTACCAGGGTCACCTCAACTCCGGCGCGTGCTGCTGCCAACGCTGCAGACAAACCTCCGGGGCCTGCGCCAACAACCAAAACGTCTGTGCGATGAATCACGTCTATCTGACGTGCAGGTTCGGTGATCATAGACATGTCTCACATCCTTGTGGAACTTGCGGCACCCGTGTGCGGGCTCTCTTTATCAATCAGAAAACCGATCTCTACCTGTCACCCGGATGTTTAGCAATACAAATCATGATTGGTGACGCGGCTGTTTGCCCGCACACAAATCCTTAACGAGTCGCGTATTGCCTGATCATATGACCGCCGTCTACATCAAGGACAACGCCTGTCGTGTAGGTGTTTTCCATCAAGTAAAGTGCTGTAGCAGCGGCTTCTTCCACAGTGCCAACCCGACCCACCGGAAGCGATTCTCCTGTTGCTTCATACATCGTTTCCCGTGCTTGATCGTCCATTCCAGCGTAAGCATCTGATCTGATCATCCCAGGTGATACACAATTGACCCTGAGTTTGGGTCCAAGTTCCAGCGCCAAACCGTAGCATAGACTTTCCACTGCTCCATTCACTGCGCCCAGACCCGAACAATTTAAACCCGGACGGCGAGAGAGAACGCCGCTAAAGAAAGTTATTGATCCACCTTCGTTGATTTTACCCAGTGCCGCTTTTGCGATGCGATAGGGTCCGAAAAACTTTGCATCAAACATTGAACGCACTGCATCTTCTGCAAGGTCAGCAAATCGACCGTGTGCTGCGCTTGAAGCACTGATCACAAGGTGGTCAATGTCAGGAAGTTTGTCGGCCCATTCGTTGACTGACGAAACGTCTGTCATGTCAACCGGAAGGACTTCAGCCCCGCCAATTGCCTTGGCCGTTGCTTCCAGTTTTTCCACTGACCGACTGGAAAGAATTGGTTGACCGCCCTGCTTGCTAACTTCTATGGCGATGGCCTTTCCTATACCAGAACCAGCTCCGACTATTGCTACTCTTTTTTTGTGCATTCCTGACATTTTTTTATCCTCTAGGTTAAGTTATCTGATCGGCTTTTTTTCCGGTTGGATGATGTTGAGAATTGTTTTCGGGTCATGGCCTGCGAACAGGAACTTGATGACAATCGCAGCGGCGGCTTCCAGTTGGTAGGCATGCGCGTTCCCACCAAGCCGCAGCGGTTCTGCACCCACGTCTGAAATCAAGGCAGTAAATACGTCATCGGCCGCTTCATCAGCGGTATAGAGCACAACCATCTGCCGCCCATCGTACATCTTGTCATCGTCTGCCCAAACAGCCACTTGAGCCATGTTAAATGCTTTACCTACGCGAGCATCCGGTAGGGTGTCAGCGATTGCTTGGGTTAGGGAACGCCCGTCTTCGCGGGTAGAGAGAAACGTCTCGATATCGACTGGATTATTGATATCAACCACCACTTTACCTGCAAAAGCATCCGGACCACCTGCGCTCTCGATGGCCGTAAAGACATCCTGCCAACGCGTTGCGAGAACGATCACTTCCCCGAAGGCCGCCGCTTCCTCAGCAGTACCATGCCTTATGCCAGCGGCTTCAGCGGTTGATTTTGTCTTTTCCGTATCTCGACCTGAAACCATCACTTCGTGCGTGGCTTGCCACTTTCCGGCCAGCGCCATGGCCATTCCACCGGCACCTATGATTCCTATTTTCATTGCAGACTCCATTTTCTGATGGCTTGAAAGTAAGGCTTCATGAGATATAATTAAAATTGTCATTTTTTATTTCTGGTATGAAATTAATGGATATAAAGCAGCGTGAGCTGGGACTGCTATTGGCACTGGATGCACTGCTGGAGAAACAAAGCGTTTCTGCTGCCGCCGAACAACTCGGGATTAGCCAACCTGCAATGTCTTCACAGCTGAGACGACTGCGTGACCTGTTTAAAGATCCTCTGTTAACCCCATCCGGGCGTCACTTGGTAGTGACGTCTCGTGCGCTGGCCTTAAAGGAAGATTTGAGGAAACACCTTCAGAGCCTGGATACACTTGTCAGGTCGAACCGCACCTTTGACCCGAGCACATCCCGGTTAACGTTCAGACTTGTCGCGACTGATTATGCGCATTCTATTCTGGGGCCTGCGCTTGCCGGTCTTCTTGCGAGCCATGCACCGAATTGTCGACTGGCTTATCTTCCATTTGAGCCGAAAACCCTTTGGCAACGAATGGTCGCAGATGACGTGGACCTAGCTTTTGCAACCGGAATGAACCTGCAGGAAGCAAAAATGCGGCCCGGTATTGAAGAAAGTTTCTGTGTCATCCTTCGCAAGGATCATCCGCTGGCGGGGAAGCAGATGACTTTGGAACGGTTTTGTTCAGCCGAGCATATCCTTGTTTCACCGGAGGGTGGCGGCTTCGTAGGCATGACAGATAGAATTTTGGGTGAGATGGGATTGCGTCGGAAAGTGGCTGTATCTCTTCCAAGTTTCCTGATGGCACCACATCTGGTCGCGCAGAGCGACTACCTTTGTCTGTTGCCCCGCCGTTTGGCCAAGCTTTACAAAAACGAAATAGACATTGTTAAACCACCGATCGAAACAGCGACATTCAAGGTAGATTTACTCTGGCACTCCAGGAGGCAACATGATCCGTCCCATATTTGGTTTCGAGATCAAGTCGCGCAAATCTTGCCTACGTTGTAAAGGATGATGGACTGTACCCTTGTTTTGGTGACACACTCCATCCGTCTATCCGGTCATTTGATACACCGTAATTTCCTGATCAGACGCTTCTAAACGAAGGGGCACGAGGGCCTGATATGCTTTAGAATCATGCCAGGCTTCCAATTTTTCCATGCTTGGAAAACGTACAACCACTGCCAGTTGATGAGTGGAGGAATTACCGGACAAGGTGCGCGGGCCCTGACCACTTGCAAGCAATTCTGCACCGTGTTGAGCCGCAAGGTCTTTGGACAACCTGAGATAGTCTTTGAACTTTGCAGGATCCTTTACGGTGACGCGGGAAATGAAGAGTGCACTCATGGTTTTCTCCTTAAGTTGATCTGATGGGAATTTCTTGTTTAGGCCTGACACTGAGGTTTGCCGGATATCGAACCCAGTCGTATTGGGCGCTTTATCCAGCAACGTTAGCGGCATCCGATGGTCTATGCGTGTTAAGCCATTCTGCCGTATCCTGACTGAATTTCGGATGTGGAATGTTCACGTAGTCCCGGTTCATCTGTATCTTTTCTAAATCGAGGGCTGGCGTCAGAATGATCTTTGCAAAGTTCATCAGCGCAGCAATCTGTTTAAATGGATTTGTCTGCAGGTTTGGTTGCGTCTTCACGGCCCGACGAACAATGCTTTCAAAGCGTTCCGGCGCACGCTCGCCAATGCGTTCCACATCATGGGTTGGTGCATTAACCGCAAAACTTCCGCGCCGATATTCTTCAGCATAAATTGCCAATTGTGATACCGCCGCCTCTGAATAGTTTGAAGGCGGCAGCGCTCTAAGCGCTTTGGTCATCATTTTCTCTGATATGTTCATGTAACGAACACGGCGACCGAGGGCACGCCCTATCGCTGAGGCGATATCATTTGGAGACATCAGCTCCGGTCCCGTCGGTCGGTATGATTTACCCGCATGAATCTTGGGTTCGATCAGGGCATGGACCGCAACGCTGGCGATATCTTCGTTGGATGGTGGTGCGTTTTTTAGTTCATCGCCCGGTCCCAGTGGCATGGTAAAAAGACCAAGGTGAGCTGCCATCGGAAGAACCATCAGATAGTTGTCTGCAAACCATCCGGGATTAACCGAGGTAACCGTAAACTTAGGTGACAATCGAATAAGGCTATCGGAGAGGTATGTTTCCCGAGTGAACAAGGAAGGATGATCAACTGCCGTAAGCCACTGGCCTAAGGTTACAACATGCTCCAGATCCGCCTCATGGGCCGCAACCGTAAAAATTGCATTGAAATGCAGACCATTTGGAGCGGTGGGCGCGCATTGATATGCCCGCTGGACGCCGTTCATCGCACGGCGCATATCCGTCAAACTGTATTGATCCCCCATAAAGATTTCTGCTCCCAACTTCGCAAGGGATTCGGACCTTGCATCGCATTGGCGAACAAATGCTCGTACTGGATACTTTTTCTCAAGCAATTGCGTGGCGACCTGGAGGCCTGTTTTTCCGGCTGCACTTGTGACGAGTATTTTGGGTAAGGTTGACATTTGTACGCTCCTGACTGAATTCTGCTAACATAAATAAAGTAGTCACTTTATTTTTTAAAGTAACATTTTTGTGAGGCTTGCGATGGCTAAATACCGATCCTACAAATTGCTCTGTCCGATTGCCCGTGCGTTGGACCGAATAGGCGATCGTTGGACCTTGCTGATCATTCGTGATTTGCACGCCGGTCCTGCGCGATTTACAGACCTGCAACGCGGTCTAACCGGAATTGCAGCCAACCTTTTAACGGAAAGACTGGCCAAGCTGGTTAGCGATGGTCTGGCGGAGAAAACAGATGGCGGGCATGGCACATCTGTTTATGCCCTTACAGATTGCGGGCGTAAGACTTCAGACATTATCTTCGATCTGGCCGTGTTCGGCAGCCAATTTGAGCCGGAGGAGGAAATCACAAAGCCGGGCAACTTGCGCACTGTTGCTACGACCCTTGGGGCTGCGTCTAGACGCGTTGCCCCTGCTGACGCAAGGTTTGAAGCATTGGTGGTCGTTGATGGCGAAAAAATGTGCCTTCGCGTAAATGGAAATCAGAGCGAAATGATTTATGAAGAATGCAAGGCAACAGATTTGATCTTTACAACGAGTTATTCAGCGCTGCTGGCGGTTACTGAGGGAAAGATGGCACTTTCGACCTTTACTGAAAACCATGTCACGCTGAAGATCTTGTCACCCGGCAAAGAAGTAGAGTTCATGAGTTTGATGACTGAAATTGTAAGCTTGTTGCGACAAGAAATATAGATCCTAACTGATCAAGTGTTTCCTGTCACAGACAGTGCAATCATGATGACAGCTATAGCAACAAGCCAGGATGCAATCGCGCGCCACGCTATATCTACCCAAGGGTATTGAAGCAGCTCACGGGATAGCCAAACGCTCATGTAAATGGTCATTGTCCCGAGCAATAAGACGATAACGACGCCCATATAAACCGATATCGGGATCAGGCGCCAATCAGATCCCATGAACATAACGTTAGCCATTGTTGCCGCCGCAAGGCTTACCAAAGCCATCAATTGCCATTTTTTCAAAGTCGGAGATGCTGCTACCAGCAAGCCAATCGAGATCGTGGCAATGTAGGCGGGCATATCAGCTGGCAGCCAGGCCAGGGCTCCTAGCGTGGCACCTAAAATCGCGCCGATGAACAAGACAGGGATTGGCAAAACAAGGTAAACGGTTTTGCGATTTGCGATTAACAGTCCGGTAGCCGCCATTAAAAGCAGTACGGAGCCAACCCCTAACGTGACCTCCATTCCATATAAGACATCATAGTATGCATGTTCAAACGGCGCACCAACATGGGCGTAAGCCACCGATGCAGGCAGAAATACAATAAGTGCTACGATATAGATTGTAGCCTTGCTAAAACATGAGCGCTGCTTCATGCAAAGCCGGTAAGGAATGCTGCGCCAACGAGCGCAATAATAATACCACCCAGGCGGACAATGATTTTGCCAATACCAGAATTTATCAAAGCGCCAAACAGTATGCCAACGGCGTGCAGCAAGCCCGTTGCGATTACAAAGCCAACACCATAGGCGATCGGGCTGACAGCTTCGGGTAATTCAGTACCGTGCGCATATCCATGGAATATTGCAAACAATCCCACCAGTGTTGCTGCGAGGATCATTGGGGCCTTGATCAGAAAAGCTACCAGCAGGCCAAGAACGATGCCGGACAGTGCAATTCCAGTTTCTATATAGGGGACGGGTATTCCGATAATACCAAGTGCCGCACCGATCGCCATCACCAATGGAAACACAATCGGGAGGATCCAAACTGAGGGTTTCCCCAAGACTGCACCCCAAAGGCCCACAGCCACCATCGCAACGACATGGTCCCAGCCAAAAATCGGATGGGTTAGTCCACTTAAAAAACCACCGGATAACCCTTCACCTGTATGAGCAAGTGCTGGACTGGCAATACAGACGGCGAACAAAAGTATTGTCCCCATCAGCCGTTTGTTGAGCATTTTCGCCTCCTACACCGGAACCCTATACTTCGCGAACAAGCGCATACATGCAAGAAAATTGTGCATACATTTTATCGCCAACACAGCAGCACCCTGTTGTGTTGCGCGACATCAAAGGCTGCCTTTGCTGCGAAAGGGGTAGTTCGCATCCCACATGCTATAATCGGCTGAGCAAAAACTTTCTGGATTGGCTGAAGAAGGCCTTTCATGCCCCTCATTCTGAGAGGGGCCATTTGATCAGGCCAACTGCTTGATCAATAAAAGAACGTCTTCATCATAATAGGGCTGGCAGGGATGGTCTAAGACCTTGGCGCGCACGGTTTCATCATACCCAAGATGTTTGTAGAGCCTCACCGCTTCCGTGTTTTGAGAGTAGACCTGAATGCTCATGGATTTGTGACCGTCCAAACGTGCCAATTCCTCTGCTTTTGCCATCAATTTCGACCCGATTCCTGCCCCTCTGTTTCCAGCAAAAACAGCAAGCGCATTGATATACCAAGTGTCGACTGAGTGTTTTTCCAGCTCGACAAAAGGAGCAATCGGCGCAGGCAAATCCTCCGGATTGTCTTGTGGTGCTGAATCAATCGGATAGCTGAGGATCATGCCTTTGATTTCTCCCATAACCTCGGCAACAAGTGCATTTGTATAGGAAAAACCGCCCTGTTCTCTTGACGCGCGTTCAACCCCTATATCGAGCGGCTTTTTTTCATCAGTAACCGATTTGCTCCAAAGCCAGTTAGGAATGCCTTCGCCGGCAATATCGATTAACTTGGCGAGAGCCAATGCATCAGAAACTTCAGCTTGGCGAATTTCTATTTCTACGTTCGTTTTCATTTCTGCTTTTCCTGTTTGTTTAGTCGAATTGATTTTGGTGGTTCGAAAGAACAGGAGCTTTTTCCGCTCCTGTTCCCGATCTTTGGTTCTTGTTGGCAAACATTGATCTATTGGATCGGGATGGCTTTTCAGCTTCTGCTACCAGAAACGCGTCTGCCTCTACAGCAGACCCAAATGCAACCATCAGCAACATTGCCATGACCGGTTCTTCCTGCATGGTTTGTCCTTTCATCTATTGGACAGACAGGTAAAGATATCCCACTGCGTTCGATAGTGATCGCCTGGGCTGGTAGTATTAAAAAAAATAACGCATATTATTCAGGTACTAAGCGTAGTTTTAATATTCCTGATTTGGCCATGATCTGGCGTTACTGGACTCGCAGTACAGTTGGGAAACAGGACATGACGGAAAAAACCGATACACGCACAAGGATTCTCGACATTGCAGAAGCATCTGTTCTGCAAAAAGGATTTGAAGCAACGTCAATTGAAGAAATCGTGGCTGGTGCAGAGATTTCCCGAGGCGGGTTCTTTTATCATTTCAAAGATAAAAATGCGCTCGCACGGGCAATGCTGGAACGATATATTGAAGTAGAGAACGCCCTTTATGATGAGCTGTTCGCACGGGCAAGAGAGTTGGACGATGATCCACTCCATACCATGCTCATCGGATTAAAGATGTTGGCAGAAATGTTGGCTGACATGCCCGAAGGTCATCCAGGCTGTGTGATCGCTTCCACCGCATATCAAGACCGACTCTTCGACAAAGGTGTCCAGGAATTGAACCGCCAGGCCATTTTGGGTTGGCGAAAACGTTTTCGCGCAATGTTTGAGGAAATCGCAGCGGTTTACGAGCCTCGTGACACAATCAATCTTGATGCTTTGGGGGACATGGTATCAAGCGTTGTAGAAGGGGGACTTGTGCTTCAGCGCGCTCTGCGCGAGCACAACAATGCCTCTGAGCAAATTATGCTCTTGCGATCTTATCTGAAACTCCTTTTTTCACCTAAAATGTAAAAGTTGTTTCCAATCCAAAATGCAAACGGTGTGGAAAAGACTATGGGCGTCGAGCGACCAGTGCGGCGACTGGACCCGTGCAGGGTAAAAACCGCACTTCAAAATCTGAGCATTTTAGATCATGCCTGCTATTACACATTTGTTCGAGGAACCTGACCCTCTGAGCGATAACGCCCTGGCCGATCCGCAATCCCAATTTTCGGATTATGATGATTTTGCTTCATCCATTTTGATCTTCTTCTTCAATGCGCGCGTGCGGGCTACTTTTCTCAAGTCTGCTGCTTCGTCGTGTTCATCAACAATTTCGCTTCCCAAAAGGGTTTCGATCACGTCTTCCATCGTGACCAACCCTGCGGTCCCGCCATAATCGTCTTCTACCAACGCAATATGGGCGTCCTGCTCCAATAGCAGGTCTAAAATTGCATCCAGATCCATCGCTTCGGAAACCCGGGGCAATGCGCGCATGTGATCTGAGACCTTACCGTTCTTACCTTTGTTCAGAGCAGCAACCAGAAGATCGCGTGTAAGAACAAAACCCTGCACTTCATCTATGGATTCGCCGGTGACCAAGAGGCGTGAATAGGGGAATGCCTCTCGACCCTGGACCACTGACGCAACGCTCGCCTCTCCAGCGACATGCTCAATGACCGTTCTGGGCGTCATTACTTCGTCAGCCTTAATCTGCGGCAGTTGAAACAGATTCGTGACAACACGGGTTTCGTCCTCTTCAACCACTCCCTCTCTGTGTCCGGCACTTGTCAAAGCCGTGATTTCTTCCCGTGAAATCTCAGATTCCGTGTTATCCGATTTTAACAACCGCGTGAGCGCCTGGCTCATCCAGACCAAAGGCAGTTGAACTATAATAAGCCAAGGCAATACGCTGACCGTAAAGGGCGCCAACCCACGCCAATAAGTTGCGCCCAAAGTCTTAGGAACGATTTCCGAAAGAATGAGAATGCCGAGGGTTAGGAGCGCGGAGAATACACCGACTCCAAAATCATCAAAGACGACCGCTGCCTGTGCTCCTGCTCCCGTTGCGCCCACAGTATGTGCGATCGTATTCAATGAGAGAATCGCAGCTAGAGGTCGTTCAATGTCTGTCCTTAGGCTTCGAAGTCTTTCGGCGAGTTTCGGTTGATCCTTTTCCGCAGACTCTACGAAGGACGGGGTGATTGATAAAAGAACCGCCTCCAAAATTGAGCAAAGGAATGAAATTCCAATCGCCAGAACAACAAAAAGAACCAAAAGTGTCATCTATATGCCTTTCGATAAACAGCATTGCGCCAAACCTCATATAACCTTGGTTTAACTGAAACCAAAATTCTTCGATAGCTTGAATTTAAACACGCCGTTGGTGATTGAGATCATGATCGACTTGCTTTCGTTGGAACTGAGAGGAAGCGTTGCCGGATGAGGCCAGTTATAAGCCACTTTCTACACGTTCCGATAACTCATAATCACAAATGCGTAGAACCCTGCAAATCGTCAAAAACATATCCATATAATTGCAATAAGCTTCACGCTCCGGTGTTGAAAGCGTGTTCGAAAATTAAAAGTAGGAGGAACATAACATGTTACGCAAGATTGCGATGATTTTTGCCTTGATACTTGCATCAGTGAGCTTGACTTCCACCACTGCCTGGGCAGCGAAAGACCCTGTTTACCAGAGCTTCTTTGGCACAGCGATTGATGGTACGGATCCCGTTAGCTATTTCACCGAAGGCCGCCCAATTGAGGGCAGTTCAGATATAACCTTCGAATGGAATGGCGCAACTTGGCAATTTTCCAGCAAAGAAAATCGGGATTTGTTTGCAGCCAATCCCAGCAAATATGCCCCTCAATACGGGGGATACTGCGCTTGGGCTGTTTCACAAGGCTACACTGCTTCGACCGTTCCGGATGCATGGGCAATTGTCGATGGAAAGCTTTACCTGAACTACAATAAGTCCGTCCAACAGCAGTGGGAACAAAATATCCCTGGAAACATCAGTGCTGCTGACCAAAACTGGCCCAAGGTCCTGAATTAAATTTCTGAACGCTGTATCGGCCGCTAAGCATCTGGCTTATCGGCCGGTTCCTTTTGTTTGGGCTTCTGCGGTTACAACGCGTTTACAAACAATCGAAGTGACCCGAACCCACACTATTTCTGGGACTCAATATAAGCCAGCAAATCCTGTATCTCGCTGCGTGTCAGGCTGAGATTGGGCATGACCGGATGGGGGTCAGCCAAAAAGGCACCAAGGACCCCAAGACTGTCCGCATAGCGTGTCGCGATGAATTTGAAGCTAGGGACATCTGCCAATGCTGTTTCCTGCTCATCTGATACGACATGGCACTTTGCACACCACTTTTTTGCGATTCTTTCTCCTTCAAAAGCCAGTCCGCCTGCGAATGCTGTGGATGTTAAACTCATCAAAGCTAAAAGGTTAATGACTGTTATATGGCGTATTTGAAAGCGCATGGGTTTGTTTTCCGGGTCAAAGCGAGACAACGGTGAGAGGTGTCCCTGGTCTAAACTCAGGCACATCCACTACAAGCAGAAAGTCGTTTGTTCTTTCGTTACATTGCAATTTTCGGTTCTCGCCAGTGTTGATGAATGAGCCTGATGTTTGTGTAATTTTTATCACCGCTAACTTTTCTCCTCATTGATTTGCATCAAGAAGAATTGCGCACCGTGCTGCGTATGGAAAGCTGACTTTTCAAAAGTTGTTACAGCATCTCGCTGGATGCATTTTCACGCCTATATATAAAGTGTAAGGAAACTGACTATGAAAAAGTTTATGCTTTGGGCTCTTGGGTTTATTGCAATCGGTGCGATGGCGGTCATGGGTGGTTGGGTCTACGCCACCAGCAATGTCGCGACGCCAGAATACCGGGTTGTGGAATCTGACGGCAATATCGAAATTCGAAACTATCCCGCACTGCGCGTTGCTGAGGTAGAGCGCCAAGGTGCGCGGCTAGAAGCTGTCCGCGCGGGATTTCGGCCATTGGCTGGATATATCTTTGCCAAAGAGCGAGACGGCGAAAAAATTGCGATGACTGCACCAGTAACCCAATATCAAAACGGTAATGCCTGGAAGGTGCATTTTATAATGCCAAAGGAATATCAGCTGGCCGATCTTCCCAAGCCTTCCAATGGCGAGGTTACAATCAGAGAGTTACCGGCAGTGACTCGGGCAGCGATCCGCTTCGCCGGACGGCTGACAGATGAGAACATTGGAAAACACGAACAAAAACTTCGCCAATGGCTCAACGGGCGGGGTTACGCAAATCTGCCAAGCCCTACCTATGCATATTACAATGATCCGATGACCCTTCCTGCTTTTCGTCGTAATGAAGTCATCTTTGATTTACCTCAGTGAGGGATTTTCAATGGCTTAAAGGAACGCGGTTGCCATTGTCATTTTCTAATAGATGTCCTTACTCAATCACATCTGCTGCGCCCCGCTTTCCCATTTCCCAATAAGAGACGCTAAGTTGTTCACCCTTGGACAAGCCAAATTTCTCTTTGAAGACCTTTCTCATGGCATTCGCGTTGGAAAATTCACCCCCAAACCAAGCATAATCCGGAGAGGTATTATCGCTGTAGAGTTCGGCTGCAACCTGCGCGCTTTCTGCGTGGAACCTGCTTGGTTCGATCGCGTGAAATTCCATTTTACTGTAAGGCAGATATGCCCTTAGGACTTCCTGACTTGGGGCTGACGTCAATACTTTGCCAGTTTGTTCGGCGGGCAGTTCCTCAAGAATCCGTGCGATTGCAGGCAATGCAGTCTCATCTCCGGCCAAGAAGAGTTCTCCAGAAACTCGGGGAATACCGCCTCCCCCTGGTCCCATGATTCCAATGCGTTCACCTTTTTCTGCGGAACACGCCCAGTCTGAAATTTTTCCGCCGGCATGTTGTACGACGTCAATATCAATTTCACCTGCTTCGTCTCGCACATGCCTTATTGTAAAGTATCGGACGTGTAGTTTATCTGCGCCGCCCGGCCAGATGGTCATTCCATTTGAGGCTACACTTGGCCATATAGGCGATTTGCACCCTGTGCTCGGACGCATAAGCTTCACGTGCAAACCATCGGTTGAAAAATCGCTTAGGGTTTCCGAGCACAGCGTCAGTCTTATTATGCCGGGGAATACTTCCTTTCGGTCAATCAATTTGAATTCTGAAAAGTTTGTCGGCGTACCGTCCGGGTTGGCAGAGGCTTCTGATCCTGACCACACCAGGTTTTCGCCTGCTACAGGATCAATATCCATGATGTGAGATGCGGCTGCTTCTTTGAGGAAGAATAACATGTTTTCGCTTGGAGCATTCAGCTCGACAAGCAACTGCTGGGCATCGTGGCTGAAATCCAGTACACAGCCTTCATGACTGAAGCGGATATGATTTTCTGAAACCTGCTCGGCGTCAATCCCGTGCTCAGATATGTGCGAAACCAAAGTATCAAAAGACTTTGAAACGCTGGGTAAAACGACTGCTGTTTGAGACTTAGAGGTCAACTTTTCACCGCCATTGGTTGGGGTTTATCGGATCGGTTGGTCAGGGCTATGAAACCACCGGCGAACGAGCCAGCAGCACCCAACCAAAGCAAAATATGGAAGCCAACTAAGTCTGAAAGTGCAGCGCCGATACCCGCAAACAAAAGTAGAAGCAGGCCTTCAATAGTGACAAATGCAGAAAAATCTGTTGCCGCCCGCGATGGATGACAATATCCGAGCAGTATGCTCCTGCTCGCTGGAAAGGCTGCGAAAGTCAATCCATTTGCCAGCAAAACAAATATCAAAGTCTCGGTCTTACTGAGATCGCCCTGGAACAAAATTCCAAAGCACGTGCAGTAAACCGCGATCATGAATGCAATTATAGACAGGACGACATAGCCACCCAATCTATCGACCACCGGCCGTATCAACACGGCTGCTAGCAATCCTGCGATGCTACCAAACACGAGGCTTATAAGGGCTGCATCTCCCACAGCAAAACCGGAATCAATGAGTACGATTGACTTGAGACCATACGTTAGCGCCAAGCCGGCGCCCACGCACAGTTTAACCCAAAGCAGGTGTCGAACCCTATGATCTTTTAAAGAACTAAAATGAACAGACAAAGAAGTGCGATCATTGGTGGACTTCCAATGTTTATCCAGCGGGAAAAAAGAGATCATGAAAAATGAAAATAAAACCAGCACCGACATCAAGCCAACGACAGTTTGCCAACCTCTGTCTGCAAGCAGGTAAATTACAAATGCGCCAATGAGTATTCCGGAAATAGCTGAAGCCGCTGCGCGCAGTGTAGCACCTTTGGCACGGTCTTTTTCTGCAAGTCCCCGAACCATCAAGCCGGATGTGGATGCGTCTTGAGTTGCCATGATCGTTGTTAAAAAGACCACAGTCATGATCAAGCTGTAAGGGTGGTTTTCCGGGTCGAAGAAAGAAAGCAGGAGGAACAATAGCGCTGCACAGAATTGACCAACCAATATCCAAACGCGGTAATGACCGAAGGTGGTTGAACCAAATCTGTCGATAAAAGGCGCCCATAAAATCTTTAAGATGTATGGAATAGAAGCAATGTACACCAGCCCAACGATATGCCCGGGTTGTCCAGCATCTCTGAGAAAAAGGGGAACGCCATGTCCTACAAATTGACCAACCAATGTCTGTGCAATTGATAAGAAAAACACAGCTCCGAGCAGCCCCTTTGCGGTGACTGTTTGACTTGTTTGTTGGTGGTTCGGCATGGTCGAATGCTAGAATCTTCCCGTAACGGATACGCCGAATGTCTGCGGTGGTGTTACTTCAGCAAAGGTGCCAACGCGCGCTGTCACTCCGACTTCATCCGTGATGTTTCTGGCAAATACTCTACCCTCAAAGCCGTTGTGCTCAAACGTAACGCCTAAATCAACAAGGGTGTAGTCGCCAATGTCTTGTGTTGCAAGGTTCGTGAAATCATTGAAAAACGGACCCACATAAGTAACTTTTCCGTCGAATGACCATCCCGGGGCAACTGCAGGTGACCATACGAAACCAGCCGAGGCGGTTACATTGGGATCGCGACCAATGCTGTTGCCAACTAAAGCCGGGTTTATGGAGGCCTCGGTGATTTCTGTTTCGAGTAACCCAAGGCTGCCAAATATTGAAAGCTCCTCTCCAAGGGTCACCTTACCGTCTAACTCTAATCCGTAAGTTCTGGACTCATCGAGATTTTCAACCTGAATTGTAAATCGGTTGCCAGGTACCGTTTCCACAAAAAACTGCGGGTTGTCATACTCGTTAAAGAATGCCGTGGCACCAAACGATACTGTCTGATCCTGTGAGACATAACGGTAGGTTGCTTCATAGGTCCAAACCCGTTCGGATTCGAACGTATAGGGCATTCCAGTCGCGAAATTTATTGCAGCTCCCCCTGAATTGAAGCCTTCGCGAGCAGTCAGGAAAAATGTGTTTTCAGTATCCATAGAATACTGAATACCAATCAATGGGAGGGCAACGGTTTCGGACTCATTAAAAATTTGCGTTGCAGGAGCAACAAACAACGGCGGTACTGAGAGAAGGTTTGTAAACGTCGTACGTTCTTCTTCCTCATGCAGCACTCGGCCGCCAAATAGTAAGTCCAACTGATCAGTCAGTTGATAACGCAGATCCGCAAATATGGAATAGGTCTCCTCTGTTCCATCAGCTGTCAACTGTGCCACACCGGGTGGTATGAACGGCGGAAAGATATTGTCAATTTTGATGTCTTGTTCCCGCCTTGAGTATGTTGCTCCAATCAAGCCGCTGAACATGTCATCGGTATCTCCAAAATTATAGAGAATATCCTTATTGAAAATGTCTTCGGTAAAATCGAAGAATAAATTGTCAGGCTGTTCGTTTCGACTTTCAAAACTTGCGGTGGAATAGCTTGTGATAAACCTCAATTCATTTTCATCAACGGTTTCGTATCGCGTGTCTATTGCGGCTGTAAACGCGTCAGTGTCAAACAAACGAAGGCCGCT
>JBCCXO010000045.1:0-29746 GCA_039191645.1 Pseudomonadota bacterium | reverse complement strand
CTCGAAGAATTGGGATTTTATAATCCTAGAACCAAAGAAGTAAAATTAGACATTCCTAGTATCGTCAAGCGGCTACAACAGGGGGCTCAACCAACTGACACCGTGCGTCGCATTTTAGAAAAAAATAATGTTTTTGAACAAGTCCGTGCAGAAGCTGCATCCTAATACAGTCGGCGAAAGAAAATCCAGTGAAACTCCCGATTACGTTAGTCTAGTCAAATTTTTGATTGAGCCATTTTTGGAATTTCCAGAATCTTTAAGCGTTGATTGCGAAATTTCTCGTAGCAGCAAACGAGCTTGGATTCGTATTGCCTTTGATAGTGCAGATAAAGGTAAAGTGTTTGGTCGTGGAGGACGCAATATTCAGGCTATTCGCACGGTGATTTCTGCAACTGCTCAAGGTGCTGGACAATCAGCATACTTAGACATTTACGGTAGTAATGAAAGTCGGGAGGATGCACCCGCATCTAATAGCGAAGAAAGGGATAGAGAGTTACCGATGCCCAAACCTAAGACAAGACGTGGTGACGGACCAAGAAATTTCACCAAACCCCGCACTCGCATTTAGTCGAAACAACAAAAATTGTTTCGTCCTGTATTCGCTATCAGCCATAAGGCTGATAGTAAACAGTAAATTACTTAAAATATTACTATTTTTGGCGAACGGCTAGAAAATAAGATTCGTCTCCTTACGGGAGAATCTTTGTTAAAAATTACTCCTTGGAAACAGTAAATACTATGGCAGATGCCATAACAATAGAATTGCCAGATATTCCAAGTGCTATGGCCTTAGCGGGGAGTGAGGAAGAAAACCTCAAACTCCTATCACGACAAACTGGAGCAACAGTAGTACTTCGGGGACAAGAATTATACGTTAGCGGTACTGAAAAACAAATCGACTTAGTTCGTCGGTTGGTGAAATCTTTAGAAGATATTTGGACGAAGGGTAATATTTTATCAATTGCCGATATCATGACGGCGCGTCAAGCTCTAGATACTCATCGAGAAGATGAACTGCAAACATTACAAAAGGATGTACTTGCTAAAACTCGTCGTGGGGAACAAATTCGTGCTAAAACCTTTCGTCAGCGACAGTATATTGAAGCGATACGCAAGCGCGACTTAACGTTTTGTATAGGCCCCGCAGGTACTGGTAAAACGTTTTTAGCGGTTGTAGTTGCCGTTCAAGCGCTGCTTGATAATAAGTACGAGAAACTCATTTTAACTCGTCCTGCGGTTGAAGCGGGTGAAAAACTAGGCTTTTTACCTGGAGATTTGCAGCAGAAGGTTAACCCTTATTTACGTCCACTTTATGATGCGATTAACGAATTTATCGATCCCGATAAAGTGCCGTCGCTAATAGAGAGGGGTGTAATTGAAGTAGCGCCCTTAGCTTATATGCGGGGGAGAACTTTAAATAATGCATTTGTAATTGTGGATGAAGCTCAAAACACCACACCAGCACAAATGAAAATGGTTTTGACTCGTTTGGGTTTTCGTTCCCGTATGGTAGTAACGGGTGACATGACACAAACCGATTTACCATCCCAGCAGAAATCTGGTTTGTCAACAGCTTTTCAAATTTTGAAAAATGTAGAAGGTATTGCGTTTTGTGAATTTTCTCAAAAAGATGTCGTGCGTCATGCTTTAGTACAGCGTATTGTTGCTGCTTACGAGCAGTATGAGAAGTAGAGGGGGGAGAGGGTGTAGAGGGGGTAGAGGGGGTAGAGGGGGTAGAGGGGGGAGAGGGGGAGAAGCCGGGCCTCGCCTGATCCGCAAGCTTGTTTAAAAAATTTGCTTCAAAAACAATCGCACCTTCGAAATCTACAGATGCAAGAAGCGCGTCTGAAAAATCAACCTGATGAAGAATGGCGTTGCGAAAGGTCGCCGCACCTAAATCAGCGCCCTCAAAGGAAGTCTCTACGATCAGGGAGCCATCGAAATCTTGAGCAAATCCCTGCACCCGGCCGAGATCAGAATTGTAGATAAGACTGTTGGTAAACGCGATGCCGCTTGTTTGAGTGTGCATGAAAAACGGATCAACCTCCGACCGATAAAGACCGGGAGCGTCGGTCGACAGATGTCCCCGAAAATTCACGCTCGTCAAATAGCTGTCTATAAATCTTGCGTTTTCCAAACCCGCTGCACCAAAATCCACCGCACGGATTTCCATGTTCCGAAATTCAGAAAATCGCATGTTCGCATGTCGGAAAGTCATCTTGAACAAGTTTGGAGTGCTGATTTCGGAATAGGAAAAATCAGCCCCAAAAAAGGAAAGCAGTTCCGTTTCCCAAACCCTGAAATTGAACAGGGCATTGATGATCGCTCCGCGTTCAGGACTCAGCGGACGATCGATCAATGCAAAAGTATCATCAGCTGGTTTTACGCCAAAAAGCGCATTTGTCTTTGGCAAATCCTCCCTGCGCCGCATGGCAACATCACGCATTTCACGGTTTGTATGCTGATTGGCAATGTCAGATTTGAGGTA
This sequence comes from Pseudomonadota bacterium, assembly GCA_039191645.1. Classification (GTDB taxonomy): domain Bacteria; phylum Pseudomonadota; class Alphaproteobacteria; order Rhizobiales; family Rhizobiaceae; genus JAALLB01. The sequence continues at coordinate 27,258 of JBCCXO010000045.1, read as the reverse complement.
TCGATAGGGCCGGACCGTATTGGTGATCGTTATAAATTGGTTTCGAAGTGACAAAGAAATATCTTCCAACTTGAAGTTTCCATCACTTCCCGCCTTCCCCGCCTCATTCAAACGTGTGACTTCATCGCCAAGTTTTGCCGCAGCAGCTACAATATTAGGCAGGATGTTTGCGCTGCGGTCACTGTCCTTAAGTTGTGCATCGGTTTGCAAAAGCTCAATTTGGGTATCGATACGGGCGTTTTGTTCACGCAGCAGATTGGTCTGGGTAATCAGGCTTTCACCCTGTTTCTTGAGAAGCTCATTTTGCTGAAATAAAAGCGCTGAACCTGCCAGTGCGGCGATAGCCGCAATTAAACCGGTGATCGAGGCAATAAGCCAACGACGGGTGGATAACCAAGCATAGCGGGCCAGCACCAGTTCAGCCAGATTACGCGCTGCACCGGTTGCCTTGGGGACATCTTTTTCGGCAGCATGTTTGGCAACATCGCTAAGCGGACCCGCTAGGCGTTCAATCTCAATCTCCGTGCGATGAAAAACCCGGCTCCAGATCCTGCGACGCAGGATGACCAACAGGACGAAAACCGTCACCAAAAAGAGGACAAGCACCAGCATTACGCTGAAAATCGCAGCGGCATTCTCTGCAAAAAGCTTTAACCCGAACGTAGAAAAAACTGCGCCTAGGGCAAGGCCGAGAATGAGCATCAAGAAGCCAACTTCAATGCCGGCAGCACCGCTTCTGTTGCGGATTGAGGCCTGATCGTTTTCAGGACCTTCCGATAGCGGTTTTATGAGATCATCGTCCTTGTCCATGCATCCCCCTTTTTTGCCCCGTATCGGCCACGCTAGCAAAGGGAATTGGCTAATGCCAGTGTTCATAAATCGGATTGCACTTTTTAAACCAATCCTTATCATATCGCCGATGGGAAGTTTCCAACACAATTAGATGTAAGGCGCGAATAAGTATGCTCATCATCATCCTTGGCATCGTGCTTGTTTTATTGGGCGCAGCTGGAATCTACACAGGCTATTCCGGCGAAAACACTGCACTCGCAGCAGGCGGTTGGGGCGCATTAATCGTAGGCGCGCTTGTGACACTATTTGGGTTCGGAAAGCGCAGCAGCGACACAATCAAAGAGCCCGATCGCGAAATTGCCGACCATGGCCAAACAGAAATCCGCGCTTTGGTGCAGTCCATGGGGGTTGTTGCGGTAGCAGACCAGAAAATTCGCGACCAGGAAATCCAAACCATCGCTCATATTCATGAGCAGATGCTCGGCATTACGATTTCCGAAGCAGACGTGCGTGAAATTCTTTCCGAATTTGACAACCATTTTGACATCACAAAACGGCTGAGCCGCGATAGAGCGCAAATCAGCCCAATGATGAAAAGACTGATTGTTCAATCCTGCCATCTGGTGATGGTGAGCGATCTGGAAATCGTCAGGCCTGAAGAAAACAGGATTCGGGAAATCGGCCTTGCACTTGGTTTCGACCAAACTGACATTGACGATTTGATTGCATCGGCCGGTACATGAGCGGGTTTGAAGCCATCTTTCTTGAAAGCACGACCGGCGCGAACGTGCGGACCTATGTTTGCGAAACAAATCTCGCACCCAAAGGCGTGGTTCACATCAATCACGGCATGAGCGAACATGCTGCCCGCTACGAACGCTTTGCCAATGATCTCGCGGACAAAGGATATCATACAGTCGCGCACGATCATCGCGGTCATGGGGAAACGACGGCATCAGATGCTCCCTTGGGAAGTTTTGCAACGTCTGAGGGCTGGAAACAAGTGCTGGCAGATGTGCAAGCCACAAACAGCTACATCAAAGAGCGTTTTACAACGTTACCTGTCTGTGTTTTTGGCCACTCAATGGGAGCAACAATCGCCGCCAGCTTTGTTCTTAATTATCCGGAAAAAGCGGATGCAGCAGCAATTTGGAATGGCGCTGTTACCGGGCTCCTTCCCAACCTGTTGGCCAAACTGCTTTTGGTCGAACGGATGCTGAAAGGGTCGGACGTGCCCAGCACATGGGCAGATGCGTTAACATTCCAAGCCTGGAACCGGGAGTTTAAACCTCTTCGTACACAATCTGACTGGCTTTCAAGGGATCCCGTAGAAGTGGATAAATACATTGCCGATCCGCTTTGCGGCTTTTCGGCCAATATCGGATTGTGGCTCGATTTATTACAAGGTTCAAATGACCTTGCAGACATGAACAAGATATCCAATCTCAACAAAGACATGCCGGTTCATTTACTTGCAGGCGCAGCTGATCCTTGCTCAAACAAAGGTGGATCCGTAGAACAGTTCTCTGCTCGCCTGGAAAAGGCGGGGCTGACGGATGTAACGAAAAAAATTCTCCCGGACACACGCCATGAATCGCTCAATGAAATTAATCGCGATGATACAACAGCAAACTTTATACAGTGGCTTGACGGACGATTTGGATGATGCGTGAGAACCTTCAGGAAATTCGCGATAACGTAGCTGCTCTTTGCGCCAACTATGGCGAGGAATACTGGCGCGACCTCGACAAAGAAAGCGGTTATCCTACACAATTTGTCCAAGAAATGACGCAAGCGGGCTTTCTTGGATGTCTCATCCCCGAAGAATATGGGGGCGCTGGCCTTGGTTTGCTGGAAGCATGCGCCATCCTGGAAGAAATCTCCAGGCGCGGCGCCCACGCGGGGGCGTGCCATGCTCAAATGTATGTCATGGGCTCGCTGTTGCGTCACGGCAATTCAGAGCAAAAAACGAAGTACCTTCCCAAAATTGCAAGTGGTGAGCTGCGATTGCAGAGTTTCGGCGTAACGGAGCCAACAACCGGCACAGACACAACCAAACTGAAAACCCGCGCAGAACTGACAGACGGCAGCTGGGTCATAAACGGACAGAAGGTTTGGATTTCCCGCGTCCAGCATTCAGATCTCATGGTCTTGCTGGCGCGTACAACGCCCTTGGATCAGGTCGAGAAAAAAACCAGTGGGCTTTCTGCCTTTATCGTGGACCTGAAAGACGCGATCGGCAACGGGCTTGAAGTTCGCCCAATCGATGCGATGATCAATCACCATGCCTGTGAACTTTTCTTCGACGATCTGAAAATACCAGAAAACAATCTTCTTGGTACGATCGATGAGGGTTTTCGCGTAATTCTTGATGGAATGAACGCCGAACGCATACTAATTGCATCTGAGTGCATCGGCGACGCTCGATATTTTCTGGATCATGCAACCCGCTACGCTAACGACCGGATCGTGTTTGATAGACCGATTGGCGCCAATCAGGGCATCCAGTTCCCGCTTGCGCAATGCCACGCAAACACAGAAGCCGCAGCCCTGATGGTAGACAAGGCTGCCAGGCTTTTTGACATGAAAGAAAAATGCGGGGCAGAAGCAAACATGGCAAAGCTTCTTGCCGCAGAAGCAAGTTGGAAGGCCGGAGACGCATGCATGCAAACCCTTGGCGGCTTTGCTTTTTCCAAAGAGTACAACGTAGAGCGCAAATTCCGGGAAACCAGGCTCTATCAGACTGCGCCAATCTCCACCAACCTCATCCTGTCCTACATCGCCGAACACATTCTCGGTCTACCAAGGTCTTTTTAGATGGTCTTGCCACTCGAAGGATTGCTGGTCGTCGCGGTAGAACAGGCAGTTGCCGCTCCCCTGTGCACCGCACGCCTCGCGGATGCAGGGGCAAGGGTTATTAAAATCGAGCGCGACAGCGGCGACTTTGCCCGCGGTTACGATACAGCGGCCAAAGGTGACAGCTCTTACTTTCTTTGGCTCAATCAGGGCAAGGAATCCGTCGTCCTCAATTATGCAGAAGCACACGGTCGAGCATTGCTGAGCGCACTGGCGAGCCAAGCCGATGTATTTGTACAGAATATGGCTCCCGGCGCTTTGGCAAGGGCCGGATTTGGTTCAGATGAACTCCGGAAACAAAATCCTCGCCTCATCACCTGTGATGTCTCAGGCTATGGGGAAGCGGACGCGCTTGCATCTATGAAAGCGTATGATCTTCTGGTGCAGGCGGAAAGTGGACTTATTTCTGTATCCGGCGGCGCAGAAGAGTTGGGGCGCATCGGCGTATCAATTTGCGATATCGGAGCAGGTATGTCTGCCCATGCAGCAATTCTGGAGGCTCTGATCCAAAGGAGCATCACCGGCAAAGGGACCGGCATTGCAACGTCTTTGTTTGAGGTTGCCTCAGAATGGATGACCGTACCACTCATTCATGCTGAGCATGGGAAGGGACCACCCGAACGCGTCGGACTAAAACACCCCTCTATTGCGCCCTATGGCGCCTACAAAACCCAAGAGGGAAACGACACCCTCATTTCGATCCAGAATGAGCGAGAATGGGTCCGGCTCTGCAGAGAAGTCTTGCAAAAACCAGAACTGGCCGAAGATGCCCGCTTCACATCAAACAACCTTCGCGTTGAAAATCGTTCAGAACTCGACGGGGCAATTCTTGAAATGACCCGGGCGATGACGTCATCAGAGTTCCGCCAGAAACTGGCTGCATCGGCCATCGCATTTGGCGCAATCAATTCGGTTGCGGAAGTAAGCAATCACAAGGCATTGCGTCGTAGGGAAGCAAAAAATTCCACGGCAAAAACCCTTACCATTCCTGCGCCACCCGTCCGCTGGTTGCTCAAAGCGCGTCCGGCGCCAGGGGCTGCTCCGAAGATCGGCGAACACACACGACGCATTGAATCGGAATTCTTGCGTTCTTAGTTCGCCAGAATTTTCGGATCATTGATTTCGCTGTCATGCTGCATCATCAGCTTTTTGCGATACTGACTCTGAACAACATCCACCGCAATCAAGAACACAAGGACGAAATAGAACGTGCTTTTCGACATGGCTTCAACAGGATAGCCCGCCAGTTTTATGTGGGCCAGATGCCCACCTTCAGAAACCAGCAAAATCCCGACGATAAAAAGAATGAAAAGTCCCAGCACTTCGTACATGCGGTTCTTTTTCAAGAATTCCGCGACATGATCTGCCATAACGATCATCAAGATACCGGTCAGTATGATTGCGATCGCCATCACAATGAAGACGTCAGTCAACGCAATTGCAGAAAGAATGGAATCAAACGAAAAAACAAGATTCATGAGGATAATCGAACCAATCACCATGGGAACAGATTTGACACCACCCTCTTGTTTGTCGATGTGATGCACCACCAACATATGCGAAATTTCCTTGACAGCGGTCCACATTATAAATGCCCCACCAAACAATACGATGAGCGCGTGGCCAGAAAAATCTCCTTCAAGCCAACCTTTCCATTCGATCTTGAACAATGAATCCTGAAACAACTCTATCGCTTGAATAACGACAAAAAGCAGAACAATACGCAAAATGATTGCCATACCGATACCAATTTGCCTGACCCTTCTTTGGCTTTCGATCGGGGCGCGTTTAGACTCGATTGCAACGTATAGAAGATTGTCAAAACCCAACACTGCCTGAAGCAAAATCAACATAAACAGGGTGAGCAAATTATCGAGGGTAAACAATTCAAGCATATAGTGCCTCCAGAGACTCTCGTAAAAATATCAAAAAATTAAGGCTAATCGAGACGTTATAGTTACCAACAGGTTGCCGAACACTACAACTCTAAACAAGATGAAAGCCTTTATTTACCAAGTAGATGGAAAGACGATGATTCTGGCCATTTTATCAAGCCAAAAGCCTTTCGGTTAACAACTTCATTAGAGTACCCCCCTATTTTCTTTCAATGAAAAAAGTTTTGGGAAACTACAGCAGGGGATCGCAACAGTGAGTGGCAAACTTCTTATCATGGCCGGTTTGGCCGTCACTTTCGGCGCAACAAGTTACGTTGCCGGCACTCATTATCTTGAGAGTCAGACCCAAGCGCGCCTCAACGCCTTGGAAAGCAACCGTCCTGTTGTTCAGGAAATAGAACTGGCAAAGGTGGTTGTAGCCACGCGTGAACTCCGCTTCGGTGAAACAATTGAGCAAGATGCCTTGAAGTTGGTTGACTGGCCCAAGGATGCTTTTCCCGAAGGTGCCTTTGCTTCTATCAGTGAAGTGATCCTGGATGGTGACCGTCGCGTTGTTACCGGAATTCAACCTGGTGAACCGGTGCTTGCCGTAAAGATCACCGGAGAAAACGGAAGAGCGGGTCTGGCTGGCATCATTACTGAAGGCATGCGTGCCGTAACCATCCCTGTAAACACCGTGAACGGCGTGGGTGGTTTCGTGCAACCCGGCGACCGTGTCGACCTCGTTTTGACAAAAGAAGATGACGACACGAACGAAACGTCTGCAAAGATCATGATGGAAAACGTCAAAGTACTATCAGTTGATCAGGAAGCCGGCGGGCGCTCTGAAACAGCGCGCGTAGCGAAATCCGTTACACTGGAAACCGATACACGCGGCGCAAAGAAAATCGCACTCGCCCTTAATCAGGGCAGAATTTCACTTCTTCTTCGCAGCGCCGGCGATGTTGGCCAGAGTGAAGCTGAAGATGATGGCAAGGGGTTCCTGTCTTTCTTTGAATCAGAACCAAAAACCAAGGCAGTTAAGGTTGTCGAGGGAAAGACCGTAACGAACTACAACGTAGCGATCGAAAAACAGAAAAAAGATAATAAAAACAAAAACTAATCTTTGATTGGGGATCATTATGATGAATTCAGGCTGGGATTTAGGACGCAAGCTGCGCGCAAGCGCTCTTACAGCGGTTATGGTCGGTGTCACGTTTGGCGCAGGTCTGCCCGTTACAACGCCGGCATTTGCGGAAAGCGGAGTCATCAATCTCACGGCTTCCACGCAGGCAAAAATCGTAAAGATTGCGAAATCAAAACCTAAAACGGTTAGAACTGATTTTTCTTTCAGTGAAATCGTTGTTGGCGATCCTGACACCGCCACGGTTACTCCGTTAACGGACCGCTCTTTTTATATCGTAGGCAACACACCAGGCACGACCGGTGTGGCCCTGTATGATGCTGAGAGTAAACTGGTGGGCGTTCTCGACATTGAAGTTTCACCAAACACCAACCAGCTGAATGCGACATTAAAAACAGCACTTCCTGCTTCGAGTGTTAAAGCAACAACCACGAATGGTCGGGTCGTCCTCAAAGGGAAAGCAAAGGATGCAAAAGCAGCTGCAAAAGCAAGAGCAATTGCTGAGCGATACGATGAAGAGCTGATCGATTCCGTAAAGGTAAAAGGCTCTCAACAAGTCAAGCTGGAAGTCAGATTCCTTGAAGCACAACGCAATCGCGATAAAGAACTGGGTGTTGGGTTCAGAGGAGGTCGGGATATCAACGGTGCCGCTCGCGTGGTGCCGAACACCGGTACAACCGGCTTTGATATTCCAGCACTCGTCGCAAGCGCCCAACCGTTCGGAACCTTTGTCTCGCGTATTTTGGATGCAGGCGTAAACGTCGATATTGTAGTCCAGGCACTTGAGCAAAGAGGTGTGGTACGCCGCTTGGCTGAACCAAATCTCGTAGCCTTATCTGGTGATACTGCTAGCTTCCTGGCGGGTGGTGAATTCCCAATTCCCGTCGGTTCAGAAGATGATGGCATCGAAATCGAATTTAAAGAATTCGGTGTGGGCCTCAAATTTTCACCGACTGTGTTGGATAACGGATTGATCAACCTGAAGCTGGCCCCTGAAGTCAGCCAGTTGGACAATACGAACGGCATTCAGACCCAAACCGGCATCCAAATTCCTGGGTTGATCGTCCGAAAAGCTGAAACAACGCTTGAACTACGTGACGGCCAAAGCTTCGTGCTGGCTGGATTGCTGCAGAAGAACGCCAGCATCCTGAAAACCCAGCTGCCGTGGTTGGGAGATATCCCAATCCTGGGCGCTCTTTTCCGCAGTTCCGCGTATCAACGCGATGAAACCGACCTGGTGATCATCGTAACACCACGTCTTGTGAAACCACTGACACCCGGCGAGGAACCTGTGACACCACTGGATGGGACTGCTCCAGCAAACGACGTTGATTTGTTTGCCAATGGAGACCTGGAAGTCAACCGCGCTCATTTACGCAAACTCGCAGCTGCGCGCAACGGTGTCCTTAAATCTGGCCACATCATCGATCTGGAGTAAATTCATGTTTAAATATAAGAACTTATCTTACGTACTGATCGGATCGACCGTACTGCTTACAGGCTGCCAGCAATATGTCGAACGCCACGAAGGCGTGACCACACATGCTGGAAATCACCTCGCAGCAAACGAAGCGAAAATGGTGGTCGACCCATGGAATCGCGATGCCTACAACAGCCATATTGAAGGCGACGGCAAGCGCTTGGGCGATGCTGTTAAGCGCTACAAAAACGCTAACGATGAAGAATCCGCAAAAGGCCAGGAAACCATAGTGCTTCCAGTATTGCCTGGCTCGGAAACGAAATAACCAAAGCTGAAGTGGGGAAACCGATGGCCAAGGAAGAAGTAAACCAGAACGCCGGTAAGCTGGTATTGGCATCAACAGACAGCGAACTGGTTGCGCTTGCAAAAGGCGCCATTCCGAACACGAGTGAACAGCAGCTGACGATTATCCAAAAACAAGTGGGTGATCTTGTAAATGACATCCGGGATATTGAGGCGGAAGCGCTAATCATAGATATCGATGCATCGCGCGTCGAAGACTTTGAAAACCTTCAAAAGATCAAACGGATGATCGGCAACGCTACTGCGATCATTGTCATCTCTTCCAGTTTCAGTCCTGCAGCCGCACGGATTTTGATCCAGCTGAAGGTCGCTGATTTTCTGGTTAAACCAGTTCAGACCTCAGACTTGGTCCGCTCCTGTAACAATGCGATGAAAATCAACACGCAGGAAACACAAGTTGAGCCTCAATTCCAGAGCTTCATGCCCGCTTCCGGGGGGGTTGGCACAACTTCGATGGCGATCGAAGCCGCCTCAATCCTGAATTCCCATGGTCAGAAGATCGGTCGCACCACGTGTATCGTGGATTTAAACTTTCAGCACGGTGCCTGCGCAGAATACCTCGATCTTGAGCCTCGGTTTGATATCTCGGAAATTGAAAACGCTCCGGAACGTTTGGACAGACAATTGTTAGATGTCATGCTTTCCAAACATGATTCTGGATTATCAGTCATCTGTGCTCCTAACCAGCCAACGGAAATGCGCTCATTCAAGGGAGCACTCGTGGTTAGATTGCTCGATCTGGTGTCGGCTTACTTCGACAATGTTGTGATCGATTTGCCGAGAACGTGGTTTCCTTGGACCGAGACCGTACTGACTGGCTCCGACAAAGTATTCGTCGTCGCAGACATGACAGTTCCTTCCATTCGCCACTCCCATCGCCTTGTGAAGGCAATCGAAGAACGTTTGGGCAAACAATCAGAACCCCGCGTCGTGGTAAACCGCATGGACTTTAGAAACAACGCAACGGGGTTGAACGCAACAGATGTTGAGGGTGCGTTGGGCGAATATTTCGGCGGAGGTGTGCCAAACAATTACCGGTTGGTCCGCGACGCTGTGGACCGGGGCGTCACCCTGAACGAAATCGAACCTGGCAACAATGTTACGCAAGCCCTGACCAAAATAGTCTTGGCAGGCGAAATTGAAGAAGACGCCCAGACGACAAAGAAAGGCGGCCTGTTTTCGGTTGGCCGGAATCTACTTAAACGCAAGGCTGGTTAGGACAAGTAAATGAAAAATCGTTTTTCCGCACTACAGTCCTTCGACGACGAACTAGAGTTTGAAACGCCACCAGCGCCAGCGCAACCCATCGTAGAGGAACACGAGGCACCACCCTTGTCTCCGACTGATATTCCAGAGTCGGTGAAAAACAAAAAACCAATTTCGGTTCATGAAATTGAAGGCGGCGAGATTACCCCTGCCCGGCAAAAAATCCTGGAAGCAAAGGTAAAACTGCATCGCCAGATGCTGGAAGAGTTTAACCTGGTAGCGCTTGAGGAACTGCCACGAGACGAACTCGTGCGGGAGATTCACAAGTTTGTTTCAGAATATGTAAGCCGCGAGCGTCTCGCGTTAAACAATGCCGAACTGGAACAGTTTGTTGGCACATTGGTTGACGAATTGACCGGCCTTGGCCCGCTTGAGCCGTTGATGCGCAATGAAGACATCAGTGATATTCTGATCAACGGACCAAACAATTGCTTTGCCGAGATCAAAGGGGTTCTGCAACCGATTACAATTCCGTTCAAGGATGAAGCACATCTACTTAGAATCATTCAGAAAATCGTCGCCAATGTTGGCCGCCGTATTGATGAATCAAACCCGATGTGTGACGCTCGCATGCATGACGGATCCCGCTTCAACGCAGCCATACGACCGATCGCCATTGACGGCCCGCTTGTCTCAATTCGTAAGTTTAAAGAAGACAAGCTGACCCTTGATAAACTGGTAGAGTTTAATGCAATTGCGCCTCAAATGGCGGAAACGATGCGCAGAGCGGTCGCAGCACGTAAAACCACCATCATCTCCGGTGGTACAGGCACGGGTAAAACCACCATGCTCAATGCGCTGTCGGCATTTATCAACCCAACCGAACGGGTGTTGACCATTGAGGATGCCGCTGAACTTAACCTGCAAATCCCCCATGTGGGCAGAATGGAAACGCGGCCACCAAACAACGAAGGATCTGGTGAAATCAAGCAGCGCGATTTGGTGAAAAACGCCCTGCGTATGCGTCCGGACCGCGTGATCTTGGGTGAGGTTCGGGGTGAAGAGTGTTTTGACATGCTTCAGGCAATGAACACGGGTCATGAGGGATCTATGGCCACGATTCACTCAAATACCTGCCGTGATGCAATCGCACGCCTGGAGCAAATGCTTGGCATGACCGGAATGCCAATGACCGTTCAATCCATCCGAAGCCAGATTTCTGGCGCTGTTCATCTGATTATTCAGTTGACCCGCCTGTCAGACGGCCAACGGAAAACAACCAGTATTTCAGAAATCACCGGGATGGAAGGCGACATCATTCAGATGCAGGAGATTTTCCGCTTCAAGCGAACAGGACTGTCCGAAGACGGCAAAATCCTGGGTCACTTCGAAGCAACCGGCGTTCGCCCACGCTTCCTCGAAGAGTTGAAATCAATGGGCATCGAACTCCCCGGCGATTATTTTGAACCAGGAATCGAGCTGAAATGACCGCTTTGTTCGAAAACGGATTTACGCCTATCCATGCGATGCTGCTGGCTTCGGTGTTCTTTGCCGTTGTCGTTGTTGAACTTGGCTACATGGTGTGGTCACCCAATGATACGGGGAAAAAACGCATCAACCGTCGCATGATGGCTGACAATGAGAAAAACAAGCTCAGCCAAAAACACATCTTGATCCAACTTCGCAAGGAACGCGGACTGGATGAAGAAGGTCGGCTGGTCATGCCAATGAAACGGCTGAACAAATTGATTGTTCAATCGGGCCTTACCCTGGGTCTTGGAAAGCTCGCTTTATACTACGCGATGTATGTTTTGGGCACATTGGCCGCAGTTACGATTTACTGGCAATCTCTGACAACAACGGCTGTTGCATTCCCAATCGTAGTCTTCCTTATCCCCTATTTCTGGTTGAAACGCCGAGCCAATAAGAAAATGCAAGTCTTCGCAACACAACTGCCAGAAGCAATCGACCTGATCACGCGAAGCCTTAAAGCCGGCCATCCTGTCCCGGTCGCAATTTCAATGGTCGCAAGGGAAATGCCAGATCCTATCGGAACGGAATTTGGTATCGTTACCGATGAAGTAACCTATGGCTCAGATCTGGTGACAGCTCTCAACGGCATGTATGAACGCGTAAACCTGCCAGACCTTCCATTGCTGATTTCCTCTGTATCCATTCAGTCAACAACGGGTGGTAACTTGAGAGAAATCCTGGAAGGACTTTCTGAGGTCATCCGTGAACGCACAAAAATGAAACGAAAGATTAAAGCTATTTCTGCAGAAGGGCGCATGTCAGCAATGTTTCTTACGGCAATGCCCGTTCTTTTGTTTATCGCATTGCAATTCTTAATCCCAAAATACTACGGAGAAATCTGGACTGAACCATTGACCTGGAAACTGTTTGCGGGCCTTGGCACATGGCTGACCGTAGGAAATCTCATCATCATGAAAATGGTATCGTTTAAGTTTTAGACCATGGAAGCACTATTCAACGTCATAGACCCAATATTGCTGATCAGCAGCGTCGGAGGACTGATACTATTCGCGCTGATTTACTTCATTCAGCAATCCTTTTCAGAGGGAAGATCGCGCGCAGATGTTAAAAAACGTCTAACCGCAGAACCGGCAAAAAGCATCATTGACGAAGGTCCATCAAAAAAACCGGATGCCAAGAGCAAAAAGCAGATCACCAAAAAAGTGGCTGAAAGAGCAAACGATTTTTACGCGAGCTCTGATCCCAATTCTATCAAGAAGCTTAGAATGATGCTCATACAGGCCGGGTTCATGAATCCCGGCGCTGTTGGATATTTCATTGCTGCCAGATTTGCATCAGCAATTGGGTTTTCCATAATCGGCGTAATCTTTATCCTGACGCTTTATGTGGACCAAAACACCGGCTTCAAACTTGCGCTGGTCGTCGGATTCGCTGCCCTGGGTTACTTTCTACCGAATTTTTACCTGAGCAGAAAAATGGCTGCAGAAGAACTTCGCAACCGACAGGGCTTCCCGGATATTCTCGATTTGATGGTCGTGTCAGCAGAAGCCGGACTCACAATGGAAGCTTCCATCGAAAGAATTGCGATGGAAATCAAATCAATCTATCCAAATCTGTCGATGCAATTGAACATGGCGGCGGTAGAAATCCGTGCCGGTCGACCGATTGACCAGGCACTGCGTGCATTTGGTGAAAGACTGAGGCTTGAAGAAGTCAAAGGCTTTGCAACCATGGTTCAGCAGGCCAAAGAATTGGGTACAAGTGTTTCCGATGCACTAAGGGTTTATTCGGACGAGATGCGCCACAAGCGAATGATGAAAGCGGAAGAAAAGGCCTATGCCCTGCCCGCCAAAATGTCGATCCCTGTGACCGTCTTTATTCTTCCAATTGTGATTGGAATTGCAGTTATTCCAACTATCGTTCGGTGGAACTAACCCCGCTTAAACAAAGTAACCTTTATCAAGGTAAACAAGTCCTTTCTGCTTCCGGAAAATTTAACCAATTGCATGAGCCTTGTTTTAACGGTTTTACGCTATTGTCTTTTTAATAAGAACAAAAAATGGTTCGGGGAGACATCATGAACAACCGCCTAAAGACACTTGCCGTCACGGCAATTTTGTGCGCTGGCCTTGCAGGCTGTAATTCCACAAACATCAATGCACACACTGCTGTTATCGATCATCAGGATACCGGTGTCGCACCGGGAAGAACTGTTGATTACAAACAGGAACGCGGAGAACTCAGACGGCCAAAGTCTGATCATGTTACCCTCCTTGGTGATCAATCAAAAGCCTTTCTTGCTGCAGGAAAGGAACATTTCAAAGATCAGAATTTTGGACTGGCTGAAGAAAACTTCCGCAAAGCAGTGGAAGTAAGATCAGACAATGCAAATGCTTGGCTTGGTCTTGCCGCATCATTGGATCAACTGGGACGGTTTGACTTCGCGGATCGCGCTTACAAACAATTGGTCCAGCTAGAGAAGAACAACGCCCGTGTTTACAACAACATTGGTTACTCTCACCTGTTGCGCGGCGACTACAGCAAGGCAAGACAGTACTTCAACCGGGCGCAAAACATCGACCCAGGTCTGGAAGAAATTCAAGGCAACATTCATTTGCTTGAAAAGACCATCAGCGGATAAAAATCGCTCGTTTTCAACCTTGCTGAATGGTTAACACGCCCCCCCGACGGTGTGACTATCACTTAGGTTAATATTTAAACGATGCTGATACGGTTTGATCAAACTTGATTTTGTATCGACCAGAAAGCTAGCAAAATGTATAAACGCCTCAAATCTTTACTTAAGGATACCAGTGGTAACATCGCGATGACGACAGCTTTGCTGATCATCCCGATCATGACCGCTGTTGGTGCAACAATCGATTACACACGTTTTGTTGATATGCGGAACGATGTCCTAATCTCCGCAGATGCCGCAAACCTTGCAGCAGCTAAATTCCTGGTCACCGATCAGGTCGACGAAGATGCACTCGAAGAGTATGCCGAAAAGTTTTTCAAGGCTAATCTTGATCCGGCCATTACCGAGGACATGTACACCTTCAGCCTCGACTTCCTTCCTGGCAGCACGAACGTTGAGCCCGTAACGCTCGATCGTACCAAGATCACAGTAGAGTTGGAATATGACACCATATTCGGTGACTTAATTGGTGTTGATGTGATGGAAGAGGACATTATTTCCGAAACCACACTCGGCAACCGTACAGTGGAAGTCGCATTGGTGCTGGATAACTCCGGCTCTATGGGTGGCAATCGGATAAACACCCTGAAAACAGAGGCAAAGGCTCTTGTTGACACGATCTTTAACTCTTCGCAGCTAACCACATTGCCCGACCCGGTGCAGTTCTCACTGGTTCCGTTTGCTGGTACTGTGAACATTGGCACCAACAATCAGAACCGAAACTGGATGGACCGCAGAGGATGGTCCCCTGTCCACCATGAAAATTTTGATTGGGTTAACACTTACAGAACCAACAATCAGACCCGTACGCGCCAACGTGATGGATTGGTTTTCGGTTTCCAGGAACGCATCAATGGCTCCTGGACTTGGAAAACACGTCATGATGTCTTCGCGATGATGGGAACAACATGGGCCGGTTGCGTAGAAATGCGCCCTTGGCCACATAATGTGATGGACACAGTCGCTCTTACAAACCGTGGATATCGCGTAGTAAGAGACTCGGTTGATGCTGATGGTGATGGTGTTGGGGATGGTACTTCTGCATTGTTTGTTCCGTTTTTCGCGCCCGATGAGCCAGACCACGACTTCGCAGAAAGATCTGTATCAACCACGGATTTGAATATTGCGCCAAATGTTGACCACGATGGTGATGACGACTGGTACAGAAACAATTATCTGTATGATTTCCAGGACTACAATCCAAGCAATCCAACACAACGGATCCAGCTGTATACAGATTTCAATCCAGGTTATGCTAACCAGGCTCGGATTGCACCAGATGGCACGACCAATGATCCGCAACGCGGTTCAGACGACCAGATCAACCGCACGAACTGGATGTTTAAGTACCAGCGCAATCAACAATATCGGGGCGCCTTGACAAACTATCATGGTCCAAATGATGGCTGTACGGTAAGAGCACTCAACGAATTGTCGGATGATCAACAAGGGATCAAAGACAACATCGATGCGATGCAAGCAACCGGTACGACCAACATTCAACAAGGCCTCACTTGGGGATGGCGTACCCTTAGCCCAACTGAGCCATTTACCGGCGGACGCGACTACGGTCACCGTTTGAACATGAAGTTTATCGTTCTGCTTACGGATGGTAACAACTTTTATTCGACCGATGGCGATTCAACACCAAACCGCTCGGCCTACGGCGCTTGGGGTTATTCCCGTCAAGACAGCCATCCGCTGGTCAACCCACTCAATGGTCTACAGACTCACAGCCGTTGGCTAGAAGGTTTGGATGAGCAGTTAGAAGATACGATTTATGAGAACACCAACTTTGCTGCCGATCCAGACAGCAGTGGTGAGTTCGAAACAATCATGAATGCGCATACGCTTCAGGCTTGTAACAACATCAGAAACTCAGGGATTTCCATCTATGCTGTCGCATTCGACGTTCCGTCTTCTGGCGGTGTCAGACAACTGCTCGAGGCTTGCGCAGGTTCCGGGATCCTGAACAACCAGGAAGTCATCCCGAACACAGCATTCTACTATGATGTGCAGGGAACAGGTTTGAGAGACGCATTTGCCAGCATTGCAAAGCAAATCGCAAACCTTCGTGTTGCAAGATAACTCGAAGTCGCTTCACCCCGGGGCAATACAAGCGCCCCCGGGGTATTTCACCAGCGCTCAACTCATGGATTAAAAGGTTAACAAACAAGACCAAATCACTGACTTCCTTAAAGGATTTACTTAACGCTGAATTAACCAAATTACTAAATTGGGGTGTTGGTTATTAGCTTATTATTTATTGCCTCCTGTTAAATTTCCTCCCGGTAGGCGGTTCGGAAATTGAAAAAAGCAGGATGACGTAATGCTGAAACGTTTCAAATCACTTCTTAAGGACACAAGTGGCAACGTGGCCATCATGGGCGGGTTGTTAATCATCCCATTAATGTCTGTAGTTGGTGCCACGATCGACTACACCAGTTACATAAACCTTCGCAACGATGTTCAAAACTCGCTGGACGCAGCCGGATTGGCTGCCGGCCGTGAAGTTGCGGATGGCGAAGACGATGAAGGCGAATTGGAAATCTATAGCGAAACTTTCTTTGAAGCCAATTTGGACAACAACATCGATTCTGAATCTTATGAATTTGATTTTGACTTCGTTCCAGGTGACACCAGCATCGAGCCTCCAATTCCAGACCAGGTGAACATCTGCGTAGATATCGATTATGATACAATTTTCGGACACCTGATTGGTGTGCAGAAACTGGAAGAGCGGATCTGCTCGATCGTTTCACTTGGCAACCGTACTGTGGAAGTCGCACTTGTGTTGGACAATTCAGGTTCCATGTCAGGAAACCGCATCTCAACCTTGCGCACAGAAGCCAAGGCACTCGTAGATACAATTTTCAACTCCGCACAGCTGACCACCCTGCCAGATCCTGTGAAATTCTCTCTTGTGCCGTTCGCAGGCACCGTCAACGTGGGAACTCAAAATCAGAATCAGGCATGGATGGACTTGAATGGCTGGGCGCCAGCACACCATGAAAACTTCGATTGGGAAAACACCTATCGGACAAACAACCCAACGCGTGTGTTTGAGTCCGGAGGAACAAACATTGGTTTCGAGGAGCAAATCGGCGGCACCTGGGAATGGAAAACACGCTATGATGTGTTCGACATGGTTGGCGAAAGCTGGGGTGGTTGTGTAGAAATGCGCCCGTGGCCACACAACACGCTTGATACCGTTGCATTTTCAACGGACACATACAACAATTTGAATGACTCTGTGGATGCAGATGGCGACGGGATTGGAGACGGCACGTCCGCACTGTTCGTTCCCTTCTTTGCACCGGATGAGCCTGACCATCGTTTCGCAGAAAGACAGGCAGGATTTACCGACCTGACGATTGCCCCGGGAACAGACCATGATCCCGACGACGACAGTTACAGAAACAATTATCTGTATGATTTTCAGGACTACAACCCGAGCTCTCCTACGCAACGCATACAGTTGTACACGGATTTTGAACCGGGTTACGTGAACCAGGCCCGGATTTCACCCGAAGGGGATGATGACGATCCACAACGTGGATCAGATGACCAAATCAACCGCACCAACTGGATGTTCAAATACCAAAGAAATCAGCAATACAACGGTTCTTTGAGCCAATTCCATGGCCCGAATGACGGCTGCACGGTTCGCCCAATGAACGAGCTGTCGACAGACCAGCAGACGGTCAAGGATAACATCGACCTGATGATTGCAAGCGGTACGACAAACATTCAACAAGGTTTGACATGGGGATGGCGGACACTCAGCCCTTCTGAACCCTTTACAGGTGGTCGGGAATATGACGATCGCAAAAACCTGAAATTTGTTATCTTGTTGACTGATGGTAACAACTTCTACTCAGCAGATGGCGATTCAACTCCCAATAACACTGCTTATGGTGCATGGGGATACGCCCGTCCAGACAATGTTGACCCGCAGAACATCTTCAACGGCTTGCCAACACATAACCGTTGGTTGGAGGGCCTCGATGAGCTTGATGGCACGATTTATGAAAACACAACGTTTGACATTACGCCAGAAAGTTCAAATGACTTCGAAGCGATCATGAATGCGCACACGCTTCAGGCTTGCAACAATGTGAGAGCGGCTGGGATATCAGTATATGCGATCGCATTTGACGTGCCGAGTACTGGCGGGGTTAGAGAATTGCTTGAAGAATGTGCCGGATCTGGCATTAGAGATGGCCAGGAAATCATTGCCAATACACAATTCTACCATGATGTAGATGGCAACGAACTAAAAGATGCCTTGGCAAACATCGCCAAGCAGATAGCAAATCTTAGAATTGCGGGATAACAATAAGAAAAGCACTTGCAGGGCTCGCCTTTCGGGGCGGGCCTTTTTTATTTCAAACGGGTGACGATCCCAACGCTGCAAACAACGATTGCACTCCCCAACAGTTGCATGGCAACGAGGTCTTCGCCAAAAAGTATCCAAGACATAAACAGTGCGACGACTGGCACCAGGAAAAACAGCGATGCTACCGAAGACGTGCTATCCTTGCGGATCAAATACATGAGAAGCCCCACAGCACCAATCGACAACACAAAGATAAGCCATAGCATGGAGAAGACGACTGGAGTGCTCCAAACAATGTGCAAATCCTCAAATAAAACGGCATATAGGCCAGCAAGCACCGCAGCTCCTGCAAATTGTGCAGTGGTTGCGACCCACAAGTTCAAATCGGTTACGTATCGCTTTTGATAGACCGCCCCAACACTAATAGCGATTGTGCCCAGAAGTGCCGCAGCAACGGTCTCAAGTCGAATACCAGGATTGGCACTGACAAATTTCAAATCCGGAAAAAGCACAAGGACAACACCGCCTAAGGCAGCAAAAAAACAAAGTACCTTGGAAAAAGGAAGGCGTTCTCCCATTAGGAATAAGGCAAAAATAGCCGTGAAAAAGGGCTGAAGGGCGACCACCAGCGACGAAATTCCAGCAGCCATTCCCCGGTCAATGGCATAAAAAACGCCACCAAGATAAACAGCTTGTATAAGACACCCAATCAACATTGAATGCACGATTTGCTGGTTAAACGATATATTTGGCCGGACGAAAACGACAACCAATGGAACGAGGATGGCAAAGGTGATAGCGAAGCGAATAGCCAGAAAAGTTATGGGATCTGCATCGCTTGTTCCAAATTTTGCACCCACAAAACCGGTTGCCCAAAGCAGTACAAACACCGCAGGTGCCACTTTCACAATAAAATTCGTTTTCGAATCCAAGCCAGCGTCTCACAGTTAAATCAGTCAACCAGTTTAACAACCCGCTAGCATTGTGAAATATCCTGTGGCAGAAGCACACAGCTTTCATCAATGCCAAGCAAAGACAACCTAAGGCAAGGAACCCATGGAACACACAGATCCTGATCCGGACAGAAGAGAAAGGGTCTTGCGCGCAATCGATTCCAAAACAAAACCGCCAGGGTCTTTGGGAAGGATCGAAGAACTTGCACTACAAATGGCAATCGCTCAACAAACCGATTCCCCCACAGCAGACCCCGCCAAGTTGCTCTTGTTCGCAGGAGACCATGGCCTGGTAGAAGAAGGCGTCTCCGCTTGGCCCAGCGAAGTCACAGCGCAGATGGTTGTAAACTTTCTGGCAGGTGGCGCGGCTGCCAATGTATTTGCTCGAGCCAACGGGGTCGAAATCTCGGTTGTCGATGCTGGTGTAATTGGAGAGTTACCAGATGATCCCCGGTTAGTACGCGCAAACATCAGAAAAGGAACGCGCAACGCATTGAAAGAGGATGCTTTGGAACCGAATGAAGTCTCTACCGCGTTTCAATTTGGAGAAGATCTGGCAGCGGAGTCTGTCGAAAGCGGCACCAAAGTTATCGCACTCGGCGAAATGGGTATTGGAAATACCTCATCTGCTGCACTGCTGTGTCATGCAATCGAAGGAATTTCACTTGAAACTCTGGTTGGTCCAGGCGCCGGTCTGGACAAAAAAGGGGTGTCAAACAAGCTTGAAATACTAAAAAAAGCAGCCTCGAGAAGAAAGCTGCCTTTGGAGCCTCAAGATGCCCTGGCAGCTTTCGGGGGACTTGAGATCGCGATGATGGCCGGCGCATTAGCTGGAGCAGCGAACAAAAAGGCGGTGGTCTTGGTCGATGGGTTTATCGCTACGTCAGCAGCCCTGATTGCCCTTAGAACGCATCCTGAACTTGCCCAAAACGTTGTTTATGCCCACAGGTCCCACGAACCAGGGCACCGTACAATGCTGGATGCTCTAAAAGCACGCCCGCTCCTTGACCTGCAGATGCGTCTGGGAGAAGGATCAGGTGCTTTATTGGCTCTTCCACTTTTGCGTAGCGCCTGTGCCATGCTCAACGAAATGGCGACGTTCGAGAGCGCCGGTGTCTCAGGAAAAGGTGAATAGTTTGCATAATCCCTTCGGAAGCTTTGTTCTGGCACTGATGTTCTTTTCCCGCATCCCACTCCCAAAAATGTGGGTAGATCAAGTGCCTGAAAATGCGAAGTTAAAGGACGCGGTCGCCCTGTTTCCCATAATCGGGCTGCTAATTGGACTATTCCCGGGCTTGGTCTGGTTCCTTGCAAATCAATTTTTTCCGGCATCCCTCTCCGCCTGTCTTGCCGTAGCCGTAGGATTAATCATCACGGGAGCATTGCATGAAGATGGGATTGCTGATTGCGCAGACGGTTTAGGCGCAACGCCAGACCGCGAAAAAGCGTTGGATATCATGCGGGATAGCACCATTGGCACCTACGGTGCTCTGGCACTCATCGTCAGCATTGGCACGAGGGCAGTGGCTTTAAGTTTACTCTCACCCTTGACGGGTCTGATCGCATTGGTAATCGCGCACGCAGGGTCACGCGGAGCACTTTCACTCCCGCTAAGGTTTTCGTCCTACGCCCGCAAGAAAGGACTTGGAGAACTCGTAGACGGAGAAATATCTGATATCGGTTGGATTGCTGCTTTGGTCATTGCCTTTGGCATTGCATTTTTAACAGGTTGGGCATCCGGCCTGATCGCCCTAATTGCTGGTTTGGTAGCATCATGGATGTTTTTAAAGTATTTGGAACATCGTCTTGGCGGCTACACAGGCGATGGACTAGGTGCCATACAGCAAATCACAGAAATAACGATAATGGTCGTACTGGTAGGATTTTGGGCATGATTTTTCTCAGACACCCGACCCCCGATGTTGAGCCCGGCACATGCTATGGTCAAACAGATCTTGATATTGCAGACATAGGTCACGAACAAATAGACAGAGCCATAGAACTCACCCCGCCTGTCAAGAAAATTCTCGCAAGCCCCGCCCTACGCTGCCGTAAGTTGGCATTGTCAATCGCCGAACGGGATCAAATCGAAGTGACATTTGATGAACGGCTCTGGGAAATGCATATGGGTGAATTTGAGGGCATGCTTTGGAAAGAGATTGACCGAGAAAAATCGGCTGAATGGTTCAAAGACCCCTTCAACAATCGCACTCCCGGTGGAGAGAGTTTTGCAGATGTACAAATCCGTGTCCTACAGGCGTTGAGTGCTGCTGATATGGAAACAGCAATTGTATGCCATGCCGGTGTAATTCGCGCGACACAAATGAAATGGGAAGGCAAAACCTTTCGGGAAGTGTTCGATGTTATGCCACCCTATGCTGAACCGCTTCGCATTCTACCGCCACATTTAAAATAGTACCAGTAAAACCAAAACACCTGCCCAAAGCGCATAACAAGCTTGGCTAAAAACACCCAGTGCAATGTCTATATCACCAGCTTCTAGTCTTTCTCGTCCCGATGCGTTGATGTAGGGCTGTAGCACAGCCTCCTCCGAGTATTGTCTGGGCCCGCCCAATGCAATATTGATAGCGCCTGCCATTGCAGCCTCAGGCCAACCAGCATTTGGTGAGCGGTGCAAACCGGCATCTCTCCAAGCGCACCGCAACGCATTTTTTGCTGCATCTAACCCCTGATGCAGTGCCGCACCGAATGCAAGGATGATTGCAGATAGTCTTGCCGGAACCCAGTTTGCCAAGTCGTCAATTTGAGCAGTTGCTCGGCCAAACCAGAGATACTTTTCATTTCTATAAGCAATCATAGAGTCAGCGGTGTTGATCATTTTGTATACAAGAATACCCGGCAGGCCAAAAATCACGTACCAAAAAGCTGGCGCAACAACACCGTCTGAAAAATTCTCAGCAAGACTTTCAATCGCAGCACGGCTCACGCCTGATTTGTCCAACACCTTGGGATCCCGACCAACAATCATACCAACAGCTTCTTGCCCACCTATAAGTCCTCTTTCTTTCATTCCATCGCAAACCGCACTGACATGGTCAAACAGGCTTCTTTGAGCAAGCAAAACGAAAACAACAAAGGCTTCAATGCCCACACCAAATAGCGGGACCGCCGCTACGACCCAAGTTAAAAAAAGACCTACTATCAACGCAATCAATATCAAAAGAGCGATAGCAACTGCGCCTTTCTTGTAGCGGACCGAGTCGCGTTCGCTGGACAGATTGAGATGGCTATCAGCCCATGCCACAGCCTTGCCAAACAGAACAATCGGATGCGGAAATCGGGACCAAAGAGCCGGCGGCTCACCCAAAACCCAATCGAGGATCAGAGCAATCAGCAAAATTAAAAGAGAGGATTCAAACATACCCTGGGCCTTTAGCCAAAATCCCGGCTACACTCTAGCAACATACGAAGTCAACACGTCAGCCAGCCGGTTGAGTTCGTCAGTATCTTTATGGAGACCAAATCTCAAGAAACCTGGTCTTTCAGGAAAAGGACGAACAAGTATCTTATGCTTAGCCAACCAATCAAAAACGTCTTCAGACTGATGGTGGTGTATGTAGACAAAGAGGCCAGAGTTACCTTCAACACTAAACCCCAAATCCTCAAGCAGTGTAGCAAGGTCATTTGAATCGCGGCCCAGTCTGTCTCGTGTTTGCAAGACCCAATTTTCATCCTCAAAAGCCTGTGTTGCCAACGCCATTGCCGGACCCGAAACACTCCAGGGACCAAGCGCATTCCGAACCTTTTTCCCAATCTCTGCATTGCATATGGCAAAACCCAGCCGCAATCCTGCCAAGCCAAAAAACTTACCGAAACTTTTCAAAACGAATACATTTGAGGGTTGACAAGCCACAACCGTCTCACCTCTGTTTACGTCGCAAAACGCTTCGTCAACAACCATGCTCGTAACCATCTCAGCAGCCCTGCAAATCTCCGAAGCGGTACGGACACAAGCATCTGGATTGTTGGGATTTACAACCACGCATAATGCGCAGCCTGGTTTCAATGCATCCAACGCTTGAACCTCGCGGACACGTGCACCTGCTGAACGCCAAACATGCGCGTGTTCGCCATAGGTAGGAACCAAAATCGATACATCACGTGCGGGATCAATGTTCGGTAATAGTTGAATCAGGGCCTGCGTTCCTGGTGCTGCCACAATCTCAAATTGATCATTTACTCCATAGTATTTCCGCGCAGCGTCTAGCATTTTCCGTTCAGCGTTTTGATCCGGCAGCCGGGACCAAACCTCCTGTGAAAACTCAGGAACCGGATAAGCGTTTGGATTAATCCCTGTCGAAAGGTCAAGCCATTCACTCTTCTCGCCACCATATTGCATGATGGCAGCATCAAGCCGGCCTCCGTGCAAGATTTCAGACATCAGCTGATCCTGTCTATAATGTGCAAATACGAGCCCATTACGTTTCCTTTGCGCAATCCCTTCACCCCAAGCGTGCTACCAACCCCATCCCAAACTTCGAACAAGGGATCTCCAACCTCCTTTAAAACAGAAGTGTAGTGAAATTCATGTGCAGAAAATTGATTGCCAACCGGAAAATGCTCAGACCTAACCCGACGATATCCCAGATGGAGTTTGCGCTCTGCGAAACTGGTATCTAGCTGAAGCAATCCTGCCATTTTATGACGAACCCCATCCGCATCCACCAGACCCTCTCCGAGCACCATGTATCCGCCGCATTCTCCGTAAATCAGAGCGTTCTTTTCCTGTGCAGAAACCAACCCGTGAAAGAAAGAAGTCGCTCCGGCAATTTTGTGCGCATGCAATTCCGGATACCCGCCCGGCAAGAATACCGCGTCAGAATCAGCATTAGGACCTTCATCGCGCAAGGGAGAAAAAGTCGAAACTTCTGCACCTGCTTTTTGCCAATCCGCCAGCACATGAGGATAAGCAAAGGAAAACGCGACATCCTCCGCGACCGCTATGCGTTGCCCCAAGGGTGGGAAACCATCAACCTTTCCGGGGGCTTCATTTAGGTCGCCACCCAGAGTCCCTAGCGTTTCAAGATCACAGAACTTCTCTATAGTATCAGCAGATTTTGCAATGAAACACTCCAAATCTTCGTGCTCACTTGCCTGAACCAGCCCGAGATGCCGAGATGGAACCGAAAGATCGCCCAATTTCGGGACAGCACCCAAAACAGCAACACCAAGGTCATCCAATGCAGTCCGCAACATTTGTTCATGCCTCGAACTTCCAACGCGGTTCAGGATCACGCCAGCGATTTGCAACTCTCGGCGATGATCTCTAAATCCACGAACAATTGCAGCAATTGAATAAGACATTTTGGAAGCGTCGACGACCAAAACAACAGGTAGGTTCAGCGTTACCGCAAGGTCAGCGGCACTGCCTGATCCGTCCGCCGCACCATCATAAAGCCCCATCATGCCCTCAACGATCGCTAGTTCAGAATCGGCGATAAACGTATTGTAAATGTCATGAAGGCGCTCTTTACGCATCGCCCATGGATCAAGATTGACACAAGGTTTACCACTGGCAGCAGAATGAAACGCCGGGTCAATATAGTCAGGACCGGCTTTGGCGGACTGGACATGCACCCCTGCATTTCGAAAGGCCCTTAACAGACCAAGCGTTACGAGTGTTTTTCCAGACCCTGAATGTGGCGCAGCAACTAAGAATTGTCTCATCCTGCTTCCTGGATGGAGCCACGATAAACAGAATTTGCTTCCAGAACGCGACCGTCCAAGGCACCAAGCCAATCTAATGAAGAACGCAACCCCACTGCATCTCCAACGACAACAATAGCTGGAGGTTTGAGACCTGACGCTTCGAGATCTTCCTGAGACGTGCCAAGCGTTGTTTCAAGCACGTTCTGTCTTTCTGTCGTTGCGTCACAGACAAAAGCAACCAGCTCACCCTCACTCCGGCCAGCCTCAAGCAAGCGGGAACGAATATTATCCCAATGCTTCATAGCCATGTACATGATGAGTACCGGCGAAGCCTTGGAAACACTGTTCCAATCGATTGCATCTGGAACAAGCCCGGAAGCATCATGCCCAGTCAAAAAGGTAACAGAGTGATTGATATCTCTGTGTGTTGCAGGAATGCCAGCATAGGCAAGACCTCCAACCCCAGCAGAAATTCCAGGAATGATCCGAAACGGAATACCATTCTCAACTAGGGTAAGTGCCTCCTCACCACCACGGCCAAAAATAAACGGGTCGCCTCCTTTCAAGCGCAGTACGCGCTTGCCTTTTCGCGCAAACTCAACCAGCCTAAATGAGATATCTCTTTGCTTTGGAGACGGTTTGCCTCCGCGCTTCCCGGCATAATGCAAATCGGCGTCCGGGTTAGCAAGGCAGAGAATCTCATCATTTACCAAAGCATCGTAAATGATGACATCTGCCTGACGAATAGCATTCGCAGCATGAAGGGTTAACAAACCGGGATCACCGGGTCCCGCGCCGGCCAGCCAAACATGCCCGGAAATAAACTCCGGCAATTCACTCATAAAATCCTGCTTTGTCATGCAAGCATTTTTCCCCTAAAAAACAAAAATGAGCAAGGTTGAAAGACAAAATAAGGTTGATTTTTCAGACGGTAATCCTCTGCGCCGGGGTTGGACCACAGGCGCATGTGCTACCGCTGCAACCAAATCTGCTCTTGTCGCATTGCTAACCGGCGATTTTATAGATCCAGTAGAAATTTCCTTGCCCAAAGGCGACATGCCATCATTTGCCCTCGCCCAGGAAACTCTCAACGAGAAGTTCGCAGAAGCGGGCATCATAAAAGATGCAGGGGATGATCCTGATGTGACCCATGGTGCCTTGATCCTAAGTAAGGTCGAGTTTGCTAAACCGGGGAATGGCATAAGGTTTTTTGCCGGCGATGGTGTCGGTACAGTCACCAAATCAGGCCTCCCAATCGCAACTGGAGAGGCCGCAATCAATCCGGTTCCCAGAAAACTGATGACCGAAGTTGCCGAAATGCTATGTAACGATCATGGCCGGAAACCAGACCTGAACATTACAATATCTGTTCCCGGAGGAGAGAAACTCGCTGAACGTACCTGGAACCCGCGGCTCGGTATCAAAGGTGGCATTTCGATCCTCGGTACCACCGGAGTAGTGCATCCATTTTCATGTTCTGCATGGATCCATTCCATCCACCGGGGCATCGATGTCGCACGCGCAGAAGGGATCAACCATGTGTTGGGAGCTACAGGTTCGACATCAGAAACCAGCGCTCGGGCCATTCACGCTTTCCCGGAAATTGCCATGCTTGATATGGGAGACTTTGTTGGCGGATTACTGAAGTATTTGCGTCAAAATCCGGTGCCAAAAATCACACTTGCCGGCGGATTTGCCAAATTCACAAAACTCGCCCAAGGCGCCATGGACCTTCATTCAGGAAGAAGCCAGGTTGATTTCAATTGGCTTACCACAAAAGCCCTTGAACTCGGCTTGAATCAAAACTTTAAGGGCCAGATTCTAAATGCCAACACAGCCATGGAAGCCCTTGAAATTACGAGTAAAGTTGGAATAAATCTGCCAAAAGAGGTTGCCGAACATGCGCAATCAAAAGCGCTCGGCATCCTGCGGGGAGCGCCCGTTTCAGTCGAAGTTATGATCTTCTCCCGCGATGGAAAATTGTTGGCAAGGACAGATTGGAAGTGACACGCATCCTGATTCTCGGTGGCACGAAAGAAGCAGCTGAACTCGCAGCTAAACTCTGTTCGGAAGGACATGACGTAGAAACTTCATTGGCCGGACGTACGAAGGAACCGGAACCCCTGATCGGCAACGTTCGCATTGGCGGTTTCGGAGGGTCCGCTGGGCTGGCTGAGTACCTAAAGGCAAACAAAATTGATTTACTGATCGATGCGACCCATCCTTTCGCCAAACAGATTTCCAAGAACGCAAGGGAAGCCGCCCTGTTGGCCAACGTTAACTTCCAATCCCAAACGCGCGCGCCCTGGTTGCAAGTGGAGGGTGACGTCTGGAAAGAGGTTAGTTCATTGGATGAAGCCAAAAAAGCAATCCCAGAAAAAGCACGGGTTCTGCTGGCCCTTGGTAGCCAACACATTGATCAATTAAGCATACTAGAAAACATATTTTT
>JBCCXO010000044.1:0-30078 GCA_039191645.1 Pseudomonadota bacterium | reverse complement strand
TCGTTTTGACTTTCAAAACTTGCGGTGGAATAGCTTGTGATAAACCTCAATTCATTTTCATCAACGGTTTCGTATCGCGTGTCTATTGCGGCTGTAAACGCGTCAGTGTCAAACAAACGAAGGCCGCTGCCCAAAAAGTTTACTTCCCGGGCGTCAAAAGGTGCACCTACTGTCCCGCGCGTTTGAGGCGTTGTGCCAGTTTGATAGTCCAATGTTCCGAGAATCTGAAGGGGCCCATCCGCACCCATTGGTGTTAGAAGCGCCTTACCGCGCAACCGCACTTGATCGAATTCTGTCAATTCTGCGGCATCGCTTTCCGAGCCCGGGGGAACATTAATAATATTGCGGGGATCATCGCCAGATTGAAATTCCGCAGTACCCCGAACAGCCAGCCTGTCTTCTATAACAGCACCGGAGACAAGCCCGTTTAGCGTATATGTGGTGCCATGAAATTCATCGAACTCGGTGATTGCCTGAACCGCTGCTTCTGGATCAAAGGTCGGGTCTTTGGTCTTTACTACAATGGCGCCACCAATTGCAGCCCGACCCCGCAACGTGGTTTGTGGTCCTTTGAACACTTCGATCCGTTCTACATCCCACGTGCTGTCAAAGGCAGAATTTGCGATGGTGGCGGGTCTTGCCACTTCGTCCACGACGATGGGAACTCTTGGCTGTGTCCCAGCAAGGCCTGTATTTGCCAAGCCACCTGGCCCCCCACCTTCCACACCTCGAATGTTTGGTGTTTCACTTGTTGATCTGACCTGGACATTTGGCGAAGACTCGATGGTTTCATTGATAGTTTGCCCGGTTTCTCGACCGACGTCCTCTTCATTTAAAATGGTGACGCTTGTAGCAGTATCCAACAGAGACTTTTCTTGTCTCTCGCCCAATACAACGATCGGATCCAACACAGTTTCCTGGGCATTTGCGAGTGAAGCCATAGCCGCAAAAGATACCGTTGCAGCCCAAACACTCGTTTTTGTTGGAAAATGCCTCAATGTCATAGATCCGCCCCTTATAAGTTTTTCAGGGGTAAGCATTAATTTGCTGACTATAAATGTCCACTTTAATGAGATGTCATATGAGTCAAAAAATCTGTCCAATCAGACTCAATAAATCTCAGAAGGCGGCCGACCAAAATGGTTTTTTATTGCTTTCGATAGCGCTTCTGGGCTGCTGTATCCCAGTGCTTGAGATGCGTTGCTAATCGAAACACCTGATTTGATCATATCTACTGCATTCTGCATTCTGACGTTCAGAATGTAGGATCCTATCGAAGCACCCACCTCCTCTTTGAAAAGCGATTTGATTTTGGTTTCGCTTGTCCGGCACATCCTGGCAATTTCCCGCACCGTTAAACGTGTGTTTGGATTCTTACCTATGTAGGCTTGCGCGAAGGCAACAAGCTCATCGGTTCCTTTTGCCTCGCATACGGTATCTGAGGGATGTTTTGTTGTGTACTCACGCCAGGTGGATACCAGGACCTTCAATGCTAACGCATTGCACAATAGAGATGTTTCGGGTTTCATTGTCTCAAGCAGAGCGATAATCTGATTCGCCAAGCATTCCATTTCGGTGGTCTGAGCAGTTTTCCAATTTGCATTAGAATTCAATCTATCAATGGCCCAACCAGCTACGTCTTTAGACTGCTGCGAGAGGTTTTCCAAAAAACTGAGTGAATAGCGGACCGAAATTGTTTTGAATTGTGCCTGAGGTTTTCCGATAACATGCCACATAGAATAATCATTGCTTCCGGTCAGCAATAGTTCATTCGGGGAAACAGTGACTTTTCGATTTTCTCCTGTCAGTTCTTTTGAATTCGAAGAGCCAAGCATCCTTAACTCGATCGACAAGGCGGCATCAGCTCCAACTTTTGCAGAATACCCCTTTTGACCGTTTAGCACTGCACCCATTACCTGTAGGCCATCTATGGGCGTTACACTACGAATAATTCCGGTTGCCAAAGGCTTGTCATCAGGTGCCTGCGCATCAAAGGATTCGAAGTTAACTCTGGAGTCAATTCCACGAATTTTCTCTTCAGTTATATCTTGGGGAAGTGATCTCATTTGCAGTTCAACTCAAATGCTTTCCAAGTGTCATGCCATTTCACCTCGGCGTAGAATATCAGTAAATACATGATAATTCTAGTTAGGTTTTATGTTGCCTTGCTGTTTGGAAGTAACCGCAAACCACCAAAGAAAAATGACTGCCGCCATCAAACAGAACCGATAGAGATTTATTTATATAATAATAACAATGATTTACTGGCTTTTTGTTCGGTATCACTTTTTTAATTGTTAAGCTTTAAACTGGTTTAAATGTTGTTGAGGTCGGGCAGGGGTCAAAACAATGCATGTTGATAACATATTGGTGGTCGACGATGTTACCGATAATCGAGAGATAGTTTGTAGACATCTGGGACGACTCTTCGTTGAGGTCACGGAAGCCGAAAGTGGCGATCGGGCACTCAATATTATAGAATCTCAGAAGGTCGATTTACTCGTTCTTGACATCATGATGCCAGGAATTGACGGGCTTGAAGTTCTCAGACGCGTACGCCAGCAATACTCTGCAAGTGAAATGCCGGTGATCATGGTCACTGCGCGTAACAGTCCTGAAGACATAACGCGCGCGTTGGAACTGGGCGCAAATGATTACCTAACAAAACCCATTGTTGGAACGGTGCTTCGTGCACGCGTCAATTCACAATTAGAACGTCTGCGATCAGCAAGGCAGCTGTCGCAAAAAGTTGCTGAACTTTCTGCCATCAATGAACAATTGGAACGAGAGACGCTTGCCCGTAAAAAATCTGAGGAAGCAACGCACTACAACGCCTATCATGATCAGCTTACAGGTCTTGGAAACTGGAATTATCTGGAGGACCGATTGCAACGCCATTTGAGAATGGCGAAAATTGCCGAGGAGCACGTGTTGGCTTTGGTGGTGGATATCCAGAACTTTAATCTTATCAACGAAGAGTTTGGACATTCATGTGGCGATTCCGTGCTCATCGATTTAACCCGTCGATTAAAGAATTGTGCGGGTGATGACTCCATCATTGCACGGATCGGCTCCAACCGGTTTTTTGTTGCTATGAGAGGTTATGCCACTACCCAATCTGCAGCCCTAAGGGGGGAAAACATCGCGCGCCAACTCCTGTCGGAGGTAAAAGAGGGATCGCTGTGTCCAGAATATTCGTTGCTGTTTGGACTGGCGATTTCACCCAATGATGGTCAAGACACGCACAAAATAATTGAAGCGGCGGAATTTGCCCTTGCAAATTGCCGGGCTGATAAAAACACACAGCTCACTTTTTATAATTCTGATACCGATAAAAACATTAAGGTCAAAAGACACCAGAAAGAAAAATTACGGCTGGCTGTTCAAAACAACGAACTGGAGATTCACTATCAACCGATTGTTTCAGCTCATAGCCTGAAGATGGTCGGACACGAAGCGCTGGTCCGTTGGAAACGGGATGAACTGAGCTGGGTGCCACCGGCTGAGTTGATCACGATGGCTGAGGAAGACGATCTAATCTTTGATATGGGGTCGCAGATTATGAAAAAGGCGCTCAGCGCCAGCCACACGTACTTTCCGGGCAATAAAATAGCGGTGAATGTCTCACCCCTTCAGTTTGCAAAACCTGAGTTTGTAGAGTCGGTCAACGATATAATTCGTGTAAACCAAATAGATCCGTCTCTCATTGAATTGGAATTGACCGAAACCATTCTTATCGAAAATCATGATGATCCGGTATCCAAATTACACCAGCTAAAAGCACTTGGTGTAAGGTTGTGCCTAGATGATTTTGGAACTGGTTATTCCAGCCTAAGCTATTTGTCAGAATTTCCGGTCGACAAAATCAAAATCGATAAGTGTTTCGTAGAGGGATTGTTTGACGATAAATCCACATTGGAGATCATTTCTGCAATCATAAACCTCGGAAAACGCCTGAACACAATTGTCACCGTTGAAGGCGTCGAAACGAATGAACAATTGGATTGGCTTACAAAAGCAGGCTGCGACGAAATTCAAGGGTTTTTAATTTCCAAGCCGCTCTCCCTCGAAGATGCAATTTCCAATTTTCCATTTCAGGCAGTGGCCTAACAAGACACTTTGCAAGATTTAGCACCATCCAGACCTATTGTTGTTTCCACCGCTGATTTTGCAACTCTAAAGTTTGTGTACTGCCAATTTACGGGAGTGTTTTTATGATCAGAAAACTACTTGTTCGTAGAGTAAAACAGAGAGACGTTTCATGCGCCTGATTAATGTATTTGCGTTCCTACTTATTCTTTCAGCCTGCGGCCCGTCGGCAGAAAAGAGCGATCCCATCCGCATCGAGTTTGCAGAGGGTTGCATGGGGATGACCGCCTACCAATCCATGCCAGAAGACAAGCGCAACAAATTATGCACGTGTATCTATGACAATGCGATATCCGGATTGGAGGAAGACGCTCAGAACGCGGCCCGATTTTACCTGCTGGGGCAGGCAGGTGTGAAAGCAGCATCGAAAAACCTTGTGAGCCAACCGCCGGATATGAAAGTCTTATTGGAAGCGTCGAACGCGATTGGTAACGCTGTCAAACGATGTCGATGAGTGCCTACACGTTCCGTGCACGGGCTTACCAAAAAACACATCGAAGCATTTATCGATGACAATCAGAGGCCATACGTCTAGATGGGATACAAGCGCATGGCCTCCGACAAGAAATTTAAGCTTCTTTCCAGTTCGGATCGCCCGGTTTAAGCACTGGCCCCCCTACAGATCCGGTCCGCCCAAAGACTTTGACCCCTGGAAAGCTCTGCACGATGATCTCCTTAAATTTTTCGACAAAACTCCAGCCTGCTTTGCCTGGATCGGCTGAGTAACATGCATCGACAAAGATCCTTCCTTTATAATTCAGAGGAAACACATGAAGATTTGAATTGAGATCAGATGCTGTGAGATAAAACGCATTTGATTTGGAACCGATGACCGGTTGATCTTCATCACCAAAGGCCGCCCCGTGTGCCACGAGGAACAGGTCTTCATCTACCTTCAAATCCGGGATGTTCCGGTTGAATACTAAATAAGCTTTTCCGAATACCGCTGGATCACTTGCTGCGGATTTGTTGACTTGATTTTCGATTGCTACATCGTCTGTACATACACCAATAATCATTTTTTTCTCCTTATGATTTTTTAGGTTGGTATTAATTCGCGACCACCACGAATTCTGCTTTTGGATTGGCGTCGAATCCGCCAAAGATTTTTTCAAAGATTATTTGAGTTTCGGCGCTGCTCAGATCTGCAGCGAAAGACTGTTTCGAATTGTTGATTTCGATATGCTGGAAGCTTTCGACCGGTTGAGCATCGTCCTTCGCAAGTGGATCAATGCTGTTATCGACGGTTAACTGAACCAGATCGATGGTGAGCGCGAGTTCATTGTTCAGAGAAATCACAAAACAAGTCAGGCTTGAGAGTTGCTGATAGGCCTTTAGGTAAGTTTCAAGCTCGGTAACCGTTGCTTTCGAAGGTTGTTTGAGACTCCCAATCAGCTGTTCATACACGATTGCATTTTCACTCGTATTTTTCAGCGAATGTGAGGAACTGTTTTGAGACATTCCCATTGAGACAAGTCTGGGGATTGCCGAGATCGCTTGCTGCCAATTTGACGCTTCAAGGGGAGATTGATTCGATTTTTCAAAATGGGCGGTTATCGCGGAAACAATTTTTTCAGGGATAACGCTTCTTGCTTTTGCCTGATTTATAATCAGATAGAAAGCGAGTTGCTCCCTTATGTAAGGGTTCATTGGAATTGCTCCTTAAAAGAGATGAGGTGTTGGTTTTCCAGCGGCTATCGCCGCTGGAGTTGGATGTTCGACGCCGTGCTAAACCTGCGGTTTGATTTCATCTTCCGGCGTGCTCGCGCCGTTGAAGAAGTTGTCAGCATTTTCGAAGTCTGACGTGGCAGAAGCATTGACGAGTTTCTGGAACTTGTCGTAGTCCCGGCCACCTTTGCGAATGTTTCTACATTGAACCAGCGTTGTAATTTCCTGATAAGACATATTGATATCAATGGAAGAAGCTGTTGCACAGGCAGACTTAAGCTGCTGGAAATGTTCGGTAAAATCGATCTGGCGTAATACAATTGCCCCGTAGTCGTAGTAACCACCCAGACCATTGTTCACGAGGTAACTCTGATATGTGCATGTGAGCGCTTTGTAGGATTCATTTGTATTGGTTTTGGTAAAAACCAGATCGCCTACGCCAGCCAGGTACTTGTTGAAATCAGTCAACAGCGATGCCCCATCAGTGATAATGGCATTAGCAATCATCTGTAAAAACTGACCTGAAACACTCACGCCCTTCACAGAATGGTTGAAGGTTTTTGAACTGGCTTTCCCCACAGAACAATCTGGAATGTGATTGACAACATTCGTCCAGGTTGAAATGTCGAGTTTGTCTGCAGTGATCGTTGGATAATGCGTCTTGATGTAGTTATGCATCAAACCGCCGATGCCTAGAAGATTGTCCTGGTTCTCCAACATGATGTCGCTGTATTGCGAGCCAGCGGGTGGTTTTTGACCAATGAGTGAAAACTGAACGGTACCTTGGTCGTTTACGTTTTGATCTTTTGTTGGCGCCGCATTGAGTGACTCGGCCAACCGTTTGGTTTGAGGCGCAGCAAAAAAACGCTCTGCGGTATCATACTTTGCTTCTGATTCTGCTTCCGAAATTTTCTCAGGTGTCGAGATGGAAATGTTTGGTGTCTTTAACATGAGGATGTCCTTTATTGGTTTGATCAGGACGCTCAACCTTGATTTCCTTGCCTTAACGAGAGCCTTTTTGCTCAATACGGTTTCAGATCCGTGGTCTTAGAAATTCTCGATTGAAACGAACACCCGGAACATAGAAACGTTTTTCTCACAGCACCTTTTAGTATTTCATAATATTCTTACTGTTTTTCATTCATTCTTTTTCTGTAATTATTTGGAGATAATCCAATTTCTCTTTTGAATATTGTTGAAAAGCTTTCTGGATTTTCATACCCGACGCGAGCGGCAACATCCTCAACTGCCTTGTTGCTCTGCCGCAACAGTTTCGCTGCTTTGCTCATCCTTGCCTTTCGCAACCAGGAAATGGGCGTTAACCCAAGCTCGATCTTGAAACGTTTGTTTAATGTATTGTGATTTGTCGCCAGCAACTCGCAGAGTGATAGAATACTAAAGTTTCCAGCAAGGTCTTTTCCCATTGCCAGGCAGGCTTTCTCAACCAACGGATCTGTTGAGTGTCTGTATTCGCTTTTGAAAACTTCAGTTCCAAGTTTGCATTGCTCAATCCTGCGACGCACTTCCGGCTCAATCACGGGCCAGACGATGAAGTCTTTGTATCCGCTTCCAAAAACAAAGTTCCGTTTGAGACGCATCTCGTGGATGATTGCGATAAAAATTGTGTTCGAATTCGAAATCAGAATGGGATTGTCAGAAACTTTTAGCAGTCGATTTCGGCAATCTACCAATGCGACATCAATCAGCTGACCCGAAGTTTCGCTCGATTCACCATCAGAGAGTTCAAGCAGATCCACTTCGCCAATTATTTCAACCAACTCACGGCGGAGATTATTATCGTTTCCAATTAGGGAAATGCTGAGTTCATTGCTGACCAACCGACAATAACCTCGCTGGGTTTCTATTTAATGTGCATCAAGCAAGCATGAACACAAATGACGTGTTAAAATCTTGTGAAACATCTCATTTGCTATTTTTCTCGCGCGAATTCAACCCGAACTAAGTCGCTGAATATCTGAGATAAATTTGACCTTCCCGCAATCAACAAAGCAGCGATGACCGGTGTAGACCGACCAAAGAACTGATACGAAGATGGTAACGGAATACGCACTGCATGCGTGCGTAGTCATTCGACTTCTAAATTGCTTCCAGATTTTGAAAACGGAACCAGCCTTGCTATTCCGGCCAAAACAGAGCTGGGAATTTACGAGTAGTATCAGTGCAAAGTCCAGCGGCGACATGGACCCAAGGCGCGCCCTTGCTCTGATGGCATTCGGCAACACTGGCGGGATGAGTTGGATGTGGATTTAGCCTTGCCTAAGCCTAAAACATCTATGCCCCTATCGCGCAAGAAGCCTTCCTAAATTGCGGTAAAATTCAATTCGCGCCCCGGACGGATTCGCGAGTAAACCTGGTCAACACATCGGGTTCGGCAATATCTACCGTCGGATCATGCTCCAGGTTTTGAAGCACTTGATCGATATCGGCTCTATTATCATCAAGTGTGACTGTCACTGTTTCAGGCATCCATTTACTTTGATTGATCAACTTAAGATGATGCCTTTCAATCCAGGCATTGAGTTCAATTTTGCGCAGAGCTTCTGTTGC
Organism: Pseudomonadota bacterium; assembly: GCA_039191645.1. Classification (GTDB taxonomy): domain Bacteria; phylum Pseudomonadota; class Alphaproteobacteria; order Rhizobiales; family Rhizobiaceae; genus JAALLB01. The sequence continues at coordinate 21,693 of JBCCXO010000044.1, read as the reverse complement.
CTTTACATTAATCTTTCCAGTGGGCACGAAAACATGACCTTCTTCATCTTCGAGCAGACTTTGTATGCGACACTCCTTCCCAAAAATTACGCGCAATTTCTCGTGTAATGCTGCCTCGGGCGTATCCGCATCCTTCGATCTGGCTATATATGCGCCGACCAATTCGAAAACCGGCTCTATGAAAAAGTCCGCGGTATCGCTAAATTTTTGGGCCGCTTGGATTTCATCACTGATCAAAACGACATATTGGCCTTTGACTGGTGTTCGTTTGAATCTCATCACAGTAAAATTTTTGACACATCTTGGTTGCACGTCTCTGCGTAGCGTATGATATCAACGATAACTCCGCAACCAAGATGCGATTCAAAATGGCGATGTCATGTTTTGACCTGTCATGCATTGACATAAGCCAAAACAGCATCGATTGCAGCGCCGGCGTTTATCCGCCCAAAACCATACTCTTCACTGTGTGGCGGCGTTCCGCTGTAACCTGTCCCGATCTTATCTGATGTATCACGCAATATTTCCTTAATCGAAGTAAGGTCCAATTCCTGACCAATCGACATCATGAGCGCAGCGATTCCTGCGACAAGAGGCGTGGCAGAAGATGTACCGCCAAAATCATTTGTATGGAGCCCGTCTGCACCTCCAGCGCTATGAGACCCCGTATTAAAACCACGGTTAGGATAGGAAACATCTGTCGTCATTATTCCAACGGTTCCGCCGCTTGAAGGCGCGGAGACCCAAACTTCCGGACCATAGTTTGAATAATCCGCTATGCGCGCCTGATCCGTGGTTGCGCCAACGGCAATGGCATCCGGATATTTGGCCGGGTGGGACACTAGATTGCTGGATCCATTCCCAGTCGCACAGAACACTGGTGTTCCCAACAAGCCACGTTTCAGTTCTGAAGAGCCGGAAGCAGCGTGCGCAATTGCTGATTCGATAAACGCGCTACGCGGGCCACTCCAGGAGCAAGACAAAACATCTGCGAAAAGCGCACCATATCGGATCGCGTCCGCCACTCGTAGTTCAGAAGCCAAATCATCAGCGTGAAATACTTTGATCGGTAATATTTTACATCTGGGAGCTGCTCCAAAAATTTTGTCAACCCGGCCACTCGATGCAACTACGCCTGCACAAGGTGTGCCATGAATATCGTTCCCTTGCATGCGGTGATAAGGATAACGAAAAAGTTTCGGCTTTGGATTGAAGTGTTCAGGATGTTCGTCGTCAGAAATGAAGAAATCCCGACCAAACAAATCGCGTGGATCGTTTGGATCCGGTCTTGAAACAATGTTGTCGCGAAGGTTTGGATGTTCGACATCAACCCCATCGTCCAGCACTGCAACGACTACCTGCGGTGAACCCAAAGTGTGTTTCCAGGCGTCGCGGATCTTAACATCTGCATCCTGATGATGCCCTTGAGCGCTGCGGAAATTCAAATGCCATTGAGAGGCAGCCGGTGTGGGCGGTGCTTCCCTGGGAAACTCAGACACGAAATTTGGAGATGCGGTCTCGATCTCTTCCATCTGTGTGAGTTCATTGGATATCTCAACGACTTTGTGGGCATGAATGTGCCCTTCAGGATCGTAGACCACAAACTGTTTGCTATCAAAATTTGATCTAACGCGAACTGCCAGTCCAAACTTGTTGAGAATCTTTCTTTGCATGTCTCGGCTTACGCCATCCGCGAACCTGACCGCCATCTCCTTATACACGACCCGAAGGAGCCTGCTGTCTTGTTCCCGAAAGATCGCTGGCCTCACTTTGTCGGCCGCCGCTTTTGTCGCGCGCCCTCCCTCACTGAGCCGACTGGAGTCTGGCATTTCAAAGTGTGTTCGGACTGCTGTGTTGACGAGATTACTCAGCCGAGCTGAATCTTCTCCCACCTGGATGTTAAACTGACGGCCATAACTGGTCGTAACAGCATTATCTTCAATCTCTTCCAGTTCAATTACGTCTTGTTTGTTCACATGTAATCTCATTTCCGGAGCCTCCCAGCTGTTGATGATCGTTTAAACAAGCATGGCTTGATGCGTTCTCAACTTCGGCTGCGACTATCATAGGAGATGTGAACGAAAGTCGGAACGTATAGCTTTCTGGAACAGGGCACGTGAATCTAACGTGAATTCACTGATCGACGGCCTCGCCACCTTGCGATCCTCAGCAACAGGCGTTGGAAAAAGTCTTACCGCACGGGAGGCATGATTTTCACGCTAGATTCACGCAACCTTCTTTAATCCGGCTTTTGACACCGTGATTTTGCGGGTTCTACATTTGGATTGGAACAGTAATTTTGTGTAGAGGCGCGTTATGAAGCCGCTGGCAACGCTGTTTTTATGTCTAGCCTGCTTGTTGTTACACACTGCAGCTGGACGGATAAAAAGCATTACTCGTTTTCAATTGATATGAGTTGACAAGGTTGGTTCACATGCAACGAACAAAACTATCATGGGCCGGAATTGCTGCACTCCTTGCCGCTGTGATTTTGGTCATCGATTTTTTCACAAAGTTTATAGGTCTCATAGAAATAGTATGTGAACGTATAAGACCAGAGCGCATCCCGGAAGTCGCGCTTACGGTTGAACCGGCTCCAGGTGAAGCCAGTTGCCTTGTTATGGCATTCTCCAATTTACCATCAAGCTTTAAGTTAGGGGATATCACATTTGAAATTTTAAAATCCTCGGCGCCACAACCAATGGGCGGCGACGCCGCAGCAGAAATATTAACCCGCGTTGTAAACAGTCAGATTCCTCTTTCCGCGCTCCGCCCCAATGCAAATGATATTTCGATTAAAGCTCGCATCTCTGCAAGCAAGGATAACGATGCGGCTTTTGTTGATTTCTGTCCAGTGTTGAAACGTGTGGGCTTCACCGTTGCGATTTGGGTTAAACCTAGTTTCTTTTCCGTTGATCAAACCTTGATCTCAAATCTTATTGTTACTTTTGAAAACAAGCCCATTCCGGAAGAAGGCATTAGGCTTTCCTTGTCCCATCCCAAAAATATGGAAATTGAATTTAAACCTGAAAAACTTCAGTTGGTGAACCGATGATTAGAATTTTTCTTACAGTATTTTTTTCAGTCGTTACCGGATCGGCTCTCGCCTCTGAGCCAACCACGCTGTTCCTTCAGCAGGCTTCGGAAATCAATGATGAAAGGCAATTGCGCACCCTTGTTGAGCAAACCCTTGCAGAAGAGACAAGTACTGAAATCTGGCAACAGGCATTATCGTTGGTGAGAGATAAACGGCTTGGTAAGGGTTCGCGATACGCAGTCGTCACCCGTCTTATGACAGCAGCTATCGCAAAATCGAATGGAACCGCGACCCAAGCTGATGTAGACACTTTAGATAAAGATGACCTAGCAGCCATTGTCAAGGAAGTTGGATTCCCGGAAAAGTCGGATTTGATAAAGTATCTGCTTTTAAGGCGACCGTCGCTCCGACAATCCCCAGAACGCGGTCAGTATTACGTGACCAGATTAGCACCAGACGATAACACGCGGTATTTGATCGAGCGAACAGATCGTCCATACTTGGATCTGACAAGCGAAGTATCCGTGAGCTCCCTTTCAGCCGATGAAGATCCTGTACATAAGCCGGACGAAGAACATGCTAAAACCAAACGTGCGAATCTGGCGTCAATTCCATCTTTGGTGCTTGCTGCAAAGGCGTTTCATAAAAGCCAACATGCTACAGAAAGTGATCGTCCTTATGCCCTGCTGATTGCGCTGGAAGCATTAGAAGAAGCTGCGCTTTATGACCGGGTTGGGTTTCGATTGCTTAGCTATTTGGGCCAGGTTCGTGCAGAAACAGAACTTTTAATTGTTCAGGACAAAAGCGAACTTTCAGATCAACTGAAGCAAGAACTTTTAGCTCTAAGAAAGTCTCTGCCGTCTAATGCGTTTTTCGCTCGGAGTTTCGGCGAGGCTGCAGAGGCATACGACACTGTGCCGCTATCAAGTGACGATGAGTTTGGAAAGATTTGGCGGCTCTGGGGGATCGCGATTTCACGGTTTGCTGCGGGTGAAAACGCTTCGGATGCATTCGATGAATTTGTTTCCGCTTTGACCCCTGAGAATTTGAACTTTTTGCGAATAGCATCACGTTTTTTTGGCGCCATGGAGGCGTTCAGCCCGACAGAGCTACCAAACAGTCGAGAATGGTTGGAGACCGTTGATGCGCTTGTTGATCCATCAGTGGTGGATCCGGTGGCTGAGTTTCAGGCAGACATGGACTTTGTGAACATATTGGAGACGATGGCACGCTCGGACTTGGCTGCTTCGTTCCTAATGAGCCGGATTCCCGAGGTAGATAATGATAGGCTGGAAACGAGGTATCTATTGCGCCTGGCGGCATTCGTCCGGGATTATTGCGAGCTAATTTCTTTTAAAATAACCGAAAGCGGCAATTGGAAACGTTTAGACAACTTAGGATATGATCCACTCACGGACTTCCTGGACAATTTTCATCCTGACGGGAGACTGACAAACTCGGGTGAAGTCATTTTTGCTCCAGAAGGAAAAGTACCGTATCCGGCAATTAATCCCGAAGAAGATTGCGCAATCCATCTTGTTGCTTCTGGCATAACCGGCAGCGTCTTTGATCCCAGCCGTCCAGCACAAATCGTTCCAGACTATAAAAATTGGATCGAAAAATCGTTTGAAAGAACAGAGCCGAGGCCTTCAATAGCGCCCTATTTGAAGTACCTTTATCTAGACTGGTTTGGGTTCGGATTTGAGTATTTGAAGCAACCTGATGCAACCGCTCAAGAATTTCAGTTCAATGTCGGCAGTTGGTCTGATCTGGCAACGATTTCTACGGCTGAAGCTCTGGAGAAACGTAATGACCTGCTTCCCAATCAAAAGCGAGTTTTAAAGCTTTACACAAAAACAAGAAAATTCCTGGAAAGCCGATATCCAAGTGCCAAAGATTAGCACCTCCCAACAGAGATATTAACGCCGCGCAAAGCATGTTCCCCGGCATGGCTTAAGGAGTTAACGTTCGGTCTTTAGTTACCGTATGCATGAGAAACCAAAGAAGAAATTTTACCGCGACAACAGATCTTGCCTTGGTATTTTTTCTGGTTTTTTATAAACGCTTATCTTTCAAAATGTTTTTACACCACCAACAAGTTCGCAGCAGTTGTGACTTTTGGTATACACTATTATACAAGATGGATAGCTTATGGGTTCTTGCCAGCGGATGGTGAAAATCCTGGAGATTTATATGCTGCTGCAACAAGAAAACGAAACTGCTGTTAACCGTTCAACGCTCGCCGACAGAGCTGCAGATTTGCTGCGGGAGCAAATTTTGCTTGAAAAGCTAAAGCCCAATGAAATTTTGGCAGAACGGGACATCTCTGAGAAACTTGGTGTATCGAGAACTCCCCTCAGGGAGGCTTTGCGCACGCTGGCATCTGAAGGACTTGTTGAGATGCAGCCTAATTTGCGGCCGCGCGTGGCAGATCCATCGCTCGATCAGATCCTCGATCTGATTGATGTCCTTTCATCCATGGAGCGTCTGGCTTGTGAAATTCTTGCTGAAAGACGAAGCTCGCACGTCATGGCCAAACTTGACAAGCATATAGAACTGCTTGGCACTTTCCCGGATGACGGTGATGAACTTGAGTTTTTCAACATTGATATGGATTTTCACAAAACAATTGTTGCAGGCACTGAGAACCGTCCTTTGATTACAACGCATGGACAATATAATGCAGCCGTTTTTCGTGCCCGTTTTATGTCAACCAAATGGGTGGCTAGGCGTCCCCTTATGCAAGAACAACACTCCGAAATTGCAGGACTTATCCGCAAAGGAGATGGCGCAGCTGCTGGTGAAATGATGAAAGATCATCTGCAACAATTGAAAGTCAATGTTACGGACCTCTATAACGCACGTGCGAAATCAAATAATCACGCTTAGGAGTTTGCGCCTGATACATTCAGGTAGGTGGCATAGAGACTGGTCGTTGCACAAATGAACAAACGGTTCCGCTTAGCGCCACCAAAACAGACATTTGCTGTGACCTCCGGAATCTTGATTTTACCCAGTAATTGGCCAGTGGAGGAAAGACAATGTACGCCCTCTCCCGTGCTTGTCCAGATGTGCCCTTTGTCATCGATTCTAAATCCGTCGTAAAGTCCAACCGGACAATCCGAGATTGATTCACCGCCTGATAACCGATCGCCCTCGACCGTGAACTTGCGAATATGCTTGGGGCCATCCTCGATATGGGTTGCTCCCGTATCTGCCACATACAGATGGGTTTCATCCGGTGAAAACGCTAAGCCATTTGGCTGAACAAAGTCCGTAACGACCGCCTCGACTACACCGGAATTTGGGTCAACACGATAGACGTTGTTTGCTTTGACTTCGCTCTCTGCACGCATGCCCTCGTAATCCAAGTCAATCCCATAAGTCGGATCTGTAAACCAGATCGCGTCATCACGGCTGACAACCACATCGTTTGGGGAGTTCAGTTTTTTGCCTTTGTAGGTATCAGCGATGACCGTCAAGTCGCCATTGTGCTCTGTTCTGACAACACGGCGACCGAGATGCTCGCAGGAAATCAATCTACCTTGCCTGTCTATTGTATTCCCGTTTGCATTGTTGGATGGATTTCTGAACTCTGAGACCGATCCATCGGTATCATCAAAACGCATCAGTCTGTTGTTTGGGATGTCAGAGAAAATCAGGTAACGTGCCCCGCCGAACCAAGCAGGGCCTTCCAACCACCTGCCATCTGTCCAGATTTTATCAAGATGCGTATTCATCAAGATCAGCTGTTTAAATCTTGGGTCCAAAACCTCCAGGTGGGGAAGTAACATGACCTGCCTCCTTATGATGAACGTTCAATGAAGTTGACTTCGTCGGGATATGAGTCGTTCAGCTAACACGGCTGCTATGATTACGGTACCTATTGCTGTTCCCTGCCAAAAGGGAGAGACGCCTAATAAGTTCATCCCGTTGCGTATCATGACCATAATGATAACACCAAACAGCGTTCCGATAATTGAACCGCGCCCGCCAAACAGACTTGCGCCACCTATCACAACAGCAGCAATCGCGTCGAGCTCCAACAGGTTACCCGCCAACGGATCAATGGAACCTATTTGAGCCGCAATTAATGTAACGGCAACGGCTGATAGTGCCCCCGAAACAACATAAGGAAGAATTGTATAGAACTGAACTTTCAGACCGGATATCCGAGCTGCTTCCCTGTTAGATCCGACAGCATAGATCGTCCGGCCACCCCTTGAACGCGTTAAATAAATCCAGGCGCAGGCATAAAGAACGATCAAGATAATGACATTCATCTGAAGGCCGCCGATGTTTGAATAGACAAGGTTTCCAAGCTCATCCGGCAGACCTGAGATCGTGCGCTGGCCAGATAGGACGTAAGCAAGACTGCGTCCGATCGCCATCATTCCCAGGGTGACCACAAAGGCGGCCAGTCCAAATACTGCAACCAAAACGCCAGACACAAGCCCCATGAACGCGCCGGCGGATACAGCAATGGCGATTGCAAGTGGGATCGGTACCTCTTTAAGCATGAGGCCAAGGATGATCCCTGTAACGCCAGCTACTGATCCAACAGAGAGATCAATTCCACCTGTCAAAATGACAAAAGTCATCCCAATAGCCACGATGCCAATTACAACAGACTGATCCATCAGATTGAACAGATTGCTGGCCGTTAGAAAATGGGGGGATGCAAACGATAATACAATTGCGATCAATAAGGCCAAACCAGCCATTCGCAGTTCCAGCGTGTGCGTCAACTTCGAGAATACCTTGCTCATCTTCTTACCTCCCAGCCTGTTCTTCTTGGTTTGCCGGTCTCAACTGAAGCTGTCCGTCTTCAAAGACAGACAGAGCATTTTTTGTTTCCAGATTTACTCTTTCCTCATCCAATGCTTGGCCGGGTGGTGCGACGACCGCGATCGATCCGAGGCCTATGCCTCGGCGATTTTCAACGATCATCAACATGGACTGATACCCATTCGCCTCTTCACGCACGACACCACGCGCCATCATCAATCCATTAGCGATGACAGTGTCACCCATCGGCGTCAGTGCGCCAGGTTCTGGCAAACTGCTCCCTTTAACTTCGCCCTGACGGGTAAGGCACAAAACACGGTCACCTGCGTTCAGCATCCAGCCTGATTGCACATTCAGGGATGTTGAAATTTCGGCCAAGATTTGATTCTGATATCCCAGCGAACTACGCGGTGCGGCGATCAGCGTGAGTTGCTCCTCATTGATCGCCGAGGATGGGACCTCACCAATGGAGCGTAACACTGATCGGAACCACCCTGTGTGACAGAGCAAGCAACTCTTCGAAATCAGATGAGATGACAAGAATTGCCATGCCCTCAGAAGCCAACCGGCGAAGGAGCGCGTAAATGGTGGCGCGAGATCCAATGTCAACGCCTTTTGTCGGCTCATCCAATATGAGAATTTTCGGCTTTAGCAAAAGCGACCGAATTAACAACGATTTTTGCTGCATGCCACCGGAAAAATTCAACAAAGAGACATCGTCTAATCGATCACGCGCAAGCTCTATCAAATCAGCTAATTCATTAATTCGTTCAACTTGCGATCCATAATTTAAGCGAAAGCCGGAACTCAGGCTGAGATGCGCCAACAAGATGTTCTCGCGCACGGAGAAGTCTGGAATGATGCTCTGTCGACGCCGGTCTTCAGGAAGAAATCCGATGCCATACTGAGCCGCAGTCTTTGGGGTGGATGGCACATAGGGTTGACCACAAACTTCAATTTCACCTCGCGTTAACGGGCGAATACCCATGATGGCTTCTGCAAGCTCAGAGCGACCTGCACCTACCAGTCCACCTAAACCGACGATTTCACCTTCATGGATATCAAATGAGACAGATCGTACTTTTGGTGTTGAGCAAACCGCATCGAGGCGCAGCGCGACCGTCGCATTGGAGGTATCAAACACCTCTTCTGAATTTAACGGCTCCACCTCCCGCCCCACCATAAGGTGGATCAGGTCTGCCTGCGTAAGGCTGTTCGTGGGAACGTTACTTTGAACTGAAGACCCGTCACGCAGGATTGTTATCCGATCCGTCATGGCGAAAATTTCTTCAAGCCTATGCGACACAAAGATGAGTCCTCGATTCTCAGCCCTGAGCGCGTCCATGACTTTAAACAGACGGGCACTTTCGCTGGGGCTTAAGGCTGCGGTGGGTTCATCCAAGATGATGATGCGACTATCAAGGGCTACGATGCGTGCGATTTCTACAAGTTGGCGTTGAGCTGCAGATAACTCCGAGCAGGCGACATCGATGGATATTTCATCCCTGAACCCCAAGCGTTCAATTGCCTTGCCTGCCATTTTTCTCAGTTCAGACTGAGATGGTTTTGCTTTGGCGCCGTAGAAGGGCAACGCTATGTTTTCCCAAACCATGAGATCGTCAGCAAGGCTGGTTTCCTGGGTTACGATCCCGATGCCGGCATCCATTGCATCCCGTGGCTTGCCAAAACTGACCGATTGGCCAAAAGCTTGCAACGTTCCTTGCGTCGGCTTGTGATGGCCACAGATTATTTTGGCCAATGTAGATTTGCCTGCACCATTGGCACCAAATAGGGCGTGAATCTCCCCCGCTTGCAGATGAAAACTCACACCTTTGAGCGCGTAGAAAGTTCCAAAAGCTTTTTTTATGTCTTGAGCAACCAGTAATGCGCCTTCGCCTACAGACAATGCAGCTCTCCATTGTTTAGGATGTGAGTAAAAACCTCAGACACATAGTGATGTATCCAGAACAGTCCCCTACCAAAGCGGCTGGCAACAGGCAAATTGCACTGAAGCCAGCCGTTCGGGGAGGAGGGGACTATTGCTCGAGTTCACCAGCAAATACGTTTAGATTTATCTCATCGCCAAGTTCGCTAATGTTGTCCGTCGTACCAACAAGGATTGGGAGTAGAATCTCCTTTTCAACTGTCTTGCCGGCGATATGGGAGGTCAGCGCTTCAGCGGCTGTAAAGCCCATCAAGTAGGGCTGCTGCATACCTGACCCGAGAATCTTACCAGATTTTATTAGGTCATAGAGTTCTGGCGTACCGTCAAAGGCTGCAACGACGATATCATCCGTCTTTCGAGCAGCGCGAACTGCACGCTGAGCACCGACCGCAGCGGAATCTGTCTGAATGAAGATCGCGCGCAGATCTGTATTTGCTTGATGATCCAGTTCTTTGCCTCTGTTTTGGAAATGTTGTCAGACCCATCTTCACTTGCGAGCCCGTCACGCACCGCTTCCCACATTTTGTCGTCGCACGCTATCTCAAAGAGGCGATAGATCGTGCGAGCTTCCTCTTCGGTATTTCTGGCGTGTCTCAACTTAAAACTGCTCGGCAAATAGCCTGGTTGGAAGACATCTCCGATGCAAGACATCGTGTAGTACTCTGGAACTTGCGGGAGAACGCGTGGAAGAAGATGGTATCGGAATTCAAACGTCAGCGAACTTGCTACAGTTGCCAAATGCGTTTCGCACGCGTCTTTGGTGTCTCTTTATACTGATCACGCCATTTCCTTTAGGCCGGTTAACCAATCAGAAATCTGACACCCTATAGCTGGCAGTAATCTGTACCGCAGAAAATACGGACAGTAACTACACCTTTATATATCCTGCCAGTGAGAATTTTATGAAACGGTCAATGGCAACCATCTGCTCCGAGCCTAACGCAAGCTATGTATAGTTTGTTTAATGTACAATGAATGCGCCCTGCCATACTAGATGGTCTTAGGATCAACGAGAGGGGCTTCTTTGAGACCCATCTGTTTTCGCAGAAACAATCGGAATGGTTCTTCAAACAAATAATAAATCAATGATGACAGGAGAAATGTTACGAGCAGAACGATACCAAACTGTAGAAACATTGCTTGACCCTGAAAAACATGCTTCGTCAAGTGTTGAACTGGCACATGGGTCAGGTAGATAGCGAAGGACAGGTTTCCGAGAAAAATCCCTGTCTTTGAGCCCAACATCTTCGCTACAAATCCGTTCGATATCGAACACATGAATATGATGAGAAAACATAGGATTAACAACCAAGGGCTCCAAAACCCAGTGAACGTTCTTCCCGTTAAAAATTCATAAGGTGCCGGCAAAGACGCAAGAAACAATACGAGCAATAGTGCCAAAAATTTGTCAGCTGATATTGAATATCTTCTAAAGTCGAATGTGATGAACAATAAGCCAGCAAGTATGCCAACCGCAAAAAAGTGGATGGTTTTATATACTGGTCCGGGAGGGTATGCATAGATATCCAAGAATACGGCGAAACACGCTAGGATTGAAACAGCAGCCATTATTGTCTTTGGCTTACTGCTTTTATAGGCTAGCACCCATAAGACAGTGAAAACCAGATAGAATTGGAACTCTGTGCTGATGGTCCAAAAAACGTTAAACCTTCCAACAAGAAAAATATTTTCGAGGTAAGTACCCATATTAATTGCATAGGGGAATATCACTGGATTTGCGCCAATATAGAATGCGCCTAACGCGATGCTTAAAAGCAAAAAATGCAATGGATATATGCGAGAAAAGCGAGCAACCCAAAAACTCGTCAGGTTTCCTTTTTCAGGAACTCTTTCAAAATACAAAATTGTCATCAAAAAAGCACTCAGTGTGAAGAAAAGCATAACACCCATATATCCTGCTCCTCTTCCAAGTATATCGGGAAAAAGCTGGCGCTGGCTTGCATGTGAGAAAAGCACTAACAGCGCGGCAAATCCCCTCAAACCACTCAGTGCCGGAATGAACATATTCTGCTTTCTCTAAATCACTAGTCTGAGTTAGTTCTACGGTAAAAGCTCAAACTTGTGAACTTCGGCTAATACGTGAGATTCTAAAAACTTATGATTGGTCAGTGGTTTTTGAAATGACAATTACAGTTCAGGTTTGTGTGTTTTGATTTACCTCTAAAACTTCAGTGTAATGCCTGCGCTTGCTCGATGATCAGAGAAGCTAGATGAAACCGTACCATCATAATTGATGTTCGCAGTATGGTTCCAATTGCCTGCACCGGTTTCGGTGAACCCGTCGCGGAGCGATGTCATGAGAGATAATGAGGGATGCTGAGAACACTGAGCCCCCTGCACCACCATTTGCGGTGACCGGTGCTATTCCTACCTGGACCACCGGAGAACAATCATAATCCTGAAATCCGTAAGAATTTGTTTCGGAAAAGCCGTATTTATTTTGGTAAAGGCCAGCCGTTTATCAATACCAACACCTAATCCGATTTCGCATCAGAAATTGTTGGGATTTCCGGGAAAAACAGTTCCTGTACCGAGTGTTTTACCCTCTTTAATCCAACTCACTTGATCGCCGTTTATTGAAGCATTCCAGCAGTCTTTCTCGCTACCTTCATAAACCCAGCACATTTTATCATCTTCAATTGACCATTTGGCCGTGTAGTCTGAACCATGCACCACACCGTCAGCGGCGTAGTACTCTGTGTAGGCACCTGTGTCAGCCATACCACCTTGCACTGTGTTTCCGCTAATTGCACTGGAAATCTGCTCGCCAGTGGCAAGTTCTGATGCATATACCGAACCAGACAGAGCAAAGCTGGTGGCTATCGTGAGTAGGACCTTTTTCATTTTTCACTCCTAGTTGAATGTCTCTAAACTTAATCATCCCGAAAGAGATAGGTATGTCGGTTCAAGAAAACGATTCAAGAAAGCGCACCGTTTTGGGAGCTTTTTGACGCCAAAGAAAAAATTGCCTATTCGAGACTTGAGGGAAAGTATGGCCAAGTCTGGGTGATCCTTTAGCCAGAATTTGTTTCTCTTGCTTCGCTTGCGACCCACTCAATACAGGTTTCAACTAAAGGATTGTTTGTTCTACCTTGAGGGCGGATAATCCAATAAGATCCACCATCAAATTCCAGGTCTGTCACTCTAATGAGTGCGGAAGACTGTAGGTGCGGCTCGACCAAAAACGAGTTCACCAACGCAATACCCTGATCCGCCAATGCCGCATCAACTGCCTGGGAGGCGGACGAAAAAATCAACTGGGAAGCTCTGTCACTGATCAACCCATTTTCTTCGAAAAACAGATCCCACCAGCCACCAAAATCCTCGTCAAGACAATCAGCGCTATGCAGGTCATGGACATCCTGGAACGGCCCGTGCTTGTTTATGTATTCCGGGGAAGCCACAGGAAAAACCTTTGGTGAGGCTATTAGCTCGAGATTTCCGTTGAATTCAGCATGGCTCCCATATCCAATCCCAAAATCTGCTTCGCCGTTCTCCACAGCATCAAAATTATCCCTGGCGATGATCACAACACGCGTGTTCGGTCGGCTTTCTGTGAAGTTTCGCAACCTTGGCCCCAGCCATTTCGATGCAAAGCCGGGCACAGCGACAATCCGGACAAGCTGTACATTGTTCTCTGCTTCAAGCTCTGCAGTGGAACGACTGATCATCCGTAAAGCTTTGGAAATCGTTGCATGGTAGTAGCGTCCCTCTTCAGTCAGCTCGACCCCTCTGCTCTTTGTTGCAAAGAGCGTTACCCCGATGCGTTTCTCAAGCAAACGAACATGCCGCCCAATGACCCCGTGTGAGACATTTAAAGCATCAGCGGCTGCACGAAACCCTCCGTGCCTGGCTGCAGCATCAAAGGCTTTAATCGCGTTTAAGGGAGGAAGTTTAGGCTCTTTCATTGGATTCAAAAAGTATCCACTGTGGCTTACTAATTCAAGTTGTTAATAGAGAGCCAGTTTTTAGGCTATTATAAGTTCGAGCACACACGGGGCAGTCCATGTCAAAAGAGCAGATTAATTCGAAAGAACTGGAAGAATTTCTGAAGTCGGATCCTGATGTCGCGTTTGTTGACGCAATAATGTTCGATCTTGCAGGAAAGCCGATCGGGAAACGCTATCCGGTTGCTGATGTTCAAAGTCTTTTCACCAACGGCACTCAGTTCTGCGCAGGTGCCACCATGCTAGACGCGGTTGGCGAATGTCACGATGTTTGCGGCATAGGTTTTACGGATGGCGATCCGGATGCTGTTTGCATGCCAGTTCCCGGCACACTCAAAACGGTACCTTGGTCTGAAATCCCTCTGGCGCAATGCCTGATAGAAATGAAGAACGAAACCGACCCAATGGGTTGGTGGTTCGATCCACGATCAATCCTTAAACGGGTCTTGTCCAGATTTGAGGAAATGGGTTTAACCCCGGTGATCGCTTGCGAGCTGGAATTCTATTTGCTCGACAATGCACGCGACCAGAATGGGATGATCAGTTCACCGGTTTCAAGTGCAACAGGGAGAGTTAATGATGCTCCAAGAGTATTGAGTTTCGAAAAACTCGATGAGTTTGACGAACTGTTGTATGATGTAGACTTGGTGAGCCAACTGCAAGGCATGCGAGCCGGTGCCGCAAGTAGCGAGTATGGCAGAGGACAGTATGAAGTAAACTTGGCTCATACCGATGACGCAGTGTTGGCTTGTGATCATGCATTGCTCCTAAAGCGTGCTGTTAAGGGCATTGCCAGGAAACACGGATATGATGCGACATTCATGGCATCTCCATTTGTGGGACAGTCCGGCAACGGTTTGCATATCCACCTCAGTCTCATTGATAAGAATGGAGAGAACATCTTCACCAACAAAAGCAGCGAGTTTGAGCATGCAATAGCTGGCTTGCAACAAACGATGTATGATGCTTTGGCAATCTTTGCTCCCAACATAAACGCATACAGACGCTTTGCGCCTGATAACTTTGTACCCGTCAACAATTCTTGGGATCACAACAATCGTTATGTGGCTTTCAGGGTTCCCCTTTCAAAGGAGTCTGGCCGCCGAATTGAACACCGCGTCGCCGGCGCCGATGCGAATCCATATTTAGTTGTCGCAGCTGTTCTAGCAGGCATTCACCATGGACTCACGAAAAAGCTTAAGGTCACTGAACAGCAGCATGGAAACGCTGGAGCCGAAATAGATCCGCAAATGCCTACGAAGCTCTGGACCGCGCTTGATCGTATGCGCAGCTCGGAGTTTTTGAAAGAGTATTTAGGCAAAGAGTATCCAGCTGCCTATGCAGATATCAAATCTGCCGAGTTTGAATCGTATTTATCTGAGATCACGTCACGCGAATATGATTGGTATCTTTAAGGTTCGCTAACATGGCAAATCTCAAGGATGTCTATCACAAAGACACATATCGCTTTCATCAACCTCCTGACAGCTATTGGCGGGCTACAACCACTCCAGTCGAATTCCCTGCGTTGACCGAAAACACAGAAGCCGACGTAGCAATCATCGGTGGAGGGGTCACCGGACTTTTGGCAGCACTACGGCTTGCCAAGGAATTCGGGAAAGATGTTGTTGTATTGGAAGCAGGCTCCATTGGATGGGGTGCCTCAGGTCGCGCGGGTGGCTTCAATTCTGGCATGGCCAGCAAATTGTCTGTAACGGAACTGCATAAGAAATTTGGTCTGGAGGCTACTCGGGAATTTGCTGCCGAACAGGATCGTGCGACGGACCTGGTCTATGAAATTGCAGAAGCAGAACAGATAGAGATGGATGTCGCTGGCAGTGGTGTATTCGTTTCGGCAACATCAGGCCGTGCAGCAATGAATCTGCGAGAAGATGTCCAGATCTACAAGGAAACGGTTGGGAAGGAGGTGGAGTATCTGGGCCGAGAGGATTTCCATGATCGGGTGCACAAAGGCAAGTTTGTCTGGGGCGGTCTTCATATTCCAGGCGGCAGCGGAATTCATCCCCTCAAATACACACTCGGCATTGCCAAAGCTGCCAAACAATATGGTGCGCGAATATTCGAAAGTTCGCGCGTGACGGCTTGGAAGAAATCCGGTGACAAACACTTGCTGAAGGCGACACGGGGTGCAGTGATTGCATCTAGAGTGATCGTTGCAACCAATGCCTATTCTTCCGATAGACTTATACCAAAACTGGATCGGCGAATGCTGCCCCTAATCTCCAGCATCCTCGTTACACGACCACTTGAGACCGACGAACTTGAACGCGCTGGCTACTCAAACCACACACCCGTTTACACCTCAAACAACAAGCTGTTTTATTATCGCCTGCTGCCAGACAACCGCTTTTTGATTGGTGGACGCGGAGATACAATTGGAAGTGTTCCTGCTGGTGCTCGCAATGCATATTGGTTGGAGCAGGAATTCAGATCTTTGTTTCCAGCGTGGCAAGAGGTCGAAATCGCATACAACTGGAGTGGTTTGGTCTGTGTTACGCAGCGTGGGGTTCCGGCACTGGGGTGTTTACCAGAAGATCCTAGTGTAGGTTATGGCTTCGGATGCCATGGAAGCGGTTTAAACAACGCCACTTGGATGGGACATGAAATTGCAGGGGTCATGGCTTCAAAAGACACTATAAAAGCTGCCCAAACCCTACCGAAGATTGTACAATCTCTACCCCCGCGGTTCTTTGGACCAAGACGCACAATCATCAATACCGCCTTAATGGCTTATTCTGCCATAGATGCCTGGAACAACCGCCCGATTTGGAGAGAGTAACGATGAGAAAGAGCCCAATAGGACACTTTGCAAGTTACATTTGGTTGCCTCAGACTTTTTGAATATCAACTTTTTACAGCTTCGCTACCATTCAATTGGTCATACGAATGAACCGATTAAGTTCGATGTGTTAGGCCGTAGTTAAAATGTAAAGTATTGGTTTCGTTCCTAAATCCACATTGTAACATGTAGTTTAAAAGATACATCATTGATTGTTGTGGGATGGAGTATTAGCACGCGTTGAAACGGCTTAAGAATGAGAGCGTACCGCCCTTAGTGTGGGCACAGATAAAAGAATTACTCCGACTAAAGCAAGATATGAAATCATTTCGGCTCGCCCATATGTATCAACTATAACTGCGATTAAAGCCCAAACAACGGCGATCCCATACGTGGGAGCTCGCTTTAGTGTCCATTGCACGACGAAGCCGATGACGATCGCTAGAGCAACAAACAGAACGGTTGACGTAATCTCTGAAAGGACGCCGTAGCCCGTTAACGTAACTGATACAGAAACGCAGGATGCCGCTGACAACCACCCTGCATAAAGCCCAATCGGCCATGAACCCAATAGCGGGTTTCGTTCAGGCGATCGATATAGAGCAACAAGGGCACCTACTAACATGATACAGATCATCACGCTTGCCCATATTGGGCTGGCAACCGCAACAGGCAGCCAGAATGTTCCGACAACTAAAGAAACAATCAACGGCTTTCGCAAGGCGTGCCACTCTGCATCATCTGCGCGTTTTAAGAGTGCCCAAACTAAGCTCACAATTAACCAGATGAAAATAGGACCCCATATGATAAAGGCGTATGCAGCGGGGACTACCAGTGGATCTGGTAGTGGTACAGGGTATAGGCTGTCATCAAATCCACGAAAATCTGGAACAAAGAAGTTTGATCCCACGAGTGTAAAGCTCAATAATGCAGCTACCACCGCAACAACTTTTCTTATGATCATCATCCTGTCTCTCTCTTATTCACCTTAGCAAAATTACGAAGGCATCTCGCTAAGAGTTTCAAAAGGTCGAATCTTTTGAGCTCCTATTCAAATTCTGCCTATTCCGTTCCACTCCAAACAAGCCCTATAAAAAAATTGATCAATAGACAGTTTTTAGAAACGAGCTTTTTTTGCGCAGTAACAAACAGTCGACAAGACGACATCTGCTTGGGCAATGTAAATGTTCACGATTTGGAACCTGCACCAATCAAAAGCGACTGTGTTTGACAACATCAGAGGCTATCGTCGAAAATGGTACGCTGAATTGAGGGTATCGAAAGAAGGATCAGCGATAAAAAAACTGCTGCTCTTTTGATGTAAGTTAAGTTACCAGGGAAGAATTTTAGCGATCTGTAAATCGCTGATTTCTTAATGGCAAATGAGCCGCATATTGGCGTCAGGAACTTTCAGGCAACCGGCAGCAAACGGATGATGATTCGTTACTCAAGGAGTTCCTATATTAACTGTTATGCCGTCAGATACATGCCTGCGATAGTGAATTCGCTTTTACTATTTTGAGATCTGTGAAAGCAGATCGGGGTTTGTCACGAGGTTACGGACTCCGTGTGCATGATCTTCTTCAAACTTGTTTCCCTTGAGCCGTTCAGCAACAGAACCAATCGACACTTTCATCACCTGCGGACAGACGCTCCAAGTTACCTGGAAGGGCGAAGCCTTTTCATTATAGCCTGGACCAGTGGTCGATCCCGAATAAAGAACCGGCTCGCCTAACGTGTTTGGGATGTTTGGCGCCTGCCAGATCCCATCTATTTTTCCCACTTTATTGAACTCAATCAATGACGCTGCACCATCATCGTTTACCAACACGAATACCGTTGCCTTTACCCTTAACTGAGGGTTCATGTTCACGTCAGGATTCAACTGAAAATTCTGCGAACAACAGCATTAGTCTGTCAAAACTTGAAAGTAAGTGAGGCTCCATAAGTGCGTGGTGTGCCCGCACTGGTTATAAATACGTTATTGCGCGTTTCAAAGCGCTCGTCGAAGAGGTTGTTGATGTAAGCATCAAACTGTAGCGATCCACCATTAACTTCAGTTTCATAAACCAGACCTAAGTCAACGACTGTATAACTGTCCATAACTGGTTGTAGGAGCGCTGTTTGGCGCTCGGAGACGTAGCGCGCACTCGCATTTGCTGAAAGCCCATTTCCATGCTCATATGTTACCCCAATTGATGCAGTTGTCTCAGGTGCGCGCGGTAGACTTAGCCCCAATAAAGCACTTTGCCCCAACCCCGTTTGCGTAATTTCAGTGCGCAAGAGACCCAGACTCGCATCAAAAGTCAGGCGGTCTGTGGGGCGATAGGTGGCATAGAGTTCCACCCCATAGCCCTGAGCCTCTGGGACGTTTCCCATTGCAGGCAATCCGCTAATCGGAAACGTCGAGGCACCAATGGTCTGTGCATTTTCAAACGTATAGAAAAAAGCTGACGCACCTAAATCAAGCGCACCACTTGCAACGGTACTCTTGCCATAAATCTCATGGTTTCTAATCGTTTCAGATTCAAAAGCATTCGCTGAAAATGCTGCAGCGAAGAAAGGAGCGAGAAGATCTGAATCAAGACCACCGCTGCGGAATCCCTCGGAATAAGTGTAACCAATTGAACTGTCATCATTGATGTCAAATCTAATTCCGACTTTTGGCAGGAACACAGTCTCTTCGGTGTCAATTGAACCGATCGGAGCTCCAGTCAATGAAACCACATTACGAAAGACCTCGCTTCTTTCTATGCGCCCACCCAGTATGACAGCAAGTCCCTGTAAGATGCTTGAAGCATCCAATTCAACCTCACCGTAAACTGCGGAGTTCTCAATTTCGCCATCCACAGTAAAACCCAACAGCATACCGTCGTTAGAGCCTACCTCAGTCTCATCAGAGCGGATGATGCCCAACACACCGGTTGTTACAATACCCAAATCCTTGAACTGCACATAACTCTCAGCTTCTGTTAACTCCTTTTGAAACCGGATCTGCCCAGGCGAAGTCAGTTCACCGCTATCAAGAAATGTCAGATCGTTATCTGTTCTGGAAATCCGTGTAATTCCGGTGAAATTTTCGTTAAATTCGTAGGTTGTCTGCAAAGAGAGCACATCGTGATCTAAATCTTCAACAAGGTTAAATTGAGAAAAGCCGAATGGGCTGTTGAGTGTCAGATCGTCAATGTTGCCAGTAAAAATGCCTTCACTTGGACCTTCGCTTCGATTTCGCTCAGCGTTTAGAAGCACGCTTAGGCCTGGTATGGCATCGGGTTCAAACAACAGCTTGGCCCGGAGGCGTCCGAAATCTTCATCATTTGGATCGACGCCATTTGGTAACGGATTTGGAAAATTATCAATAAAGGTCTGACCATCTGTAAATTCACCGGCGATACGAAGGGCTAACTGATCCTCGATCAATGGTGTGTTTAACATAAAATCAATCCCGGCATCTCCCTCACTATTGTAACGAAGGCGAATTCCGCCTTCCTTGAAAAACACCGGATCTTTTGTGAATACGCGAATGGCACCACCGAGGGCGTTTCGCCCGGTGCTGGTGGCTTGAGGGCCACGAGCCACTTCAACTGTGTCTATATCCCAAACGGTTGTTCTTGCAATGTTGGTAGAGTCACCGGAAGGCAGTGGAACGCCATCAACCAGAATTGGAATTCTTGGCTGTGATCCAGCCGTGAGTGCTGATCCAGCTGTCCCTTCAATGCCTCGGATTGCAGGGGGTTGAAAACCTTCGTCAGCAAGGACATTTGCTTGACTATTCAGGATGTCATCTAAGTCATCCGTAGATCCATTTTCTGCCTCATCACCATCAATCACAGAGATTGAGGTTGGCGCATCCTGGGACGCGCGATTGATCTTTTCTCCCCTCAGAGTAATCGTTTCAAGCACGGTCGGTTCTGTTTCCTGTGCGACCGAAAACGTAGTTATCGTGCCTAGTACTGTTGCGAACCCAAGGACTTTGAACCTTTTGATCATTCGGAACGCTCCCTTATTCCCGGATAATCCAACACAACGGCTAAGTGCATACTACCCAATTTGTGCGATGAGGGGCGGCATTTGAGCTTTTCTTTACCAAAATAGTCAGGTATTTTGATGGTATGACTTCTTTATCTGGCGAAATCTTACGAACCAAGCTGGAGAGCATGGGACAAGAAGTGCATTTCGTGCATGTCACACAGGACCAGCAAGTCATCATTTATCGAAGTAGAAATGTTGCTTTTTCTGATGCTATACAACCCTTGCCATGGCTTTTGGTGCACTTGTGTGTCAGCGGTGGCGGGCCTCTTCGACACACGAGTAACTTCGTTCAGATTGAAGAAGAAATTGCCCCCGGTGCGATTGGGGTTATTCCGCCGGGTGCAAAAGGTACTGGCCATTGGCCCGAAATGTTAGCCATTACGATCGCTATATCTGCGAAAGCGGTGGCGGCAAGCTTTGGCAAGTCGTGGATGAGCAAACTGAAATCCAGGGTAATGTCTCAGATTTTTCAGGACCCCCTTGTGGAAGCCACAATGATGGATATCGGCTATACCCGAGCAGGAAACATTTCTGATGAAGGGCTTAAACACGCCGCTTACATGATTACCCATCAACTGCTTGGCCAACCATTTGATACCGGCGAGAACAAAGCCCATGTCATGCCTTTGAGCAAAGTAACGATGGACCGAATAGTGGATTATCTGGAATCCAATATAGGTCGCCATGTTTCTGTCTCGGAGATGTCGCAGATTGCAGGTGTTAGCCGACATCACTTTTCGCGCCGGTTCAAAGCAGCTACGGGTCACTCACCGCTACAATACTTTATAAAACGAAAATTGGATCATGCCGCTTCATTGCTTGAACTTGGACAAAATACAAATGTCAGCATGATAGCGCAGGAAGTTGGTTTCAGTAATCCATCACATTTTGCTCGCGCATTTCGGCGGCACTTTGGTATCTCGCCAAGACATTGGAAATTACAGCAAGCACGCTCACAAGCCGTCTATCTAAGTTAATATTTTTCCTTTTGCTGTCGTAAATTCAAACACTGAACCAAAAAGTAAAGGGTCTTTTATTGGATTCCGCTGGGACGTGAACTGGTACATCATTGCTGGCTTTAACCAGATCCGACAGTCGCGATGGTTGCAGCGTTACACCTATA
>JBCCXO010000043.1:0-31058 GCA_039191645.1 Pseudomonadota bacterium | reverse complement strand
CTTTCGAGTTTGGTTGGTGTAGATGAAGCGCAGGAAAGAAAAATACGAGAGCTCCCAAAAGCTATCGAGCGGGAGAGTGGCTGCTCCACCGAAGGCCGCGGGGTGACGATTCGATACGGAATACCAGACAGTAATGAGCTCGGAATTGCATGGGAACCAAGTGAAGGTGGTCAGGTCCCGAGAATGATGCTTCACGAAGTTTCTCCAGACCTCTCCATTTCCAACGCGGTGAACTACGCAAACGCAGCTGGAGCATTGGAGTGGCGATTTGTCGAAACAATTTTACGAGGCGATCCGGAAGATCGATTGTACAGTCTTGAGCATGGTTTGTGGCAGGAAGTAGCCCGTTTCCGAAAACCCGAAGGTGACGTTGTCTTAGGCGACTATGCATTAGGCGAGGGGTTTACAGTCCGTTTTGGGCATCAGGACTTTGGGATCAGCCCCGCTCAAGGGACGATTTTCCTTCTTCAATACCTCACCGCACCAGGCCGTGCTGCCAATCTCCCGGCAGACAGTGTCACACGCCTGGCAAGGCCGGATGAGCAACCACCCATCGGAGGATTGATCTGGGTTACAAATCCGCTCCCCATTACCAATGCGCGGCCACCTGAAAGTCTGCAAGACATTCGAACAAATGCCCCAGAAGCATATCGTGCAATCTTGCTTCGTGCAGTAAAAAATGAAGACTTCCGGGAGATATTGGAGCGCCGAGAGGACGTACAACAAGCCAATATGACATCGCGATGGACGGGGAGCTGGACCACAAACATTGCCGCAGTAGATCCGACCGGGACACTGGTGATCAATGAGACACTTAGAAACAGTCTTACCGAAGAACTGGAATGTGTAAGACAAGCAGGCAGACAGGTCTGCTTGCGGGATCCGGATTATATTGCGATCGACCTTGATGTCGAAGTCTGTCTTTCTCCTGAATTCTCAAACGCGGCACTCGTGCGCAATATCACAGAGAAACTGACCAAAAATGAGGGTGCTTTTTTTCATCCTGATAATTTCACCTTTGGCACACCCCTTATTCGTTCAGAACTTGAAGCAGAGATTCAATGCATACCGGGCGTACGTGCCGTTGAAAGCATCCAAGCACGGCGTCGTGGGTATAGCGACTTTGAGCCCATGCCATCAAGGCTGACTCCCGCAGCTCATCAGATTTTCCAGCTTGCAAATGATCCGGGCCGACCCGAGCGCGGTTATCTGGAAGTTTCAGTGCATGGAGGTGGGTGATGGCTACTTGTCCTTGTGATTCAAAACTTCCACCCGTTTGTCTTGATATTCCCCCGGGGCTTTCTCGTCTACCGCTACAAGAATTCGGGTTTCATGAAATCAAAAGAGCATTGCTGGATTCAGTTTCTCAGAATCCTGCACTGAAGGGTTGGAGCACTGATGGGCAGCAGGACCTTGGGGTCATGATCTTGGACATGTGGGCATATGTTTCTGATGTAACCCGGTTTTACGATGGAGAAATAAACGGTGAGTTTTATCTCGGGACAGCCCAACATACGCGAAGTGCAAAACGCTTGACGAAACTCTTGGGGTACAGACCACGTCCGGCTCTATCGGCCACTACGACACTGGTTTTAGAAGCTGACAAGCGTGAAGAGATCAAAATCCCAGTCGGTACGGGCTTCCGATCAGAGGGATTTGATGACGAACCACCGCAAGTGTTTGAGACCCTAACGCCGTTTTCAATTTCGCCGGCACGCAATGTCTGGAACCTAAGAGCAATCGAAGATGAAATCTATCCCGGGCGAATATTGCTTAGGGCTAGAGACAACGGAGTGCCAAGAAGAGGAATACTTGCCTTTCGGGTTGACGGTGTTCCGAGCCATGCAAGCCAGATATCTGGTGTATCAAAGTTTGTCGGACCCGATGATCGCGTATTTACCGAAGTCGAGCTTGAGGAAGAATTTGAACCAATCGACGGAACGCCTTTAAACGCCATCAAAGCACGTTTGATGGGATTAACAGCTGCTAAATCACCGCTGGATCACAATTTCACAGGAACCACCCTAACGCTCGATGGCTTATATCCTCAACTCAAAGCGGGTGAGATCGCAGTACTCGAAACATCAACCGGTCTTCATCCTTTTGAAATTGCCGGGGTCAGCAGAATAGACCTGGCACTACCCATTGAATCAGAACCCGCAATTACAGCACCGGTAAGCCGGATTGCGCATGCAGGTTTTCCATTGTCCGTTCTCGAAGAGCATACCGACTACCGTGTGCATTTTAATCCGATACGCATCGGTAGACTGCGCGCACCTGCAAAAACTGAAATCATTCTCGATGATCTCGCCGAGAGTGTCGCCTTAAAACAACCTGACATCAGACTTGACCAGGCAGAGACTGGCCCATTCGTTTTGGCGGGTCAAAACCCAACAGGCGAAATTATGCAAGGCGATGTTTTACGCGAAGTACGCCGGAGGAACTACAATTACATTCCAAATCTCGGACGACCGAGTTTTGCGGCACCCTTGGTGGCACCACTGAAACTATTTGGCAATGTCATCGAGGCAGTTCGCGGCGAAAGCATAGTCGGCGAAGTGGTGGGATCAGCAGATGCTTCAAATCCGAACAACCGCTTTGTTCTAAAAAAAGCGCCACTTACCTGGATAGAGGATAGTGCATCATTCACTGGGATTCGTCCGCTTCTTGATGTGTACGTGGACGGTATACGATGGCAGCGGGTGGAAAGCCTCTACACCGCAAAACCAGAGGATCGCGTTTACCGTATTGAGGAGGACGAAAGAGGTAAAACCTGGATTGTTTTTGGAAACGGAAAGCGAGGTGCGCGACCCACATCGGGTATAGAAAATGTAGTTGCTGATTACCGTTGGGGTGCAGGTACTGCAAAACCGCCTCCCGGTAGTATTTCTCAAGCAATAAAACCACCGAAAGGCTTGAAACGTACCTCAAATCCGATTCCGGCAACGGGAGGTGCAGATGCAGAAGCTATCGAAGACATTCGGAAGAATGCACCGGCAAAGGTCTTGGCCTTTGGGAGGGCTGTTTCAGTTCAAGACTTTCAAGCTCTCGCGGCGGGATTTCCAGGTGTCATAAATACGGCAGCAGGATGGGCCTGGCATAACCGTAGACAGCGTGCAGTGGTCACGATTTGGGTGATTTCAGACGGGGGGCTCGATTTTGACGCGCTAACCGAGTGGCTAACCGGCATGGCAGCAGAGGGCACGCCCGTCGAAGTAAAACTTGCAGAGGGCATAGCAAAGACATTAACGGCAAGTGTTTTAGCTTTGCCAGATCACAACAGTGCAGCAGTGAAAGACGCGGTCAAAGCACGGCTTCTGGATGAAACTCTTGCTTTTAACGCCATGCCGATTGGAGGGGTCCTGTACCGCTCTCAACTCGTAAAAGAAATTCAAACCGTGCCGGGTGTATCCAGTGTTCCTTCTTTGCGGGTGGACGGTGCTGAGCTTGAGTGGGCCCTTAAAGTAAGTGCGGGAACATACTTGGACTTTCAAGAAAGGGTAAGCGTGTTGTAGTGGCAATTGAAGAACAAATCGCCTCCCGTCCTGCAGAAGATGGTTTTCAGGCCTATTACACAGAAAAGATATGGCATCTGATACCAGCAGTTTATCGGGATCAAGATCCAAAAACGCACTCTCCAAATGCGTTACGTGGTTTGGTTGAGGTGCTCGGAGAAGCCATCGCCGACACCAGACGCGGTGTGGATCGCCTGTGGGCAGACAGCAACATCGAAGACTGCGATGACTGGGTAATACCCTATATTGGTGAACTGCTGGGGACGCGTCTCATCTCAGAACAAAACGCTGCAGGTAGAAGGACAGATGTTGCGAATACGATCAAGTATCGTCGGATGGCTGGGACACTGGCACTTCTTTCACTTCTGGCTGAGGATATAGCGGGTTGGGACGCCATACCCCAAGAGGCATTCAAACGCCTTTTCAGAAACTGGCACAGTTTAGATTGTCCGCCTTCAATTGGAGCGATCAGCGAGACCCCACAACATGGCTTCGCAAGACTTAATAATCGGCGCGTTGGTGAAGCAGCCTATGGTCCGTTTGATGATGTGTCTCATTTCCCTGATTTCCGTCAATTGCGTGGCAGACACGGTCGGTACAACATTCCAAAAGTAAATTTGCATGTTTTCCGGCAATCCGCATACCCATTGGAAAACACCACACCGCATATTTTTGGGGGAGGACGATACACACTTGATCCTTCCGGTCGTGATATTCAACTGTTCATACCAGGCGTTCCAGCCAATGATGGATGTAAAACTGGCAAAGAGTGGCAGATACGCCAACCTCTTACATGTCTTTTGTACAATGATGGGCGATACGACCTCGATCGCTCTGTGCTTAACGAAGTAGGTCTTGCTGAATTGTTGCCGCTTGATGGGCAAACCTTCCGAACCTTGGCAGACCTCATACTCAGAGCAACGAACCTAAAACAGCAGGAAGCTGGGGATGAAACCGAAGAGCTCTCGATCGCGGAAGGCCTTGCACTGATCACAGGCGCCTTAAGAGAGACCAGCAATCGGGGTCATTTCTTCAAAGATAGCGTTATCGAACTTGCGTATGGCCCATCACCTGAAGCGTCCTTAACCTCAGGACAGCAATTTGGCGGTAATCTCTCTGATTGGGTATTGGATGTCCCCACTGCTGAGGATTGGGTCGAGGGCTTGGTCGATCCGTCCAACGGTCGTTTTTTGGATACAAATCCGGATCGTGATCTTCATGTCAGGCGATATTACGAGGGTCATTTTTGGCCAGTGGGTGCAGGAAGCCACGAACGTTCGGCAGATCTTTCTCAAGACGCCGAAATCTGGAATGCCCCGGGCGTTGTAGACGCCGGTTTGCACCTGCCATTAACATCCTTCACATTCCCGACCAATGGTATCCATTCGATCGCCGATAGCAGAACTTATCAGATCACCGCCAACGCAGACCTGACTTTAACAGACGATTTGGTGCTACAGGCAAACAACCGTCAAAGACCATACATTCGGATGGAAGCAACGCCGCAGGATGAATCGGCACGTTTTGTTGTGGATGGCCCAGATGGGGCAAACCTTACGCTTGATGGTTTATGGCTTGGTATTATTCACGAAAATCAAACCACGGAACCAATTGTCAGCGCCCAACCACGTGCGGCAGACATTGTTCTGGCTGGAAATTTTGGCTCTGTCACCCTTCGCAACATGACGCTGGATCCCGGAGGGCAAAGAGCGCAAATCATTGCAGACGAAGTATTTGTCCTTCCATTTGTACGGTTGAGGATTGAAGGAACGGTAGATCAAATAACCATAGACCGTTGTGTCACGGGACCGATTGAAGAAGTCACTGGTGCCTACAATCTTTGCGGTGCCGCTCGTATCTGCATTTTCGATAGTATCGTGATCAGTCAAAACGAAGTTCCGGCGATCCTTGGACTATACACCACGCTGGAAATGGCCCGTACCACCGTCATCGGGAACATTGAAACGGCGCGTTATTTCATCGAAGATAGCCTGATAGAGGGAACACTTGTTGCACAAGACCCTCAAGGAAGCTGCATTCGTTACAGTGCAGCACACGAACACCCAGTTGCTGGCCTTGCGAATGCCTATCGTTCGGTAAGCTTCCCCGACGGGTTGCCAAACGGCTTGTTCATAAGCCGCAGGTTTGGCGATCCATCCTTCCTACAACTCAGCGAACTTGCACCGCAGACCATTCGGCGCGGCGCGGAGAACACATCGGAAATGGGTGCATACAACCGTGCACTCGATCCAATCAAACGCGATGATCTCATATACAAACTGTCAGAATTCACCGCGATAAACACCATCACTCAACTGGTCTTTGAGACCTGAAGGAGGCTGTCATGTTGTCTTTAGACATTACAAGAGACTCGTTTCAAAGAGGCAAAAATTATGTCAGCTTACGGCAACAACAGGGCCGCATCCCCCTCGATAGCGAGTTGAATGAGGGTACCGATTTACAGGCAGAAGAGTTACGCAGAGCGATTCAGGATCTGATATGCGCCTGCGGCACACCTGATGATGGCTTCAAAATTACGATGCCCAACGAAGACGCAGACAACAACGGAATATTAGATTCTCTCTCAATCTACGATTTCAACATATCGCAAGGCACCTATTGGATTGGAGGAAAACGTTATGACAACTTGTTTGATACAACTTACTTAACTCAGTCCGACTGGTTACAGATACAGGAAGGCCCCAATACGCTGCCATCGTTACCCGCAGGTCCGCAGTTCGATTTCGTCTATCTGGAAGGATGGGAGCAGGATGTAAGCGCAACAGAAGACAGCGAATGCCTGGAACGCGCCCTTGCAAGTGCAGACGGTGCGGGACGTCGCCGAAGAATGGCAAGGGTCCATGTTGTTCAAGATACTGAAAGTACGTGTGAGGCGGCGATGGATGCTGCATTTCCGGACTTCACAACCGATTCAACAACCAAAGCACTGGTGAGCGGCGCTGGTCTCACTGTTGATTTTACCGACGATGGTATCAGCGATGATCTATGTGCGCCGCAGGTTCAGAGCGGATTTTTGGGCGCTGAAAATGAGACATTTCGCGTCCAACTGACCGCCCCGGATCGCTTTATCTGGGGAAGAGACAATGCATCTCATCTCTACAGAATTACATTAGCAGCGGTATCCGGTGATGAGACAGTTGAACCTCCGATACCACCCCGAACACTGGTTACATTTGTTACTCAACCCAGAGATGTACACGCACATCCCTTAGCAGGCCAAACAGTAGAATTGCTCAGATGGAATACGTTACTTCCTAACGGTGAAAAGCTTGGTGAACCTATGGGTGTTCTCGCGAACATTGCCAGTGACTATGATCCGGCGACGGGTGAATTGCTGATTGACCATGAGTTTGACACATCTTGGAATGGTTGGTTTGCTGGCGATGGAGCAGCATCCATCAATCCGATGGATGATGAGGTTCCTTCCTATTTTTACTTGCGCCTATGGACCGGGGGTGGTGGCGATGCGGACAATCCTGACCATCAGATTACAAACGGTATCGCAAACCCTGAAACGGATGAACCACAATCAAACGCGATTGTGCTGGGTGATACGGGACTAACGGTTACCTTCCAGCAAATCCCGACAGGCTCATACGGTGTGCCCGGTGACTATTGGGTGGTTGCAGCCAGACCAAACGCGCCCGATATCGTGACACCCTGGCGCCTATTAACCGACACAATGGAAACTCCGCCGCCAGCGCCCCCAATGGGCCCAATGCGCCATGTCGCGCCCTTAGCGCTAATAGAATGGACTGCAGACTTACAAGGCGGACCACTGGTTCCAATCGTACATGACTGTCGCGAACGGTTTCGAAAGCTCTGCCATGTGGAAACATGTTGCGAGGTCACGGTAGGCGATGGCGAAAAGAGCCATGGTGATACCAACTCAATTGCCGATGCGATTGCAAGGCTTCCAGACGACGGTGGCAAAATATGTCTGCTCCGCGGCACGTTTACTGAGAGCGTGGTAATGAACGGCCTCAGCAATATCATCATCTCTGGGTGCGGGAAGGATACAATCTGGCAAGCTGCAGCCGGAAGCCCGGCAATGACGCTCAACGGATGTTCAGACATAGCGTTAATCAATTTTGATATTCGCGCTGATGATCAATCTGTAATTGTTGCCGGTTCTGAACTTGGACCGACTTCGCAGGAAGACTTCTGCAACAATCTAACCTTCGAGAAAATGTTTATTCGCGGACGTGATAAATCTGCACTTTGGCTGAACTGGTGTGATGAGACGCTGATCAAAGACTGCAACATAGAGTTGCGCGCGTTAAGTGTTTCTCGTGCGGACAATCCATTGATGGGTCTCCATCCGGGTATTTTTATCTTGGGAACGGATCTGGATATCATCGGTAACTGGATTGGACCTGAAACTGGGCTGAGCGCTGACATGCGTCCGATGGCAGGAATTCACATTGGTGGCGATTCAGAAACCGTATTGATTGCAGACAATGAAATCGAGGGCGGCAAAGGAAACGGGATAACACTTGGTCATATTGAATGGGTGACGACCGATTCAACGGTAACGGTCACACCTTGGTCCTGGTGGTTTGACGTAACCATTAATAACGCCGGTTGTTTTGTGTTTGATTTTGGCATCACACCCCCATCAGTTTCCACAAATGACGTATGGGAACCCCGGTCCGGGGGCGAAATAACCGGTCTAACGATCGAGAGAAATACCATTCACGATATGGGCCTGTCTGGCATATCTGTTTTCTATTTTTTCGACCTGACGCAAGTAGAAGACTACATTGCGTTGAGCACAGTGACCATTCGCGACAACCTAATCTGTAACAACCTGACGGGTGATCTGGCCACGCCGGGATTAACCCGTGCTTACACACAAGGCTTTGGTGGGATAACCCTCGCTGCAGTGGATGATTTGGTCATCACTCGAAACCGAATTTGCGATAACGGCGTTGAGAGCGATGCTCCAATTTCCGGTGTCTTTGCACTTTATGCGGAAGGAGTTTCCCTTCATCACAACGAGATTTACAACAATGGCGCTTCGGGTGAAGATCAGCCAGGTCGGTTTGGCGGGGTAAACATAGGATGGTGTGTCACCCGTTACGATGCAGATGATCCGGACTCTTTGGCCGCGGTAGCATCGCGCAAAGCGGCGCTTGCCATGACCAACAACTTTGTTGATAGTCCAAATGGCCCTGCACTTAAAGTCGTGGCTTTGGGTCCAGTCATGGTCAACGACAACAGATTGATCGGCGCAGTGAGAGACCCAACAGTGTTTGCTCAGATCCTGGCACTGTTGATGGGTCAGAGCCTCGGTGGCGCGGGCGTGGGAGCTTTCTTAGCCTCACTCTTGTTGTTGGAAAACATTTCTAGGGGAAGTTTTGCAAGTTGGCGACCAGCAGTCGCTGAAGTCCTGATTGAAGCGCTTGGCGGCGCAGCAGTATCCATTTTCAATGCAGGCTGGCTGGAAGAAATTACGGACATTATCGCAGGGACTGGAGAAAGTGTTGAAATCCGGGTCGGTGGCGAAACAATGTTCAACGACAATCAGGTAAATCTGATGCCGAAGCCCAATCAGGGACGAGTCATGATCAGTTCGGTGTTTGTGAGTTCGATGGATGACGTCAGCATCAACGGAAATCAGCTTGAAATTGATCGATTGACACCGTTTGCATTCATCAACACGTTTGCATTGGGTTCCAGTGTCCGCATGTCAGACAACCGGATGCAGGAGACCTTTTTCCGTTGCACGTTTTCGGGTTGGGCATATTCGCTGTTTGCAGCAAATCAGGTTCTTAATCAGGGGACACACTGTTTCCTGGCCACCAGTTTGTTTGGGCCGGGAGATCCATTTGTCATTGCTGACGCAAATCAGTCGATGGGAGAAATCTTTGGGCGTGCAGGATATCCGGTCTTCGACAATTTTCGCTGCGAAAGGATCGGTAGTAATCTTTCTGATTTGGCAGGGCAGTCCGATCCACCGGATCTTACCAATAACCAAGACCCAAATGGAAACAACAACGCGAATGGAAGTGGAGGCTTTACTGGAAACGGAGACATTACCGGAAATGGAGATACAACTGAAGATGATGATTCAATAGATGATGAAACAACCGACGACGATACGATAGATAATGATAACACGGATGATGATGGTGGCACGACAGGGAACAGTGACCCACTCTGGCCGGAAGTAGTGGAATGCAAAGAACCAAACCATGTAAGGGTGCGAAATTTTAAAGAGCCCCTGAAAGACGGTTCCCCCTGGACCAAGGATCAGATCATTCAGTGCCTAAAAACAGAAGGCCTAAAGGCCTGTTTTACCTCCATGAAGGTAAGCGACCAAAACATCGGTATGGTCCTCGATCAAAGACCTGTTCCGGGCGAATGCGTGGCAAAGGGAAGTGTTGTTTGTGTCTGTATAGGGGCTTTGGACGGCAAGGACTCCTGTGATTTTGAATCCTGCGAAGCACTCAAGCGTGAAACAGAAAAAAAGAAAGCCGCAGAAAAAAACAGAATTGATGCACAACTGAAATTAGAAGAGCAGCAAAAAGTGCGGGCGATATTGCACGACCAGGTCGATTTCAGGCTTGGGAGTTATCCGTATTTGATGGCGCAAACACCGCGCAGCAGAAAGGATAAATAGACATGACTCTCAAAAAGAACCATGCACCGAACACTGAAGAATATGCCGGTTTGACGGCTTTACCAGAGTTCAACGCAATCGCGCGCGTCGGGATTATGGGAATTGGCGATAAACTGGCGACAGCCAGAGTACAGCAATTACAACGTGATGCCGATCGTGCAGCGAGGCGGGGCAAGGCGACGCGTGCCAAACACCTCCGCAAAAAAGTAAGCAAAATCTCTGTCAGCAGAAATGCCATGAAACATCAATCTGAACGCGAGCAGATACGAGAAGTTCGGACGGAGCCTGACAATCTGGTACTCCAAGGCAGGCTAAGCGAAAAGGGATTGGGGAAAGCGGGTTTACGCCTTGATCTGCTGGATGAAAATGGGCTTTCGATCGGCACTGCCGTGACCGATAAAGTGGGAGGATTTGTCATTTTTACTCCCAAACGGTCATTGAAAAACACGACAATGGTCGTATCAGATGGCTCTGGCGGCATACTACAATCCTCACGTCTAACCGAAGACATAAACGCCTTTGTGGAATTAGATCTTAAAGGCGCACGCTCCACTGTGAAGCCAAACGACGACACGTTTAAAGAAATCATCAAGGAAGAAGACGACCAAAACGATGTAGAAACCAAGACCATAAAAATGCTTCAGGTCGTTGGGTTGACGATGGAGGAGGCACAAAAGCGGTTAAGTGATGCTGGTTTTAATGTTCAAATTGAAAAAACAGCAACCAATGAGCACGCGGAGGGTGAGGTGATTGATCAGTCACCAGAGGCTGGTACGGATCAAATCATTGGTGCATCTGTAACCCTGAGCATTGCTGTTGCGGATATGGTATCAGTACCACAGGTCAAAACCATGATGCTGGATGATGCAGCCACCAGCCTTCAAGTTGCGGGCCTTGGTTTTAAAATCCTCGAAGATGCTTCCTCAGCTTTGCCGAAAGGTCAGGTCATTTCGCAAAAACCTGCCTTTGGTGACAGAGTTGCACGGGGTAGTATTGTGGAGTTGGTTGTATCGGTCGGGGGAAGAAAAGAAGAAGACAACGATCTCGATCAAGACAATTCAGAAAACACGTTCAAGATGTCGGACTATGTCGGTAAGAACTTTTCTGAAACAACGATAGAACTTGGAAAATTGGGGCTTAAAATCGATTCCATCTCATATCAACTTGATGCAGGGAATGCAGGCGCAATAAGCATGCATCTTCCTTCGAAAGGAACGATACTGAAGCGAAAAAGCCCCGGAACTTTCAGTGCCACAGTAGCGGTTGGTAAATCCAAAATCGATATTGCCAGCTTCTTCTCGCATCTTTCTCTTGATGTTGGCATCAGGCAAGCAGGGATATCCGACGACACGCTTCGAACCTTTACCAAACATACTGAGCTTAAAACCATAAAAGCGCTGTCAGGGCTCGTTGAGCTAGGTTTGGATGAATTTAAGGAGAGATTTTCCGATTTACCGGAAAACAATCTTGAAATTTTACATAAGGTCGTACGTGAGATTGGCACGTCCATTCTTGAAGCACGGAATGGGTAGTTCTAGTGACCAGACCGCAATTGCAGGCGCGCGAACCACCTAAACCAAAAACAAAACGCACAGTGCTCCAACCAAAACTTGTGGTTGGACCTTCGCGAGACCGGTTTGAGATTGAGGCTGACCGATTGGCAGATCGCGCAATCGCTCAATCAGGAAAAAAGGCACCAGCTGCCGCGCCTGGTATTTCTAGGTTACCCTCCATCGCAACCCAAAGAATGCAAGCAAAAGCAACGGAAACTGGAGCATCAAAAACAGGCACCAAAGAACTTGAAGAAGAAGAAACAACTAAAGTGCAGCGAAAGGCGAGTGGCCCTAGCATTGCTCCACAACCCGCAGAGGTTGCAATTGCTCGCATGCGTTCGGAAGGGGGAAAGCCGCTTACATCATCTGTGCGCCAGAATATGGAGCATGGATTGGGCACCCAACTGGGAGACGTGCGACTTCATCAAGGAGCAAAGGCTGCGAAAGCAGCGCGGGATGTGGGGGCGAGGGCGTTCACTGTTGGAAGAGATGTTTTCTTTGGTGCGGGCCAATATCAACCCGCAACAATAGGCGGTCAGCGATTGCTTGCTCATGAACTTGTTCATACGGAACAACAGCGCGGACTTGGAAAACTGGCACAAACCACTGCGGTACAAAGAAACACCGATCCAAACACCGAGCTGGAGGACGAAGGACCAGGCAACGAATTTAAAGAAGGCGGTGTTGAGATAAGCCTTGATCCCAACGGGCAGGGTGGACAGATCACAATTCCCAAGCTCCATTTGCCGTATATGCATGGTGGCTATAAAGGAACATCCAACCGAAAAAAAGCACCCGGTGTGGCGGATCCTTCCAAATCATCTCTAACATCGGGTGATCCCTTCGTATATTCCGGTAAAACCCAGCGAGCAGGGTCAGCCAGTGCAGAGTTTCAAAAAACTCAATATTTTACAAAATCTGAAACTGAACTTGAGCCCGTCTTGGTGTCAATGCTGCCTGAGATGGTAAAAAAATGGGATAGGGCTCCGGAAATTCAAAATGATGCCGGTGAAACCCGGCGATATCTGCGACTGTCAAAGATAAATGCAAACAGCACGAATACGATCATATACGGCACAACATCGGAACTTGGAGATCACAAACGAATAAAATTACCGAACTGGGACCGCTTCGGAGATCCGGCCCGGTTTGACGTGGACCACTCACATGAATTGCAATTAGGCGGCCTTGATGGATGGGAAAACTTCTGGCTGCTTGACAGTAAAGCAAACCAAAGCTCGGGCCGAGAAATCAAGAATAAGTTACAGTCAGAGGTCGACGGGGCAATTTCAAAAGCCGAGGGTAAAAAATTCTGGCGCGATGAAAATGCTTCCCGGAAACCAACGTTCAATGACATTAAAGATCAGGCAAAACCTTGGACTGTGACATTCAAAGGATTTCGCAGACTTTCAATCGACAATGCATCGGGACCTTACTGGACCAGACGAGAGTTACTTCAAGGCAAACATCTAAAACATCTCGTTGCAATGAGCGAAACGGAGTTAATCAACCAGGGGCTTATCCTAAGTGGCGATAAACCCAAAGCTGTTAGCCTGTTTACCTCGCTAACGGGCGGCTACCGGAAAAGGATGAGGGTTCACGAGGATGGCTCCGTTTCACCTTACGGGAGCAAAGAACGGTTTTTAGGTGGGTTTCATTTCCTCAGTGCAGACATCAACCCACAAGCTGGAACAGCGCCATACATTACAAAACTGAACGGGATTGTTTTCCGACGCAAAAAGAAACAGGTTATTAATCCAACAGAGATGTCTGGTGAAAATGGCATTCGTGTCGAATCTGCTGAGGGATTGGGTTATTCAGGCGTAATCAACAATGCGGATTTAATGGCGCGAATTCGGTCAATCCCAACAGAAGTTGTTGGCGCTAGTCCGATCGAATGGCAGGAAGCCGGATTTAATATGAACGGCGATCTGTTCGCCAATGGCACGGTCACAGCAACCAAACTTTTGTTTCCTGGCATGCAGTTTCCCATACGGGTAATTGGGGAGGATGTCTTTGTCGAGTTCCCGATACCAACAGACAAACTTAGCTTTGGACCCGTCTCTGTCACAGAAGCTGCTTTGCAACTTGGTGTAGGGGAAAACGGGATTTTTGTCTCAGGGAATGCTGGAATCGCAGTCAATGGACTTGGCAGCGGCATGCTCGAGGCACGCGTCGAAGACGATAACACGATTATATCAGGTGACTTTAATTTTGATCTCGATTTTCTGGACCCCGCAAAAGCAACTGCAACATACGACTATGGCAACGATACACTGAGCTTGGGATTCATGGCCGGCATTGGCGATGGCAAGATTCCAGGTGTCAGCGGCGGGCATTTTACTGCGACGTTCTCGCGCGAAACCTTGGTAGGCAGTGGTCACTTGATCCTAAAAGGACCGCTGGCAGGGACCATTGTATCGATCAAGTATTCCCAAGAGGAAGGACTTAAACTGGGGGCAGACAACATTCCCCTTCCGGTCAGCAAAATTCCTGGTGTGAAATCTGCAAAAGCGTCGCTGTTTGCGTCGAGGCATCCCGAGACTGGCGAGTGGTCATTCAGCGGCATGGGGACAGCTGAGGTTGATGTTGCAGGCGCAAGTGGAACGCTAACGGTAGCTGTAAATGGTGAAAGTGTTACGATCACAGGCGGTTTGACGATCGAGAAAGGGCCCGCAAAAGGGGGAATAACCTTTACAGCAACGAATGCACCGATTGATGAAGACGGTAACATCGTTGAAGGACCTCCGAGCGAAGACTACAACATTTTCGGTCGCGGATCAGCAGAGATCACTTTTGGAGACATCATCAAAGGTACAGCAGGGATAGAACTGCAACCGGATACAAGCATAAAAATTTCGGGTAGCATCGCCCTTGCAAAGGATTACAATCTTTTTGATCGCAAGGATTTTTCTCCCGATCGCCCTTTGGTCAATCTAAATTCACCTGAGTTTCCAATTTTCGCGGTAGGTGTCGGTCCAGCATCCGTCGGAATCAATGCCTCTGTTGGTGGTTCTTTCAGTTATGTTGCTTACGTCGGGCCCGGAAAACTTACAAATTCTGAAATCAGTGCTGAAATGGAGCTGGATAAACCGGAAGAAGCCATTGTCACCGGTAAAACAACCTTTGAGATGGAGGCTTATGCCGGTCTGGTACTGGGCGTGCACGTAAACCTTCTAGCGCGGGCAACTGCCCTTTATGCAAGGGGCACCATTGGTATTGATGCAACCGCAGCATTGCGCGCAGATGCAAGCGCTGAAGTGGACGTCAGCTGGAGTAAAAACAGCGGTCTTGAGGTGGGTGCGCGCGGAAAGGCTTCCGTTTCTCCGGAGCTCGTGTTCACAGCGTGGGCAGAGCTTGCAGCGGGCGTGGACTATCTAGGTGAAAAAACCTGGGATTTAGGGAGCAGGGAGCTCGGGCGTTTCGGTCCTGACCTCTCGATGGGATTGGAAGTTCCAGCGAAATGGAGTGAGAAAGAAGGGCTTCAGTTCTCACTGGATGATATCGTCATAGATACCCCATCCCTTAGTGGTCGTGCACTTGCGGATGAGGCTGGTGAGCGTCTCTTTTAGAGAGAACACAGAAAAGTCGATAGGCGTTTAGCTTTCCTCTACCGGGTCCAACCATGCAACAGCATCATGGGGATGTAAGCTTTCCAGGTGACGAACATAGACTTGCGGGTTTCTAAAAGGTTTTAAGGAAGCCTCAATCCTGCGTGCCGCATCTTCAACAAACATGAGGTTTTCTCCATTGAGTGCCGCGAATGCCTGTTCGTCTGCGCGCTTAACAGCAGTTTGTACCGGAGTTGCAACCGCACTTTCTACACTGTCTATCAGTTTGATTAGTCCCAAATCTTTTGAAGTGGAGTCTTCGATCGCAACGGTAACTTTGGCTTCACTGCGTTGACTGTGTGGGGTCGCTAACGTTGCATTCTCTCGTATCCAGGAAGAGATTTTTCCAGCTTCGATTGAATTTATTTCCTTAAACTCTTTCAGAAAAGCTTCCTGCACCAATTGCCTTGATAACGCCGCCGAACAAGGACAGGTTGAGGAGTACTTAACGGTAACTTCAACCTGCAAATCAAACGCATTACCGGTTTGTGTAGCTTCTATCGAAACCGGATACGATTTCCATCCGGCCAACCCTTCCGTTATCAGGGCGCTACGGCGTAAGAGTAAATCAAACCGCATCTTAAATCGGGCGCTTTTCGTGCCACAACCTTCATGTGTGTCTATCATTCCCTTTAACAGCATTTGAATAGAAGAAGGAGCAAGAACTTCCCCGGCACCAAGCCCCCCATCTAGCAATCGGTACAAGCGGGACATGTGAATGCCTTTGACGTGGGGGACAGGAAGATCTACCTGCAGATCTGCCCTGGCAGACAATTCGCGTTTGTATCCCGGTTCAACCACACTGACCGGCAAATCAATGCCCTGCATGCCGACCCACTTTAACGGGTGAAAATACGGTGCATTTTCAGTAATTGAAACGTCAGGCAATATGGCATTCATGAGTACACTCCTACTAAGATTTTGGATGGTCCGGCAGTTTGCCGAACCATTTTTCGTTGATTAATTCCAATTATTCCGGCACGATTTTTCCTGGCAGCGAGTTCACCGTCATTGTGTCGCTCGGCCTAAAGTGAATGACAGATCGAATTGATTCACCGGCTTTAAGCAAATCAAACGCTGTATTTATCTGTCCATGAGTCATATGATGTGTGATGTAAGGATCAACACTAAAATCCCCACGCATCCATTCATCCACCATGCCCGGAAGTTCGCTACGGCCCAACACGCCACCAAACGCTGTTCCACGCCAGACACGACCTGTTACAAGCTGGAATGGACGTGTTGATATTTCCTGACCGGCACCCGCAACACCAATTACCGTGCATTCTCCCCATCCTTTATGACAAGCTTCCAACGCAGCCCGCATCAAGTCGACACTACCAACAGCTTCAAAGGTATAGTCCAATCCGCCGCCAGTCATTTCGACCAGAACATTTTGAATGGGTGCATCGAAATCATTCGGGTTAATACACTCAGTCGCTCCAAGCGCCTTAGCGAGCTGAAACTTCGCGGGATTTATATCAATGCCAATGATTTTGGAGGCCCCATTCATAACAGCCCCTTGAATCACAGCCATCCCAACAGCACCCAAACCAAATACAGCAACAGTAGCTCCAGCTTCGACTTTCGCAGTGTTTCTCACGGCGCCCATACCAGTCGGAACGGCACATCCCATGACCGATGCCTTGGAAAGAGGAGCCTCCTTGGCTATTTTAGCCACCGAGATTTCAGGTAAGACCGTATATTCACTGAAAGTACTCGTACCCATATAGTGCAGAATCTGCTTACCCTTGTAAGAAAACCGCGAAGTCCCATCAGGCATAACACCAGCACCCTGGGTTTGTCGTATGGTTTGGCAAAGATTCGTTTTTCCAGACTTAATGTAAGGACAATCTGGATCTTCCGGGACATATAGCGGAATTACGTGATCACCAGGCGCAACTGATGTCACGCCTTTCCCAACTTCCTCAACAATTCCACACCCCTCATGCCCCAAGACACAGGGAAAGAGGCCTTCTGGGTCTTCACCTGACAGCGTAAAAACATCCGTATGGCATAAACTGGTCGTAACGATACGCACCAGAACCTCGCCTTCTTTAGGACCTTCGAGATCTATTTCTTCAATCTCCAAGGGCCGATTAGGCTCCCAAGCAATTGCAGCACGTGTTTTCATACTCCTATCCTCCCATTATAAGAAACTTCAATGCATTGCACCCCGAGCAGGCCGGTGACCGAGCTCGTCGACCAGGTCAAGAACAAGCAAAAGGCGGGTTTCACCCAGTGTTTCAATGGGTGGTGACCGATGCGACAAACTTGGTTTGGGTTTCTGCGGCCAAAGCGCGCCACGAAACAGAACCGGCGCTCCTGTGGGCACGGTAAAGACCTGCCTGGGTTCTTCCCCATTTGTCGCCAAGCCTAACTGTGTTCCTTTTCCCCGATAGGTGCAAACCAAGCGAGCTTTCACCAAATCAATGTCAAACGCTTGGCAGTTATACGCATCTTCAACTTCTAATCGAAGCTGGATGTA
This sequence comes from Pseudomonadota bacterium, assembly GCA_039191645.1. Lineage (GTDB taxonomy): Bacteria > Pseudomonadota > Alphaproteobacteria > Rhizobiales > Rhizobiaceae > JAALLB01. Next base: position 13,245 of record JBCCXO010000043.1, on the reverse strand, counting down.
GGAGGCAGGCACAATGCCACCAAAAACGGCAGCCAATGCTGATGCATCATCAACCAACAACCGGCGCTCCCTGCAATCTGGCGTCCCACAAATATCACAAACCTGATTGATGGCGTCATGTACATGATCATGCGGGAGAATAAGACGGGCTTTAGGGAGGCAGCGCGGGTCAAGATTATCTATCCAGGTCTGAAACTCTGGAAGAGGGTCGCGTTGACAGATTGCAGCAGCACATCCCTCGTCGTGGATGAGTGACAATCCCTCTAAGGTGTGCGAAACGCCAACGACGGAATTCCTATTCGCCTGAAAAGTTCTCATGCTGCTTCTTCAGACCGTCTCCAAATTGGAAACGGATCCGTATAGACCGGAAGATCATCTAGGCTTTTGGGGTTCTCGACCGGAACCAAACACGCGTCCAACTGTTCTTTTAAAGCGGGCCAATCAATCCCGGCACCTATGAAAACAATTTCCTGCCGTCGATCTCCCCATGGTTCTTGCCAGTTGTCTTCCAAATAAAGGCGTGCTGCTTCATGTGTAGGTCTCAGGTTTTCAGGAACGGTAGCCCACCATCTGCCAAGCGGTGAAATAGAAGAAAGGGTCCCAGCTAAAGAAAACTCTGCAACCCATTCTGGACGGGTTGAAATCCAAAAATGTCCTTTTGCACGGATGACACCGGGCAACGCGCTATTAAGAACCGCCAGAATCTTCTCAGGAATGAATGGCCGCCTCGCACGATAAACATAAGACGCCACACCGTATTCCTCCGTTTCAGGAACATGATCTGCAAAGCCATATAATTCTTTGGCCCACATAGGATGCTCATGAGCCTTCTCAAAATCAAAAAGTCCAGTATCTAAAATGGCGCCAGCTGCAACATCAGAGTGATCTGTTTCAATGATCTGTGTATCTGCATTCAAACTGCGGATAATTTTGCGCGCTGCATCCACACGTTCGGGACCGGCATCACTGACCTTGTTCAAGATGACAACATCAGCAAATTCAATCTGATCCGTGAGCAAATGAACCAAGGTCCGCTCGTCGTCCTCACCAAGCGATTCTCCATGATCGCTGATAAAGTCTTGAGATGTATAGTCTTTTAAAAGGTTTACCGCATCAACAACAGTAACCATGGTATCGAGGCGAGATACGTCAGAAAGACTATTGCCATGCTTATCCCGGAATTCAAAGGTCGCAGCAACGGGGAGGGGTTCTGATATACCCGTAGATTCAATCAGCAAGTAATCAAAACGCCCATCTTCCGAAAGGCGGCGAACCTCATCGAGCAAATCGTCTCTCAGCGTACAGCAAATACACCCATTTGACATCTCAACCAGCGTCTCATCTGTTCTGCTGAGTTCAGTATCTGCCCGGACGAGATCGGCATCGATGTTTACTTCTGACATGTCATTGACGATTACCGCAACGCGCCGCCCGTCGCGGTTGTTTAACACCCGGTTGAGCAAGGTTGTTTTACCTGCGCCAAGAAAACCGGATAGTACTGTGACCGGAAGTCGAGGGTCTGACATTTTGTTTTTCCTTCACACCTATCTTTTGTCATGTAACATGCACAGTTACTAGACTAATGCAATACCAATTGTTACATGACTTTGACGATTCTAAGGAAAGCGTGGAATGAAGCGAAATAGCCGTCTTTCTCTTGCTTTGCATACGCTAGGACATATGGCTGCTGAGCCTAAACTTTGGCGTACATCTGCCGAGATAGCTGAGCATGCTGGTACAAATCCGGTTGTGGTACGCAGGGTACTTGGGAGGTTACGTCAAGCAGGACTTCTAATTTCTGAAAAAGGTCACGCTGGTGGATGGAAACTTGCGCTTTCGCCCAATAAGATAACCTTGGCAGATGTTTATGTTGCGCTTGATGAAAGATTAACGGCATCAGACGACATTATCGATGCGCCTAGCTGTTCCATCGAGCATGCGCTGCACCGGCAAATCTCCGCCGTCATGGAAGATGTAGAGCGTAGTTTAATCGAACGCCTGTCTGCCACGACAATTGCAGATGTTCATGATATGCGGCACTGAGACACTCGCACGTTAAACTTGGTGTAAAGGTTTAAATGCGATCATCTGGTCTGGCCAACGGTAATATCGTCCACTGAATCACATAAATTTTCGCAGACGAATCAAGTGCGGTCAGCGTCACTTTTGATGCTATTTCATCCGATCTCAGCCCGTTAAGCATTTGATTAAACCCATTTTTTGTTGCAAAAAGCAGAATTTTGACCAAAATCGTGTTATTTTTACAAAATGTAACAGGTTTCATTGCAACCCCAAGAGGGGTATAAGCCGCGATCATGTTTGAGAAAATATTAGCCGTAATCGACCCCATTGCATGGGGTACCCATACCCATGTATTGGAAATCACCTGCGATTTGGCCCAAAAATATGAGGCAGAGATTCATCTTGTCCATTGTTCTCAATTGATTGCTCAAAAACCTGAAAACGGCCCGCGAACAACCGATCTTGAAAAGTTTCTGATACAGGGCACGCAGATTATCAGTGACGCAGTTGAAACTGTTCGCATATTCGGTTGCGTGCCGACAAATTGCGTCATCGCAAATGGTGAGCCAGAAGAAGAATTAAGCAATTTGATTGAAAAAACTAAAGCAGACCTGATCATCATTAGCAAAGGGAACAGTGAACATTCGGAAGTATACAGCATACTTCTGAATTCCATCCTGTCACACAACGATTGCGTTGTTATGGCTGTCCCCGGGTCTTGATCAAAAAACTGGGGAAAATGAATACATTCAAGCTGGATCGTTCGCCTATTTCGCAAACAGTCTAAGCATACGGACCAACGCCGCTTGGCGATTGGTTCCGGTTTTCATGAAGACCTTTTTCAGTCTCTCCCTGATGGTATTTTTGGTAATGCCCTTTTCCTCTGCAATCTGACAGATATCTTTTCCCGTAAACAGTCCTTCGGCCAGCTCAATTTCGGCGTTAGTCAAGCCAAAATTTTCTTGCAGTTCCGCTTTGCAAAGTTGGACGTTTAAACCCAGCTCTTCAAAAACCAAACAAGCAAATGGCAGCTTGCTGTTTCTGCGTTCTTCTACAGGAAGGGCAGAAAGCGATGACACCTCCACAGGGATCAGAGAGCAAGAGTGTTTTGTGTTGGACGTTTTATCGGTCCAAACGATGGGCGCATTCGCAATAATACCTTCTTCGTCTATTTGTTTGAGGTATTGAATCAGCGTTTCGTTCGCCCGTCGATCCTTCAATTCCAAATTACCCATGCCGTCAAACTGAATGACATTTCTTTTGTAAAGGTACTTGGAGTTTTTGGAAGACTGAATGATTTCTCGGCCTCTTGAGATGATAAAAATGGAAAGAAATCCATTATACCCTGTTTCCATAGATGTCTTTGAAGTATTGACACCCTTCTTATTAGCCACCGCAACCTTTTTCCTTAAGGTTGTGGCAGGAAACTTTGCTAGTTTGGCATGCTCAGTCTTGGTGTTACTTGTAATTTCGTTAAACCCCATAACACGTTCCTCCCCCGAATTCCCGATTGGAAATCCCTAACCAAAAGCCCCGTATTTAAGGTGCGATCCCCTGTAAGCCGCGAACCGCAAACCAAAACAAGCCATTAATTCAACAACTTGTTTTAGTAATGTTAAAGAAGACTATTATTATTGTTTTCCCCCAAAACATCGAAATCCTTACATACTACTAAAATTTGTGTCAATGCGAACTTCACAAATCAATTAACTGTGAACGAATAAAACACACAATTTGACCAAGTAAAACGCCCCAAAGTTGGAAATAAAACTGTCATAAATCGAAATAATGATCTGATATCGCTGCATAATTTAACGCGATGAAACCCATCTGAAAAAAAATAATAAAAATTTCTTCACGGAGCCCCCCAAATGGATGGTTTCCTGAAACCCCTCGCGATCTAGGCTTGGTCCATAACTCTCGCTTTGGGCGTAGTGTGTCTTTTTGAATTCATACTCCAGAGCGACGACAACCAGAATTAGGATGGGCTAAAAAAAGGGAGTGTTAAAATGTCAATGGTGGATCTAAACCTCGAAGAGTTCTTTGATGCAATTCGCGATCAACTCGATCAAATCAGAGATGAGGTGAATGCCCTGACGGGGATGCATCCAGTCGAATCTCCAGATGTTGATGATATGGATGGTATGGGTACAGGTGCGATTGTTTACAGCAGCAGTGGCAGCACGACTAACGATACGTTCGATGTTGATGATCCTTATGTAAACATTATACCGATCAATCAGTCTGATGACTTTGATCCCGAAACAGATGATCCTGATGGCCCAGTCGTAACCATCGTACTCGGCGGTCTTGGTAACGATACATTCGATACACGGACTGGCGCAGGAGACGGCGGTGCATTCGTAGACTTGGGCAACCGTTTGGCTGTCACAGATGGCGATGTCTCCATACTGAGCTCTATCGAGAACGTAATTGGTACAACGGGCGCAGACGTCCTCTTAGGTAGCGAAGACAACAACGTATTTTACGGCAATGCCGGCAAAGACTTCATCGCTGGCCGTGGCGGTTTTGACGTTGCGCAGTTTGAGGGGCGTGCGGAAGATTACGAAATAACAACCATTGAAATTATGGTTCCTGATGTGGATGGGGAACCTCAGCCACCATTGATCGGTCTCTTGATCGAAAGAGGCGCAACCGATGACATGCCCGCAACGAAAGCAACCTTGTTCGGCATTGAGTTCATTCAGTTCCGCGATGACAGTGAAGACGGCGGCATTGAAATCTTCCAGGTTGGTCCAAACATTGAGCCAGGCGAAGACCCAACCGGCACAATCGTAGCTAAACGTGATTCTGGCATGACCGAAGAGGACAGCGGCGATGAAGGCAACCCTCTCGTCCTGGAACTGCTCAACAATGACGACTTCGTCGGTGTGGTTGCGGAAAAAGTTATCGGCGTCACAGATGAAAATGGCGTGCCTGTTGAAGCTTCTATGGAAAACGGTTCATTCACCATCGAGGGTAAGTTCGGCACACTCGTCGTCGAAATGGATGGCACAGCAACCTACACCACAGACGATCGCGCAGACGTGCTGACCGGCCCAAGCCCGGACGGTCTAAACGAAATGCCACAAGGCAAAGAGATTTTCTTCTACGAAGTCCCAGGTGGTGATACAGCACAAATTGAAATCATTGTTAAAGGTGAAAATGACGACGCTTCTATCACCGATTCAGGCGATGGCGAAGACACCATGGTCGTTGAAGACGGATCAGACCCGCATGGCGACCCGGTACCGGGTGATTCGCATGCCAGCGGCCAACTCACCGTTATGGATGTGGATTCTGGTGAGCAAGGCTTCCAAACACCCGCTAGTTTAGTTGGCACATATGGCGACTTCGAGTTCGACACGGAAACCGGCGTGTGGGAATACAAGCTTGATCAGGACCGTGAAGCAACGCAGGCGCTTAACGTTGGAAACAACCCAACTGATACGCTGACGATTGAATCTACCGACGGCACCGCAATCTACAATATCGTTGTCAACATCACAGGTACAAACGATGCTGCTGTGATCTCCGGTAAAGATTCAGCAATGGTTCGCGAAGATGTGCCGCTTGATGGCGAGCCTTCAACCGTGAAGGGTAATCTGAATCATGAAGACGTCGACAACACAGACGACGTATGGACACCAAGCTCTGAAGTAACGCCATTTGGTACATTCTCGATCGCCGACAACGGCAAATGGGAATTCACGCTCGACAACAGTGCCCTTGCAGTACAGCAACTTGCTCAAGACGACGTTGTTGTTCTTACATTCCCTGTTGAGACCGAAGATGGCACCAAAACGGATGTGACCATCACCGTTAAAGGCCAGGAAGATGCACCAACCATTTCAGGCGGCGGTATCAACAAGGTCGAAAACGGCTCTTTCGAAATTCCGGAAGTAAACAGCGGAAGCTTCACAACCAGTCTTCCAATGGGCTGGGTGAACAACCTGTTACCAGGCAACACAAACATGACCCGCACGGAGGTCCATGAAGAGCCTGGTCGCGAGACAACACCTTATGGAGACCAGTGGCTGGATACAGCACTTTCCCCAGGGAACACCGATATTCAGCAGAATATTGATGGCATCGATGCTGGGAAAACTCTGGTTCTTTCATTCTCCCTTGCACGCGGCGCAAACAACTCGAATGCAAATGCGGACGATAGCGTTGCTATCTACTGGGGTGATGAGAAAGTCTTCGAAATTTCTCGCGATGACATCCCGGATGGCGGCTTTACGACATACTCCGTTGCAGTCACTGGGAATGGTGATGTTGCAGACGACTTCATTCGGATCGTTGGCAGCGGCAATGATTCTGCTCCAGGCGGTCAGGATAACCAGGGTATCGCTGTTGATAATGTCTCTCTGGTTCACGGCACAGCCAACATGGGCATGGTGACGGAGGATGCTGACGAGACAACTGATGAGACAGACTCGTTGTCAGCAACAGGCACGTTTGAAGTTGCTGACGTTGACCTCGATGACGATCTGACAATCTCTTCCGAGTTGCTGGATGTGTCTGGACCACAAATGGTGCTCGATCACATTGGAGCAGAAAACCTCAATGTTCTGATGATTGACCCAACATCGATAGTGGTTGGTCCAGATGCTTCCGCAAGTGGTACGGTCACGTGGACATACGACTTGCCAAACGATCTCGTACAGTCACTGGGGCAGGGCGAGGAAATCAACCTGACCTATGTTGTACAAGTTGAAGACAACTTTGGTGGAACCGCAAGCCAGCCTCTGACAATCAAAATCAAAGGTACCAATGACAAGCCCGTTGCAGAGCCTGTCAGCGGAATGGTGATGGAAGACAATGCTGAAGGCATTATGATCCTTCCGGATTTCTCCGATATCGACAAGAATGACATGCACACGATTACGGTTTCACCGCTTGATGGAACCAAAGGTGCTATTTCTGTTGAAGACGGCAAGATCGTATACAGCCCGAATGGTCAGTTTGAGAACCTGCCAGAAGGCGTAACGGCGACCGATACCTTCGAATACACAGTGACCGATGACAAAGGCGCAAGCCACACGGAAACGGTTACCGTGATTGTAAAAGGTCAAAATGACCCGGCGACGATCTCTGGTGACAATGAAGGAATGGTGATTGAAGCGGGTCAGAGCGCATTTAATCCAGATGATCACTCGCAAGAAGAAATTTCGATGCCGACAACGTCGGGCAAACTCGAAATCAGCGATGTTGATGACGGCGAGGAATCTTTCCAGATCATCAGCAGCCTGCATGGTGACTACGGTAAATTCACATTCAATGAAGCCACAGGTGATTGGGATTATACGCTGAATGACAATCTGTTGGCAGTTCAGATCCTCAATGAGGGTGATGAATTGACAGACCAATTGGTCGTCAAGTCCTTCGACGGCACCGATACCGAAACCATCGAAGTCACAATCAAAGGAACGAACGATAACCCTGTAGTCACAAAACTAGCCGACCATGAGCAGGTGACGGAGTTCCATGAAGATAGCCCGTTTGAAACTCGGGGCAATCTCCTGGCTTCAGGCCACATCGGTCTTAAGGACATCGACTCCGACTTTGGATTGCGTGAAGACCGCAACAAATGGCCCGATATTGGTTTCCCTGATGTAACCGAAGTTGTCAAAATCAAAGATGTTTCGTTTGAGTATGATCCGGCAAATCCGAACGCTCCTGACGTTGACACAACGCTCTTTGCAAGCCTGTTTGTCCTCGACTTTGATTTCGGCGAGTTTGACTCATCAATCGCCAAACTGAACTACACCTTTAAGGTGAAAGACGGTGAAATCGAATTCCTCGGTCACGGCGACAAGCTGGATATCACTTACAACCTGAAAATCATGGATACTGATGGTGGTTTCGTTGAGACACCATTGAAAGTAACCGTGACTGGTAAGAACGATGATATCTACGCGGAAGTTATTTCTTCCCCGACCCTGATGGATGTTGAAGATGATGACGCATCAGCGCAAATGGCTGAGGCTTCTGGGATTATTCAGATCAGCGATATAGATATTGGCGACGATGTCGAAATCACTGCGGATAATGCGACAGCAATGCTGATGGACAAGGACGGCAATCTTGTCGAAGGCGTTCCGATCCCAGCGCAATTGTTGGATCCGGACAATCTGACATTCAACAACGACCAGGACATCATGACAAATGGTGGCACCTTTGATGTTGGGTTCGATTACAAAGCTGCTGCAGCTGATCTTGATTTCCTTGCCCATGGCGATGAATTGGTCCTGAAATTCCCAGTTACTGTGAGTGATGGCAAAGACAGCGATGATGAACTCATTGAGATTGTGATCAAAGGCACGAACGACGCTCCTGAATTGGCAGGCGTACATGTGTTCAAAGACTACTTGGTCAATGGTTCATTCGAAGCACCAGATGTGCCGGGTACAGGTAACTTTGATCGCTTCGATCAAATCCCAGGCTGGCAAATTGTCAACACACCTCCACTGGGTAGTGGCGACCAATTTGAGATCAAAAACGATGGTCACCGTGAAGTAGAAACCCCGTTCGGCGGTCAATGGCTGGACACAGACGGCAGCCCAAGTAATACGGGTGATGGTTTCTACCAGGAAATTGATCTTACAGGCGCAGAGCCAGGCATATACAAACTGATTTTTGCCTACAACAATGGTACCCAAGGTACACAAGGTGGACAGTTTAATGGCGATGAGTCTGCCGGATCAGCGTTCAACGTCAGCTTTAATGGCGATCAGTTACCACAAGGTGAGCCGGAGCGGGATACCATCACCAATCCGGTGGGCAATGACTGGATCCTGGTTTCTTATGAGGTTGAAATCACAGCGCAAAATATCGCTGACAATGACAACGTCCTTGCAATCAGTCTGGCCAACCAGGGCGACAATGCTTCCTTTGGTGTTGCAATCGATGCCTTCCAATTGGTCAAGAAAGTTGAAGAGCCTATCGAGATCACTGAAAACGTGGTCAATGCAGGACAGCTTGTTGCCAAACTGAAAGCATCAGATGTTGATCACAGCGATGTTGTTAAATTCGGCTTCCCGGGGGGAGAGCCTGCCCCGCTTGAAGGTTACATCCAAGACGTTTCTGGAATGTTCTGGATCGACATGGATACGGGTGAACTCCGGGTTGCAAGCGACAAGGCGTTCAACTTCGAAGCCACTGACGATGGTCTGATTGTCCTGGATGTTTTGCTGGATGACCAACAAGGCAAAATGAACTCTCAAACCACCGCTCAGGTTAAAATCTGGATTAAGGATGTCAATGAAGCTCCGGTGATTACGGATGCTGTCGTGGCGGGTGTCGTCTTCGAGAACAACAATGAAGATGTGCAGGATGCTGGTACATCACAATCTGTGATGGGTACGATCCAGTATCTCGATGATGACGGCACAGATGGCGAAGATGTCAATGGACTTATCAGTTCTGTACCGACGTCTGTAATGGTGATGGGACCAGAACCTGCACCTGAAGGCGCTACGTTCACAGCTGATATCATGCCAGGTGCCATGGGTACAGGACAGGTCAAGTGGACATTCACCATTCAGGATGATGCTTTTGATTACCTGCCGGCTGGTGAATCTGTAGAGTTCGTCTACACAGTCACTATCAAAGACGATAACGATGGAGAAGTCAGCCAAGACGTCACTGTTACCGTCCAAGGCACCAATGACTCACCAATCGTCAATGACATCACGGATGCGACAACGCTTGTCGAAGACGGTGGTCTGGGAGGCGACGAGCCAACCATGACGATGGAGGGCACGGTCCTGGGCACCAATGCCAGCGACGTCGATGATGGTGATGTTCTATCGGTCGTCAAAGTCACCAATTCAAATGGTGACAACCAAATGGTTGCGACCTCGAGTGCGACAGTCATCATGGGCGTCTACGGTGTCTTGACCATCGAAGCAGACGGTACTTACAAGTACGCGCTTGATCCTACAAAGGATGCCCTTCAGATGCTTGCTCATGATGAGGAAGCAACGGAAACCTTCACGGTGGATGTCTCTGATGGGAATGGCGGGTCTGATGATGCAACACTGTCCATCAAAATTATGGGAACAAACGATACACCATCGATTGTTGCCGAAGATGGCATGACAGCTGAAGCCGATAATCAGACTGACTCGATGCAACTTATCATGGCAACCGGTTCGATTACGACTGGAGATGATGATGAGGGTGATGTTGTGATCGTCACGCCACTTGAAGAGACATTAGCCTTCATGTGGTTCAATGATCAGGGTGATCCGCTGGTTCTAACTGAAGAGCAGGAAGCTGCTCTAAAAGCCGCGACGACACTTACCGCTGCTGACGGAGAATGGAAACTTTCAATCGCAGACAAGGAACTAGACTTCCTGGGCCTTGGCGAAGAATTGAAAGCAACCTTCGACCTTGAAGCAGACGATCAGGTTGGCGTGTCGAACTCGACTTCAACAGCAAGTGTTGAAGTGATCATCAAAGGTGCCAACGACCGTCCTGTGGTTGATAATGTCGAAGTGAACTTTGATGACGAGCCTACTCTGGTGAACGATGGTTCTGGCAATGTTGTCATTGCGGACCTGGTGACAGAAGCAAACGTTTCTGATCCTGATGTGAACGACACGGTAAGTCTTGTTCCAGAAAGCATCACGGGCGAAGCAACGCTATCTCTGTCTCAGATCACGGGGAATGACTCCCTCGACCTATCCATTTCAATCGAAGCCTTGGAGGCCGCTGGCTTGCTGGAATTTGATCCAAATGGTGAAGTCTCTCTCAACGGTGATTTCGCGAACGTTCTCGCAGAATTGCTCGAAGGAGGTGATCAGGCCAAGATCGGAGGAGAATTGGAAGGAACGCTCGAAGGTAACTTCACTGTCATGGATGACTCCGGTGCAACCGATGGTTCGGACAAAGCCACTGCTGAGTTCGATATACACATCGATGGCACAGGCACGCTGGTGGACAATGCAGATGTAGATTCTCCACAGTTCCTCGTGGACGTTGATGGTGATGCGATCAACACGGAAGCCTACGGCCCGGATGTCGCAATGAACCAGAACGACGGCGATATGTAACTGGTTAAGGGCTGATAACCAGGAGAGTTGCCCGGTATTGAAAATTAATCATACTGGGCAACTCGAGTATCATGTTTCAAACGTGTCTAATATAAATGTTGAGTGAAAATCGTAAGTCTTGATGCCTTAAAAAAAGACGCGATTTTGCAGGGGGGATACATCTGAATGGCTCAGAAGAAGAGAAAGGACGACAGCTATCCAGCTATGAAAGTCTATAAGGCTTCATGGTTTGGATTTGTAAGTGTCGGATTTTTCTCGTTTTTTGTTAACTTGGGTGCACTGGCTTCCCCAATCTACATGCAGCAGATTTTCGACAGGGTGATGCAAAGTCAGCATGTCGAAACGCTGATATATCTAACCATAATCGTAATCTTTTTCCTCGCGGTCATTGCCATACTGGATGCGATTAGAGGGGCGATGTTGGCCAAAATCTCACATTGGTGGGATAGAACTGTCCATTCTGACTTGCTGATTGGGATTATTCAGATCGCCCGGGCAAAAGGGGTTTCAAAAAATCAGGCGATCAATGATCTTGCCACGGTACGGCAATTTGTAGGTGGACCCAGCGTTTTACCGTTCTTCGATGGACCATGGATGCCGCTTTTTGTTGGCGCCATAATGCTTGTGCATCCAATCTTGGGTATTGTCGCTATCGGTGCTGCTATCATTCTATTTATTCTGGCCTTGATTAACGACGTGGTCACGCGCCGCCGCATGTCAGGACTAGGCGAGCATCAAATAAAAGCACAAAATACAGTCGATATCGCCACCCGTCATGCCGAAAGCGTTTACTCGATGGGCATGATGAAAGGCGTCATGGCGCGCTTCAATGAAGACAATGCACACGTTGCAGAAGCGATGTACACCGTCTCTTCCTTTACCGCCAAGATCGCAGCAATGTCCAAATTCGTGAGGTTTACCGCACAGATACTCGTGCTTGGGTTGGGAGCGTATTTCGCGACGCTTGGGGAAATGACGTCTGGTGGCATGATCGCCGCCTCGATTATTTTGGGAAGAGCACTGGCACCGGCAGAGCAAGCACTGGGAGCTTGGCGGGCTTTTATCCAGGCCAGATCAGCACACAGAAGGATCATGGAAGTATTTGCGCATGCGCCAGCGGATACCGAGCGGACAAAACAACCTGAACCCAAAGGCAAAGTCGAATTTCTGGGTGTTTCGCTACTCATGAATGGCGCTGAAAAACCAATCCTGAGAGCCATTAACACAACCTTTGAACCCGGCAGCCTAATCGCAGTTATTGGACCGTCTGGAGCAGGAAAGAGTACATTTTGCAAAATGCTGATTGGCGCTCTTGAACCCACACATGGATCGGTGAGACTGGACGGGGCCTCTATTAGCAATTGGGACCGTGAACAGTTTGGTTCGAGCATCGGATATCTTGCTCAATCGGTCCAACTTATGGATGGCACGATCAAAGAAAACATTGCCAGAATGGGTGAGCCTGATGATGCGAAAGTTCTGATGGCTGCTCAATTGGCCGGTTGCCACGACATGATAAACAAACTGCCAAACGGGTATGACACGGAGATTGGGACCTTTGGCATGAACCTCTCAGGCGGCCAAGCGCAAAGAATTGGGCTTGCAAGAGCGCTATATGGTGCTCCAAAACTTGTCGTACTTGATGAACCCAATTCCAACCTTGATGCAGAGGGCGATGCTGCAATCCAGGAGGCCATCAACAAGTTACGCGACGCAGGCACAACCGTTGTAATCGTGAGCCATAAACCAGCTGCCCTTGCAAATGTCGATTTGATCTTGACGATTGCCGACGGTGGGATCGCCAAACAACAAACAAGAGATGAATTCCTGAAAAGTGCTATTAAGCCAGTCAACGCAGTTCTCGAGAAACTTGCTGCGGCAAAAAAAGGAAGCGATGGTCAACCCACGAACACCACTGAAAAAAAACCGGAAATAGACTCAGAACAAAAAAAAACGATAATCCAGCCGATGATGAACCCGTCTGATAAGGTTCAACCGATGCAACAGTCGGCGGTAAAAAAAGAAGACTTTTCACAGCTTGAAAAAGACATTGAAGAGTTTGTAAAGTTAGCTCGGGAGGACGTGAAAAAATGAAAGTTGATCCAGCTAAAACGCTTCGGTCGAGTATGAGGGGACTTTGGCTCACCGGCGCAGTGGTAAT
>JBCCXO010000042.1:0-31571 GCA_039191645.1 Pseudomonadota bacterium | reverse complement strand
GCTCGATTTGGTCGCAAATCTTACCAATGAAAAATCTTCGTTTGTAGTCCTGACAGCGTACTCAATTCGTGCCTCGTTTTATGCCATGCATGAGGTAATGAAGGAAAAATTCGCAACCCGTTCTGGCCGGTTGGAATCAGGAGAGTTGGTCCTGAAAACAAAAAACAGCGATCGGATGCTGTCCACTTCCTTGTTCAGTCGGTGGGTGGCCTAATGTCGACATCGAAAACGCAACCACCGGGGAAGGTGCAACAAATCACCGCTGTATCGAACCCGCGTGTGAAGTCCATCAGAAGCCTGGCGCTTAAGAAAAACCGCGAGGAAACCAGTACATTTCTGGTCGAAGGATTTAAGCTGGTACGCGATGCCCATGCAGGGGGATGGATCATAAAAACCCTTGTTTATTCTGGCAAATTCGCTGAGGGAAATGCAGCGTTGGAAAGCCTCGCTGCCAATGTCAGGGCAAAAGGCGGCGATGTCTTGGAAGTAAATGAGAAGGTTCTTTCTTCAATTACCCGACGTGATAATCCGCAAATGGTGGTTGCGGTTGTGGAACAAAAATGGGCGACCTTACCCAACGACGTCACTGATAAAGAGGCCGTTTGGATCGCGCTCGACCGTGTGAGAGATCCGGGAAATCTCGGTACGATCATCAGAACATCTGATTGCGCAGGGGTAGATGGCATAATTCTGATTGGGGAAACAACGGATCCCTTTTCTTTGGAAGCAACAAGAGCAAGCATGGGTTCAATCTTCAATGTTCCGTTGGTCCGCATGAGCGAGGAAGCATTTTTGAAATGGCGGAACGGCTGGAATGGCGCCGTGTTTGGGACCCATCTGGCTGGCGCCGTAGACTATAGAACGGTCGATTTTCAATCGAAACCAGTTCTACTGATGATGGGAAATGAACAACAAGGTCTGACGGCCAACTTGGCTGATAAGTGTGATCAGCTCATTTTGATTCCAATGGCGGGATCGGCAGACTCCCTAAATCTGGCGATCGCCACTGGAATAGTGCTATTTCATATGGGTAAGCGGTTACCACCAATAAAGGGCGCATCAAAATGAGTGTTAGGCTATGGCTATTACCTGTTTTTCTGCTGGTAGCCGTTGATCAGCTCTCGAAGTATTGGGTTGAGACTGCGCTGCCATTGTATCAGCGTGTTGACCTTCTTCCCTTTCTATCGCTTTTCAGGACTTACAACGAGGGGATTGCATTTTCATTTCTTTCTGATTTGGGGGCAGTTCCTCTGATAATCCTGACCATCCTTATAATCTTTTTCGTCTTGTGGCTCTGGCGTGGCCTTGAAGAGGGGCGTTGGATTTCTGCCCTTGGATACAGTCTCATCATAGCCGGAGCTTTGGGAAATTTGATCGATCGCATTCGATTGGGCAAAGTGATCGATATGATATTTTTTCACATTGATTATTTGCGATTTGAGTTTGCAGTTTTCAATTTAGCAGATACGTTCATTACGCTTGGCGCACTTGCAATAATCACAGATGAGTATCTGAATTGGCGTGCCGGGCGCGAGGAGAAAACGGACCGGAAAACAAATCCGGAAAACGACACGGGAAAGACATAACCATGACAAACACATTTAAGGCCATCCAGGTCTCCAGAAACGAAGAAAAACAACAATCTGTGGATGTCGTCGAGATTTCTGAAGAAGACCTGATGGAAGGAGACGTGACGGTTGCTGTTAACGCAACAACGGTCAATTACAAAGATGGTCTTGCGATCACTGGGAAGAGCCCGGTAGTGCGTCATTGGCCTATGGTTCCCGGCATTGATTTAGCAGGAACGGTCCTTAGTTCAGCTTCGGATGAATTTAAAGAAGGCGACAAAGTTTTGCTGAATGGGTTTGGCGTTGGCGAGGTACACTGGGGTGGATATGCCGGTCGTGCACGGCTGAAGTCAGATTGGTTGATCTCTCTGCCGGATGGCTTGTCCGCCAAACAGGCGATGGGAATTGGCACGGCGGGCTATACGGCCATGCTTTGTGTGATGGCACTTGAAAAACACGGCGTTAATCCAGCTTCTGGCCCCGTGATTGTAACGGGTGCAAACGGCGGTGTTGGGACAGTCGCCATCGCGATCCTTTCGAAACTGGGATATGATGTCATTGCATCAACGGGAAGGCCGCAAGAAGCTGATTTCCTTAAGGATTTAGGCGCTAATGAAATCATCGATCGAGCAGAACTTTCGGAACCGGGCCGCCCACTTGGAAAAGAAAGATGGGCAGCTGGTGTCGACGCTGTAGGGTCACACACGCTGGCCAATGTGATTGCTCAAACGAATTACGGGGGCGCTGTAGCAGCTTGTGGTTTGGCACAAGGCTTTGATCTGCCGGCAACGGTCATGCCTTTCATTTTACGTGGAGTCTCTCTTCTTGGCGTTGATTCAGTCATGGCATCGAAAGAAAAACGCAACGAAGCGTGGAGCAGGTTGGTGACCGATCTGGACCTTGGAAAGCTGGAAGCCTTGACGAGCGAAATCACATTCGATGACATCATTCAAACCGCGACTGATATTGTCGATGGGAAAATTCGCGGTCGGGTTGTTGTGGATATGACCGGATAGTGGAGACGATGTGTCGAAATTCATACTCGCCATAGATCAGGGGACGACCTCATCGCGGGCAATCTTGTTTGACAAGGACCGACACATTGTTGCGGTGGCACAACAAGAGTTTACGCAACACTATCCAGCATCAGGATGGGTAGAGCATGACCCGGAAGAAATCTGGGCGTCCGTTTTGGCCTCAATACGCAAAGTCATCGAAAAAGCATCCTGCGCAGCGCATGACATCGCTGCAATTGGCATCACAAACCAGCGTGAAACAACCGTTGTCTGGGACAAGGAAACCGGAAAACCCGTTTACAATGCCATTGTTTGGCAAGACAGGCGGACTGCGGAATACTGCAGCGACCTTAAATCCCGCGATCTGGAGCCAGTTTTCACGAAGAAAACCGGTCTTTTGCTTGATCCATATTTTTCAGGAACGAAAATAGCTTGGGTTTTGGAAAATGTAGATGGGGCCCGCGAAAAAGCCGAGGCGGGAACGCTACTTTTCGGAACGGTAGACTGTTTCTTGATCTGGCGTTTGACAGGCGGTACCGTTCACGCATCGGACACCACCAACGCATCGCGCACCTTGCTGTTTAACATCGAGACGTGTGAGTGGGACGATGAATTGCTTGAACTGCTAGAAGTACCGAGAGCAATTCTGCCGGAAATCAAAGAATGCAGCGCCGACTTTGGCGCGACTTTGGAGGACTTGATAGGAGCCTCTATTCCCATTCTTGGCGTCGCGGGAGACCAACAGGCAGCCGCAATAGGGCAGGCTTGTTTCGAACCCGGAATGATCAAATCGACCTACGGTACAGGATGTTTTGCTCTGTTGAATACGGGCCCGACCAGGGTTCCTTCAAAAAATAGACTGCTGACTACCATCGCCTACACACTGGATGGTGAAACACATTATGCGCTCGAAGGTTCAATTTTTATCGCTGGTGCGGCGGTGCAATGGTTGCGGGACGGTTTGAAAATTATAGAGGACGCTGCTCAAACCGGCTCGCTGGCGCAAGCTGCTGATCCTGCTCAGGATGTATATTTGGTGCCCGCTTTCACTGGGTTGGGAGCACCTTATTGGGATGCAGATGCCAGGGGCGCCATGTTCGGGCTCACACGCAACACTGGCCCAAATGAGTTTGCAAAGGCTGCACTGGAATCGGTATGTTATCAAACCCGTGATATGATCGAAGCCATGAAACAGGACTGGACAAGCTTGGGTGAAGCAGCGGCCATTCGGGTAGATGGCGGGATGGTAGCAAGCGATTGGACGATGTAGTTTCTTGCTGATTTGATCGATGTGACCGTTGAGCGCCCGCAATACCTTGAGACGACCGCCCTGGGCGCTGCCTGGCTCGCTGCATCCAAACTGGGTTTATGGCCATCGCGTAAAGAGATGGGGAGCGCATGGTCTGCCGAAACTCGTTTTACCCCTGCAATGCCAGAAAAACAGCGCCAACGAAAATATGAAGGCTGGCTGGATTGCATCAGTCGGACGGTAAGCCGGTGAAGACGGAAAGACATTTTGCAATCGGTACATCGCCGGTAGGTCCCAACCTCCGACTGGAGACCATGGTCAAAATCCGGTGGCTTGCGGTGCTTGGCCAAACAATCGCTGTACTGGTAGTCTGGCTGTTTCTGGATTTCCAGTTTTACCCGGCCTTTTGTTTTCTTTTGATTGCAGTTTCCGCGGTATTAAATGCCATTTTGAGCATTCGGTATCCGGCCAACCAGCGTATTACCCAAAGAGCAACGACGATGTTGCTCACCTACGATCTGGTGCAGTTAGCGCTGTTGCTTTACCTAACGGGCGGTTTGCAAAATCCCTTTTCCGTTTTGTTACTCGTACCCGTTGTGATCTCTGCAACCACGCTTTCGACTTTATCGACGTTAATGCTGGGCTCTGTTTCAATCCTTTCAGCGACATTGCTTGCATTTTTCCATTTGCCCCTTCCATGGATTACCGGTGAAGTTTTGCAATTACCGCGCCTTTATGTGGCTGGAATGTGGGTGGCCATCATTTCCAGCCTGTCTTTTATGGCGATTTATGCGTTTCGCGTGGCTGACGAGGCCAGAAAACTTGCAGATGCCCTCGCCGCAACAGAAATTGTGCTGGAGCGTGAGCAACACCTGTCTGATATTGACGGATTGGCCGCCGCAGCAGCACATGAACTGGGAACACCCTTGGCGACGATCGCCCTTGTTTCAAAAGAGATGACGCGGGAGCTGGAACAAGACTCCCTGCTGTATGAAGATGCAAAACTGCTGCGAAGTCAGGCAGAGCGATGCAGGGAAATCTTGAAAACCCTCACCTCGCTCTCAACACAAGAAGATCAACATATCGGGAAAATACCCTTCTCTTTAATTCTGAATGAGGTTTCAGAACCCCACCGTGAATTTGGCGTTGAAATCGATATCACCACGCAAGTCGGTGGAAATGAGCCGCTTTGTATGCGCAATCCTGGCATTTTGTACGGCCTCGGCAATTTGGTAGAGAATGCGGTTGATCACGCAACTTCTCAGGTTGTTTTGAATGTCGCTTGGGACAAATCAGGAATTTGGATCACCATCAACGATGATGGACCCGGATTTGACGGGGAAATGAGTGCCAAGATTGGAGAGCCGTTCGTCACAAGTGGTGGAGAAGGCGAGCCTGCCAAGGGCCTTGGTCTGGGACTGTTTATAGCCAAGACCTTGCTGGAACGCAGCGGCGCAAAACTCTCTTTTTCAAACGCGCCTGATGATGGACTTCCGGGAGCTTGTGCCAGGGTCGAATGGCCAAGAAGCCTGATCGAGGTCACTCGAAAAACCGTAGTGGCTTCCCAAATGCATGCTTAAGCATATATGACGCGAAATTTTGACAAATGATGCGTTCTGACCCACATAGGGGTTAGTAAAACAACGATATGATTGCTTATGAGTGAAAACATTCAGACAGATACGGCCAGATTAAAAGATCAGTCACTGCTGATCGTGGATGATGACAGACCCTTTCTGCAAAGACTCGCCAGAGCCATGGAAAGCAGAGGGTTTCAAGTTGCGACCGCTGAGAGCATTACTGAGGGCATTTCCAATGTGCGGACTAATCCGCCAGCCTATGCGGTTGTAGACATGCGTTTGAATGACGGTAACGGTCTGGATGTGATAGAAGAAATCCGCAGCCGCAGACCTGAATGCAAGGCAATTATACTGACTGGGTATGGAAACATTGCAACAGCCGTAACCGCCGTGAAAATGGGTGCGGTCGACTATCTGGCAAAACCGGCTGATGCCGACGATGTATATACGGCCCTGATGCGCTCTCCCGGAGAAAAAGCAGATCCCCCCGAAAACCCCATGTCCGCAGACCGCGTTCGTTGGGAGCATATTCAGCGCGTCTATGAACTGTGTGACCGCAATGTTTCGGAAACAGCCCGCAGACTGAACATGCATCGCCGCACGCTTCAGCGCATTCTTGCCAAAAGAGCGCCTCGTTAAATTACACCCTGATGCAGGGTAAACCGTTTCAACCGCTGTGACGCGACCCGTGCAATGTGAAGGGTAAGGGCTTTTCGGGTTGGCCCCGCCAGTTTATGAACCTGTCCTTCGCGCAAGATTTCGCACCCATGGCCATCGGCGAGGATAAACCCCTCTGTTTCAGGAAAGATTTCGCCAGGAACTTCCGGATGGCTGGCAAAGTAAAACTCATCACAAAAGTCACGATATTCATGCCATTTGTCGTCTGATTTGAAATCTGCGATGGAGGACTTGATTTCAATAATCCGTATAATTCCCTTTGAATTCAATGCGATTAAGTCAACCCTGCGGCCATTCGCAAGCGTAACCTCAGGTACGAAAACCCAATCGCTTTCCTCAAATCCGCGTAGGATCCCGGTGCGAATCACCATGGCCCGTTCGGATTGGCGGTGATCAACGGTAAAATCCATCGAAGTGTCAGATATTAACGGCATAATCCCTAAATCACATCCATTTCTGTTGCGGTATTGCAACATATCACAAAACTTTGGATCAGCATTCCATTTCCGAATTGCGGCTGACTCTGATTTTGCTAACAAAGAATCGCTGGGAATATAACAAAAACGTTGATTCGGTTGGGCAATTTCATGAACAGGCGCGCATTTACTCTCTCACTTCTATCTACAGTCGCTTTGGCCGGCTGTAGTACTGTCGGACGCTTTGGAGATCCATCTAGGCAATTCCGGTCCGATTATGGCGCCGTTGTCGATGGCGGTTTTCAGTTGCCGCGTATCCCATTGAGCAAGGTAGACAAACAATTCTTACGTCAAATTGTTGACTACCCTACCAAAGAACGGCCCGGCACTATCATTGTCGATGTGCCCAAACGCTTTCTGTATTTGGTGGAACCAAACGGTAAGGCAGTCCGTTACGGCGTAGGGGTCGGAAAACAAGGATTTGCGTGGGCAGGAAATGCGACCATCGGTTGGAAACGCGAGTGGCCAACCTGGACCCCGCCAGCTCCCATGATACGGCGTAAACCGGAATTGGCCAGATGGCGCGGTGGCATGCCGCCAGGTCTCAACAACCCGCTTGGCCCTCGGGCGCTTTATCTCATGAAAGGCGGCCGCGATACTTTATACCGTCTCCATGGAACACCGGAATGGTGGTCGATCGGTAAAGCAGTATCCTCAGGCTGTATCCGCCTGATGAACCAAGACATTATCGACTTGTATGAGCGGGTGAAGCCGGGTGCAAAGGTAATCGTTCGTCAGACGTAATCCCAAGCCACAAGGCATAAAAGCCCAATCCTGAGATCGGGCTTCCGCATTCAAATCCGTCAGCCGTTTGGATAAAGTGCTTTGAACTCAAGCCTTTTGCGATGGAGAACCGGCTCTGTATAACCTGAGGGCTGAATGTCACCCTCAAACACCAGTTCTTTAGCAGCCTGAAACGCAACCGACTTGTCAAAGTCTGGAGCCATGTTGCGATAAAGCGGGTCTCCGGCATTTTGCCCATCAACCACCTCGGCCATGCGCTCAAGGGTTTCCAGAACTTTTTCTTTGCTGCAAACGCCATGCTCTAGCCAGTTTGCAATGTGTTGGGTTGAAATCCGCAACGTGGCCCTGTCTTCCATAAGCCCAACATTGTTTATGTCTGGCACTTTTGAACATCCAACGCCCTGTTCTACCCAGCGGACCATATATCCTAAAATACCCTGGGCATTGTTATCCAATTCGTTTTGAATATCGTCGTCCGTCCAGTTAGGTCGGTTTACGACCGGTATGGTCAGAATATCATCAAGGCTGGCTTTCGTACGAGAAGATAGCTTCGATTGTTCCTCTGCCACATTGACTTGGTGATAATGCGTGGAATGCAGCGTGGCGGCGGTAGGCGAAGGAACCCATGCGCAATTGGCCCCAGATTTCGGGTGTCCAATTTTTTGTTCCAGCATGTCTGCCATAAGGTCGGGCATTGCCCACATACCTTTACCAATCTGTGCATGACCTGAAAGACCGCACTCCAACCCGATGTCGACGTTTCGATCTTCGTAGGCTTGAATCCAAGCCGCCCCTTTCATATCGCCTTTTCGCAGCATTGGGCCTGCTTTCATCGATGTATGAATCTCGTCACCCGTACGATCAAGGAAGCCGGTGTTGATAAAGACAACCCGTTCCCGCGCTGCACGGATGCACTCTTTCAGATTTGCAGTGGTTCTGCGCTCTTCATCCATGATACCCATTTTGAGCGTATTGGGTTTCATGCCATGAGATTTTTCAATCTTGGTGAACAGTTCGCAAGAATACGCAACTTCCTCTGGCCCGTGCATTTTAGGTTTCACGATATAGACCGAGCCTTCGCGTGAATTTCCATAGCGACCATCCGTCCCGATGTCATGAAGCGCGATCATAGAGGTAATGACACCATCCATGACATCCTCAGTGATCTCACTGCCGTCTTCCAAGGTGATTGCGGGGTTTGTCATCAACAGCCCCACATTCCTGACCAAAAGCAAAGATCTTCCCGCCAATGTTGTCGGCTTTCCACCCCCTGTCGTATATTCCCGATCTGGATTTAACGTCCTGCGGATTGTTTTGCCGCCTTTTTCAAAGGTGTCTTCCAGATCACCTTTCATCAAGCCCAGCCAGTTCCGATACGCCAGAACCTTGTCTTCTCCATCAACGGCAGCAACAGAATCTTCGCAATCACAGATCGTGGTGACCGCAGATTCCAGAACGAGATCGGCAATCGATGCTTTGTCGCCGGATCCAATTGGATGGTTGCCATCGATAACAATATCAATATGAAGTCCGTTACGCTTTAGTAGAACCGATGAAGGAGACGCTGCGTCTCCTTGATATCCAACGAATTGCGCCGGATTAGAAAGACCGACTTCTGAACCATTTTCCATGATAAGGAGAAGTTCGCCGTCTTTAATGATAAGTTGCGTGATGGCTGCCCAAGTCCCGTCTATGGGGACAGACTTGTCGAGGAACCCGCGCGCCCACGCGATTACCTTTTCACCACGGACAGGATTGTACGACGTACCCTTTTCTGCACCGTCTTCTTCAGAGATCGCGTCCGTGCCGTAAAGTGCATCATACAAGGAGCCCCAACGTGCATTCGCTGCATTGAGCGCGTAACGTGCATTCATGATGGGAACAACAAGCTGAGGTCCGGCCACCATCGAAATTTCTGGATCAACATTTGCGGTATCGACTGAAAACTTTCCGCCCTCTGGGACCAAATAGCCGATTTCAGTCAGGAAATCTTTGTATTCGGGTAAGGTGTAGTCTGAACCGTTGTGTCCGAGATACCATTTGTCGATCTGGGCCTGTAGGTCTTCGCGTTTCTGAACCAGAGCTCGGTTTTTGGGAACCATCTCCGAAGCAATTTGGTTGAAATTTTTCCAGAATTCCGTTGAATCGATGCCGGTTCCAGGCAAGGCTTCTTCATTTATGAAATTGTAGAGTTCAACATCGACATTCAACCCGCTGACATTGATACGATCCGTCATGGTTTCCTCCAGTTTTTGAGGATTTGGCTACCGATCTCACAGAAAATTGTCAATTTGGAGTAGATGACAAACATTATTTCCAAAATCGAAATAATCCATCCCTGTTGAATGCGGTTTAAACAATGCCCATATCTAATGGGTGAAATTCAGGAATGAACAATGACCCGATTTGCTGGCTTTTCTAATCCTCTACTGCTTGGTTTTGAAGAGCTCGAACGCGTGCTTGATCGAGCAACCAAAACCACGAACGATGGATATCCGCCTTACAATATCGAGCGGGTAAAATCTGGCAAAGAAAATGGTTCCGGCGATGTTCTGAAAATTATTTTGGCTGTTGCCGGGTTTCGGGAACAGGATTTGGACATTGATGTTGAAGAAAATCAACTGACCATCCGGGGGAAGCAGGAAGACGACAAAGAGCGTACATTTCTGCATCGAGGAATAGCTGCACGACAGTTTCAGCGTTCCTTTGTCCTAGCTGAAGGGATGGAGGTAAACGGTGCGAAGCTGGAAAACGGTTTGCTGGAAATTGATCTTGTAAGAGTTCAACCAGAGCGAATTGTCAGAAAAATATCGATCCAGTCAAAGGAGTAGTCTATGAACCCCGACCTTCAAAATGACTTTCTCAAGAGAGAAGACTTTGCAGCCCTTGGCTCAGACGCAGTTGCTTATATGCGCAAAATCTCCGCCGAAGACTTGTCCAATGTATTCCCCGATGCGCTTGAACTCAAAGCTGGTAAGAAGTATTGGGCACTGTTTGCCGCAAACGGCCAACCGTTGATGCTTTCCGACAAAGCAAGCGAGCTCAAATCTTCAGCATTTTACAATGACTTACATGCGGTATTACCAAATTGAGGAGCTTAGGACGGATCTATCCAACCAATATTGCCATCGCTCCTGCGATATACGACATTGGTTTTTCCGCTTCCTGCATTCGTAAACACAACAACGGGATTATCCGTTAAATCCAGTTTCATCACGGCTTCGGCAACGGATTGGTTTTCAATACTGGTGAGCGATTCTGCGATGATCACTGGATTGTAATCCGTAGGCATTTCTTCTTCTTCAGCCGGTGCTGCTACAATCGAATAGGCGGCATCAAGACGGCTGGATTTTGAACTGTTGGCATGATGGTCTTTCAACCGTCGCTTGTATCGTCTCAGGCGTTTTTCGATTTTGTCAGCTGCACTTTCAAAAGCAGCGGTGGGATCGTTTTCATTGGCAGTGCCCTGAAGGTCGACACTGCTATCGAGATGAAGAACGCAGTCACAGGAATATCGATTACCCTGTTTTTCGAGAGTTACGTGACCATTGTACCCTCCTGGAAAATACTTTGAGACAGCCTCATCCAGTCTGTCTTCGATACGGTTGGTGAGTGCTTCGCCAACATTCATGTGTTTTCCAGATATTCGTAAGCTCATATTCATCCTCTATTCTACACGCCCTTGCAAGATGAGTGTAACGCGCTGAATTGTGTACCGCAATTGCCTATTCAATTTCTGGCAATTCCAGGGAAAAACAGTCCGAAATTCGCCTGTTTGTTGCAAAAGTCCTATGTCGAGGATGATTTTTGGCGTCTTCTCTCCACAGAAGAGGGGATTTGCAGAGCCTCACGGTATTTGGCAACCGTGCGCCGGGCGATCGCAATTCCGCACTCCTGAAGATTGTTTACAATCTGTTCGTCAGATAAAATCTTTCTTGGGTCCTCTGTGTTCACCATTTTCTGAATATGATGTTTTACCGCTTCAGCTGAAACTGCGCTTTCTCCATCCTTGGATGGAATTGCGGTAGAAAAGAAGTACTTCAGTTCAAACGTCCCCTGGTCACACAACAAATATTTGTTCGCTGTTACGCGACTTACAGTCGACTCATGCATCTTGATCTTTTCTGCGACTTGCTTGAGCGTAAGCGGTTTTAAATGCTGAACCCCTTCAGCAAAAAACTTATCCTGCTTTTTTACGATTTCAGCCGCCACTTTCAAAATTGTGTGGGCGCGTTGATCAAGGGACCTGGTAAGCCAATTTGCTTTCTCCATGCAGTCGCTCACAAAGGTTTTCCCTTCAGGGTCATCCAGGAGCTGAGTGAGTTCAAGATGATATTCTTGATTGATCAGAACTTTTGGCAACGTCTCCGGATTTAGTTCGATGTGCCAATCGCCTGCCTGTGATTGGGTCACCAAAACATCAGGTACAATTGCTTCAATTTGACCGGAATCAAAGCTTTTGGCAGGCCGCGGGTCCAGGGCCCTAATCTCTGCAAGCATCTGGTTGAAGTCTTCTTTTGAAACCTCACATAAGGCACGCAGTTTCGAGAATTCACGTTTCGCCAAAAGATCAACGTGGTCCAGTAGGGCCTTCATCGCAGGATCAAACCGATTTTTATCCTTCAGTTGAAGTTCAAGACATTCCGCAAGGTTTCTTGCTCCAATACCCGCTGGCTCAAAACTCTGAAAACGGTCCAAAACCCACTTTACCATGTCAACCGACGTCTGGGTGCGGATCGCTACCTCTTCAAGCGGTTCACGGAAATAGCCGTCTTCATCAAGGCCATGGGAAATATAGATAGCAACATTGCGTGCGTCTTGTTGTTTGAATTCAAGCGCAATTTGTCGTTCCAAAAACTCCGTAAAGCTGGGTGCTTGTCCGATGTTTGACAAAACATCAAAGTCGACATCACCTGCGTTCGATGGAGATGAATTCAGGTGAACTTCAGGAAGTGCTTTATCCGTGTGTAAATCCTGCTTCTCCGCACCTGCGATGCCGGTATCATATTCATTTTCAAGTGAATAACCCGCCTGAGGATAAATCCCTCCGTCTTGAACCAATCCCTTTTCCTCTTCTGCAGGCAGCGCCTTTTTTGGGGTTGGCTCGTCGCGGTTTCGTTTTTCTTCATAGCCTTCAGTCTGGCTACCAAGCTCAAGCAACGGGTTCTTTTCTATTTCATCGTTAACAAATTCTTGCAGCTCTGTATGACTAAGCTGCAGCAACTTAATGGACTGAGCCAGTTGAGGTGTCATGACCAGGGATTGCACCTGGCGCTGCTGTAGCTTTGCTGAAAGAGACATACTCACTTACCTGCCTGTCTTTTTCCGGCTTCTTTTGGTCCGGTTCTTGCAGGAAGCGTAGCAGAAAGGGGTTCCTAAAGGGTAAACTGTTCTCCCAGATATAGCCGTCGAACATCGGCATTCTGAACAATCTCATTCGGACTACCGTGCGTCAGGACACTTCCGGCATGTATAATATATGCCCGATCAATCAAACCAAGCGTCTCGCGTACATTATGGTCTGTGATGAGCACCCCGATGCCCCGCCTGGTCAAATGACGAACAAGATCTTGAATATCGCCAACCGCAATTGGATCAATTCCGGCAAAGGGTTCGTCAAGCAGCATGAAAGAAGGCCGAGTGGCGAGCGCCCGCGCAATTTCGCAGCGCCGGCGTTCACCGCCTGAAAGGGCGATCGACGGAGATTTTCTCAGGTGTGAGATTGAAAACTCTTCCAACAAAGAGTCCAACTGCTTTTCCCGTGTTTTGCGATCAGGTTCAACCACTTCAAGCACCGCCCGAATGTTGTTCTCGACGGTCAAACCCCTGAAAATTGATGCTTCTTGAGGCAGATACCCGATTCCAAGGCGCGCCCGCCGGTACATGGGTGTCTTGGTTATATCATGGCCGTCGAGTTCAATTTTCCCGGCATCCGGTTGAACAAGCCCGGTAATCATATAAAAGCTGGTGGTTTTGCCAGCACCGTTCGGGCCCAACAAGCCTACGGCTTCGCCACGGCGAACACCTAGGTTCACGTCCGTGACAACTTTTCTCCCTTTATAGCTTTTTTGAATACCGCTGACGAGCAAAACCCCTTCCCTAGAACGGGGTTGGGTAGATGGATTGATGCTGGTGACCGCGGCAGATGGTGTACTGCCTTGCGCGCTGAGCAGGGGTTCGTCTGCCCAGGTTGTTTTTTTCCCCTCCGGTTTGCGGGAAAAAGTCTTAATTAGGTTTTTCAAACCCAGCACCTTTCGTCTCCAGCAAAGAGATAATCCATGTATGGTTAAATTTGTCTAACGCGAAACGTCTTTGCTCAGTTACCTAGTTGGTGTTTCGCGATTTAGGATCAAGAAGAAGTTTTACTCTTCCAGACCCTGACCCCGAGGTCGATTTGCAGGGTTTAATCTCAGAAACGCTTGTTTTGAGGTTCACGATTAGCGTGCATCCGTTCGCGATGTTCTTTCCCTGACTGATAAAAACATTTCCGGACATTGTGACGATCTCTGAAACCATGTCGACAACTGCTTTATCCGCGCTGGCGTAATTGTCTTGGGATCTTACCGCCACCGTGCCGCTTGCTTCGATCTTCCGGATACCGCTTTTCGATTTTGATCTTTCGTTGTCGCTTAAGTAAAATACTTTAATATTCTTGGCCTTGAGAATGGTGGTGCCCTGAACCACACTCACATTTCCCGTGAGCAGAGCTGTATTTTGATTATCAATAATTTCGAGGCTGTCCGCCTCAATCTGGATCGGCTTATCGTTGTTCCCAACCCCGTCAAACGCCCCGCCAAAGGATTGCGCATGGGCGTGCATGATCAATCCGGTAAGAAACCAGACGAGAATGGAAAAGGCCAAGCATGGGCCAAAAATGCGCATTACTGAGTTTCCTCTTCTGGTGGTGTTGTAACAATCACCACACGCTCACTGCAGGCATGATTCAGTTTTGTATTTCTGGTTTCCAAATCAACCCACAAAGAACAGGCTTTAGCGATATTATCGCCCTGAGAAAGATTTACATTTCCCATAAGCGTTGCAACATTTTCCACCAGATCTATCACCGCTTTATCAGCTGTTGCTCGATTTTCATCTGATTTTATGGCCACACCACCGTTGATTTCAATACGTTCAATACCGCTTCTGGTTTTCTCTCTTTCTTTTCCCCTGAGATAGAAAACCCGCATCTCCTTGCCCGACACGGTAGAGGTGCCCTGAATAACACGCACATTACCGGTGAGGATCGCTACCTTCTCCTTGTCGAGAATCTCCAGTCGTTCTGCTTCAATATTAACGGGTTCATCATTGTCGCCCAGGCTGGAAAACGCCCCGCCAAAGGATTGGGCACTCAGCCCTGAGACCGAAAGCAAGACAATCAAGAGTGCACCAAAAATGCTACAGAAGCTGCTCCGGCTACCCATCAATTGCCTCTGCCTCTTTTAAAGCTTTGGGCCTGAGCGTCATTCGCACAGCTCCTTCGAAGATTAGGCGGTCTCCACCCTCTTCCACCAACAGACTTCCGGCAGAAATATCAGCTTGTGGACTGCTTGCGAAAATCGGATTGTCAGTTTTCAAGGTGCCTTCCGCAAGATCAACATCAGCATCCTCCAAATCAATTTTCATACCGTCCGTGGTTCTCACATGCACCTGCTCGGTAAGGACCAGTGTCCGTTCTTCGGCATCATAAACGCCATTCCCGGCTCGAACCTCTGCTGAAACAGTATCATCCATTGGAAGGTTGGCTGAAATTCTAATCAACTCGACCCGCTTTGGTTGATCAGCGTCCTGCACGGCTCTTTCAGCAGAAAGGCTGAAGGGCCGCCGGTTTTTATCAAACCCATTCAGATTAGGGTTTTCCATGACCAGCTTTCCGTCCTGAACAGCGATCGCTCCAAGATCGATGTCAGTCACAAAAAATTGCCGAATGATCAGGGTTGCGATGATAGCCAGCAATATCAGGATGCCAACGACGGGCATCGCAAATTTGAGGAACTTTACTCTTTTGCGATGGCGAATGGCCTCATCGAACTCGTGATCGCTGCGTTGCCCGGAAATAAACTCAAGATTCGACGGTGAGCTGGGAGCACTCGCTGCAGCAGCAAGGTTCCCATCGCCTACGATCTGTCCGGAATCTCTTTTGGTATTCACCGGCTTGCTCACCATTTGTTTCGATCTGTTAGAAGCTGTTATAAAAGCTTCGTGTTCATATTTTGGCCCCATCAACTGTGAGCAAAAATATCCTCTTCCGGCCATCCTGCCAGATCAAGATCTGATCTGGTCGGCAAAAACTCAAAACAGGCTTTGGCAAAAGCACTTCGTTCTTCCCTTGCAAGTCTAACATCCAGATGCGCGCGTAAATCGTGCAAATGCAAAACGTCAGATGCGGCATATTCCAATTGCGCTTGTGTTAGAGTTTCCGCTGCCCAGTCCGAACTTTGTTGCTGTTTGGAGATATCAATACCAATAAATTCGCGTACCAGGTCTTTAAGCCCATGCCGATCAGTATAGGTGCGTGTCAGGCGCGATGCGATCTTTGTGCAATAAACATTTGAACATCGAATTCCAAGTGCATGTTTGAGTACCGCCACATCGAAACGGGCGAAGTGGAAAATAATGGTCCTGTTTTCATCTTCCAGCAGGCTCTTCAAGTTGGGCGCTTCGGTTTGTCCTTTGGCAATCTGAACGACGTCTGCTGTTCCATCTCCGGGAGAAAGCTGCACCACGCAAAGCCTATCCCGCAAAGGATTGAGCCCCAGTGTTTCAGAATCGACAGCAATCGAGTCTTTGTAGGCATCAAGGTTGGGCAGGTCACCCTTGTGGAATCTGATAGTCATTGCCATTCCCGTGTTATGTTTGTTTTAGGGACTATATTATGAATTGGATTTGTTAACCATAATTGGATTTTGTTTATGAACTGTTAGGAAAATAGCCGATTTGGCCCATGACGCTATCGAACCAGTCGCGCCGTTGGCAGGCATTTGACAAAATATGTACTGGATTTACCCTCTAAGGATCCCAAGGGAGGTTCAGATGAACATTAACACCGCATTTTCTATCCAGAACCGTAAAATTGATCCAGATAAAAAGCCAGCCACAAAGCCGGATGGCACTCCAGACGATAACGATCGGATTGAAATCGGACCTACAGCCCTTGCTTTTTCCGAGTGGGAAGACGCAGGGCTGGAAGCGGCCGATATGCCAGCTGTACGGCTTTATCGCTACGAACGTCTGCTGGCTGAGGTCCAAAAACGCGAATACGGCGCGTTGTTGATGATGGACCCGCTTAACATTCGATATGCCACCGACAGTACGAATATGCAGTTATGGAACACGCATAATCCTTTCCGCGCGTGTGTTTTGTTTGCTGATGGGCATATGGTTTTGTGGGACTACAAAAACTCCCCGTTTCTTGCCGATCATAACCCGCTGGTTAAGGAGGTGCGTTCCGGTGCTTCCATGTTTTATTTTGTTAGCGGGGACAAAGGCGATGCCGATGCTGAGAGTTTTTCGCATCAAATTGACCAATTAATGCGTGAACGCGTCGGCGAAAATCGCCGTATCGCGGTTGATAAAATTATGGTCGCCGGACTTCGCGCCCTTGAGCGCAGAGGGCTGGAAGTTTTCGAAGGCGAAGAAGTGACCGAAAAAGCGAGGGTCATAAAGGGAACGGAAGAGATTAAAGCGATGCGTTGCGCGGTAAATTCCTGTGAGCAGGCCGTACGATGCATGGAGGAGGCAGCCAAGCCGGGCATGACAGAAGATGAAATCTGGGCCGTTTTACATGCAGAAAACATAAAAAGAGGCGGAGAATGGATTGAAACACGCCTTTTGGCATCAGGTCCAAGGACATTTCCCTGGTTTCAGGAATGCGGCCCCAGAGTGACTCAAAACGATGAAATTCTGGCTTTTGATACAGATTTAATCGGTGTGTATGGGTTATGCGTTGATATCTCCAGAACATGGTTTTTGGGTGAAGGGCAACCGAATGAAAAAATGAAAGATTATTATAAGCTTGGGCACGAGCATATCATGACAAATATGGCGCTGCTCAAACCAGGGGTTTCATTCCGGGAGCTTACCTTTGGTGGTCATCAGCTGCCGGAAGAAGTCGTACCCTGGCAATATAGCTGCCGTTTCCACGGGGTTGGCCTGTGCGATGAGTGGCCAATGATTGCCTATCCTCAAAACTTTGTGGAAGGTGCCTTTGATTACGTGCTTGAACCCGGCATGATGTTATGCGTTGAGGCGCTGATAGGATCGCCGGACGCTGGCTTCTCGATCAAGCTGGAAGACCAGGTGCTGATCACAGATGATGGGTATGAAAATCTTACAACATACCCCTATGACGAGAAATTTTTGGCCTAGACTGCGGAAAATGACCAAATTTTTGTCATTTTTCTCATTCAGACCGCGTTCATGATTGGATTGATACAATCTGATGACGGGGCGGATTAACGATTTATTAACCTTGCCGCCTGATTTTTTAACAGATTCATAACGGAAGATAATCTCATGAAGCGCGGTATCATTTTACTGACTGCAGCATTTGCACTGGCATCATGCTCAAGCACGACAGATCCTCTTACAGGTAAACCACAAGTCAGCAACACGGCCGCAGGTGCCGGTATCGGCGCTGCAGTTGGCGCGATTGGCGGCCTTTTGATTGCAAAAGACAAAAGTGGCGGTGATCGGCGCAAGGCAGCTTTAATCGGTGCCGGAGTTGGCGCCCTCGTTGGGGGTGGCATTGGCGCATATATGGATAAGCAAGAACAAGAGTTGCGTCAGCAATTGTTGAATTCTGGCGTGAGTGTAAGCCGAAATGGCAATGAGATCATTTTGAACATGCCGTCGAATGTCACCTTTGCCACGGATCAAGATGCTTTGAATGCACAGTTCTTCCAGGTCCTCGATTCAGTTGCAATTGTCTTGAATAAGTATCCGAAGACACTCCTTGATGTCGATGGCCATACCGACAGCACTGGCGATGCTGGCTATAATCAGCAACTCTCAGAGCGCCGAGCGGTTTCGGTCGCCCGCTATCTGAATTCCCGTCAGGTTGATGCCCGTAGATTGCAGATCATTGGTTTTGGTGAAACCCGGCCAATCGCGGATAACGCGACTGAAATTGGCAGAGCCGCTAACCGCCGTGTGGAAGTCAGGATTTCTCCAATCACCTAAAAATGAATTCGCTTTGGTGAAAATGCTTAGAAAGTTGCCGGGATCCTTGGCATCTTTCTCGCATCACGACAAAGCGTGTTGAAATTTCACAGTTCATAATACGTATGTCCACAGCCCTTTTTCTCGGATTGTGGGCAAGCTTGAAATTTATTCGACCGGAATGGACTGAGAACATTTTTGAAGGCTCCTATCGGCTGTCCCAGCTCGGTTTGGAATTGCTGCCACCTCAGATTACCTATCTACTTGGTGCAATCCAGTTTGCTGTTGTTTTTGCTTTTGCCACCGGGTTTAAGCGATTTTGGACCAATAGCGTCATGGTTATAATGTCTGCGGTTGGGGTTTTGGGATCTTTGGGCTCCTACTTCAGATTTGACGAAGCCGGGACGCTGATCCCTGCATATACGATCTATCCAAACAATTTGATGTCAACAGCACTTCCCGCCTTGGGCGCTTTGATTGCGTTGTTCCTACTGCGCGACCTTGATAACTTCCTGTCAGTTTCTGCTAAGGCTTATCCTGAAGCTGCCGCATGAAGGTTCTTTCATGGGGGCTATGCATCAAGAGTTGAGGATAGTGCCGCTACTTTTTGCAGCACCCAAATTGCACATGTGTTAAACTATGTTATACGAGGCTATAGATGAGGGTGGATGTCATGGCATCGTCATAAAAGCGTTGCTGTAGTGTTACAGTAGTTACGTAATCGAACCAGATAGACTCAAGGATATGATTCGATGTTGGGATCGTTATCATCAAAAAACAGAATAGATTTTACCTATTCAACACCAAGCCATTCCTTGCCCAAACGAGGCTTCATCAGAACGGTGGAGGCGATAGGGGGTCAGAGACGATTAAAGAGCCTCTATGACCAGTTCTTATGTGGATATGCCGGGACAAATGATTTCTTTCAAGCTGCGGTCGAACTGATGCAATTGGATATTAAGGCGGATGAAAGTCCTCTCAACCGTGTTCCCAAAGACGGTCCTGTGGTTTTTATTGCAAACCACCCCTACGGTGTTCTGGATGGCATTTTACTGACTTGGCTGGCGAGGAAGGCAAGGCCCGATGTGAAAGTGATGGCAAATCATGTGCTATGTCAGGCGCCGGATGCTGCCGGGGCACTTCTACCGGTAGATTTTTCAGGGACAGATGAAGCGCGTCTAACCAATATTGAGACAAGAAAAGCTGCCATGGAAACGCTCAAAGAAGGGGGCGCAATCGGAATTTTCCCAGCTGGCGGTGTAGGCGCAAGCGAAAAACCCCACAAGGGTCCAGCGGTCGACACAGCATGGCATCCCTTTGCAGCAAAAATGATAAAACTCTCAGGTGCAACTGTCGTGCCGGTATACTTCGGCGGACAGAACTCGAGGTTGTTTCAGATTGCCAGCCATTTGAGTTCGACCCTGCGCTTGGCTTTGTTCTTTTTTGAAACAGCCCGCCGAATTGGCAGCGAGATTGAGTTTGTTGTCGGAGAGCCTATTACGCCGGAAGAGGTAAAAAGTTTTAAGGACCGACAAGACCTGATCCGCACCCTGAGGATGCGGACATTCAGTTTGGCTTCCAATCTCAAACAACCGAAGAACGGATATCCGCAGTACGATCGGGAATTTTCATTTCCAAAACATATCAAATTCTAAGGCATCAATCGGCCATCCTGGCTGATCTTTCAAAAGTACAATCCGATACCACGCGTGGGCTAAAATCGAATGGGTGATGTAAAACCGATCAAGAGAAAATACCGGACAATTTTTATTTCGGATCTTCATCTTGGAACTAAAAGGTCTCGCACCGACTTACTGCTGCATTTCCTCAAACACACCGAAAGCGAAAAACTCTATTTGATCGGAGACATCATCGACAATTGGGGTCTGAAGCGGAAATGGTTTTGGGAACAAAGCCACAACGACGTGATCCAGAAGATTCTGCGGAAAGCGCGCAAAGGCACCAAAGTCGTTTACATACCCGGCAATCACGATGAAGTTTTCAGAGACTTTACCAAGCAGAGTTTTGGTGGTGTTCATATCAAACTCAATGACATCCACACAACTGTAGACGGCAGGAGATATCTGATCCTCCACGGCGATGAATTTGATGGGGTTGTTTTATACGCAAAGTGGTTGGCTTATCTGGGGGACCGGGCCTATGAGATCGCGGTCAATCTTAATCACTATTTTAATCGTGCGCGCCGACTGTTCGGACTGCCGTATTGGTCACTTTCCGCATTTCTTAAACGTCGCGTAAAACGGGCTGTGGAATTCATTGGAAACTTCGAAGAAGCGGTTGTTCGCAAGGCGCGAGCCAAAGGTGTGGAGGGTGTCGTTTGCGGACATATTCACACCCCGGAAATGCGCATGATCGACGGGATACATTATTGTAATGACGGGGACTGGGTGGAGACTTGTTCTGCCTTGGTTGAACACAGTGATGGCAGATTTGAACTACTCGACTGGACAAAATTCCAAGACTCACAATCCACCGACGACAAACGGGAAACGTTTGATGATAGCGACGGACGCTTGGTATCCGCAAGTTAACGGTGTTGTTCGGACCCTCGATAATGTGAGCAAAAACCTTAAGGAACTCGGCCACGAGGTATTTATTTTCTCCCACGAAGGGAAGAAGACTTGGGGACTTCCGTCTTACCCTGAGATTCAAGTGGCGTTCTTTAGTCAAAAAGAGATTGCTGAGCGCATATCAAGATTTGATCCTCATTGCATTCATATTGCAACCGAAGGCCCGATTGGATTTGCCATTCGAAAATATTGCGTGAAGAACGGGCTGCGTTTTACCACCGGCTTTCACACACGATTTGCCGAATATGCCCAAGCTCGCATCCCAATACCTGGGGTGCGAACCCTAACCTATGCAATCCTTCGTTGGTTTCACAAATCCAGCAGCGCCGTTATGGCCCCTACGGCGTCGGTAACACGCGTCCTTCAATCGCAACGGTTTTCCAATGTGGTTACCTGGACACGTGGGGTGGATCATGAACACTTTCAGGATTACGGACAAAGCCCCCCTACTGATGCTGAGCGCCCAATTATGGTCTACGTAGGTCGCTTGGCAGTTGAAAAAGGAATTGATGACTTTCTTCAGTTGAAACATCCGGGCACAAAGCTAGTCATTGGGGACGGCCCCTCCAGACCGTCTCTCCAGAAGAAATACCCTGAAGTGATCTTTACTGGATACCTGTTTGGTGAGGCGTTGGCTCGGAAAATTTCGAGCGGAGATGTGTTTGTTTTTCCCAGCAGAACCGATACCTTTGGTCTGGTGATGCTGGAGGCAATGGCCTGCGGGCTTCCGGTTGCTGCTTATCCTGTGACAGGACCAATTGACGTTGTTGAGCAAGGCTATTCAGGATGGCTTGACGAAAATCTGGAAGTGGCATTGGCCAAAGCAGTTAAACTCAATCGCAATGATGCGATTGAATATGCCAGCAGGTTCACGTGGATGAATACGGCTAAAGTCTTTCTCAGTAATTTGAAAGACGTAAAACCCCGCCAATAAAACTAGTCTGAATCCGGCAGACCGGGCCCAACCACTTCACCGTCTGATTTCGTAAAAGGGCTGCTCAACGGTGTTTCAAGAATTTCAATGACCGCCTCTGAGGGTCTGCACAGTTTTACACCCTTCGGGCTGCATACGATCGGACGATTTACCAAAATGGGATGCTCAATCATCGCATGAACAAGCGTGTCATCAGAAACATCAGGCGCTGTTAAACCAAGGTCTTCAGCTGGTGTCCCCTTGACACGCAAAGCCTCTCTTGGAGTTAGATTTGCCGCGGCAAACAAGGCCAGCAATTGCGGTCGGGTCCAACCTTCGCTTATGTATTCGACGATGAGCGGCTCTGTCCCGGAAGCGCGTATCATCGCCAGGACATTTCTGGAAGTTCCGCACTTTGGATTGTGATGAATAACGGTAGTCACACTAGGAGTCCTGTTTCTGTTCCTCTGTAAATTGCCATGAACAATACAGCCACGCCAAGAAAGCACCGATCAGTTGAGCGGCAATGAAGGCGGCAACATGCGCAGGCTCAATGCCGGAAAACGTATTGGTCAAAGATCTTGCAATCGTAACAGCGGGGTTTGCAAAGGATGTGGAGGCGGTGAACCAATACGCGGCTGTGATGTAAAAACCAACAGCCATGGGCACAGCATGCGGCCTTGATTTGAGTGTTCCAAGAATGGTGAGCAAAAGCCCAAACGTTGCCACAGCCTCTGCAAACCACTGGGAACTTCCAGTTCGCGCTTTTTCTGAAAATTGTAAAACGTCGAGGTCAAACATCAAATGCGCCGCCCAAACACCAACAATTCCTCCAAGAATTTGCACGATGACATACCCAATCCCATCCAAAAGGCTGATCTCTTTTCTCAGGGCAAAAACGATTGTAACAGCAGGATTGAAATGTGCACCGGAAACCGGCCCAAACACCGTGATGAGCACGACAAGAATAGCGCCTGTTGGGATCGTGTTGCCCAGTAATGCAATTGCAATATTACCGCCAGCAAGCGCTTCACCCATAATGCCAGACCCCACAACAGTCGCGAGTAAAAGAGCAGTGCCTACGAATTCTGCAGAAAGTCTTTTTTCTTTGGACACATTTTCCATTTGCTCGGCCCCACCGCTTCTTTCTCGAACTGATTATGTAGCTTATATGACAATTGGATGACTTGGGATTTGGATTTTTTTCGCTGTTTGGTACTGGGATCATGTCATGAAGAAATAG
Organism: Pseudomonadota bacterium; assembly: GCA_039191645.1. GTDB lineage: Bacteria > Pseudomonadota > Alphaproteobacteria > Rhizobiales > Rhizobiaceae > JAALLB01. Next base: position 8,356 of record JBCCXO010000042.1, on the reverse strand, counting down.
AAGCATTGCAATGCTTTTGTATTAACGCCTTTCCTGTCGCATAAGTTGATTGACCCCTCGATATAATCGCCAGAATATGGGCAAACATCATGGAGGCGCATGGGGTTATGCCAACTGTAAGATTTCAGGATTTTCTTCATAAAACGCGGCCCGAAGATATTCCGCAGGATATTCACGCTTTCTCCAAACGCTGTATTCTGGATTTGGTTGGGGTCATGGTAGCGGGCTCCGAAACCAGACTTACGGATCTAATCAGCCATCATGCTGTCGAACATTTTGCAGCCGGAAGCAAATCAGCCAGTATCCTGTTTGATGGTAGGAACGTGAGCCCGGCAGGCGCGGCCCTTGCCAATGGCATGATGATCGATTCGATCGATGCCCATGATGGCTTTAGGCCGGCCAAAGGCCACATTGGATGCCACGTTCTTCCGACGCTGTTTTCCATTTTTGAAGCTGAGGGAAAAACCAGCGGCGAAGAGTTTTTAACGTGTATTGCGATTGGATATGAGATTGGTGCACGCTGCGCACTGGCGCTACATGGCAGTGTCCCGGACTATCACACATCAGGTGCATGGGGGGCGGTAACATCAGCAGCCCTTTGCAGCAGAATTCTCGCAGTAGATGAAACCACTACCCGACATGCGATCGGGATCGGGGAGTATCATGGTCCACGAAGTCAGATGATGCGATGTATTGATCATCCAACAATGCTGAAAGATGGATCTGGTTGGGGTGCCATGGCGGGCGTAAGCGCTTCATATCTGGCTGCATCGGGCTTTACCGGTGCACCAGCCATAACGGTAGAAGCTGAAGAGGTCTCGCACCACTGGGGTGATCTGGGAAGCCGTTGGACAATTCTGGAACAGTACTTCAAACCCTATCCCGTTTGCAGGTGGGCTCAACCAGCAACCGAGGCGTCCCTCACCTTGACCAAACAACATGGGTTTACCCACGAACAGATCGCGGAAATCGTTGTTCATACCTTTCATGAGGCTTCCCGGCTCGCAACAGTTCACCCCGCCTCAACGGAAGAAGCCCAATATTCATTACCCTTCCCAGTGGGCGCGGCATTGGTATTTGGAAAAGTAGGACCCAATGAGGTAAGCGGAGATGCGCTGACGGACGAGCGGGTTCTAAGACTTGCAGAAAACACGGTACTGAAGGAGTTTCAACCTTATAATGATGCATTTCCCGCAGAACGATTTGCCCATGTCGAGATCACACTCAAAGATGGAAACACCTTTGAGTCTGAATGTCATCCCGCGCGAGGCGACTATGAAAACCCCCTCTCTGATAGCGAGATAGAAGAAAAATATTATGGGCTCGCCTCACCAGTAATCGGAAAGGCAAGGGCAGAAACCATTTTAAAGACAGTAGAAAACCTCGGGCCTGATACCGGATTTGATGCATTGCTGGCGGTCCTGAAACCACCAGCTTGATTTGTTATTTTCCTTTGGAAAGTTTCTTGGCTTGCGAAACCCAATCGTCGCGATCAATACGGCCTTTGAATTTCAAATACCCATCCACCCAATCGCGCTCGGATTTTTTCCACTTGGCGATCTGCTCAAACTTGTAAATCCCAAGCCCGTTCAGCACGCCTTCCAGCTTCGGCCCTACGCCAGAGATCAACTTAAGATCATCTGGATTGGCTGGCTTTTTCATCCGGGGCGGTCGACCATCTGTTTTCGCAGATGGTTTTTTGTTTTCTGCAGCTTTTGCAGTTGCCAAAGCAGAAGCCGTAGCGATGGATGGCGCAGCTGTTTTGGAAGACTTAGACTTGTCTCCCAGCACAATAACCGGATCCATTTCTGCCAGTATTGAGTCGGATAGATGACATTTTACAACATGCCCGTTACCCAGATTGCGCATGGGTGGCACTTCGCGTTCACAAATATCACCTTCAACCTGAGCTTTTCTCGGACATCTGGTTTGGAACGGACAACCAGAAGGTGGATTGAGTGCCGAAGGAATATCACCTTCCAGGACGATATGCTTTTTCTCCACGCTTGTATCAGCAATCGGTACCGCCGATAGCAACGCTTCCGTATACGGATGATACGGCGGCGAGAAGATTTCATCGGTTGTTCCTTGCTCCACGATGTGTCCCAGATACATCACAACCACGCGATCCGCGATATAGCGAACAACGGAGAGGTCGTGGCTGATAAATAGCATCGTGGTCTTCGCTTCGCGTTGGATTTCCATGAGCAATTCAGTAACCGCGGCTTGAACAGACACGTCAAGCGCTGAAACCGGCTCATCTGCTACCACCACTTTGGGCTGACCAGCAAAGGCGCGTGCCACACCAATCCGTTGCTTTTGACCACCAGAAAGCTGCCGTGGCATCCGCTCTGCGAACGCACGGGGCAGTTTGACGAGATCTAACAACTCAAGCATCCGTTGTTTACGTTCAGCAGTCGTATTGCCGATTTTGAACATTTCAAGCGTTCTAATGATTTGGCTACCGACGCTTTGGCTTGGATTGAGTGTATCAAACGGATTTTGGAAAACCATTTGAATGGACGCAACGGTTCCAGTTTCCCGATCATTGACCTCGATGTCACCGATTTCCATATTGTTGAGCACAACATCGCCGTCCGTTTTCGTTTCAAGGCCCAGAAGCACTTTCGCAAGGGTCGACTTACCGCAGCCGGACTCCCCAACAATCGCAACGGTTTCTGCTTCTCGTGCAGTCACGCTGACGCTCTCATTGGCTTTAACGGTCCTGGTATCGGCACCACCAAACATGCTGTTAGCTGCAACAGAGTAGTATTTTTTGAGGTCGTCAATTTTCAGAACAACATCGCCAGGTTCTACGGGGTCTGCAACCACTGGACGCTCAGGTTCAGCATCCCAGTCGATCTCATCAATTCTGTTGCAGCGGGACATATGATTGGGTTCACCATGAATCGGCAGCATGCGAACAGCCGCAGAATCACACTTCTCCTGATCAAAATGCTGACAACGCGGTCCGAAATTACACCCCAATGGCCGTTGATGCGGAAGCGGTAACTGGCCGGGAATGGAAAGAAGCGGACGAGAATTCTTATCCGCTCCGGGAAGGGGAATAGAGTTAAAAAGCCCCTGCGTATAAGGATGCCGCATTCGATCGAAAACTTCGTGACATGTTCCGGTCTCAACCGCTTCGCCTGAATACATAACGGTGATCTTGTCACAGGTTTCCAGAATTAGGCCGAGATTGTGAGAAATGAACAGCATTGAGGTGCCTGTTTTTTCTCCAAGTTCCTTAACCAACTCCACAATGCCCGCCTCAACTGTCACATCAAGTGCGGTGGTTGGTTCATCAAGCAGAAGCAAATCTGGATTGGAAAGCAACGCCATCGCAATCACGATCCGCTGTTGTTGCCCGCCCGAAAGCTGGTGTGGATAGGAGTCCATCATCCGTGCCGGATCTGGTAATTTAACAGATGCAACCATATCCAGTGCGCGCTGGTAAGCCTCTTCCTTTGATACCTTATCGTGAAGGATCGGCACCTCCATGAGCTGCTTCCCGACTTTCATGGCCGGGTTCAGCGATGCCATGGGTTCTTGATAGATCATCGCGATTTTCGAACCCCGCAATTCGCGCAATTCTTCCTCGCTCATTTCCCCCATGTCGCGGCCTTTGAACTTGATCGTTCCGCCTACAATTTTTCCTCGGTTGCCCATGTCTCGCATGATACCGAGTGCGACAGTAGATTTGCCGCACCCGGATTCCCCCACGAGCCCCATAGTCTCCCCAGGCATAACAGTACAAGAAAAGTCCATCACAGCAGGAATTTCACCTGCGCGAACGAAGAATGAAATGTTCAGATCTTCGATTTCGAGGATGGGTTGAACGTCTTCTTTTGCCATGTTCTTTCTCCTCTAGTCTTTCAGTGATTCTTCCCGCAGGCCGTCAGCCAGCAGGTTCAAGCCTAGGACTAGGCTCAACAAGCTGAGCGCGGGTGCGAGCGGTGGATGCAGATAAACAGACAGAAGTCTGCGGCCATCGTTAATGGTTGAGCCCCAGTCGGGGCTTTCCGGTGGCAGACCCAAACCGAAGAAGCCCAATGTTCCGAGCAAGATCGTGGTGTAGCCAACCCGCAGGCAGAAATCCACGATAATAGGCCCGCGTACATTCGGAAGGATTTCCCACAACATGATGTACCACGCTGATTCACCTCTGGTTTGCGCGGCTGAAACGTAATCTCGGGTTTTCACATCAAACGTTAGACCGCGAACAATCCGGAAGATGGTTGGTGAGTTAACAAACACAACCGCCACAAACACAACCAGAACACCGGCTGGAATATCGAACAAGTCCATGAAACCAGGCCAGAAATCTACCACGGTTCCCCGCCCACTTTCCGAGACGAGTGACATGTAAAGCCAAATCGCCACAGCCAATACGCTGGCCAAAATAGGCCCACGAACGCTTGGTCGGGTCGACATCTTCGAATTCACCAATATGCCTATGAAAATGACCGGGAATACAAACAATACCGCCGCCATGTACGCCGGGATGCCCGTTAACACGATCTCAGGCGTCACGAGAAGATAGAAGAGCAGGATGACCGGAAATGCCAGTATGAGGTTGGCTGTAAAGGAAAGATATGTATCCAGCTTCGCACCGTAATATCCTGCCGGCAAACCCAGTGTAATCCCGACCATATAGGCGAACAACGTCGCCAGTGGGGCAATCTGGATGACGATAACCGATCCTTTGACCATGCGACTAAAGACATCGCGTCCGAGGTTGTCACCGCCCAGCAGATAATACGGATAAGCGGTTTCCGCAGCTGCTGCAGGAAGCGCTGTGCCAGGAACCTTATTTTTCATCTGTGCGATTTGTGACAACGGATCATGCGTTGCGATCAAGTCAAAAATACCGGTAAACAGCGCGGTATAAATCCAGAACATAACAAGGAAGAACCCGATCATGCCGATCAGGCTATCAAACAACCGACCATAAAGGCCGAGTTTCTCCTTGTAATACATGGATACCGTAAAAGTAACGAACAATGCGGTCCAGACCGGTAAGAACAGGCCCAGAACGCGTATGATAATCTCTGCCCAGGATAAAGGATCCATGTTTCCCCCCTATGAAATCCGGATACGTGGATTGAGGAACACGTAACCAATGTCCGAGATAAGCTGTGTCATTAGGACAATCACGACGGATACGACCGAAACGCCAAGGAGCATTTCGATGTCATTGTTGCCGGCAGCTCGGACAAGCTCCCATCCCATGCCTTTATAGTTAAACAGTGTTTCGGTAATCACCACCCCGGTAAGAAGATACGGGATTTGCAAAATGATAACCGTGAACGGTGCAATCAGCGCATTGCGCAATGCGTGCTTGAGCACAACGCCACCAAAGGAAACACCTTTTAATCGCGCCGTTCGGATGTATTGCGCTGTCATCACCTCCGCCATTGATGCGCGTGTCATGCGTGCAATGTATCCGATACTGAAAAGTGCAATGGTAATGACCGGTAGGGTGAAGTTGATGAAATCAGGCGCTTCCATCGCCTGCGCGGCTGACCCTTTAAACCATTTTAATCCGACTGCCGATGAAGCAAACACCGCGATCAGGATAACACCAGAGACATATTCCGGTGTCGCTGAAGTCGCGATCGCAAACGTTGAAAGCCCTCGGTCGGTTTTCGAGCCTTCCCACATTCCAGCAACGATACCGATAATGAGGGCAACTGGCACAGTCACGAGAAGAGCCCACATCATCAAAAAGCCTGTCAAGCCAAGCCGGCCCCAAAGGATGCCACCCACGGGCGCCTTTGATACCGTCGAATACCCCCAGTCGCCCTGAAGAACACCACAGTAAGTTGGAGCATCTTCCACTGCAGTTCCCTGACGCGCGCATCTCGCCCGCGTTTCCCCATCGCTCCCTTCGATCACATAGCCTGGGAGCACGCCGAGCCACTCTCCATACTTAACGAATATGTTCTGGTTGTAACCCCGGTTTCCGAGCCAGGTTGCAACTTCTTCTTCGCTCATTCGAAAATTGCCCTGCGTTTTGGCAAGTTTCTCGAGGTTAGGATAGAGATTCGTCAGAAAAAACACCACGAATGTCAGGCATAACGCCGTTAAGAGCATCACTCCCAATCGACGCAAAATAAACTGTACCATTGCTCCCCTCACTTCATGCCGACGTTAACTCGGCCTCATGTATATGGTATTAAAAAAGGGCCGCCCGATTGGACGACCCTTCTTTTTAATTAGGCTTTCCAGCCCCATTTATAAACCTGAGGTAGATACGCAATGTGCATATCCACGCCAACTAGGTTTTCCCTATGGTGGCGGCTGATTGTCCGCCAGTAAGGCTGAATGGTAACCCCCTCATCAACCATGATCTTCTGAATCTTGGCCATAACCACTCTACGCTTGTCTGCATCAGCAATTGAGTTCGCTTCTGCAAGCAGGGTATCAAACTCTTTATTTGCAAACGCAGTTTCGTTCCATGCTTCGCCTGAACGGTATGCAAGGCCAAGAACCTGTGTGCCGAGTGGGCGGTGGTTCCAGTTTGTGGATGAGAATGGATACTTCGCCCAGTCGTTCCAGAACGTTGAGCCCGGAAGAACCGTACGCTTCACCTTGATGCCTGCTTCGCGCAGTTGTGCAGCAACAGCATCGGTGGTGTTTTTACGCCAATCGTCATCGATTGACTGAAGCTCATGCTCAAAGTCAGCTTGTCCTGCCTCTTCCATAAGCGCCTTCGCGCCTGCTGGATCATGCGGGATACGGCCAACTGCCGGGTCATGTTCAGGGTGAATTGGACCGACATGCTGGTTGTTTGCAACCAGTCCTTTACCAGCAACGCCGAGATCCAGGCAGACCTGGTTATCAACAGCCATAGCAAGCGCTTTACGCACACGAACATCGTCATAGGGCTTGTTGGCCTGGTTTGGACGAATAACAATGGTAGCACCGGAAACGACGTCAGAACGGGTAAGGCCCAGTCCATCCATAATGTCAGAGAATTCTCCGACTGATTCCCAGTTCATGTCGATTTCGTCAGCTTCATAAGCAGCTACGAAAGCAGACGCATCGGTTCCATAGTCGACAAATTCGAGGCGGTCGAGATAGGCACCTCTGCCTTCCTTGTAACCCCACCACTCAAAACCATCGTTACGAACGACAACGCCCTTAACTCCGACTTCAAGGCTTTCCGGCTTGTATGGGCCTGTACCCACAGCTGTACCCATCATGTCTTCAGGATTGTGGCTGCTATGAACAATCGCAGCAGGATAGTCGGCCATGCCGGCGATCAAGGTGATGTCCGGATTTGGCAGGTTTAGTTTGACGGTATGGCTGTCGACAACTTCGATGGCACCTGGAAGTGCTTTGTTATCTTCACCAATCAGCGCTGCAAATCGACCGGCCATTGAGTTACCTTCAACGTCCTTCTCGCACCAGCCGTTGATATTGCGTGCAACATCCTCTGCGGTGAAGTCATCACCATTATTCCACTTCACGCCCTTGCGGACTTTAAGGGTATATTCGGTAGCTTCATCGTTAATGTCCCAGCCTTCCAGCAGCATTGGAACAAATGTACCATCAGAGTTGTATTCAACTAGATATTCAAGCCAACCAGCGGTGTAGGTGGCGATCTGTGTCCAGTCGTAAGTCCGCGGGTCTTTGAGTGCGCGAACCTCCATTTGCATGCGGACGGTGCCGCCCTGCTTAGGAGCAGCGTGAGCTGTGCCAGGAGCAGAAAGGCCAAGAGCGCCGTATGCAGCTGCAGTTGTCATGCCGAAAGCACTTGCATAAGCAAGAAACTCACGACGGGAAAGTTTACCCGCTTTGGCATCCTTCACGAACTGAGGGATAAACGGGTGCGTTTTCTTACGTTCTGTCATTTGTCTGTTTTCCTCCCAACAAAATGATAGCGTATAATTGCATGGTGATTGTGCAATCGCAACAGGGGTATACCCCAAGATTTGCGACGCAATTTAATGAAGATACGAATTTTTTGGTCGTATTAGGCCAATTGTGCGCATGAAACCGTTGCAACCAAGCAGTCTGTTTAGTCAAATTTTGAGACCGCGCGGAAGACCATGCAAACGTACCCTCTGATCAAAACGGGCAGGGATCATGAAATTTCATGGGCTCATGGGTCGATGGATGAACGATCTCAAGCGTTTCTGCGTGCAAAAGAAGCCGATCCGACATGGCGTAAACATTTGCCGGCGCATAAAACTCATCGCCCAGGATAGGGTTTCCCAAAAACTGCATGTGAACACGCAACTGATGCGATCGTCCGGTCACGGGCGTTAGAACAAGCCGTGTTGTTTTCTCACCGCGATCAAGGACCTGCCATTTTGTAATGGCCTCACGCCCAAGGCAACCATCAATC
>JBCCXO010000041.1:0-34369 GCA_039191645.1 Pseudomonadota bacterium | reverse complement strand
GCCGTCACCATCTCGGCGATCACGGGGGCCAGTGTCATCCCGGAATGCGTGCTGACAACGTAGAGGCCGTCAGGCCCAAATGGCCCAATCGCCGGACGGCCATCGGCGGGCATCGGGCGTTCGCGCACTGTGATGTTCTCGACTTTGCAGTCTTCGGTGCCGCTCAGAACCGATTGAAGCTTGTCCAAAACATCCCGGGCACCGGCCTCCATATCCTCGATCGGCGGACCTCCGCCGAAATCGGCACCGATCAGATATCCCTGATCTTCGCGCTGCCAGATGTGGACATTGGGCGTCGCCAACATCGAGGTGATCTGCCCCTGCCCAGGCGACGTCCGTGCAAGCAGGCCCGGCGTGTTGTTCATCGCCAGATCTTCGTCCACCAGGGCCAGCATATCGGGCAGCTTTGTGCCGACCGCAAGGATCAGAAACTCGGCGGGATGCGTGCCGGACGCTGTGTTCAATGCGCAGAGCTTGCCGTCCGAGATGCCGATCTTGGTGATTGCCTCGGTGAGCAACTCCGCCCCTGCGTCCTTTGCCTGAGCCATGAACCAACCCGTGATCGCTTCGGGGTCTCCATAGCCATCCGAGCCCGCCAGCAACGCGCGGTCCGGCAGGTCCGCCACGTCGGGCTCCCGGCCCGCCAGCCCCTCGCCATCCAGCATCTCGGCAGGCCGCCCCAGATCGTTTTGCGATCCGGCAATGGCATCCAGGTCGAAGTGGTCCTGCTCCCACAAAATCGCGCCCGGGAACTTCACCGGCACAGACGGATCGGCGACCTTCAGCCCCTCCCACAAAGAAAGGCTGTCATGGCGGAGGCGATTGTAGACCGGGTCCTCGGCCATGCTGGCATTCAACCAGGCGAACGATCCGGGCGAGGCCAAGCCGCCCGGCGCCGGATCGAACACGCGGACCCGGTGCGCGGCCTGAGCCATCCGCCAGGCAATCGCCGATCCCAAAACCCCAGCCCCTGCGATCGCGACATTGGCCATCATTCGTCCCCCGGCACGCCATAGCTGGGCGCTTCGGTCGGGTTCAGCGCCCGGGTCACATAGGCATCCAGTTGCGGTTTATAGACCTCCCAAGCCGTGGCCAGCGCGGCGATGGGGCAATCCTCGGTCCAATCCACGCGCAGATCAGCCACGGGCCAGGGCACCTCGCGCACCAGTTTCATGCCCGCCGAATGCACAGGGCCGGCTTCACCGCCAGCCGCCAAAGCGGCCTGCATCACAGTAATCAAACGGTCGCCAAGGTGTCCGGTCGATGATTGGAACGCCGAAACCATGGCCTGGGGCACGCCATCATTTGCCAAGAGGTTGCCGCCACAAGCAACGTCTGTTGCCCGCGCGTCAGTCCAGATCCCCAGCGAGTTCGGCCCAGAGTGAATCGCGGTGTCGCCTTGGCCATCAACGGCCAGGACTTGGCGATACTCGGGATATCGGGCTGTGCCGCTGAGAATGGCGATGGCCTGGGTTGCGGTGGCGCCCTTCTCCATCAGATCCAGGCCCTTCGGTCCCAGCGTCGGGTCGGTCACATTCTGGCTGGCCACCGCGCCAACCCCTGCCCTGGCATAAGCGCAGCGCGCTGCAACCGCCGGAGAGGACGAGGACACCGCCACCCCGAACATGCCCGTGTCGGCACAGCGCGCAACGATGGAGAATGTCATGGTGGCTGCCCCATAGATTAGACTTCACCACAGCTTAGGGGCAATTTTAGTCGAATGCGAAAGATTATCCTCACCGCCGCCGCGATGCGTTTAACCCAGCCTTTCGTTTTCCACAGCCATACCCGCCCCCAGAGGGTGGGCGGGGCAGACCATCCTGAACAATTTCAAAAAGGGCTGCGAAACTACCCACCGGTCTTAAAACCCATAAAGCCTTGCCGGATTGTCCACCAAGATCGCCTTCCGCATCGCCGCATCCGGCACATAGTCCAACAACCGGTTCAACAACATCCCGGTATCCGGCATATTCCCGGCCTTCGACACGTGCGGCCAGTCCGTGCCCCAGACCATCCGCCCTGGCCCGGCTTCGATCAACGCCTGCGCCAACGGCACCGCGTCCATGTAGGCCGGGTGTTTATCTGAAATCCTGTCGCAGCCAGACAGCTTCACCCATGCGATGCCGTCGCGCACCAGGTCCAGCATTGCGCGACACCCGGCGTTGTCCAGGCCCACGGCAACCGGGAAATGCCCCATATGGTCGATCACCACGGGCACGCCCATCGCGCGGATATCCGGGACCAAGGCTTCTAAGTTTTGCGTAACGTCAATCAGCAATTGAATATGCCATCCCAGCGGCTTGATCCGCTCGGCCAACGGGCGGAAGGCCTGTAATCCAACACCGCCCCCGAACAACACATTCAGCCGCAGCCCTCGCATCCCGCCATCATGAAGGCTTTGCAAATCCGTGTCCGCGATATCCTCATCGACCACTGCGATGCCCCGCGCATTCGGGCCATATCCCGCGATCGCCTCCAGCGTGATCCGATTGTCCGTGCCATGACAGGATGGCGTCACAATCACGGCACGCTCGATCCCCAACGCCCGATGCATGGCCTGATATGCAGCCAACGGCGCTTCGGGTGGGGTATAGGCCCGCTCTGGCACAAACGGGTATTCTGGCGGCAGCCCAATGACATGAGAATGCGTATCCGTCGAACCGGGCGGCATTTCGAACTCAGTCGGCGCAAACTCGGTCAGCGGGCCCAGGCAAGGAAACGTCATGCCGGTTTCTCGAATATGATCAGTTGGCTGCTGCCCAGCGTCCAAAGGCCAAGCGTGCAGATCAGAAGCAGCAACCTCAGCACCCAAATCAATAAGTTCGGACTATCTTCGATCACCTCAGCGACATTCCAGCCATCGGCATTCTGCTGCATGATGACCTTTTCGATCTTGCCTCTGGCGTTCCCGGCAATCAGCCCCAACAGACCGCCAGCATAGCTAACCCGAACAACAGAGTTCACTTTGTGCATGCTGTACCCTTTGGAAAATTAGGGGACGCCTCGATCCATTTAGATCAATCCGGAATCACCGCAGTTGCGTCAATCTCCACCAGCCATTCCGGCCGGGCCAGCGCCACAACCACCAACCCCGTGCAGACAGGGTGCACGCCGCGGATGTAGTCGCCCATCACACGATAGATCGTTTCCCGATGGCGGATGTCGGTCAGATAAACCCAGACTGGTTGAAGCTGCTCCCGTCGCCGGGGCTTTACGTTTTGAGATGCTAAGCGAAGGGACGAAAGCCAAAGCCGTCACCCGTTCGCGGGCAACGAATAAAAAGTCATCCTCCAGACGAAACGCTGGTAGCAGGCGCTCCGCTGGAAGGTTTGGCAGGAAGTAGGTAAACGTTATGACTTTTGAAACACCATCAACAGAACACCACAATCCTTTGCCGGATCGCCCCGTTCTGGGTGCAATGTTGAAGGGGGTACGCGGCAAGTGTCCCTCTTGCGGCGTCACTCCCTTGTTTGCAAAAGGTTTGAAGGTAAAGGATTGTTGCCAAAACTGTGGTGAAGAGCTTCATCATCATCGTGCAGATGATTTGCCCGCATATCTGAATATTTTCATTGTCGGACACATTGTTGTGGCCGCAACTATGGTCGTCATGGATATGAAGATTCTCAGCCTCTGGCCTTTGGTAACCCTTTCAGCAGTAAGCGCGGTTTTGCTGGCATTGCTGTTGATGCGACCCTTGAAGGGTATGGTTGTTGGTGTCCAATGGGCGCTTAGAATGCACGGATTCGGCGGGCATGACGATTGATGAACCCGGCGGCGACGACAAGCGTCTCTCTGATGAAGTGGATCGAGTAGAGGCGTTGATAAACTCGCCAACACTTCGAGACATGCGCACCAAAAAAAAGGGCGGCCACGCACACATAAAGCCTCGAAACGCTTCCACGATGATTTTGTTGGATGGCCCGCTTGACGACCCGGTTGTGCTGATGGGCAAACGGAATTCAAATCTCAAATTCATGCCCGGTGCATTGGTTTTTCCCGGGGGCTCAGTCGATAAGTTTGACGGATCGGCACCGTCCATCTCGGAGCTGACCCCGAAAACAAATCAACGTTTGCAAATTGCGATGCGCGGAAGGCCAACAAATCGAGGCGCGCGTGCGATAGGCATGGCCGCAATTCGGGAGGTTGCGGAAGAGAGCGGGATTTTGATTGGGAAGAGTGGAACGCTCGATACTGAACACGAGCACTGGAAAGACTTCCGAAAAGCCAATGTCGTCCCTTCCTTGTCAGGGTTAAGGCTTTTTGCCCGTGCAATCACACCACCTGGGCTTCCCCGGCGGTTTGATACCTGGTTCTTCATTGCACATGCGTCCGAAGTTGGCTTTGCACCAACACATGGTTTTTTGCCAGATGGCGAACTGGAAGACCTACGGTGGATTAAGCCTCAAGAGGCAATCACCGGAGACACGCGTGAAATAACCAGGGTCATGCTGGTTGAGCTGATCAGACGTCTGCGTGAGGATCAGGAACTCTCAGATGCCTACCCCGCTCCCTATTACCATACAGTCGGCAACACGTTTCACAAAAAGATAATCTGATCTTCAAAACCAAATTAATCCGCTAGGCACCGTAGGCTTGCTCTGATATTGGGAGAGCGAGGCTAAGCGATCATGACGGTGCATAAACAAACAAAACCTACAGACACCCAACCCATCTTTGGTGATACGGATATGCGTTCGGTCTTTGCTGCGATTACCAGCATAACGGCCGTTGGCGCGGGTTTGGGACTCACGGGCCCGTTGTTGAGTCTGTTGATGGAGCGTCAGGGCATTTCTTCCACCGTAATTGGTGCAAATACGGCCTCGGCTGGCCTTGCTGCAATGCTGGCAGTTCCGTTTGTTACCGCGGTTTCCAGACAGATCGGCGTTGTAAATGCGATTGTCCTGAATATCATTCTTTCCGCTCTTTGTCTGATCGCATTTTATTTTACCGACCCCATTCCCTCCTGGTTTGCTATTCGTTTCTTGATGAGTTGCAATTTATCCATGGTTTTCGTTTTGAGCGAATTCTGGATCAATCATGCCGCAAATGAACGAAATCGCGGGTTGATTCTCGGCATCTATGGAACTGTCCTAAGCGTGGGGTTTGCGGTTGGACCCGCTATCATTTCTTTGGTGGGGATTGATGGTTTTCTTCCGTTTGGAATAGGCTTTGCAATCATTATTCTTGCAATCATCCCGCCTCTGTTTGCGCGCCAAGAACAGCCGGTTATGGCAGAAAAGGAAAAAACACCCTCGATTGTTCCGTACATATTTATGGTACCCGTTGCCACAGCAGCAGGTTTTGCCTTCGGAGCCATAGAACAAGCTGAAATTGCCCTCCTCCCCGTTTTTGCAACCAAGGCCGGTTATTCTGAAATGACGGCATCCTTTCTTTTGACGATGTTGCTCCTTGGAAACGTCATTTTTCAAATTCCTCTTGGGATTATGAGTGATAAAGTCAAAGACCGCAGGACCATCTTGTTTTTCTGCGCGCTAACGGGCCTTGCCGGTGCAATCCTCCTACCGGTGTTTGTGAACCACCTGTGGGTTTTGTACATCATTGTCGTTTTGTGGGGCGGTGTTATTGGTGGTCTTTACACCGTGGGTCTCGCGCATTTGGGCTCGCGCCTTAAAGGAACAGATTTGGCCCAGGCAAATGCAGCATTTGTATTGTGCTATGCGATGGGTATGACCGTTGGCCCGCAAGTCGTCGGAGTCTCAATGGACTTGTTTGGCACAAATGGTTTCGGTGGCGGCCTTTCGTTTTTCCTTATCGGATTTCTTTTGCTGTACGCTTACCGCAAAGCCACGCATCGCTGATCAAGGCATAAGTCCTATGAACTTTTTTGACGTGTCGGCCTTTTGAATCTTGAATTCTTCATTTGCAAAATAATCTATCTACTGATAGATAAACACTCACACTATTCCCTGTCCTTTTTTTGATGGATAAAGACCCAAAGGAGAAGCCAAATGGACCTCAATACAGATTTCAGCCAAAGAACCGTCGTACATGCTGGCAAATTGAAATGGGCAGAATCGCCTATGAAAGGCGTGGAGAGGCGAATGCTGGATCGCATTGGTGGCGAAGTTGCGCGTGCCACAACCATTGTGCGTTATGCACCTGGCAGCCATTTTTCTGCGCATACGCACACAGGAGGCGAAGAGTTTTTGGTGCTGGATGGTGTGTTTCAGGACGAACATGGCGACTTTCCCGTGGGGACTTATGTTCGTAACCCGCCTACTTCCAGCCATACGCCTGGCTCTGAAGAAGGGTGCACTATTTTTGTCAAACTTTGGCAGTTTGACATGGAAGACCGCCATCAAATGCGTGTCGACACTCATTCTGCCACTTGGCACGAAGATGACACACGCAAGGGCGTCAACATACTCAAGCTTTACGAGGATGAGCGGGAACATGTTAGCATGGAAACATGGCAGGCAGGATCGACAGTCGCCCTTTCAGCACTCAATGGAATGGAAGTTTTGGTAATAGAGGGTTCTTTTGATGAGGGGGGTGAAACCTTTGAAGCACAATCTTGGCTGAGACTTCCAAATGGGGCTTCCTCAGCTGCAGTTGCTGGTCCGACAGGTTGTAAAGTCTGGATTAAACGGAACCACCTAAAGGACACACCAAAGCCACCAGTAGCTTAAAGGTTTAACCTTGACATTTCTTCGCGCATGAGTAGTTTGCGCCTCAACACGGGCCGCTGGAGCGGCCCTAATTGTTTTCCTTGCAAAAACGGGATTTGGGATTATGGCAAAGGCCACTACGATTAAGATCAAGCTTGAGAGCACAGCCGATACGGGCTTTTTCTATGTGACAAAGAAAAACAGCCGTACGATGACTGAGAAAATGGTGAAACGCAAATACGATCCAGTCGCTAAAAAACATGTAGATTTCAAGGAAACCAAGATCAAATAAGGTTTCCAAAAATCACAATTTAAAAGCCGCTTTCAGAGCGGTTTTTTTTTGCCTTAATTGTTTTGCAAGAAGGGGTCGGTCGACTTTCGGAAATGGTACGAGGAGGCCATTTGAAACCCGACTGCCGACCGACGACCCCACGGACCCAGGAGATGCGGCGGACCTGAGCACTCCGTAGGGTATAGAATACGAGCGCGCGAGCGCTCATATTTGTAATAGGATTGACTCATTTTATCGGAAAAATCAACGATTTGGTAACCATCACGAAATCCGTTTTCATAGTATGGTTACAATTAATGATTAACGGAACGCACTGTGTGCGCATATGAATTCCAACAAAACAAGTGAAATTATGCTGCTTCGGCCACTACCCGGTTTCGGCCATCTCGCTTAGCATTGTAGAGCGCCACGTCTGCCCGCTTTAAAAGTTTTTCCGGTGTATCATAGGTTTCTTCAATGCAGGCAACACCCATACTGACGGTGACCGGAACCTGATGTGAGCCATTCGCTGCGATCACAGGATGAGCGCATACTTCTAGCCGGATGCGCTCTGCTACGACTTTGGCTAGCTCGATATTGGTGTCTGGCATTACGATCACAAATTCTTCTCCACCATATCGACATGCGAGATCAATATTGCGGATACTCTTCCTAATTCGGAGTGAACACTCGCGAATCACCGAATCACCCACGTCATGCCCGTAGGTATCGTTGACCGCTTTGAAATGATCAATATCGCACATGATCGCGGATAGCGGTTTTGATGCCGAAATTGCTTTTTCGAATAGGGAAGAAAAATGATTTTCGAAGTACCTGCGGTTGTGAAGATCCGTGAGGGGATCTTTAACAGCCATTTCGATGGTTTGTTGTACCGACTCACGCAGGCATTCGTTGTACCAACGGCGTTTCATCTGAGTCGCGATACGCGCTTTCAACTCATGAGCATCCACCGGTCTTCGGATATAGTCGTTTACACCAAGTTCAACAGCACGGCTCACAAGGCTTTCTTGCTCGCCATCTGCGATGACCAGAATGGGCAACGTTCTTGTTCGTTCAAGGGACCTTATATGCGAACACAGGCGCAAACTATCAACATCATTTAGATTGAGCGATATGACCGCAATATCATGGTCACCTTCTGCAATCCGGATAAGTGCATCGTTCCCGTTCGTGATTACGTCTACATCATGCCTTTCAGAAAGAATACGAACAACTTTCTCATAGGAGCTTACACGATCATCGACGATGACGACTTTGCCTCGCCGGCCTTCGTCCAGGTTTTGGAAATTGTTGATCACCAACTCATCGCCCGAAGCTGCACGCATGCGCAGATCATCCGTGAGCATTTTGAGGCGCACAAGGCTTTTTACCCGCGTGACCAATGCAAGATCATTTACCGGTTTCGTCAGGAAGTCATCTGCGCCTGCTTCCAGCCCGCGAACCCTGTCTTCAGGACTATCCAGGGCAGTTACCATCACCACCGGGATGTGCATGGTTGCCGGATTTTCTTTGATTTTTCGACAAACTTCAAATCCATCCATTTCCGGCATCAAGACATCCAACAAGACGATATCGCATTGACCGTCCTGACAGATTGAAAGAGCCGACTGTCCATTTGAAGCTGTCAAAACGTGGAAATACTCGGCCATCAGCCGGGCTTCCAATAACTTCACATTGGTCGGGACATCATCAACAACCAAAATTCGCGCTGTCACTTCCCTACTCCACTCTAACCATCGCCAATGTAAAACTGAATTGTTTTCACAAAACTCGAGACCGAAATTGGTTTGGAAATGTAAGCTTCACACCCGCCTTGGCGAATACGCTCTTCATCCCCTTTCATTGCGAAGGCGGTAACGGCAATCACAGGAATATGGGAGATTTCATCATCTTCCTTTATCCATTTGGTCACCTCCAACCCCGACACTTCCGGCAATTGAATATCCATCAATATGAGGTCCGGTTTGTTTGCACGTGCAATATCCAAGGCCTCCATGCCATTTCTGGTTTGGAGTATTGTGTAACCCTTTGCCTCCAAGAGGTCATTAAAGAGCTTCATATTTAGTTCATTGTCTTCAACAATGAGTATGGTTTTTGCCATATTGCTGCATTCCGGTTGTTACGGTTTCCCAAACCGATTGAGTTACCGCCCAAGTTGACTACGAACCGTAACCAAATATGGTTGACGAAACGCAAACGATAAACAAGTTTCGCAGATTAGTCATGAAACAAGACGTATCCCTCAGTCCTACAAAAGAACTGGCCTGTTTTGCCGCAAGGCTTCAGCAGGATGAAATACCAACTGATGTTCTTCAAAGGATAACAGAGCTTTATGTAGATTGGGCAGGTTCCGCGCTGTCCGGTAAAGGCTCTCGTGCGATCGAAATCATCGAACAATTCTCGCATGTTATGGGCCCCACGGAGGGCAAAAGTGAAATTCTGATCAATCGTCGTTCTACGTCTGCGTTTTTCGCGGCATTTACCAATGCCGCTTCCAGCCATGTCTCCGAGCAAGACGATGTACATAATGGATCTGTTTTTCATCCTGCAACGATTGTTTTTCCAGCCGCGCTAGCCGTTGCGCAAGATATCGGGGCTTCAGGCATCGAATTTCTAACGGCTTGCGTCGCTGGATATGAAGTGGGCATCCGCGTTGGCGAGTGTTTGGGAAGATCACACTACAAAATCTTTCATACAACAGGGTCAGCGGGCACGTTTGCAGCGGCTGCTGCCTGTGGAAACTTACTGAAACTTGATGGGGATCAAATGCTAAGTGCTTTTGGATCTGCTGGGACACAATCGGCTGGTTTATGGGAGTTTTTGAGAGATGGGGCTGATTCAAAGCAGCTTCACACCGCAAAGTCTTCTGCCGAAGGCCTGCTTTCAGCCTGGATCGCATCGAAAGGATTTTCCGGCGCGAAGCATATTATTGAGGGCAACCAGGGGTTGGCAGCTGGCACTTCAAGTGATGCTGATTTTCAAAAACTTGTCGATCGGCTTGGAAAACGTTGGAGTGTATTGGAGACCTCATTCAAGTTTCATGCATCTTGTCGGCACACCCATCCAGCAGCAGACGCCCTGCTTAAAGTCCTGGAAGACAATGGTTTGGATGCTGCGGACGTATCGGAAGTGATTTGTCATGTGCATCAAGCCGCCATAGATGTCTTGGGGCCCATCAAACGCCCGCATTCAGTTCATCAGGCAAAATTTTGCATGGCCGCCACCCTTGGTTTGATACTTGTGCACCGCAAAGCCGGATTGGCGGAGTTTGAGGGATTTTTGGAAGACAATGCCGCGCTTTCTTTTCTTGATCGGATATCCATGACACTCGATGAGGAAGTAAATCAGATCTATCCGGAGAAATGGGTTGGAAAGGTGACTGTTAGGACGTTGGATGGAAACATCTTTACTGCTCGTGTCGATGACCCCAAAGGCGATCCCGGCAACACGCTTTCGCGAGATGAAATAGACGCAAAAGCGCGATTTCTTTCACAGCATTCGGGCGCTGTTACGTCAGGTGAAACGGATGCCTTGATGGCGCGTCTATGGCGCGTTGCTGACGCAGAAACTATTGCTATCTTTGATGGACGGACCAACGTTTTATGACACCTGAACACGCAACGAGTATCTCGATTTCTGCGCTGCAATACATTGCTGGTGATCAAGAGCAGTTGGCAAGATTTCTCTCCCTGACTGGCCTTGCTGCCGATGACATAAGAGCCTTGGCAGAAACGACCGATTTCTTGTCTGCAGTGCTTGATTACCTTTTGAACGACGAACCGACCCTGCTTGCGTTTGCAGCGTCTTCAAATCTAGATCCTGCAGATGTTTCAAAAGCAAAACTTACCCTCAATCCCGTTGATCACGCTGAGTTTTAGGGATGATTGGTACTGCGGAAAACCAAGCATTGTGCAGGGATTGTTTAACCTGGAATTCGGCTGGAAACCGCCGTTGCAAATCTTGCGGGAGCCCGCGAATCATTGACCACCCCGAACTGCAAAAGCTTGTTATTGGTCATATTGACTGCGACGCGTTTTATGCGTCGGTTGAAAAAAGAGACAATCCAGAACTGGCAGACAAGCCAGTGATTATTGGGGGCGGCAGGCGTGGGGTTGTCTCCACAGCTTGTTACATTGCAAGAATTCGCGGTGTTCACTCCGCCCAACCCATGTTCAAGGCTTTAAAGGCTTGTCCCGATGCAGTCGTGATTAAGCCCAACATGCACAAATATTCTGAAGCTGGACACCAAATTCGGGAAATGATGCGGGAACTCACCCCCCTGGTGGAACCCCTATCGATTGACGAAGCATTTTTGGATTTAAGCGGTACTGAGCGATTGCATGGTGCTAGTCCAGCAGAGATGCTGATCAAGCTGGCAAACCGAATCCAAAAAGAGATGAACCTGAGCGTTTCAATCGGGTTATCTTATTGCAAATTCCTTGCGAAAGTCGCCTCAGATCTCAACAAACCAAGGGGTTTTTCTGTGATAGGTTGTGAAGAGGCATTGGATTTTCTCAGGAAGCAGCCCGTCTCGATTGTATGGGGTGTTGGAAAGGTGACCCAGAAAATGCTCGCGAACGACGGGATTACGGCACTGGCGACCGTTCAAGATATGGACGAAACCGAGCTTGTCCGCCGTTACGGTTCTATTGGACTTCATCTTTCCAAACTGTCGAGAGGCCAAGACAGCCGAACCGTCACCCCCTCTAGCGGGGCCAAATCCATCAGCGCGGAAACGACGTTCAACCAAGACATGTCAACCGCAGATACTCTGCTACCAGTCTTAAGAAAGCTCGCCGAAAGGGTTTCAAGACGTTTGAAATCCAAGCATATTGCCGGACAGACGATAACGATAAAGTTGAAAACTGCGGACTTTAAAACACGCACTCGATCCCGACAGGTTCCTGATCCGACTCAATTGGAAGATAAGATCTTCAGGGTCGGGATGGATTTGTTAAAACCGGAGATGGATGGCACAAAATTTCGATTGCTTGGCGTTGGAGTTTCGACCTTAGGGCCAGATGAAAATGCTGATCCTTATGATTTGATTGACCCGGAAGCCTCCAAACGCGCTGATGCTGAAAGGGCGATCGACCATGTCCGCGAAAAATTTGGAAACGAAGCAGTAAAATTTGGGATTAACTTCGATGGCTGATCAGATTTCATCCGATGATGTTTTAGATTTTTGGGCCGAGCTTGGTGATGAGGGCTGGTGGAAAAAGGACTTGGATGTAGACGCTAAAATTCAAGAACGTTTTGGAACACTTCATCAACAAGCCTGCGATGGCCAATTGGCGGCATGGGAGACCACATCAAATGGGGCCCTTGCTTTGATCATCCTGCTTGATCAATTCTCCCGAAATATGTTTCGCGGGAGCCCAAAGAGTTTCTCGCAGGACGCATTGGCTTTGGAAATTGCCAAAAGAGCGATCGATAAAGGCCTTGATAAGGATTGCAGAGAGGAATTGCGCGTCTTTTTCTACCTCCCTTATGAGCATTGCGAAGCCATTGCGGAGCAGGAAAAATCTGTTCAGTTACAACATTCTATCCGATCTTCGGAGGAAAGTTTGAAAGCAGCGCTTGAACATCGAGATATTGTGCGGCGTTTCGGACGGTTTCCACATCGAAATCCAGTATTGGGCAGGCATACGACACCGGCGGAACAGGCATTTCTGGATGGTGGCGGATTTAAAGGCTGAACTCAGTTTTCAAGTTCGCAAGGCGCTTGATCAAAATATTCGATGTTTGTCAGGGATGCTTTCAAGGCATAATCTGGATAACGCATTGTCAAATCACGGGTGACGCCATCTTTGTAGAGGAGAAACGAAGCTTCATAGATGGGCAGAGATTCAGCTGAGTTATCGGCGTCTTTTTTGAAATAACTCATGGTGATTGGCCAAGCTTCTTTGTCTCTTAGATCTTTAATCCCCTCTTCCCGTTCCCCTTCCAGCAAATCAGAAATGATCTTTGCTTTGCCGATAACACTTGCACTGTTGAGGACTTTATCAGCCTCACCAGACCCATCGAACACATTATGAGCCGTGAAACTTTCTCCCTGATTTGCTTTTCGCATGACCTCAATGAGGTGTGAACTCGTAAACAGGCCATTTTCCAGGTTTAACGTCCGTGGATCTGCGCCATCATGCGTAACAACCAATCCTTCCTGATCGCGCTTTGCTGTTCCCTTGATGCTCTGATCCGGCTGTTCATTTACAAAACTTTTAGTAGAGAAAGAGAATTCTTTTCCATCCGGGCTCTCGTAACTGGCGCTTTGTTGGTCTGTCACGAACTGATCTCTCCCGGTATTGATTCGGGTAACAAACCGATAACTGATTGCGATCCCCTCGCATTCATTTCCCCGCAATTCATAAACAATCCGCCCCTGCATTCCTTCAATGCCTGATCGATCCTCTGCTTCTTCCAAGGAAACATCATACACTGCCCGGTGTGGAGCGAGGATTTCAAATCCAGTGGCCATCGCAGGCGTTGCGACAGCGAGTGATAAAATGAGTGCGCCAGATAACTTGATCATTGTTTTTATGCTTTTGCCTGTTATTTGCATTAGTGTCACTACCATAGCCAGCAAACAGGATGAGGCAACTCCGTGAAGCTCAATTTTGATCAGGCCCCCTTTCACCGCGTCGATTGGATCCGTGAACGGCCAATCGCCCATCGAGGTTTGCACGACGCCTCAAAGAAAATCTACGAAAATACCCTGACTGCATGTGCATCCGCGGTGCGACAGGAATATGCAATTGAAGTAGATCTTCAGCCTTCGTTAGATGGGGTACCCATGGTTTTTCACGACTATGAGTTGGAGCGAATGACAGGAAAATCCGGCGAAATAAGGGACAAGGCTTATTCTGAGCTTTCAAATCTGAGAATACTAGATTCAGGAGACAAAATACCGGCACTGCGGGATTTGTTGGAACTTGTTGATGGAGAAGTCGGTCTGGTGCTGGAGCTGAAAGGACGAAAAGGCGCGGATGCTGGTTTTGTTAAGGCCGTTTCTGAAGATTTGAAAGCTTATGAAGGCAACGTGGTCATTATGTCCTTCCACCATCATATCCTGGAAGATGCGCGCAAACAGGCTGCTCATCTGGCCTTAGGGCTTACAGCGTATGGGGGCGAAAGCAAGTATGAGCAACATCGTAAGATTGCCGAGAAGACAAATGTTTCATTTGTCTCTTATGAATTGAAGAACCTTGAGACGCAGTTCGTGAGCGATTTCAGGAAAACAAATCGGCCGATCATCAGCTGGACGGTCAAAAACGAGGCAGATGCGGCATTTAGTGCACGTTTTGCAGATCAACCGACTTTTGAAGGCTTCTTGCCTTGACCCTTTAAAACGCAGCACTTGATTAAAGATCGTGAGTGACACGTACCAAATCCGTATTGCAAACTCTTTAGCGGAGATTGAACCGACAATCTGGAACGCCATGCTGAATGGTGCGCCGGTAAATCCTTTCGTCACCCACGAGTTTTTGTATGCCTTGGAAAAATCAGGATCGGCGACTGCGGAAACCGGCTGGCTTGGACAACATCTGCTTTTGGAAACACAGGACAGAGCGCTATTAGGCATATTACCATGCTACTTGAAAAACCACAGTCAAGGTGAGTACGTTTTTGACCATGGTTGGGCCGACGCGTTTATGCGTGCAGGCGGGGATTATTATCCAAAGCTGCAATGTTCAGTGCCTTTTACGCCCGCTACCGGCCCACGATTTTTGGTACCTGACTGCCCAAATCGGAAAACCAGAATAGAAGCACTCGCTGAGGGTTTGAAACAATTGTGTCAGCGCATGGGCGTATCATCCGCACATATCACGTTTATGGAGCTGGACGAGTGGCAAAATGCCGGTGAACAAAACTACCTGCAAAGGACTGACCAGCAATTTCATTGGCTGAATGACGACTACGCATCGTTTGATGATTTCTTGATGGCCCTCTCCTCCAGAAAACGGAAAAAT
This sequence comes from Pseudomonadota bacterium, assembly GCA_039191645.1. GTDB lineage: Bacteria > Pseudomonadota > Alphaproteobacteria > Rhizobiales > Rhizobiaceae > JAALLB01. The sequence goes on along the minus strand of JBCCXO010000041.1, from coordinate 19,478 downwards.
ATCAAAAAGGAACGCCAAGCCGCGCTTGATGATGGGCAGATTGTTATTGATGTTCTCAAAGGCAATGAAGTTACGGAACGAACATGGGACCGTTTTTTCTCCTTTTACCAAGATACCGGTGCACGCAAATGGGGCACTCCCTATCTAACGCGAGAGTTCTTCTCGCTGATTTCCGAGCAACTTCCCGACCGAACACTGTTAGTCTTGGCAAAACGTAATGAAGAATACATTGCTGGTGCGATAAACTTTATTGGAGATGAATGTTTATATGGACGCCATTGGGGTTGCCTCGAAGACGTACCCTTTTTGCATTTTGAGGTTTGCTATTATCAGGCAATCGAGTTTGCAATTAAGAATGGATTGAAGCGGGTTGAAGCCGGTGCGCAAGGCGCTCACAAGCTGGCAAGGGGTTATGTTCCGGTAACAACGCGATCTGCTCATTGGATCACCCATCCGGGTTTGCGCAATGCAGTCGAAGATTATCTCGTGCATGAACGGCGCGAAGTTGATAGACATAATCAACTGTTGAAAGAGCATGCGCCATTCAAAAAAGGAAACGAGCCAATATGACTGCTTCTGCCTATGATGAGAACAATGTCTTTGCAAAAATTCTGCGCGGCGAAATGCCATCATTCAAGGTGTATGAGGACACCGAAACTTATGCATTCATGGACATCATGCCCCGCGGCGAAGGCCATTGTCTGGTGATTCCGAAAACACCTTTTCGGAACATTCTTGACGGTGCTCCACAAGCAGTCGCTGAGGTTCATAAAACTGTCCAAAAAATTGCTAAGGCTGCTATGGAAGCCTTTGATGCTGATGGAATAACCATTCAACAATTTAACGAGGATGCAGGAGGACAAGAAGTTTACCATTATCATGTCCATGTCATCCCTCGCCATGCGGGGCAGCGCATGGGACCTCCCGGAGTTATGGGAGATATGGATACGATCAAAGCGAATGGACAGAAGCTTGCGGCCAAGCTTTAATCGTCGTTAAAGAATAAATTCAACCAGTCGAGTACCACGTTGACTTTCAAATCATTCATAAGCCTGCTTCTGATCTTGTGCTTATCGGCATGCGTGGGTCAGCGTGAGAGCTTGCCCGAGGAAGTTCTTGCTTCGGTGCAAGTTCCCGATTTCAAGTCCTCACTTATTCGGGTATGGGGAGATGCCAGAGTTAGCGAAGTCGATCCTGATGAAATTCGCAAAACACCTCCGCTAAAAATTACCATCGACCCTAAAACTGGCAAAAAAAGACAGGACTTCCTTGTTCTCTCAGGCGGAGGGGCGAAAGGCGCTTATGGCGCGGGACTTCTAAACGGTTGGACCGAGGCAGGCAATCGGCCGCAGTTTTCTATTGTGACCGGGGTAAGTACAGGCGCGATCATTGCGCCTTTTGCCTTTATGGGGCCAAGGTATGATGCGTTTCTCACTGAGTTTTATACGACTTATTCGACAAAAGATCTCGTGCGGCCAATCGGATTGGGAGGATTGCTGGGAGGTTCATCGGTCGCTGATTCAGGTCCATTGGAAAAACTAATCGCCAAATATGTCACGCCTCAATTCCTGCGTGAAGTTGCTGCAGAATATGAAACCGGGCGTTATCTGCTCGTGGGGACAACCAACTTGGATGCACAGCGGCCGGTAATCTGGAACATGGGCGAAATTGCCAGACGTGGCGACGCCAAAGCGCTGCGACTGTTTCGCCAGGTCATTCTCGCGTCAATTTCAATACCGGGCGCCTTTCCTCCGGTTCTCATTGATGTGGAAGCGGCTGGAGAAAAGGGGCAAGAACTCCATGTTGACGGCGGTACTACGGACAATGCCGTTTTACTACCAGCTCATCTCAGTATCGACGAAATCGAAAATCGGAACGTCAAGCTTGAACGCCGATTGTTTGTGGTGATCAACTCGAACCTTGCGCCGAAACGGGAGGTTATCAGAGCCAGTACCATCAAAATTGCTACCCGCTCCATTGATACGCTTATCAAACAGCAAACCGCTGGTGATGCTCTACGGTTATACACCTATGCTCAAAACAACAGGATTGAGTTTAACTATGCGGAAATCCCGGATGACTTTGATTTAAAACCCGACGAATTGTTCGATCCGGTTTACATGCGTGCGCTATACGACGTCGGAAAACAGAATGGTCAGACAGGACAATTTTGGCGCGATGTTCCACGCGGTCTATGAGTTTACTTACAAATAACTGTAAATTTATCCATTTTTCATTGTACAGATTGAAAGAAGTGCCGCTATATTGAAGTATTACGGAATAATGCACGAGAGCTGGGCGGGCCAAATATATGGATGTGTATTTTCAACTTCTTAATCCATTGGTATTTTTAATCTTTGCAATCGGGTTTGTCTCTATTCACCGGACCAAACCCAATCAAGCAGTTTTTCTGATCGCCACTGCATACCTTTTTGCTGTATCCGCATTCTTGTTTGACATCGTTCATGACTCGCTTCCTGAATTTTGGGGAGATATTTTGGTTGTTATTATTTATGCGGTCGGAACAGCGATTTTAGCTTCTGGTATTCAGCACCACTACAGTGGCCAGTTTCGTATGGGTTTGCTGTCCTTAGCGACTGGCATCCATGTCTGCATATACAGCTACTATATGTATGTCGAAAATTTTTGGCTGGGATCGTTTAGCGCGAACATCGGGACTGCTGTTATTTTTTCAATCGGGATCTATGGCATTCATCGATACGTCTCGGGCACGCTTGACAAGATTTTGTTTGGTATTTGCATCCTTAGCATCCTTCAGAATATAGCCAGACCGATTGCAATTGCGGTTTTCACGGGCGAACCTCTGACGCAGGAAAACTACAGCAAAGAACTGTTCCTCATTACGCTGCATCTAAGCATTGCAGTTTGCGCCGTTTCAATGGCGATGACACTTTTGATCATTTTTAGTCGCGAAATCTTTAATGACATGCGTCAAACGTCTGTGACAGATGTGCTTACCCGCATCCGAAACCGCCGTGGATTTGAAATCGAGGCTATGAGTTTCTTCGGTGCATCCCAAGACAGGCCGGTCTGTATTATTTTGGCGGACATTGATCATTTCAAAGAAATAAACGATACCTATGGACATGCATTTGGAGACCAACTCATTGCCGAGTTTGCCGAACTTTTCGAACAACATTGTGCGGCAGAATGCATTGCTGCGCGCATTGGCGGTGAAGAATTTGCGATGATCGTGCCAGGCAAATCAATTCACGATACCACCCAATTGGCCGTAGAAATCCGCAAGTCTGTCAAAGAGAGCAAATTGTGTGGGCAGGATGGCGTGTTCATCACTGCAAGCTTTGGTGTAGCACAGCGGCACGGTGAGGAAGAGTTGGTTGATGTCCTTAGCCGTGCTGATGATGCTTTATACGCTTCGAAACTCAATGGGAGAGACAAAGTGACAAGCGAAATGTCGCTCTCCGTAGAAAATCTTATGGGCGTGAGAGGAATGGTCGAACGACGGCAAAACCGGGTTAAATTTGATACCCCGAAGTCAAAACCGGTTTAGGACCGTTTAGATTTGATCGCCTTTTTCCAGCAATTCATCAATCAGTTTTCGATGTAGGTTGCGACTGTCCCCTCCCCCAAATGTCATTGCCCCAGACGTATAAGCTGTACCATAGGTTATAACGAGGTTCGCCACTTGGCCCAGTCCTTCAATAAACTGGTCTTTCTGTAGCTCTGCCAAAGGATGAACGAACACGCTGATAAGATGGCCTTTCGCGATCGCATATCTGGCGTCTAGCGCGCTGTCAAAATTCGCCTGAAGCATCCGATATAATACCTGGCCATCCACACCATCCAAGTTTTTGAAGGCCACAAAGGCTCGCATTCGGTTGGCTTTTGCATCTGTCACGATCGTTATCGGGACTTGTTGAATGGTGAGCTGCATCGCTGTTTCGTGAATTTTTGCGTCAGGATCTAAAGCCAGAACGATGTCAGCCATCCGCTCGAACGTCATGTTACCCGACTGTACCTGACTTTCTGGAGGTGTAGACTGAGATTGCGCCGCAAGCGGCACCGAAAAATGAATGAAAAACAAAAGTATCAAAACGCTGCGTAACATCAAATTCTCCTAAGAAGACTTAAAGAATAGAGCTGCTCGCCCAGTTATCCCATACACAGTTTGGTGAGATGTGCGGGATCTGATGAAACCTCGTTTGACGGGGTGCAATTAACCAAACTTGCCCCTGTGATTGGAAAGACTTGTTAATTTTCAAAAGTTTACATTTAAGCTTAAGTTTAATGATTAATACAATTTGGAAGTGATTTTTATAAAATTTTAGATAACCTGCGCTCCAGACTGAAATTTAGTAGAGGTCAGTTATGAGTAAAATGGCAGGGGCTAGATCGATCGTTGTAGACGAAGATCACCTTCGCACCCCAGAAATACATCGCACTGCAGAAGCGAAATCGACATCAAATCTTAAAGACGTGATGGCGGCTGCAGATCGTCAATTAGCAATTTCACAAGAGCTTCGGCTGCTGGATGCAACCGGTGATCTTGAGGACGCAATTGCACAAGAAATCACGCAGGAATTTGCAAAACAGGAGAAGAAAATGACTCCCGTGGCTGAAAAACCTGTTGAAGTTAGTTTTTCAGATTCTCAATCCCAGAGAATTTTGGAACTGCATCGCCGTCAACAAACGGTTTCGGATACGAAATCTCAGATTGAAAGTGGCGCGCAGCTTCTAAAAATCCTTATTCAAAGATCGGAACAAATGTCCGAATACCTTGAAAAGGCTGAAATTGAGATCACTGAGCTTGAGACGATCGAAAGCAAGTATGCGACTCTTCGAAAAGCTTCGGAGAAGCTTGCAAATGAGTTCCGTGAATTGAGTTCGAAAAATGCCGAAAACCAAAAACGGGTAAGTCTGCTGGAAGAACAGCAAAAACTTGACCGTGAGGAGCACTCAAAAACACTCAAAGAGCTTAACAAAGTCAATGAGGTTAAGAGCTCTCAGGCAGCTGATATCAAGAAAAACAAGGGGATTATCGCTAAATTGCGTGATGCAAACCTTGATCTTGAGGAACGCTACAAGGTTTCGATTTCAGAAACATCTGAATGCAAGCGCAAAATTGACAGCCTTCAGCAGAAGTTGATGCAGACCGAACTGGAAGTTAGCGAGGCTAAAAAGTCTTTTGCAAATCAAAAGATCCATGTCGACAGTTTGACCAAGGATAATGAGCTGTTGGCGATCGATCTTGCTGACATCCAGGCTCGTTACGAGAAGCTGAATGCCAAATATTCAGAAGCAAAAGTCACTGCAGAAGACTTCGAATACAAACTGAAGTCAGAAATTGTAAACAGCGAAGAGAGAGTTCAGCTCAAAGAAGCCAGAATTCTCCAGCTTGAAAAAGCCGTTGAGGTTCTCACAAAGGAAGCTGCAGCGATGGGATATGCCTCAGAAGAGGCACTGCTAACGCTGAGCGGCGATGATTTGCCGAAGATCCTTTGCCGCAAAAACAAGGCAAAGCAATCTTCCACTAAGGCAAAAGCTGATTAAAACTTTATTCGGTTGCCGGTATCCGGCAACCGAAAACTCGCTTCACAACTTGCAATCTCTTCAAAAAGCACCAATCTTCACATCATGGTGAAGAAATCCGTCCCGATGGAGCGTGGTGAGAAGGCTGTTGCCGAAGAAAAATCCTCATCATCAGACATTGCCCGCTTCTTAAAAGCAGCTGAACAGACTGCCTCCACACCTGGTGGCCGCCTGGTTTTTGCACTTGATGCAACCATGAGCCGGCAACCAACCTGGGATAGAGCCTGTCAAATTCAGGCCTCGATGTTTCAGGTTGCAGGGGCTGCGTCCGGTCTGGCGGTGCAACTTGTCTACTTTCGTGGCTTCGGCGAATGCCGGGCTTCCAAATGGGTAACAAACCCTGCTTCGCTAGCTCAAATGATGACCCGGATCGACTGCAGAGGTGGCACAACGCAAATTTCCAAGGTCTTCATGCACGCAAACAAAGAGTCTTCGAAACATCGCATAGCAGCGCTTGTTTACATTGGCGATGCAATGGAAGAACCGGTTGATCGTATCTGTGATCTGGCTGGAAAGCTCGGATTGAAAGGGGTAAAGGCATTTATGTTTCAAGAAGGAATGGACAGAGACGCAGAACATGCATTTCGGGAAGTTGCGAGATTGACCAATGGGGCGTATATGCGTTTGTCGAGTTCCTCAGCGAAAGAACTTGAGGAATTGCTCAAGGCCGTTGCGGCGTTTGCGACCGGCGGCAAAACTGCCCTTGAGAATCATCGTGGCAAAAGCGCCCAAGCCCTGCTCGAGCAGTTGAAACGGTAACAATCCATCCTATTGTCATCATATGGGATATTATCTGACTACCTTTGCCATCCTTCTTGTGGTGTTGTGTTTTTTGTTGGCGTTCGTGAATGCCTCTCCTGCTGCAATCGCCTCTGGCATTCGCAAGATCGGCCCCCTATTGGCCGTGATCACTGGCGTTGCCCTCACCTCTGTCGGCAGAGGCGGTTTGGGATTTCCCTTAATAGCAGCCGGGGTGATTTGGTGGGCACGCAATCGTAACGTAGGTAGAATTTCCCCAACTAGCCCAAGACAATCCTCTACCGTGCGATCAGCCTGGCTCGAGATGCGGTTAGACCATGAAACCGGAGAACTGGACGGGTTGGTTTTGACTGGCCTTCAAGAAGGGCAGTTATTGTCCGCTATGGCTGAATCGGACCTGCTGGATCTTTACGCAGATCTCAACGATGATCAGGAAAGCGCTGCTTTAATGGAAGCGTACCTTGACCGCCGGATTCCCAGTTGGCGTGAAAACGCGGACCCGAGAGAGGGATCTGGGCAAGGAAGCACGGCGGGCTCTGGCCCCATGACCAAGGAGGAGGCTTATCAAATCCTTGGTCTTGTTGCGGGTGCGAGTACGGAGGAGATCCGCGCTGCTCATCGGAAACTGATGAAGGCTGTCCACCCCGACAGTGGCGGCTCCACCTTTCTTGCTGCGCGCATCAATGAGGCCAAGGATACGCTTCTCGATTGACAAGGCCAGCGTGGCCTTTTTCTTACTCATGTCTGAATTCCTTATACGCAAAACAAAACGGACCAGACGCGTCCTTTAGACTGAACTTATGTGTTTAAAGCCAAACAGGCTATTTTCTTTCTTTTCAATGCTTTACAGGCGTTACGAGCATCTGTTTTTCCGGAGAACCCCGCAAATCTGGCGCGATGGAGAACCTCATCGCCCTTCTCAACTGTCTCGGTATAGATGCTCTTGTTTTTCAAAATACTCGGCGCTTTTACCCTGGCTTTTTCCAGAAGACCGATCGCCCCCTGCTTACTCTCGGTAGCCCCAATCTGGATAACCCAACCTTGTGGCTTATCTGGCATGGGCGTGCTGGAGGTAGTTACCGGGTCGACATAACCAATCTCAGCTTGAGGCCGAACTGCCGGGACTGTCGCTTGGCTCAGCCTTTTGGCAACAGACTCCTGATTGAACTCGGGCGCCGGTTTGACAGCTGCAAGGGAGGCAATGGTTACAGTTTTGGTTGGTTCAACGGTTTTCTTTGCAATCACCGTTTCTCTGAAAACGGGTATCGGACCGCGCTTGGGAAGCCGAATTTGTGCAGATGCCACCGTGAAAGATGTGACTGGTTTTCTGGAAGCGATTAAACGTTTCTTAGAACCTCTCGAAGCCTTTTTGAGATACCGCGAAATGAGTTTTTGCATTTGCGCGTTTCTGCTTTTGCCTGATTTCCCACCAAGCACAACAGCAACGATTGAACGACGATTTGCCTCCACTGAAGACACGAGATTGAAGCCGGAAGCGCGGGTATAACCAGTTTTGATTCCGTCTACGCCCTTAACGGCTCCCAACAAACGGTTGTGATTGCGATAATTTGTTTTGCCGTACTTGAAGTTGCGGCGCGAAAAATAATGATAATGCTGCGGAAAATGCTCACGAAGCGCAACGCCAAGCTTCGCCATATCGCGTGCGGTGGTTAACTGCCCTTTCGCCGTCAGACCGGAAGCATTTTTAAACGTGGTTTGCTTCATACCAAGTTGGCGCGCTTTTCTCGTCATCATCTTAGCAAAATTTGCTTCTGTGCCGCCCAAATGCTCTGCAACCGCTGCCGCCACGTCATTGGCAGATTTCGTGGCTAGGGCCAATATCGCATGTTCTGCAGCAATTGTTCTGCCGGGCTTGATCCCTATTTTGGAAGGCGGTTTTGACGCTGCATATTTTGACATGCGGATCCGCGTTTTTTTGGTGAGTTTGCCGCTCTCTAATGCATCAAACATCATGTACATCGTCATCATTTTTGTCAGTGATGCCGGGTAACGCTTTGAATCTGCGCGATAGGAATAGAGTGTTTTGCCTGTTTTGGCATCAATAACTATTCCCGCATATTTTGGATTAGCGCTGGCCTGGTCGGTTCCGCCAACAGCAGAGACCATGAACAAAACCATAATCGTTGTGACGATTAAGCGACCAACGTAAAAAGCAGATAGGGTACGCAATACCTTTTCCCCGTCTTTTCCCCCTCATCTAAGAGGGTATGCTTGTTAAACCTTGAGCCAATTACTCCAGCCCGATAGCAACGAAACCTACAGCGGCTTGGTTACCAAACGGTTTAAGCCGAATCATTCGTTGCAAATTTCGATAAAATTGTTTTGAATTGTGAAGGCCGTGTTGGTCAAACTGTTTCGGTAACGGTGGTTAACGCGCCTATTGCAGCATCGTTTCCATGCATTATATTACGGGATTAGCGGCGCATCGTTCGCATTGCGGTGCACCCTGAAAACCGAATTATCCCAAGCCTGCGACTGACCTTAAAAATGAAATTGCCAGATCCTATATTAATGCAAGACGACGATACGCCCGATCAAAATGACAACGCTGGCACGGGTCTGGCAACAAAGACTAAACCGAAGACCAAAAAACCAAGCCTTTACCGGGTACTTTTATTGAATGATGACTTTACACCGATGGAATTTGTTGTTCATGTACTGGAGAGGTTTTTTTCAAAAACCCAGGAACAGGCAACGCAAATAATGCTTCATGTGCATAACAATGGCGTGGGGGAATGTGGGGTTTATACCTACGAGGTTGCCGAGACCAAGGTTACTCAGGTTATGGACTTCGCACAAAAACACCAACATCCATTGCAATGCGTAATGGAAAAAAAATAGGACGGATAGGAATTTGCCCTCGTTTACGAACAGTTTGGAAAAAGCACTCCATAAAGCGTTGACCTACGCAAATGAGCGTAGTCAAGAATATGCAACGCTTGAGCATCTCCTGCTCGCGTTGGTGGATGATGAAGATGCCGCTGCGGTTATGAAGGCTTGCAACGTCAATCTTGATCTCCTGCGTGAGAACCTGACAGACTATATCGACACCGAATTGGCAAATTTGGTGACCGGGTATAATGAGGACTCCAAGCCGACAGCAGGCTTTCAACGTGTGATACAGCGTGCCGTCATCCATGTTCAATCATCAGGGCGGGAAGAAGTTACCGGGGCTAACGTGCTTGTTGCGATTTTTGCCGAGCGAGAAAGTCATGCGGCCTACTTCTTACAGGAGCAGGATATGACGCGCTATGATGCGGTTAATTTTATCTCGCACGGCATTGCGAAGCGTGCAGGCTCGTCTGAAATGCGCCCCGTTCGCGGCATCGATGACGATCAGACCGCCATGGGCGATGAGGACAACCCCAAACAAGGCGATGCTCTGGCAAGCTATTGCATCAACCTCAACGAAAAAGCACAAGCAGGCCGTGTAGATCCCTTGATTGGCCGGGAAGCAGAGGTCAACCGCACGATCCAAATCTTGTGCCGCCGCTCCAAAAACAATCCTCTTTACGTCGGGGATCCTGGAGTGGGTAAAACGGCTATTGCAGAGGGCCTAGCAAAGCGGATCGTCGAAAAGGATGTGCCAGAAGTTCTTTTGGAAAGCACGATTTACTCACTGGATATGGGTACGTTGTTGGCAGGTACACGTTACCGGGGTGATTTTGAAGAGCGCTTGAAACAGGTCGTGAAAGAAATCGAGGAAACACCTGGCGCGATCATGTTTATCGACGAGATTCATACGGTTATTGGTGCGGGTGCAACTTCGGGTGGTGCAATGGATGCATCAAACCTTCTTAAGCCTGCGCTGTCTTCCGGTACGATCCGTTGTATTGGTTCGACCACATACAAAGAGTATCGGCAGTTTTTTGAAAAGGACCGGGCACTGGTTCGCAGGTTCCAAAAAATTGATATCAAAGAGCCTTCAATTCCAGATTCGATTGAGATCATGAAAGGTCTTAAGCCTTACTTCGAGGAGTATCATTCACTCAAATACAGCGATGACGCCATGAAGGCTGCGGTGGAATTGTCTGCTCGTTACATCAACGATCGGAAACTGCCGGACAAAGCCATTGATGTCGTCGACGAAACCGGTGCTTCCCAAATGCTCGTGCCGGCAGAAAAACGCAAGAAAGTCATTGGTGTAGAAGACATAGAGGCAACAATTGCGACGATGGCTCGCATTCCGCCGAAATCCGTATCCAAGGATGATGCGGTGGTTCTTTCCAATTTGGACACGCAGTTGAAACGCGTCGTCTATGGCCAGGATGCGGCCATTGATGCGCTGTCTGCTGCAATCAAGCTCTCGCGTGCCGGACTTCGGGAACCGGACAAGCCGATTGGTTCGTATCTGTTTTCCGGTCCTACTGGTGTGGGTAAAACAGAGGTTGCCCGCCAATTAGCAAGTGCCCTTGGTGTGGAACTGCTACGGTTTGACATGTCTGAATACATGGAACGGCATACGGTATCGCGCTTGATCGGTGCCCCGCCGGGATATGTGGGATTTGACCAGGGTGGATTGCTGACTGACGGTGTCGATCAACACCCGCATTGTGTCTTGCTGCTTGACGAAATCGAGAAAGCGCATCCGGATCTGTTTAACATCCTGTTGCAGGTTATGGATCACGGGAAGCTTACAGACAACAACGGTAAGCAAGTCGATTTTCGCAATACGATCATCATCATGACAACAAATGCTGGCGCTGCAGACATGCAAAAAGCAGCGATTGGCTTTGGCTCTACAAAGCGGACTGGTGACGACGAAGAAGCGATCAATCGCTTGTTTGCACCTGAATTCCGTAACCGCCTTGATGCGATCGTACCATTCAACACGCTCCCGACACCGGTGGTTCACAAAATCGTCGAAAAATTCATCATGCAGTTGGAAGCACAACTTGCCGAACGCAATGTGACGTTCGAATTGTCTGAGGATGCGATCAGCTGGCTGGCCGGGAGAGGGTTTGATGACAAAATGGGTGCACGTCCACTTGGTCGCGTGATTCAGGAATACATCAAAAAACCGTTAGCCGATGAAGTCCTTTTCGGAAAATTGAAGCTTGGTGGCACGGTGAAAGTGACGCTCGAGAAATCCGAGGAGAACGGCGATAGTCTCAAACTGGATGTCATCGAAGACAAGCCCGTCAAGCCAAAACGCACATCGCCCAAAACAAAGGCAAAGACGACAGGCACAAAGCCAAAGACGAAGCCAAAACCCAGACCACGGGGTAAAGGCAATGGTGGCCGTGGCGGCTCTGTGCCGAAGGTGCCGCTAAAGACTTAGACTGACTATTTTGTATCCGACGTCTTGAAGGTTTTTTAACGCCTGAATGCTAAGGGTTCCCCGGACTGATCATGTCGGGGGACATAATGCAATTACGCTATACGCTGTGCGAGAAACTTCGCCTTCAACCTGCAGAACTCATGATGCTGACCGTTGGCATAGCAGCTGGCATGGTCGATGTCGCACTGATCCTCTACAAAGGATCCGAGGTTGATTTTCTTGGCTATGCAGGCTTGCTCGCACTCGTACTTTTGGTGATCCCACTGGGTATGTTTTACCGTCTTAAAGGGCGCAGCGAACGCATTGCTTCGGCACTTATTTGTACGGGAGCGTTCATCTTTTTCTCGGCCTGTCTTTCTTTGTTCAATTACCTCCTTCTTCCAATTGTGAGGCCTCTTATTGATGTCCCTATTGCGCAGATAGATGCCATGTTTGGGTTTTACTGGCCGGATATTATGGCGCTGGCGGCAGAAAACCCAATCCCCACCTACATTTTAAAAATCGCCTATATGACCACCATTCCACAATTTGCAATGCTGGTTGTAATCCTTGGTCTTTCTGGTCGGATGCGCGATCTTCATATCATGATCACCTCTGTTACCATCACAGCGACGCTGACAATTTGTTTCTGGGGACTTTTCCCGACCTTGGGCGCAAAGTCTATGTATATCCTTTCGCCTGAAATGTGGGCAGCCATTAACCCGATTGTCGATGAGGAGTATGCAAAAGATCTGTTGCATATCGGGGAGTCCGGGCCTGGCTTGATTTCACCGAAGGAAATCCGCGGCTTGATTGCCTTCCCCTCCTATCACGCAGTGCTTGCTTTCACTGCAATCTATGCCGCACGGAATGTTCCCGTCATCGCGCAACTCTTTTTGGTTCTGAACCTGTTAATCCTGCCCGGTATCTTTGTTCATGGCGGCCATCATTTGATGGATTTACCAGCAGGTTTTGCGATGTTTGCCTTCGGCACGTGGCTGGCTGCACGTGCGGTTCATAAGGATTATGAATATCGCAACGCACCTGCGTTTGTTGCAGACTGAAATCAAACGTTATCGAATATTTTTGATTCCTGACATACTTCCACCAAATTGCCCGAAAGAGGCCTGACTGAGGTCTTATTTGATGGCGATGGTCTGTTGCATAAACAAACGCGGGAGGACTTCACATGGAAGCGATTAATCAACTTAAATCTCTACGGGACGAAGCATTGGAAAGATTGCAAGCGAACCCCGATTACAAACTACTGACATCACTCGACGAACTCATCGTGGATTTAGAATCTTTCAATAAAACAAGCCGTCCAACGTTCAAGGTTGTTGACGATGAGTCCGACTCTGAAGTCGAAGCCGATCAAACAAAAGACGCTGTAGAAGAAGCCTTCGAACAGATCACAGCAGAACTAGAGAGTGAAAACTTAGGTTCCGAGAACAGCGAAGCAGAAGAAGGGTCTAGACCTTTTGCATCTTTCAATTAGCTGACAACACGTCGAAGACATCATTCAATGCCAGTGGGTTTGTCATCAATGCTGCGGAGGTTTTTTCGCCGCCAGTATGCCTTAACCCCCTCTTCGCCCATGTCTTCGTAGAACGGCAGCAGTTCCGCTGGACCACGTTGGTGGTCTAGCGTCATTTTAGGGACTCCAGTTCCGCAGGAAAGCTGCACCAACTCAATATCCAGCTTGAATATTTGCCTTGAACCGGCCAAGGTTTCGAATTGAATGACAGTGTCCGCCCATTGCGGATCTCTGGGGTGAATGACTTCGGCCTGTCCGTAAACCCTTAAGATTTTGGCCTCTCCCGAAAATTCACAAAACATGATCGTCATACGGGGGAGCTCACGCACATGCGCGGCGGTTTCATTTCCGCTGCCGGTTAGATTTAACCAGATAAGGGTTTGGTCATCGACCACCTTAAGGGTGTCCATCCCTTTCGGTGAAAGGTTTACGCGTCCATCTTGCGCCGCTGTTGCGACGAAAAACATTGGCTGATTTTCAATAAATGTACGCAAGGTTCCGTTCAGTTTTGTTGCGGATGCCACTTCCCCTCTCCTTTCCACTTAATGTTGCGAGCCTGACTGGCAAACACACCGACCATGATCAAAACTCCTCCCAATATCGTTGGCAAAGGAGGTGCCTCGAACAGGATAATCCAGGCAAGAATGATTGCAAATGGCGCCTCCAGCGAACTCAAAAGAGCGGTCTCGCCGGAAGGCAGTCGTTTTGCCCCCTCTACCAACGTCACAGATGCAAACGCGAACACCAATCCGAAAGCGGATAAAATCGCAATTTCTGTCAGAGAGACCATAAACGGATTTGAAAAGTAGATCGCGGGCGGTAGCAAGAACAAGCAACTGACAACCGAGGGGCCAGCTGATGGTGTTTCAGGAAACTTTCTGTAGATTACCATCATTGCCGCCAAAACGATGGTCATCCATAGGGCGAGCATATCGCCTTGAAGATTGATGCTCTTGAGCGATCCGCCCACGATGAACAAAACCCCGATAAAGGCAGCAGCGCATCCAAATACCGCTGGCCAACTCATCGTTTCTTTTATCCATATCCAAGCGAAAATTGCTGCAAGGAGCGGAGCAGACGCGTAAATCAGAGAGACATTTGCCACGGACGTCAACTTGAATGCCGGAATGAAGGCTGCTGTTCCAGAGGCTCCAATTGCTGCAACGATCCATCCGACTTTTCCCATATGGAGAAACTCTGATTTTGATCTCCCGCGCCAGTAAATGAAACCTGTTGTGAATATTGCTGCAAAGAATGCGCGCCAGAAAATTACATCCCACGCGTTTGCTGAAACGCCTTTTGTGAACAATCCTGCTGTTGAGAAGACGAGTGCCGACAGCAAGAGAAGTGCGATCCCTACATTCCTTTGGTTTTGAGACATTTTCCCTACTTTGAAGATTCATTCGATTTCCAAAGATACCAACCCTATACTGACAGCACCTTGTCAGTATGGTTTTGGTAGAATCAAAACAAGGAGAATGAATTGCAACGGACTGATCGTCTTTTTGAGATTATCAATATGCTGCGCGCAGCAAGCAAACCGCTTACAGCGCAGATGATCGCGGATCGACTGGAAGTTACGACCCGCACGGTCTATCGCCATATGGCGACACTCCAATCCATGCGTATTCCAATCGAAGGCGAAGCTGGCGTGGGATACATCATGCGTCCGGGGTATGACCTCCCACCGTTAAATTTTGATATTGAAGAACGCGAAGCGATCATGGTGGGACTGTGTCTTCTCAAGCGGACTGGAGACAAAAACCTGCAGACGGCTGCCGATCGCGTCTTTGAGAAAATTGGCGACACCTGGTCTGAACCTCTGGGATTACAAGTTTCGGATTGGGGTATCGAACAATCCGACAGTTCGATTTTCGAATCCCTCAGGAAGGCGGTTCGAAACTCTGAAAAGCTGAAAATAAGGTATCGGTCTCTTGATGAGACTGAAAGCGAGCGACACGTTTTACCGTTGGTCCTCACTTATCATGTTCAAGTCGCCGTATTGGGTTGTTGGTGCGAACTCAGGGGGGATTTTCGTCATTTCCGCGTAGACAGGATTTCTTCGATCAAATCAACAGGTGTATTTTTCGCCAATCATGCATCTCAACTCCGGGTTGATATGGAAGCGAGCATCAATATGGGCGTTACAAAAAATACCGCACAGGGGATCTGATTCTCTTTTTGATTCGGCCGGATTTCCACATCTCAAGCGCAGAGAATCATGAGTCGCGGAATTCTTAAGAATTCAATACACTTTTTGTCACGCCTTTGCCGTAAATCGACCCAAAGTCTTGATTCTTTGGTGAATCTTTTTTTGAAGTTTTTCCTCATAATCCACATTCAGAATACTAGATGTAGTTTTTTTTAGAAAATGCATGACAATATCTTGACGCCGAAAACCGAGTCTGACTAACTTCACCGTCAGAGTGGCGTTGAACTGAAAATATGAGCGGGGGAGAAGCGAAAGCTTCTGCATTCAACAGTTTCAGTTCCTTCCAAAATATGGGTTTTTATCTTCCATCCGAACTGGTGGAAAAGGATAATTTTGCCCAGATTTTGTAAGAGAATACAGCCGCGATGGTAGTTGCGTAATTGTTGCAAAAATAGATTGTTAATACTATATTTAGTGTTTGCACCTATCGTAACAACAAGATATAGATTTTTAGCCCGATGGGCATAAAAACATCAGTTGGGGTTGTTGCTCGGATTCAAAGCGCTTTTTCAGGGCTGAAGGGTCAAGAGCTGGGAAAACAACAGGCGTTAAAAAATGGGAAGATGTGGGCTGGCGGTAAGAAGCGGGTCGACGGATAAATTATGCCTGATTTCAGGGGCGTAAGTTCTGATGCGGAAGCAGGCTTGGAAAAGAGGATAATCTAGAATGGAAATAGAACGGCGGTACACTAAAGAAAACCAATCCGCTTACGAGGGTATTGAATTTCGGAAAGCAACGAGCGAGATCCGCAATCCGGACGGCTCCGTTGTCTTCAAACTGGAAAACATTGATGTTCCAGCATCTTGGTCACAAGTGGCCAGCGATATCATTGCACAGAAATATTTCCGCAAGGCAGGTGTGCCTAAAATTTTAAAGAAGGTCGAAGAGAATTCTGTACCGTCTTGGCTCTGGAAGTCAGAAGCGGATAAGGAAGCACTTTCGAAACTTCCTAAATCAGAGCGCTATGGCTCGGAAATGGATGCTCGCCAGGTCTTTGATCGTCTGGCCGGCACATGGACCTATTGGGGTTGGAAAGGCGGGTATTTCCATACGGAAGCAGATGCGCGCGCATTTTATGACGAGCTTCGGTTTATGCTTTGCAATCAGATGGTTGCGCCAAATTCTCCGCAGTGGTTTAACACCGGGCTTAACTGGGCGTACGGGATAGACGGGCCAGCGCAGGGCCACTACTACGTGGATTTTGAAACCGGCAAACTGGTCAAATCCAAATCCTCGTACGAACACCCACAACCCCATGCGTGTTTCATTCAGTCAATCGAGGATGATCTTGTAAACGAAGGTGGTATTATGGATCTATGGGTCCGTGAGGCGCGCCTGTTTAAGTATGGCTCCGGTACGGGCTCGAACTTCTCTTATCTCCGCGGCGAAGGCGAATCGCTGTCAGGCGGTGGAAAATCTTCCGGGCTCATGAGCTTCCTCAAAATTGGTGACCGCGCTGCCGGTGCCATTAAATCCGGGGGTACAACACGCCGTGCGGCCAAAATGGTTGTGGTGGACATCGATCACCCGGACATCGAGGAGTATATCGAATGGAAGGTGAAGGAAGAGCAGAAAGTTGCTGCGATCGTCACGGGTTCCAAGACTGTTTCCAAGCACATGAAATCGATCATGAAAGCTTGCATCAACTGTACGGGTGAAGGCGATACTTGTTTCGACCCCAAGCTTAACCCGGCTCTCAAGCGGGAAGTGCGCGCGGCGAAGAAAGCAGCGGTTCCGGAAAACTATATCAAACGCGTGATCCAACTCGCAAAGCAAGGCTACACAGACATCGAATTCCCGGTTTACAACACCGATTGGGATTCAGATGCTTATCTGACAGTCTCTGGACAAAATTCAAACAACTCAGTTTCTCTGAAAGACGGCTTTTTACGCGCTGTTGAAGAAGATGGCGATTGGGATTTGATCGGAAGAATTTCCGGTAAGCCAATAAAAACGCTCAAAGCCAGAGATTTGTGGGAAAAAATCGGCACGGCGGCCTGGCAGTCGGCGGACCCTGGTCTTCATTACAACACGACGATGAACGACTGGCACACCTGCCCTGCCGCCGGCCCGATTAGAGCCTCCAACCCTTGTTCGGAATACATGTTTCTGGATGATACAGCCTGCAATCTGGCATCGCTAAACTTGTTACAATTCCGGGACAAGGCGGCAGCAACGGCTGAAAATCCACTCGCTTTTGATGTGGAAAGCTTTGAACATGCCACACGGCTTTGGATGATCGTGCTCGAAATCTCTGTTTTGATGGCACAATTCCCATCAAAGCAAATTGCGAAGCTCTCATATGAGTACCGTACAACCGGCCTCGGCTTTGCCAATATTGGTGGCTTGCTGATGACTTCCGGCATTTCATACGATTCAGATGAAGGTCGTGCGATTTGCGGTGCAATTACCGCGATCATGACCGGGATTTGCTACGAAACCTCTGCTCAAATGGCGGGTGAGTTGGGAGCGTTTCCAGGGCATGAACCAAACAAAGAGAATATGCTGCGTGTCATGCGCAACCACAGACGTGCGGCACATGGAGAAGCAGAGGGATATGAAGGCCTTGCTGTTAATCCAGTGCCGCTCGACCACACATCCTGCTCCCAGGAGAATTTGGTGGCCCATGCCACTGCGGCCTGGGATCGGGCGGTCGACCTTGGTGAACAACACGGGTATCGCAATGCGCAGTCGACTGTGATTGCACCGACAGGAACCATTGGCCTTGTCATGGATTGCGACACGACCGGTATCGAGCCTGACTTCGCGCTGGTGAAGTTCAAGAAACTGGCCGGTGGCGGATACTTCAAGATCATCAACCGGGCGGTTCCTGAAGCGTTGCGGACGCTTGGTTACAGCGAAGCCCAAATTGGTGAGATTGAAGCCTATGCCGTGGGTCATGGCAACCTCAATCAGGCGCCTGCGGTTAACCCTAGTTCTTTGAAAACAAAAGGGTTCACCGACGAAGCGGTTGCCGCTGTTAATGCAGGGCTTGAATCCGCGTTTGATATTAAGTTCGCGTTTAACAAGTTCTCGCTTGGCGAAGAATTCTGCAAAGAAACGCTTGGTTTCTCAGACGAGCAGTTGAATGACTTTAACTTCGACATGCTGGCAGCGCTTGGCTTTTCGAAGAAGGACATCGAGGCAGCAAACATACATTGCTGTGGGGCGATGACGCTGGAGGGTGCTCCAGGGCTGAAAGAAGAGCACCTTCCCGTCTTCGATTGTGCCAACCCATGCGGCAAGATCGGCAAGCGTGCGCTTTCTGTAGAAAGCCACATTCGCATGATGGCCGCGTCTCAGCCGTTCATCTCTGGTGCGATCTCCAAGACGATCAACATGCCAAACGATGCAACCGTTGACGATTGTAAGGATGCTTACATGCTCTCCTGGAAGCTCGCACTCAAGGCAAACGCGCTTTACCGCGATGGTTCCAAGCTTTCCCAGCCACTCAACGCTTCTCTGATAGAAGATGATGAGGACGAGGATGCGTTGGAAGAGTTGCTGGAAGCGCCGAAGGCTGCTGCTGCCGCAACGATCACCGAGAAAATCGTTGAGCGTGTGGTCGAAAAGGTCGTCCGCGAGCAAGAGCAGCTCCCGACGCGCCGTAAGGGCTATACCCAAAAGGCGAAAGTGGGTGGGCATACGATCTTCCTGCGGACGGGTGAATATGACGATGGTCGCCTCGGTGAGATCTTCATCGACATGCACAAAGAGGGTGCAGCCTTCCGTGCGATGATGAACAACTTTGCCATCTCCGTTTCCCTTGGCCTGCAATATGGTGTGCCGCTGGATGAATATGTGGATGCGTTCACCTTTACCAAGTTTGAGCCTGCGGGCATGGTTCAGGGCAATGACGCGATCAAGAATGCAACGTCCATCCTTGACTACATCTTCCGCGAGCTTGGCATCTCCTACCTTGGACGGCATGATCTGGCCCATGTGGACCAGTCGGACTTCTCGGCAACGGCGCTTGGTAAAGGCGTTGAAGAGGGGAAAGCCCAGGTCGTCTCCAAAGGCCTGACCCGCGGTCACAACCTGTCGGTTGTTAAACCCGATACCAACAGCGAACCGAAAGGTTCGGCATCCTCCCCTGCCCCGGCTACAGCTGCACCTGT
>JBCCXO010000040.1:0-35034 GCA_039191645.1 Pseudomonadota bacterium | reverse complement strand
GCAAGATACAACCAACCATCAGGGCCGAAACTCAAACCATCTGCCCAGCGGATACGATCATCTTTTACAATCGTCGTCAATGTCCCGTCTGGCGCCATTTTAACAACAGCCTGATGTTCGATATCCGTAATGTATACATTATTTTCATCGTCGATTGACAAGCCATCGTTAAGCGGTTTTTTCCCAACAATTTCAAGGTATTCTGGCACATCTGCCAGTTTGTCCTGAAGGACGTTCGTGGCTACACGATAGAGTGTGTCATGGTTCATCGCCGCAAAATAAAGCCATTCGTCATCCCTGCTTAACGCGATGCCATCCACCCCCGTTTTCATTTCCAGAAGGCCTCCAAAGAAAGCCATGTCTCTGATCTGTGTCTGAATGAGAATATTCTGCGGATACACACTTTCATGCCGATTAAGAACGCGCCAGCTTTCTTGCGTTTCTGTGTTATAAACAACCAGAGCGGGCCTTTTCGCCCAAAAACCAACATCTGCAATGTAAATCCACTTGCCATCCGTACTTACCTGCATGTCCTGCAAAAAGGATCCGAGTGGCGCAATGCTTGAAGAAAATTCCCGTCGGTGGATCAGTTCATTTGTTGCAAGGTCAAATGCAGTAATCGCGGGCGTTCCTGTGCCGTGACTGCCCGGGTCGATCACCCACAGCCGGTTTTGCGCATCCACCACCACACCCAAAGGCGTCTCGAACAAATCTTTCTGATCTTCGACATTGGGATAGGGGACAGCAGTACCATCTATCCACTCATACAGCTTTGGGCCGGTCGGGTTTGATTCAGGATGAATGGTGTAAAAGAGACGACCATCTGCCGAAACCGTTGCATTCCCAATCGGACGGTCTGATGTCACCGCGACCTCAATGGTGCCTTCCGGCAAGATGGGCGTGGTTGTCAAATCCACATAAGGCGCGCCGCCGCCAAACAGATAGTAAAGAATGCCCGTTAAACCGCCGAGACAAATTAGCAGCACCCCAACGATCCGTTTGATCCATTTTGTCATGGTTCGAATCCTTAGTTTTTCAAAAAAGATCAGGCGTCGAGGAAGTCCTCGATCATTTTTGCACTCTCCTGCGGCCTTGTAACCAGAAACATGTGTCCATTATCGATCAATTCCAAGTGTGAGTTTGGGATCATTTTATGGAGAAAATGTGCGTTGGCTGTTGGGATCAGTGGGTCATCGGTTCCGGAGATGATCAACGTGGGTTGCTTCAAGGTCCATAACCACGGAACGCTGGTCCATCCTGTCATTGCCACAAGTTGGAGGACATATCCTGCATTTGAGCCTGGCTTCATGTTGGCAGCATAACGATGGATAAGCGTATCATCCTCGCGAAAATCACCACCGTATATTTCGGCCGCGATAGTGCGCATATAGCCCTTGTCCGTATAGCGTTTTATGCTGGCCATCTTTGTCAGAACAGAAGGGCTCCCCGGCATCATAGTCCATCCAGCAGAGGTGGCAGCAAGCACAAGTTTACGGCAATTGCGGGGGTATTGATAAGCAAATTGCTGCGCAAGCCCGCCGCCCCAAGACACGCCGGAAACATCCACCTCCGTATATTCGAAATGTTCACAAATACGTTTTGCAAGGCGAGCGAGTGTAGAAGGACGATAGGGAAGGGCAGGTAGGGGTGAACCACCAACACCAGGAACGTCAAAAATAATAACACCCGTATCGGCCAACGCGTCTATAAAGGGAAAGCCGAGTTCAAGATTTGCCCCAATACCATTGAACATCAACAGGGGAGGCTTGTCATCACGACCTCTTTGATGCGCGGTGCGTACCTCCTGCCCATCAATATCAATCATCTGAACATCTATGTGTCCAAGCTTCTTCTTGCCAACCTTAGGTCGGGCGCTGGTTGTCATGTTTTTAAGTCCCCCAAGATCCAGCGATTAACTGCTAGTCGCCCGGTAAAAGGCCTTGATCCTCCAATTGCAACAGGCACAGTCTCCGACCAATCACCGGGCAGATAAAGTGAATATTTTAGCTTTCCACCTGTTTCTGGCAAAAACATCATCCTATGATTGAGCACACAGTATCTGTCATTCTTCGTCGAAAACATAGGTGCCCGGGGCAGGCCCGAGAGCTGGGTATTTTTTGCTTCCAGGCGTTTTTGGGCTGTCTATCTGTTCCTCTGAACGCGATTGAAGAAACTCCGCCCAGTCAAGCCACCAGGTGCCCTCGTGTTTTTTGGCAGTTTCTGCCCACGTATCTGCATCAGTCTTGCTGGCTGGCGCCTTAAAATACCATGATTTTGGATTGCCGGGGGGGTTTAGAAGACTTTGTAAGTGGCCAGAGTTAGAAAGAATGAAGGTGGTTTTTGAACCGAACAAACGGGCAGTTTCATAGACTGCTTTCCACGGCGTGATATGGTCCGTGGTACCTGCAATAACATAGGCCTCATGCTTGACCTTCGTCATATCAATTGTGTGTCCGCCCACTGAAAGCACACCGGGATTCATAAATGGATTGGTGAAAATCATATCCAGGAAATCAGAATGCAATCCGGCGGGTAAGCGTGTTGTATCCGCATTCCAGTACAAAACATCAAAAGCGGGTGGCGCATTGCCAAGCAGGTAGTTGTTTACCCAATAATTCCAGACTAAATCGTTCGGACGCATCCAGGCAAACATCTTTGCCATTTCCTGACCATCCAAAACGCCTCGGGACTTTGACATCTGCTTGGCGGTAATTACAGTTTCCGGGGTCACCAACGCTGCCATGTCATTGTCTTGGGCAGCCATGGTATCAAGAACGCAAACGGCTAACAAAACAGCATTGATCTTTTTGCTTTTCTTTTGTGCAGCCAGCCATCCAGCGTACGTCGCCAATGTGATCCCACCAGAGCACGATCCCATGATGTTTACAGAATCCGCACCGGTGATTTCGATGGAGGCATCACACGCTTCATCCAGCGCTTCAATGTACGTGGCCAAATCCCAATCACGATGTTCTGGTGTCGGATTTCGCCAACTGACACAGTAAGGTTGTATCCCGTTTGCGAGCAAGAACTGGATCATACTCTTGTTGGGAGAAAGATCGACTGAGTAATACTTGTTGATCTGCGGAGGGACAATCAGAAGCGGCCTGCGATACACCTTGTCCGTGTTTGCGGTGTAGTGAACCAGTTCCAAAACCTCATTTCGAAAGACAACGTTTCCGGGTGTAATTGCAAGATTTTCGCCGACTTTGAATTTGGATTCGTCAACGGAGGAGGGCAGTCCGCCATTTTTCATCAGGTCGTTGACGAGGTTCTTTACCCCTTCAACCGCACTCTTACCGCCGGTCTCGAAGAGGTGTTTCATTGCAGTTGGATTTGCAAAAAAGTTGTTTGAGGGCGCCATAGCATCAACGAAAAGTGATGTCACCAGACGGGCCCTGGCAGCGTCTCTATCGGGTAGGTCAAGCTGCTCAACCGTTTTCATGACCGTCTCGCTCCACGCAATATATGACTGCATCATCGCCTTGCTGACACCATTATTTTGCCAGGCAGAGTCCGCGAAACGTCGATCCTTGGGAGACGGCTGAATCTCAGACTTGTTCATAACAATATTGCCAAACTCTGCCGCGAGAGACATCCACTCTTTTGTCAATACCTGAGGTTGCGCAGCCATGGCACGCATGACGTTCGTGCTCGCCGCAAACAAATCCTGCGATCTGACACCAACCAAAGGATTGAGAGCCAACGTGTTTTCAGCGGCACTTTTGGCAATATCATCGGAATTTTTTTTCTTTCGGCTGTCGTCAACCATGTTCTCTCTCCAAGACATGAAGTTACTAAACTTTAGTACTATAACAATTTACGTTAAGGTCAAAACTCCAAAGCGATTGCCAAGTCAAACAAAATGTTGGAAATTTGCAAATTAAGGTCAACAGGAGGGGAAAATTAGGATGAAACAGCTCAGTGGATTAGACGCTACTTTTCTCTACATGGAAACACCGGAAACACCCATGCATGTTGCCGGTTTTAACATATATCAATTACCGGAAGACTTTGAAGGTAGCTTTCATAAGCATTTCACCGAGTTTTTTAAGAGCCGTGTCCATCTCGTTTCAATTTTCAACGTTAAACTGGCAAAAACTGTGTTTGAACTGGATCACCCTGGTTGGGTCGACGCTGATCCTCTAGACTTTGATCACCATATCAAAAGCGCAAAATTACCTGCTCCAGGTACGTTTCAACAGTTGGAAGAGATGGTGGCTGATTTGCATTCTCAGCCCCTTGATATGAAGAAGCCGCTTTGGCAGTTCACCGTGATAGAGGGGCTTAAGAACAACCAGGCCGCAATTTACTCAAAAGTCCATCATGCGTTGGTAGATGGAAGTTCTGGGATGGAGATTACACAAGCGCTTTTCGATCTCGGGCCCGTGCCGCGAGAGGTTAAACCGCCCCTCCCAAAGGAGAAAAAACGCATTCCGACCAAGGCCGAACGGGCGATTTTGGGCATGCATGACCTTGCAAGCAATGTTGTGCGCCAAAATCTTGCAATGATGGAGGCCGTTCCGCAAGCTATGGGCCAAATGGCTGGATTGGCAGCAACAGCGGCTTCAGGAAAACTCGGCATGCCGCAGCTCATCGCGCCTAAAACACCCTTTAATGGCACCATTGGCCAAAGCCGTTCATACTGCGCGCGTACAGTTTCGCTGATGGATGTAAAGGCCATCTGCAAGGAAACAGGTACAAAAGTGAACGATGTGGTCATGGCTATTTGCAGTGGTGCATTGCGAAACTACCTCAATGAAAAGCATAAACTGCCCGATGCCTCCCTAACAGCATTCGTGCCGATATCCACCCGGACTTCGGGGAACTCTGATAGCAATAATCAGGTCTTTGGGATGAACTGCCCCTTGGCGACCAATTACTCAAACCCAATCAAAAGACTTGAAAAAATACATTCCGAAACCGGAGCTTCAAAGGCAATCGCAGGAAGTGTGCAAGATATTTCACCAAAGGACTTTACGCTAATTGGAGCGCCAACATTGCTCCCGGCGATGATGAACATGTATGGTAAGTCCGGTCTGGCAAACATCTTGCCAAATGCAGTCAATGTTACAATCTCCAACAACGCAGGCCCGCCGTTCCCCATGTATTGTGCTGGCGCCAAACTGTTGTCGTTGTATCCGGTCTCTATTCCGATCCATGGAATCGGCCTCAATTTGACGGTGCAAAGCTACCTTGATCACCTTGATTTTGGGCTCACAGCCGATCAAACTTCAGTTCCCGATATCGCCCATCTTGGTGATTTACTGGTCGCATCGTTTGAGGAATTAAGGGATGCTGTTTTGGGTAAACCCAAAAAAACCGCCGCCAAACGAAAGCAATCTGCAAAAAAATGAAGCGAAAACACGCAAAAGTATCAGTGTTTTAGATCAAATTTTGCACAATTTCATCTTACGTTAACGTCAGATGTTTTGATTATTTACTGTTTCCCGATATATTATTGTGTTGGAGGAGGAATCAGCGGTCGATTATATCGCGCAGATTCACTGAGGCTTTGCCTCGAATTGGAGGATTGAAAATGGCTGAAGCTGCAAACGCAGCGCCGGGCCGAGGTTTGTTGCTAATGGAATTGCGTGCAATTCCGGAGCTATTTGGCTTTGCTGCAACGCTTCCTTCCCTGGCACTAATCTCACCGAAAGGCGATGGGCAACCTGTACTCGTGCTGCCTGGGTTTATCACAACTGATAAATCGACCCTTGCCTTGCGCTCATTTCTGAATGCGGTTGGCTATCCGACATATGGCTGGGATCAGGGTAGAAACTTTGGCCCTCTACCGGGCGTTGAAGACGGCCTTAAACAGCGCCTCGAGGAAATTCACGAAAAGCATGAACGCAAAGTCAGCATCATCGGTTGGAGCCTCGGTGGCATTTATGCCCGACAACTAGCAAAAATGATGCCTGATATGGTTCGCCAGGTTGTGACCTTGGGAAGCCCGTTTACGGGGGATCCTCGCCACACAAATGCATGGAAACTCTACCAAATGGCCAGTGGTCATAAAGTCGACGATCGCGATCGACACATGGGCGGTGCGATCTCGAAAGCACCGGATGTGCCCACCACGGCGGTTTATTCAAAATCCGACGGAATTTGCGCTTGGCAAAATTGTATTGAAGAGACTTCAGAAATCTCGGAAAACATTGAAGTTAAAGCCAGCCATTGCGGTCTGGGTCACCACCCTGCTGCTGTATTTGCAATCGCCGATCGTCTCGCACAAAGAGAAGGTGAATGGAAACCCTTTGATAGATCGGGCTTCCGCGCACTCGCTTTTCCAAAAGCCTATGGTACAGACGGATAGTTATTCAGGTTTACCTGACATCCCATCGCGTATCTCTTCGATGCTGTCCTGAACGCGCTTTTTGAGAATTTCGTAGGATTGCATATTTGCATCCCTTAGGATTTCGCTCATCTCTGTCGTATTCTTGATCGTTGCATCGAAGGATTTTTTCGCAAAATCCATCTGGTTGCTCATCATCTTTCCCGGATCTTTCATCTGCGAGGCGTCCTGGATCATGTCAGTGATTTCAGCAAGCGTCTCTTCCAATACTTCGCGCTGCTTTGCCATCATCGCCTGTGTCCCTGATGAAGCCACCTGAGCAACCTCCTGCATCGCCTGAATGTTATTTCGGTGATAATTCACGACAGCATTCACATCAGGGGTCGGCAATTTCAGATTTTCTCCGAATTTCTGAAACATATCTAAAAACGGATTGTTGTTTTCGCTCATCATAAAACTCCTCAGATTTAGGGACTTAGGATCATAGAGCATGTTTGGAACCTTTTAATCAAATCAATTTCGGCAATGTAATCTGGGCTATGTAAAGCAACAAGCCCACCAGACCGCCTATCAACATGCCATTGAACCGGATGTACTGGAGGTCTTTTCCAATGTTTGCTTCAATCAGCAATGTAAGTTGCTTAAAGTCCCAGGCTTTAACCTGATCGGAGACAAACTGAGAAATATTTCCTTTTTGATTTTCTACAAATCCCGTCAACACGGTCACCATACCATTGTTAATCTCTCGTTTCAGGGCTTTCTCCCTTTTCAGGTTTTTTCCCACATCAACGAACATTTCTGTAAGGCGTTCTTCGAGCACGGATTTGTCAGATTTGGCGTCCTCTTCGACAAATTTTCTTATGCTGGCCCACATTTGTTCGGCAATATTCATGAGTTCAGGACGAGCGAGGATTTGGCGCTTAAGGGTCTCAACTCTCGCTGCGAATTTCTTTGAGCGCTTTAGTTTTTTGACATAGACCTTCAGGAATTGTTCAAATTCTGCTCTCAGTTCGTGTTCCGGGTCGTTTTTGATCTCATCAAGCAGGGAGCTTGCCGCATTTAAAATCCGCCGCAAAATCAGCGTGTCCGCGCGGAAGAAGTTCAACAAAGCGGGAAGTTCTTCACTCACTTTTTGACGGATGGCCTCGATCGCCTCCTCGTCGTTTAAAAACCGATGAAGGGCACTGATTAACTCATCCATCAATTGCTGATGTCTTCGGTCTTTTGTGAGTGAATCCATCACATCACCAACAAGAGGTGCAATGTTGGTTTTCTCAAGCTGCGTTGTGACCCGAGTTGTTGCAAACTGAACCAACCCCTTTTCATCCACGGTCGAAAGCATTTGTGGAACAAGCTTGACACCAAAATCGGCCAGGCTCTCAGATTTTTTGTTATCAGAAAGCCAACGGGCAATTTCATCAGCAAAATCGACTTCGCGCAGCTTCTTCTCTACGGGTTCCGGTGCCAAAAAGTTATTCTCGATAAACCGCCCGATATTGTCACCAATTCGGTGCTGATTGCTCGGTACAATGGCGGTGTGGGGAATAGGTATGCCCATTGGATGCTTAAACAAAGCCACAACAGCATACCAATCTGCGATGCCGCCGATCGTTGCAGCCTCGGCGAACGCTGCCACAAACCCGAGCGCCGGATAGCGAGATTCCAGTACCATGGCAATGACCATGACCACAAAGCACAAGAACAACACAAAAGTGGCTAACCACTTTATGCGCTTCAATTGTGCAAGTTTTTGAAGTTCGTCAGGACCGAGATTTTGAACCACAGTAAATTCCAGGTGTTTGAGTTTGTTTCTCGCATTTTTAATGCGATGCTGCAATTGCAAAAATATCCAAATAATATCAAAAAAAAGGACAAAAAGTGCTAAAAATTATGCTTAAAGGCCTAAAATGCGGCAGAGCAGCAAAAATAATTACTATTTAAATTATTGAAAAAAAACGATAAAAAATTAAAATGAAAAAATATTGACGTATACGGAAGAAAAATCTTGCAAATTGCAAAATAGATTCTATATATGCTGCATGCCGGGTTGATAATCAAACGGACAATCAAACCATAGCTTCTTGAAAAGGATGGACATTAAAATGACGAAAGCAACTACTGAAAAAAAAGCCGCTGATGCTGTAAAAGCCGAACAAATCATCAACAACACATCAAAAATCGCTGACTCTGCTCGTGAATTCGTAAAGCGTTCTGCTGCGACTGCCAAAGAGCGTTCCGACAATCTTTATGAGGGCAGCACCAAATTGAACTCAGGCATCGAGAAAGTTCTCAGCCGTGCTGTAACCGGCTATGTCGGTTTTCTTGGAAACCTCGCTGAAGCTACACACGCAAACGTCGACCATGCGTTGACCACAGCTGAGAAACTTGCTGCAGCGAAAACACTTTCCGAAGCAGCACAAATCCAGGCTGATTACGTTCGCGAAAACACAAGCGCAAATGTAGAGCGTGTTCGCGCTGCCGTTAACTCAACGCGCGAAGTTGTAATGGAAGGCGCAGAGGTTGTTCGTGAAAACGTAACCAAAGCTTGGCCATACGGCAAAAAAGCTGCCTAACCCATAAATTCAATTAACTGCTACTCCTCCTCCCTAAGCAGTTATTGTGAGACCCGCCTCCATGAGGGGCGGGTTTTGTTTTTGGTTCTCAATTCATGATCGAGACACCCAACCGCTGTCGAAGGTTGTCAGGTTGGATCGAAAACATTGGAAATTGTTCCCAGACTATGGAAGAAAGCTTGTCGATCATCGGCTCGTGCTTGATGGATCAATCAGGAAAATTCTGAAATCAGGGTAGAACAATGACCGAACGAACCATACGCCCGCGCCGTAGTTTCATTTTTACACCGGGCCTCAAGCCCGAAATGTATCCCAAGGCTTTGGCAAGCGGAGCAGACATCGTATGTGTGGAGTTGGAAGACGGAATTGCACCTAAAGACAAACCCCAAGCCCGTCGAAATGCCCTTTCTTTGTTCGAGCAACCTCAAGCCGAGGATGGGGTAGAGCGTATTGTCAGGATAAACTCGATGCGTGAACAGGTCGGGATTGATGATATACAAGCGGTGCTCGCCGCCAATACACCTCCCCCAGCTTTAATGTTGCCTAAAGTCCGATCCGCAGATGAGGTTGTGATGCTGGATACCCTTCTAAGCGAGCGTGGGCATGAAACGAGGCTCCATATCATCATCGAGACCAACGCCGGACTGGAAGCCGCATTTGAGATCGCACAGTGTTCCAATCGGATTGATGCAATGTTTTTTGGTGGTGTGGACATGGCGGCAGAATTGCGTTGCGAAAATGACTGGGAACCGCTTCTTTATGCGCGTTCAAGGGTTGTACATGCTGCCGCGTCAGCAGGTTTGGATGTGATCGATGTCCCTTACCTCGACCTTGAAGACCCCGAAGGGATGGTCATCGCAGCCAAAAAAGCTAAGGCACTTGGTTTTTCCGGAAAAGGGTCGATTCATCCTAAACAAATCGCTGCGATCAACGCGGTTTTCACTCCAGGTGATGAAGAAATCGCCAGGGCCCGGCACATCACAAAAACCTTTGAAGAAGCCGATACCGGTCTGGTCGTAATTGATGGCAAATTAATTGAAAAACCAGTGCTTAGGGATATGTACCGTGTTTTGTCGATTGCGGACAGGATTGCTCAATAAGACCAAACCAAGTTTGCGATCAGTTGGAAACCCAAACGTCCAGTGCGTATCGGTCTTCTGCAATCATCTGCTCCAACCAGGCGTTAGCAGCTTCGACACCAACATCTGTTTCCTCTGAATAGATCGTGGTAAGCGCCCGTCTAACATCTGGTTCCATTCGGCTGCCATCACCACAAACAAAGACTTTTGCGCCTTTTTCCAGCATTGACCAAATTTGATCACGGTTTTCCCGGATCAAATCTTGAACATAGACTTTCTTTTTTTCCTTTCGCGAAAAGGCAACTTCTAAATCAGTAATTCCGTCTTCGGCAAACTGCTCTAGTTCTTCCTGATAGATGTAGTCTTGATCCGGATGCCTGCACCCGAAATACAAGATGGACGGTCCCAACGTTTTGCCTGCATTTTTTAAGATGGCCCGCTCCTGCAAAAAGCCTCTAAATGGCGCAATCCCAGTGCCAGGTCCGATCATGATGATTGGTGTTTCAGGATCTTCCGGGAGCCTGAAACCGGATTTGGTGGGGCGCAAACTTGCAAAGACTTTACTTCCATCGTCGAGGCCCGCTAGATAATTTGAACATACACCCTTAAACTGACCCTCACCGGAAATGGCGGGTTCATCAACAACACCGACGGTTACGGTACAGCTCCCATCCTTTTGCAGGTGCGAGGATGAGATAGAATAGTAACGCTGCGCCATCATGGGCATCAATTCTATAAAGACACCAAAAGGAAGCTCACAAGCCGGAAAGCGCTCCAGCAATTCCAATACGGTCACGCGTTTTAAAAAAACCTTTTCTCTATATTCATCGCCCGCAAGCGCTTTTAAAGCAGGTTGGGAGTTTGGACAATCGGTGTTCCGCACCAAAGCTTCCACGTCTTTGCGACTGGCCGGGGCCTGTAGTTCAAGCAGCTCTGTCAGCAGATACCGAACAGAGATCGGCGTATCGGTCGGTAGCTGAATGTTTTCCGAAGACTCAGCTGATATCTGAATTCTAGCCTTGCTACTCAGTCCAAAGCGCCGTTCTACCCGCTTGACCAATTCTCGATTGTTGCGGGGAACAACACAAAGGTGATCACCAGTCTGATAGGTCA
Source organism: Pseudomonadota bacterium (assembly GCA_039191645.1). GTDB lineage: Bacteria > Pseudomonadota > Alphaproteobacteria > Rhizobiales > Rhizobiaceae > JAALLB01. Next base: position 23,974 of record JBCCXO010000040.1, on the reverse strand, counting down.
TGTTTGGTGATAGTTCGACCTCAACGTGTCGGGTAGACCGGCCGGAATTTTCAGGTTTTTGCAATTCCCGATTTTCCGTGATTTTCACATGTTGTGAATGGGTTTGCACAACCAGTGGATTTTCTTCCTTGTCTGAGAGAAATTCTACTTCAAACAAGGGTGCCGTGGCCGTTGTATCTGAAAGGTCCACGTCGAGAGACAAGTGCGTTGCAACCTCAGGCCATAGGGATTTAGCCCATTCATGGAACTGATCTTCGATATCATCGCGTGCATCGCCTTCGGCACGACCTCGAATTGGTTGTGCACCCAGTTCGCTCATCTTGGAATCGATGAGCCTCGGTGTCGCCTGGAAGGTTGAAGCCCAGTCACTGTGCCCACAACCATACACGGCATAGTTAACACCCTTTAGGCATCCGCTCTCGGCATTTTCCAGCCAATTGACAAACTCTGCTGCATTATCCGGTGGCGCACCGTTGTAAGAGGCACAGGTGATTATTACCGCGCCCTCTCCCGATAATTTGCCGGCATATTCGTCCAATGTAGCAAGCGTTGTTTCAAACCCGTTGTTCTCGGCATCTCTTGCGATTTCTCTAGCGAAATCTTCGGTTGTTCCAAGATTGGATCCATAAAGTACCAAGGCAGGTGTTCCGTGGCTTGGTTTCTTTGCAGCATCTGCAAGATTGCCGGGTTTATCTTCTGTAATAGCACCGCCAGCCACGAGCTTGCTGCGTTTTACTTCAGGCCGCATTTTGACTTTCATCATAAAGCCATCCGGCTTGATGGACATGGATTCCTTAATCTTAAGTTCGTAGTTCGTGTGGTCTATGAGCTGAAATCTCTGCAAGATCATCCCGATGACAAGAACAGCTTCCTGCATTGCAAACTGTCGGCCTATACAGGCCCGTTGACCATTTCCAAACGGTTTATAGGAATGAATTGGTCTCGATGCGATGGCGTCTTTGGAGAAATGCTCAGGATCAAAATTGTCGGCATTGTCGCCCCAAACGGTCTTATCACGGTGCAGCATCAATGATAGAATCGTGGTGAAGGTCTTTTCTTTCAGTTTGTATTTTCCACCAATAACCTCGTCTTTATACGGATAGACGCTGATGGCAGGCGCGGTTGGCCACAACCGTAACGCTTCACTTAGAATTTGCTGAATATACGTGAGTTGGTTCACTTCCTTAATCGTAGGCTCAACAGAGATATCTCGACCCAGTACGCGGTCCACTTCATCATAAGCCTTTTCGAGCACATCAGGATGATTAAGCAGAAAATAGAGCGTAAAGGACATCAAACCTGATGTTGTCTCATGTCCTGCGATCAAAAACGTGTTGATTTGATAGCGGATGTTCTCATCCGACAGACTTTCTCCAGTAACCTTGTCGACGCCAGAAAGCATATAGTTGAGCAGATCGTTTTGATCCGCATCCGCGCCGCCTTTGCGCCGCTCGCGAATGATGTCGTCGACGAGATTGTTCATATAGTCGACATCACCCTTGAAACGTTCAAGGCGATTGTGAAGGAACTGCCGCTCAAAAGGCAATCCGCGCTGCATCATGCAGGTTTCAAGCGTATGCGTAAGGGCATCAATAAACGGATGATAATCGCGGCGATAAAAGGAGTTAAACCGGTAATTAAAGCCGCATATACCGATCGTGTCCAGCGCAACTGCGGTCATGTCATGAACAACATCAATCTCGTCGTCATTGTTCATGCGCTCCCATTTGAGGACCAACTGATTGGCCACATCAAGCATCATGGGCATGTAGTTATTCATCGCCTGACGACTAAACGTCGGAAGCAAAATATTATGAGCCTTTGACCAGTTTGGTTCTTGAGTGTCTCCGGTAAAAAGGCCATCACCCCCGATGGAACGGACACGTCTCAACGCGCCTCTTACCGCTTTGTCAAAGCGCGACTCATCGCAAAGTTCTTCAACCAGTTCAGCGCCCGACACGATGACCATCGGCTTGCCCATCATGTCCATCCTGAAAATAGGGCCAAGCTCACGGGTCAAGTCCATCAGACTTTGTAGGGGACGGTCTTTGTCTACAGAAAGCATGTTGCCGAGAAAAGGCGTTTTCTCCGGCATAGGTATGCGTTCAAGATTGGCTTTCTGATCCATGTACCCTCCAGATGTACGCAGCAACAGTCACCTGCACAGTCCAACGGAAATTGACGTAAAAGTCAATTACGCACAGTTGCTTATCTGGATTATCTGTTTTGGATTTCTTTTAGTTGTTCTTGCATGGCAGAGATTTGTTTCTTCAGATCAGAAAGCTCGTCGGATGTCACTTTAACATCCTCATCTTCCTTTTCCGCAGTCGCTTTTGCTGCCTCACCAATCGGCTCATCAGCCTTCGCCTTCTCAGCACCTTTCAACCAGGGAGATAGGACTGCACCAATCAATTCGGACTGCGCATCGCGCCATGTTTCGAAACTGTTTATTGCCTTTTGAGGGTCAAGTGGATTGGCAATTTGTTCCTTCAAAGAACCTGATATTTCTTTATGATGTCGCTTGAGCATTTCGAAAGATTCAGAGAGAAATGCCGGCACCATATTCTTCCCGTCAGCACGATAAGAACGCACGACATCCATCAGTACATTCACAGGTAATACGCTTCCGCCCTTTGATTCTTGATCTGCAATAATTTGAATAAGTATCTGACTTGTAATGTCTTCTCCGGATTTTTTATCCGTTATCTTGATGTTGTATCCTTCGCGTACAAGCTCCGCGATATCATCAACCGTAACGTATTCACTGGTTTTCGTATTGTATAATCGCCTGCTGGAGTAGCGGCTAATCTGAATGATATTTTCTTCTTCAGGTTCAGACATCTCAGCTGCCTTTCAATGGTTAAAGCAGGTAGATAACACAATCCGGTTTAATCTTTGTAATCAACATAGCACCAAAAGCTGGACGATGAGCGAAAGACCGGTGCGAACCCGCATCAAAGCAGGACTCACCACTCGGTCAGTTTAACTGGTGACCTGTTCATATGCCAACGCAGCAACGATGTGAACTCTCCGCGTTTCTCCTCCGTTGAGGGCCGTATGATAGCCTCGGGTATCAGTGAAGTACACTGAACCATCGGCAGGTAAATGAGTCACATGATGATTTACAACAAACAGAGAACCCGGATTGGTGGTGATGGGAATGTGAAGGCGAGGCTCTGGGTCACGATGCCATGAATTGCAATTATACAAACCCTTGGACAAAACCCGCATACGGCCTATTGGAAATCGCTTGATCAGTTCCTGATGCACCTCTTCAAAATAGGTTCCTGAAAACTTTGGATTGAATTCTGAAAAGTCGATCTCAGGAACTAAATTTTCCCGGGGTTCTTCTATGTATCGGTCATCTGATCTCAGCCAATAACGTCCAGACAGATCATTTGCAGTCCACTCAGTTTGCCCCGGTCTTTGCGTGAGAGGCAGCGATGAAAAACCCTCATCTTGCATATCGCCCATAAAGGCCTCACGCTCAAGGCACTCATCCAGAGCTGTGCGTAGTTTTTCGATATCAAACTTCAGATTAAGTTTTGAAATGCCCGGACCTGAAACGAAATGCGCGACAGATTCCGTTTCCGGTCGATCGGACATCGTGGCGAGAATGGATTTTGCGTCTTCATCATTGATTTGAGGTACAAATTTCATGGTACCGCTGCCTTCTTTCTAAAGCCTATAACGTCTGAATCCTAAGCACGGATCCGCAAAAGACAAGTTCGGAATTAGAACAGGTAATTCGTAATTGTGTCACTCAGACCCCGATTGCGCATGCTAGGGCGGCACAGACCGTTTTTTACTGCCTTGCATTTTGCTTTAAGATAAGGCGGTTTAAAGTCGAGACAGAAGGGTAAGCAGATGAACTTTTTAATCGATGGTTTGTTCCAAAATCTCGAACCTTCATCTCAATTTGCCAAAATACCCGGCCCAGAAAAGGAAAGATGGTACACCTATCAGGATGTACTGGATGTTTCTGCAAGGCTAGCAAATGTATTAACGTCACGTGGCGTGCAGCCAGGAGACCGTGTTGCTGTACAGGTTCCAAAATCGATTGAGGCTTTGATGCTCTACCTTGGAACGATCAGAGCAGGTGCCGTTTTTCTGCCGCTTAATACGGCCTACACACCCTCGGAAGTCGAGTTTTTTCTGACGGATGCAGAACCAAGCATTTTTGTTTGTGATCCACACATGAAAAATGACTACATCGGCTTGGCAGAAAACCTTGGGGTTACGCTTGATACGCTAGGCGTATGGCAGAACCCCGAAGAAAGCGCTGGCACTTTGGCTGATGATGGCTTGCAAGCCTCAACCCATTTCCAGAATGTAGCCCGAAAAGCGGAAGACTTAGCTGCGATCTTGTATACATCGGGTACAACCGGCCGATCAAAAGGTGCCATGCTCACCCATGAAAATCTGCTGTCCAACACAAAAACACTAGTCGACTATTGGGAGTTCACTGAACAGGACATTCTGTTACATGCACTACCGATTTTCCACACGCATGGGCTTTTTGTTGCAACAAATGTTGTAATCGCATCAGGCGCATCGATGCTCTTTTTCGGTGCTTTCGACAAAGATGCGATCCTAGAGAATTTGCCAAGGGTAACCAGTTTGATGGGGGTGCCCACATTCTATACGCGTTTGTTAAACGACGACAGATTAAACCGGGCATTGGTGAAAAACATGCGGCTTTTCATTTCCGGCAGCGCCCCCTTACTTGCCGAAACGCACAATCAATTTGGGGAAAGAACAGGCCATCGCATTTTGGAGCGGTATGGCATGACCGAAACCAATATGAATACCTCAAACCCCTATAGAGGAGAGCGGATTGCGGGCACGGTCGGATTTCCATTACCGGGGGTAGAAGTACGGGTAACTGACCAAAAAACCGGCGCGGTTTTGGGTTGCGACAAAGTTGGGATGGTTGAAGTCAAAGGGCCCAATGTTTTTTCGGGATACTGGAAACTCCCAGAAAAAACCAAAGAGGAGTTTCGCAGTGATGGCTTCTTTATCACGGGCGATCTGGGCAAGATTGATGCGGATGGATACTTGCAAATTGTAGGGCGTTCCAAAGATCTGATAATTTCCGGCGGTTACAATATATATCCCAAGGAAATTGAGCTTGTATTAGATGACTGCGAGAACGTCGAAGAATCTGCCGTTATCGGTGTTCCTCATCCCGATTTTGGCGAAGCTGTTTTGGGGATTGTGGTGTCTAAGCCGGGGACGGATCAATCTGAAGAGACGATCTTAAAGAGCATCGAAGAAAAGCTAGCCCGGTTCAAACAACCCAAACGTCTTATTTTTGTGGACGGGCTGCCTCGCAATACAATGGGCAAAGTTCAAAAAAATCTATTGCGTGAACAATTCAAGGCAGCGCTGGACAAGTCTTAGGCCCGCATTACCACCTCCCGTGAATCAGTCCCGAAATTTGGGTGTACGTTTTTCTAGAAAAGCCTGAACACCTTCTCGCGACTCCTCCGTATCATAAAACAGGCTGAGCGCTTGCATTCCCATTTGCGAGATGCCGCGAATATTTTCACTGTCCATGTTGAAGCTCTTCTTGGCAATAGCGATTGCAGTAGGACTAAGCGCGCTAATTTCGGCGCACCACTTCTCAACCTCTGCATCAAGTTGATCTGCGGCAACCACACAGTTAACCAAACCCATATCCAACGCTTCCTTGGCTGAGTATCTCCGGCAAAGCATCCAAATCTCTCTTGCTTTTTTGTCTCCCACAATACGCGCCAACATCGCGGTACCGAAACCGGGATCGACAGACCCAACTTTCGGACCAACTTGACCAAAAATCGCGTTTTCTGAAGCAATCGCAAGATCACAGCAGGTGACCAGCACATTGCCGCCGCCGATCGCGTAACCATTCACACGGGCCAGAACCGGTTTTGGTGCATCCCGAATGGATGTTTGTAGTTCTTCAACTGGCAACCCAATTGTGCCCCGACCGCCGTAGCCGCCGTCATGCGAAGACTGATCGCCGCCAGTACAAAACGCTTTGTCACCAGCGCCGGTTAGAACAATAGACGCAACGGACTTATCCCAGGCCGCCTTGTTCATCGCATCAATGATTTCCTCACATGTTTCATTTCTGAACGCGTTGTATTTGTCTTGCCGGTCGATGGTAATCCAGGCGGCGGTGTCTTTAATTTCATATCTGATATCTTTGTATGTCATGCGTTGTTTCCAGTAATATTGGTTGCCTAGAATTCAATCTCGTAAACAACAGGTCCCGATATGTTTGCAACTTGTTTCATCGTGTTCTTGATGTCCGCAGCTGACAACCCGCTCGTAAGATACGGTATCCCGCAGGCGTCCGCTATCAAACGAAATTTCGGGGGGCTTGGGTCGCAGCCAATCGGCGTCACTTGAGCTTCAACCATCGAAGTCTCAATTTCCTTATACCCATGATTGTTCCAGATGATGAATGCAACCGGAAGGTTCTCATCAGTTGCCACCATCAGCTCAGGCAATGAAAACTGTGCCCCTCCATCCCCGGTCAGGCAAATGACACGCTCGTCTGGGGCGGCAAGTGATGCCCCGATAGCTGCCGGGATACCAAATCCTAAGGTTCCATAGCCAGTGGAAGAGTTGAACCATCCGCCAGCTCGGTCATGATCGTAATAGAGATTTCCAGCATAAATTGCCTGTGTAGAGTCGCCAACGAATATGCTTTTAGATGCTGTGCTGCGCAATGCCTCCAGCATTTCTGTCATGAATTTCATCTCGGCACTAAGGTCATCAAAAGCCTTTTTTCTGGCAAGTTGTGCACGATTTGTCCCGCTTCGGCTTATGCGCTCAAGACTTTCCGAGAGTTGCCGGCAAAAGCTTCCAGCATCAGCACAGATTTTCAAATCAGAATGCCTCTTCTCAAGATGTTCAATACTCAAGTCCACTCGTATTGAATAGTGCATGTCCGGCATGGTTTCAGTGGCATACATATCATAATCAGTACGCCCAATCTCGGATCCTAAAATCAAAACTGTATCGGATTTTTCGATCAGATCACGGATTGCGGGAAGGCTTGGACTGGCATGAACTGCAAGGCCATGATTGTGCATCAAACCTCGGCCATTCGTCGTTGTAACAACTGGACAATCCAGTTTTTCAGCTAGATTTGTTAGCTCCACCCCATACCAGCGCATGCCGCCTCCCGCTAAAACAAGCGGTTGCTTTGAAGCGTTAAGCCTTTCTGCAGCTTGTCTGATTGCGTTTGGATCTGCCTCCGGTTTTGAAGACTGTTTCAGTTTCGGTAGCTCCTTTTTAACCGGAAGTCCTGCGACTTCGTAGGGTAGCGCGATGTGGACAGGTCCAGGACGCTCACTTTCAAAAAGCTTAAAGGCGAATTCGATGGCGTCATCCAATGCATCTTCCGTCTGAATCTGAAAAGAATGCAGCGCCACAGTGTCAACAGTCGCACGCTGATCTGGCAGCTCATGCAAACAACCCAGCCCTTGGTTAAACGTGTGAATTGGGTTTGCTGCAGATATGACCAGCATGGGTATGCTATCTGCCCGCGACTGGGCCATGGCTGTTAAAATGTTGGAGACGCCAGGGCCTGTGATAACGAGCGCGACGCCGGGTTTGCCGGATATGCGGGCATAACCATCGGCCATAAATCCAGCCCCCTGTTCGTGACGGGGTGTAATGTGTCGAATTGAGGATCCGGCCAATCCCTTATAATGTTCAATGGTGTGCACGCCGGGAATTCCGAAAACAAATTCTACCTCCCTTGCCTCGAGGTGGCGGATAAGTTTCTCGCCTATTGTTGTCATTTTTGCTTCCAAGCGAATTTCAATTCACGAAACTATGCGTTCGCATGCTTCGTGGAAAGATTCAATATCATCGATCGAGTGGCGTTCTACACTGATGCCGTGTTTGTAGATCAAGCGCTGGTTCCGATTTCTTCTATTCGGACTAATTTGTGATTGAAGGCATAAAGACCAGCAATCTCTGTGGCCAAATCAAGCGGACTTGCATAGGTCCATGCAAGATATTCATCCTCGCCTAACTTCAATTCAGGAAGCGTATAGTAGCTTGCATCGCCCTTTAACGGACAATGCGTCTGTTTCTTCGTATGAGCGCTAAGACTGACATTCAGGTCTTCAGGAGGCAAATAGAAAACTGGATCATACAGGTCTCGGCCAATTTCCAGCAATCTTAAAGCCGATTTCGATTCAGCAATCATGCGGTCGCCCAACCAAACTCGGACGCATCCAGGGACTGGCTTTAAACGCATGAAGTGTCTGGGCTCTTTAGGATTGTGAATGGCATCCTTAGCCATGGTGACAGCCGAATGCGTCTGTTTGTTACCATCCTCATGCAACGCTCAATCCTCCCGTATGTTCTTCCTTGATTGTGCAACACAGTTCAAGTCCATCGCAAGCCTTTTACGGATCGATGACCTGTGCCCGCAATGGATTTGGCAAAGGGCCGGGTTTAAGCACCACTGTCTTCACTTAGCTTGGCTGTCGAGCCACGTTTCTTTAGACTTAGTGGCATGGCGTGGTTCGTGGGGTTGGGCAACATACCCGTTTCACTCAGGGTCAACAATGTGTCAGCTGCGGCGATCCCAATGCGTTTTGCCGGTAAACGTACCGTTGTGAGACCCGGTTCAAGATATTCAGAACCTCCAAAATCCCCGATCCCGGCCACAGATAGATGACGGGGAACGGTAAGTCCGAGATATTGACAGGCAAACATCACGCCGTGTGCAATAACATCATTGCCGCATATGATTGCACTCGGCCGATCTATCTTCAGCAATTCAATGGCGATCTTCTTCGCTTTTCCCACGTCATAGGGACAGTTGATCTTTCTCGATTCATTAATCGTAATTGCGTGATTTTTCAAAACACCCTCCACACCAGCCATCCGACTGCGCGCGCGATCATTATTGATGGTATCTGGAAACAGCAATGCAATTTCTCGGTGTCCATATTCAACGACGTGTTCTGCTATGAGTTGGCCGGCCAATCGATTGTCCGCGCCAACACAAGGGAGTGTGGCATTGTCTTCATAGTTCCAGATGGAAACAACCGGTACATCACGTTGCGAGAGCATGTTCAGGGCGACTTGACCGTGATCAAACCCAACCAAGGCAATTCCATCAATGCGTCGCTCCAGCAGCGATCGGACAATGGCTGTCTCCAGTTCAAGATCGTAACCGTGCGCAGCGATAAGCATGGTGCGGTCTTGCATTTGTAAGCGGAGGGAAAAGGCTTCGATCATCTCGGCAAATATTGCATTGTCTATTGTCGGAACGATCAGGCCGAAGGATCCCGAAAATCGATTGTGCAAAGCACCCGCCATTCGATCCCGAATATAACCGAGATCAGACGCCGCCTGCTTTATACGATTGCGGGTTGGTACCTTTAACATGTCAGGGGAGTTGTAAAATCTGGAAACCGTAGCGGGCGAAACACCTGCGCGTCTAGCCACATCCACTATTCCAGGAGCACCTTTTCTAGACCTTGTTCTTCGCTGGTTCATGGAAGCAGAATATCAAATTTTTTTCAAAATGAAAACGTTTGCATTTTTATTTTCATCAAGTAGCGTTGCCTGTTGAGGAGAGTGCAAATATGGAATTTCTGAGCTATTTTGGCGGTGTGTTCGAGCCAGTTTCATTCCTGCTATTGCTCGGTGGTACGATTGGTGGCCTCATCCTTGGCGCTACCCCAGGTCTTTCACCAACCATGGCGGTGGCTCTACTTATTCCCCTCACATTCCATTTACAGCCTGCGCAAGGGTTAATCCTTCTCGGTGCTGCCTACACTTCCACAGTGGCCGGTGGCGCGGTAAGCGCAATTCTGCTGAAAATCCCCGGTGCACCTGCCAATATTGCTACCTCCCTCGACGGTAATGCGATGGCCAAAAAAGGGGAGGGTGCAAGAGCACTGCACCTCTCTTTTCTTGCATCAGGAGTGGGTGGCATTATCGGTGTCCTCTTACTGATCTTTCTGACACCTGTGCTTGCACAATGGGCGTTGGCTTTCAGCTACTCCCACCTGTTTTGGATGGCCATTTTGGGTGTCACTGTAATTGGGTCGTTGGACTCAAAGTCTTTTGTCAAGGGGCTGTTATCCGGGTGCATTGGGCTTTGGCTGTCCATGATTGGATTTGACGATAATCTTGGCGCACAACGATTTATCTTTGTTGATGCGCTTGCTGGCGGGATTCATATTATTCCTGCGCTCATTGGTCTTTTCGCGATACCACAGGTACTTGAAATGTTTGCAAAGGGCAGGGCAAGTGCAGCGATCGAAGCGATTGAAGTGCCCAGGCAATCGCTGGTTCAATCCATCCGTGAGTTATCCAGAAGCATAAGAGCATTGTCGATTGGTACGACGTTTGGAAGCATAATCGGAATTATCCCCGGAGTTGGTGGCCAGATCGCAGGTTTGGTTGCCTACGATCAAGCGCGAAAGTTTTCACCTGAAAAAGACAAATTCGGGACTGGACATTCAGAAGGAATAATAGCGGCTGAATCTGCAAACAATGCCATGGTTGGTCCCTCGCTTGTGCCTTTGCTGACGCTTTCAATTCCCGGAAGTCCAACCGCAGCTGTTTTGTTGGGAGGCCTTATCATTCATGGGATTTTCCCAGGTTCTGATCTTTTTGATAACCATCCTCAGGTTGCCTGGACGTTCATCAACTCAATGTTGATCGGACAAATCTTGATGGTCATTTTCGGCATTTACACGGCTGCTTGGGCGGCAAAAATCGCGCGGGCTCCGGTTCCAATCATGGCTGCATCGGTAATGGTTCTGGCAGTCTTCGGATCCTACTCCGTCCAACAATCCATGGGGGACGTTTACATTATGCTCAGCTTGGGCGTCGGAATGTTCTTCCTTGAAAAGTTTGGCTTTTCGGCGGCACCGCTTGTTCTTGGTCTGATATTGGGGCCAATTGCTGAATCCAATTTCACCACCGGCTCATTGATTTCCCAAGCGCAAGATGGCCCCTTGGTCTACTTTACCTCAGGCCCCCTGAATATGTTCCTGATCGGCCTCGTGATTGCATCGATCGCGTATAGTTTCTGGTCAAACATGATCCATGACAAAGCGATGAAACCAAGAGGAGCATCCTCATGACGGCTTCTCGGTTGCAACATGTTCTTTCATCAGCGGTTATTCTAATCATTGCGTCAGCTGTGACATGGATAAGTTTCACACAACAACCGGCAGAAGCCTTCCTTTTCCCACGATTGATAGCAGTCTTTTTCGTCGGGTTGTCTTTTTGGAATTTCATGCGGGCTGTGACGGGACTTTCAAAAGTTGGTCAAGGCTTGGACAGGCCCAGTTTCATGAACATCATCCCTGGTCTCATCGTAATGGGTGTATACGTTTTCTTCGCAGCGAAAGCATTGGGGTTTTACTTCGCCTCCACAATCGCTTTCCTTACAGTTTTTACGATTTACGATCCGGTGCCGCTTTCCGATATCAGAGGCTGGATCAGAAGAATGTTGGTTACGACCATCTTTATGGCTGTGATCTATGGTTTGTTTGCACTTTTGTTGAAAGTGCAGACACCCCGCGGAATTTGGTTTTAGTGCAGTTGTTCAAGGGAGGAAAATAATGAATAAACTGAACAAATCGTTGGCCATGGGAATTGCTTTTGCAGCAGTGACCGTGACCGCAACGTTTGCCGCAGACTATCCTGATCGGCCGATAGGTGTGGCTGTTTCATATGGCGCTGGAGGCGCAACTGATTTCCAAGCCAGGATTGTTACAATGGTAGCCGGCAATGAGGATGTTCTGGGTCAACCAATTTATATCGTGAACAAACCTGGTGCCGGTGGCCGTGTGGGTTGGAATTGGTTTGCGACCGAGGCCGAGGCAGACGGATATATGCTTTCTGCTTATAACATCCCGCACTTTGTCGCCCAGTCCATTAAAGGCGGTGTGCAATATTCTGCGGCAAGTTTCGAGCCGATCGCAAACTGGGGTGCAGATCCGGCAGTGGTCGTTGTTGGCAAAGATAGCCAATTCAATACAATCCAAGAGTTGGTTGAATTTGCCAAAGCGAACCCGGGCAAAGCAACCCTTTCAGGCGCAGGCTTGTTTGTTGGGCACCATATCGCTGCTTTGCAGCTTGAAAAGGCAACGGAAGCTAAATTCGCCTATATTCCAACAAAAGGCGGTGGAGCCGCGGCGATGAAGGCTGTAATTGCGGGCGATGTTGTTGGCGGCATCAACAACCTCTCTGACGCTTTCCGGGCACGGGAAGCGGGGAACGTTAAAATTCTTGCTGTCGCTGATTTGGAGAGAAATGCCGAGTTTCTCCCCGATGTTCCCACGCTTATGGAAGCAGGGTATGACGTTGACAATTCATCAGTGAATTTCCGCGGTCTTATGGTCAAAAAGGGAACACCTCAGGAGATCATCGACAAACTTGCAGCGAAGGTTCCTGAAATGTTTGCACATGCAAGGGTAGCCAAACGCATGAAGGCTGGCGGATCACCCATGAAAATTATGAACCGAGCTGAAGTCCAGGCCATGTGGGAGGAGCGGGAAAAGTTCCTCGCTGAATTGCTCAAAGGTCTCTAAACACATTTGCCGGGCGCAAACGTGCCCGGCTGTCCCAAACTAAAGATTGAAAACCATGTCCGTTGAATCCGTTATCGAAGACACAGAATGCGCCATTGTGGATGAACTGGTAAGCCGTGCGCGGAAATCGCAAGCAGCATTTGAAAAAAATGGCAGTCAGGAAATCTACGATACCGCTGCACTGGCTGCAGCTTGGGCTTTGATGAAACCGGAGCATAATGAAACGCTTTCCAAGATGGCAGTTGAGACAACTGGACTTGGCAAGGTTGAAGATAAAATTACCAAGAACCACAGAAAGACATTGGGGTTGCTGCGAGACATCAAAGATGCTCCGACCTATGGTGTTCTGTCAGAAGACACGGAAAAAGGTATCACCAAAATTGCACGCGCGATTGGTGTGATTGGTTCTGTAGTTCCTTCGACAAACCCCGTTGCAACGCCAACAAACAACATCGTCAACGCACTCAAATGCGGAAACGCCATTATACTCTCTCCTTCGCCAAAAGGGGCTGCTGTTTGTGAGCGTTTGCTCACCTATGTGCACCACGAACTGGATGGCGTTGGTGTGGACTGCGATCTCGTCCAAATGGTCCCGGCACCCTCTTCTAAAGTGAAAACGCAAAGGTTGATGCAAACGACAGATTTGCTTGTTGTGACCGGAAGCCAGGATAACGTTCGTCGTGCGTATTCATCTGGAACGCCTGCAATTGGCGTCGGGGCCGGAAACGTGACAGTTATTGTTGATGAGACCGCAGTTCTTAAAGATGCTGCAGAAAAAATCACAGCGTCGAAAACATTTGATAACGCAACATCGTGTTCTTCGGAAAATGTGCTGATCATCCTTGATGAGATTAAAGAACCTTTTCTGCAAGCACTGCATGATTCCGGAGCGCGGCATGTCACCGGCGGTGAAGGAGAAAAGCTGAAGTCGAGCCTTTTTCAATCCGGACATCTGAACAGACACATGATTGCTCGCGACATAAATCAGGTCATCGAAGTGGCTGATCTCAACCTTGATAATATGGACGGGGCTCGTTTTCTTCTGATTGATGGAAAGGGGGTTGGTCCAGACTATCCTGAGTCAGGAGAGAAACTCTCGCTTGTTGCAACCGCGTACTTTGCCCGGGACTTCGAACATGCAAAACAAGTAGCGGCTGAAGTTCTTAGACATCAGGGCGCTGGGCATTCCATCGGCATCCATACAACCCGACCGGACCGCGCCATGCAACTTGGATTCGAAATGCCAACATGCAGGGTAATCGTCAATCAGGCGCATTGTTTCGCGACGGGGGGATCATTTGACAATGGAATGCCATTCTCACTGTCCATGGGATGTGGCTCGTGGGGAGGCAACTCAATCGATGAGAACTTAAACTATCGCCATTTCTTCAACACGACGAAAATTGTCCGAACCATTGAACCCGTAGAGCCAAGTCTGGAAGAAATTTTTGGCGAGTACTGGAAGAAGACGGAAAAATGAACAGCGCGTCCGTTGGATTGGCAAACACCCTCTGTGTAAGGGACTACATCGATCAACATGCGGAAACACGACCAGCCGAGGCCTTTTTAATCGATCCGCTCTCCGGGAAACACTACACCTTTGCTGAATGCAAAGAGGAAATCGTTGCCATCGTATCCCAACTTAGTGCTTTAGGGCTTAAACAGGGGGATGGAATCGCATTTGCTTTTTCAAACAGTGTACAGGGCGCGCTTGGAATTCTGGCAATTTTGTATGGTGGGTATTTGGCAACTGCAATTAACCTGGTTGCTGGCCGGGATACCATTGCCTATGTGTTGGACCACTCAGAGGTGAAACTCGCAATTGTTGATGAAGAAGGCGCTCAGCTTACTGAGCAGGCAAGCCGTTTGAATGGCGCTCGAGTGAAAATGGTTTTCCTGAAAAACCTCATCACAAATAGCAGAGCCGCATTCAATGAAACCGAAACAGTTTCAGCCAACCAGGACGGATTGTTGATGTACACTTCTGGTACAACAGGACGGCCCAAAGGTGTCGTACACACACAAGAAAGTTTGTTGTGTGGCGGCAAGAACACAGCCGTCGCGCATGCCTTGACCGAGCAAGATCGGGGACTGTGCGTCCTGCCATTTTACCATATCAACGCATTTTGTGTTTCGCTGATGGGAAGCTTGGTTTCTGGTGGTTCATTGGTCGTGCCCAAAAAGTTTTCGGTTTCTTCATTCTGGAAGATAATTCAAAGCTTTAAGTGCAGTTGGTTTTCCGTAGTCCCAACCCAAATTTCTTATTTGTTACACGATACAGAAACCAAAATACAAGCGAACGAGGACTTACATCATTTACGGTTTGGTCGCTCTGCATCTGCGCCGCTTTCGCCAGAAGTGCACGAAGCTTTTGAATCCCGCTTCAACGTGCCAATCATAGAAACAATGGGTCTGACGGAAACAGCGGCCCAAATCCTGTCAAATCCCGCTCCCCCTGGCAAACGCAAGATCGGATCACCAGGCATTGCTATTGGGAACGAAATAATGATTGCAGATCAAAATCAGAAAGAAATTCGAAATGGAGCGGAAGGTGAAATTTTGGTGCGTGGTCCCAATGTTCTTCGATGTTATTTGAAAAACAAGGAAGCAACTGCACAGGCCATTACGCCCGATGGTTGGTTGAGAACCGGAGATCTGGGGCGCATGGATGAAGAAGGTTATGTCTTTGTAACGGGCCGATTGAAAGAACTGATCATCAAAGGTGGTGAAAACATTGCGCCGAGAGAAGTAGACGAGGCGCTTTATAGTCATCCCGACGTTATCGAAGCAGCAGCATTCGCGGTTGCGTGTAGCAATTACGGACAAACTGTCGAAGCATGCGTGAAGTTGCGTGAGAACTCTAAGCTGACGCCTGAAAAGTTGATTGAGATTTGCCAGGAGAAACTGGGTATATTCAAGGCGCCTGACTCAATTCATTTTTTGGAAGACTTGCCAAAGGGCCCTTCAGGAAAAATTCAGCGCATAAAACTGCTGGACATGATCTCAACCCCTGCAAAACCGTAGAAGAGAAGGTGCACCTACATAAAGACTTCCCACAGATTACAATGTTCGCAAATGATCAGTTGAGCTGGAACATGCTCTCATGAACGTGTGACAGTCATCCGCGTGCAATTTCATGCATCTGAGAAAAGGTATCTTTTTACATTCGGATCAAGACCCGGGCTTTCGCCTGCGTAAATCCCACAAGTATTAAGCAGTTCTCTGGCTGACCTGTATTCTTCAAATCGTTTGAAAGCGACTTTTGAAGCATGGGGTGTTCGCATCGGAAGTGACGCAAGAAAGCATGTGGTTCCAAACAGATACTTACCCCTTTGCCGCGGCTGAGGTGTAAGAATATACATGCTCAGCGCATTTTCATTTCTTCTTTCACTATCAACAATAAACAGTCTTCCACTTTGATAAGACGCCATGCCATCACATCGGGTCCAGCGCCGTTGGCTTGAATCATTGTTTCCAATTACCTCAATAAGTCTGCTGTAAACCATGGCATTTTTTTCATTGAGAAAAATGGCGTTAACAACCACACCTTCCGGTATGACTGGCGCGCGAAAGAACACTTGGTACGCTCCCAAATGTGATCGAAGCTTTGTGATATCGCCGGGAAAAGACGCGGAAAACGGATCGCCTCGACGGTGAACAAAATTGTGCTGCTTGCCACGATAGGCTGCAACCATCTTTTCATACGGCCCAAGAATAAATTGCTCATCTAAGCCAAAATACTTTGCAATCCGACGTAAGTTATACGCCGAAGGATGTGCGCGGCCAGCAAGGTATTTGCTGAACTGTTGCTGATTGATCTCAATTTCACGGCACACTTTTGCAATCGAAGACTTCTCAGCGCACAAGAATCGAAGGTTCTCTCCAAGATGGCTACTTTTTGACATCCATTGCACTCATCTATCTACAAAGGCTTATAAAAGCTCATAGTAGCTTATAAACGCGCAATTGTAATAGATGAAAACTTCAAGAATGGTCTGTCTAGGAATGAACAGGGTTTCCATCGGGAGGAATTGACATGAAAAAGAAATACCTTGCTACGCTTGAGGACCAACTTAAAACTCAGCAAATTGATCGCAGACAGTTTATGACGGGCGCACTGGCAGCAGGCCTTGCCTTATCTACAGCCACCACGCTGGCGGACCAAGCCGAAGCAGCAACGCCAAAAAAGGGCGGCCATGTAAAGTTTGGTCGTGGCCATGGATCCACTACCGATTCTCTGGATCCAGCGACATCTGAGAATGGTTTTCAGATACAACTGAATTTCAGCTATGCAAACAACCTGACTGAAGTTGCCGATGACGGGACGCTAATTCCTGAATTGGCAGAATCCATAGAGCCATCCGACGACGCCAAGACATGGGTATTCAATTTGAGAAAGGGTGTGGAATTCCACAACGGAAAAACGCTGAAAGCGGAGGATGTTGTTGCCTCAATGAACCATCACCGCGGCGAGGAGTCAAAATCTGCTGCTAAGGGCCTCCTGGAGCAGGTAGTGTCGTTGAAAGCTGATGGTGATGACCGCGTGATATTTGAGTTAAATGCCGGAAATGCGGACTTCTCATATATTGTGAGCGATTACCATCTGCTGATCATGCCATCCAAGGATGGTAAAATCGATGCCACCGCAGGGATTGGTTCTGGCGGGTACAAATTGGAGCGATACGATGCTGGCGTTGCAGCTGAACTGTCTCGTTTCCCCAACTACTGGAAAGAGGGCAAGGCCCACTTTGATTCCGTAGAAATCCTTTCCTTGCTTGATGCAACAGCACGCCAGAGCGCAGTGCTGAATGGCGAAGTCGATATCATAGATCGGGTGGATCCAAAAACTGTTGCGCTTCTGGCCCGAGCACCTCAACTGTCGATTTTAGAAACGACGGGTACACTTCATTATACATTTCCTATGCGGTTAGACGTTCAGCCGTTTGACAATTACGACCTTCGGATGGCCTTGAAACTGTCTTTGAAGCGGCAGGAGTTATTGGATAAAATTTTGTTGGGTCACGGTGCTTTGGGCAACGATCATCCGATCTCTACCGCCAATCGCTTTCATGCAAGTAACCTTCCTCAGCGTGAGTATGATCCAGAAAAAGCTGCATTCCACTACAAAAAATCTGGGCATAGCGGAAAGATACCTCTCTCCACGTCCGATGCAGCTTTTGCTGGCGCCGTAGACGCTGGCCAGCTCATAGCAGCTTCCGCTAAGGAGGCCGGTATCGATATCGAGATCGTCAGAGAGCCAAAAGATGGCTATTGGTCCAACGTCTGGAATAAAAAAGGTTGGTGCGCTTGTTACTGGGGCGGTCGTCCAACAGAAGACTGGATGTTCTCTGCAGCTTACATCGATTCCACTGAGTGGAACGATACGGCGTGGAAAACAACCGATTCTGCCAAGAAGTTCAACAAGATTGTTCAAGAAGCCCGCGCAGAGCTGGACGAAACAAAAAGGCGTTCGATGTATGAGGAAGCACAGTTTCTTGTGCACGACGACGGTGTTGCAATCGTTGCTGCATTTGCAAACTATATTCATGCCGTGTCGAAGAAGGTTGCTCACAGTGAAAATGTTGCAGCCAATTGGGACATGGATGGTGCAAAGGCTCAGGAACGCTGGTGGTTTGCGTGATATAATCGTTCTTACCTGGCAAAAAGTGATGCCGGAACACCTTCCGGCACTGGTTTTTATTGCAATCAGACTAAAACCTTTAGGTTTGAGATTGCATGGGTTGCTAACATGAAGCTTTTTATCGCAACGCTTTCGACCGAAACAAACACGTTTTCGACCATGCCTACTGCCAGGTCTGGTTTTGAAGAGTACTTTCTATCACATGGAAAAGCGACAGACCTTCCACCCAATTTGATGACAGAAGCACTTCATGTTTGGAGAGCAAAAGCCGAAGCACTGGGCTGGGAAGTCACAGAAAGCCTGGCTGCTATTGCAGAGCCAGCCGGACCAACAGTCTGCGAATGTTACAATGCTTTTCGAACTGAAATCCTCACTGATCTCGAGGAGGCAGGAAAAGTGGATATTGTGCTGCTTCAGTTGCATGGAGCAATGGTGGCGGAAAACAATGACGATTGCGAGGGTGATCTGGTTTCATTGGTGAGGCAAACGTGTCCAAACGCAGTGATCGGTATATCATTGGATTTGCACTGTCATCTCACAGAAAAGATGATGAAAAACTGTGACCTTATCATCTGTTTTAAAGAATATCCCCATGATGATGCTACAGACCGAGCCGTCGAACTTTTTGAATTGGCAAGGCAAACCGCTCTTGGTCACATTCGGCCAATCATGAGGGATTTTGATTGTCGTATGATCAATCTCTATCTCACCAAGAATGGGGCCATGCGGGATTTTGTTGATCAGATGACGGAAACAGAAAAGCTGCCGGGCATTCTGTCGGTTTCTCTGGCGCATGGCTTCCCTTGGGCAGACATAGCTGATGTCGGTGCGCGTATGCTGGTTGTAACCGATGGCGATCCGGAATTAGCAAAAGAAACGGCGTGTCGCCTCGGCAGTGAATTCTACGACAAACGCCACGATGTCACGCAAGAATATGTCTCTATAGCGGCAGGTCTTGATCAAGCGGAAGCAAGCGAAGATTGGCCGGTGGTTTTGGCTGACATGGGGGACAACTCGGGCGGAGGTGCACCAGGAGACTCTACATTTTTGGCGAGGGAGATTGTCAATCGGAGGTTATCCGACACTGCGCTGGGAATTATCTGGGACCCAATTTCTGTGAGAATTTGCGAAGATGCCGGGATAGGCGCCAAATTAAAACTGCGAATTGGGGGTAAAATTGCAGTGGAATCCGGCGATCCTCTGGATCTTGCTGTGGAAGTGAAGAACATCCGGTCAGGTATAGGACAACACCTCGGACTAGGCTTAGAGCCCTTAGGAACGGTTGTTTGGCTTCGAACAGAAAAGAACATAGACATCCTGATCAACTCGCTTCGGACGCAGGTTTATCATCCCGAAGCATTTGAACAGCTCGGTGTAGTTCTTGCAGAAAAGAAAATTATTGCGGTGAAGTCCCTTTTTCATTTCCATGGTCCTTTTTCAAAAGTGGGTGCTAGGATTATCCAGGTCGCCACGACTGGTGGTACATCCCCGGATTTCCGGGCCATCCGATATGAAAATCGTGATCCAAACTATTGGCCAAACGTAGAAAACCCGTTTTTAGAGTAACCCGTTTTAACGCTAGTGCTTATGGAGATTTCACAAAGGCTGATCGAATGAGACCAAGTCCCGCGATCGCAAAAAGACCAGCAACCGCGCCCTCAATCCAACGTCGAATACGGTTGTAAAAAGACATTGCACCGGCCGTTGAAAAGGCAATTGCATAAAAAGCGTAGATCAAGCTGCCTAAGGTTACACAAAGGAAGGTCGCAAGACCAACCTCTAAAAGGGTGCTGCCTTCACCCAAACCAAGCGCCAGAACTGCCATCCATGCAAAAACGGCTTTTGGATTGGAGAGATTGAGTAACAATCCTCGTAGAAAATTTCGGTGCTCTTGGGGTTGTGCAGGATCAAGCCCCATTGGCTTGGAAGTCGATCTCGCAATGCCAAAGGCAAGCCAAAGTAAATACACACCGCCGAGTATCTTCAATACAAACAAAGCCTGACTGGAGGCTTGCAAGAGTGCTCCCAGACCCGTTGCGGCAACGATGCCCCAAATCGCCAGGCCAAGTGATAGGCCCATGCCAAACATCATGCCTGTCTTTCGTCCAGACCGCATCGAAACAGTGGCCAGGGCAACAACAGCAGGACCAGGAGAAGCAGCGGCGACAAAAAATGCTGCAAGAATGGTCATTAGATTAGCAAGATCAGGCATTTCGGTTGGCTCACGCGGTATGTTTTTCCAAGGCTAAGCAGCAAGTCACCCATCTTGATGATGTCTGGAATGAAGCGGTCTTGCAACATGGCTCAGTCATAATGGTACTAAACTGTAAGCTTTTGCAAACTTACAACAAATACTGGAGATAAATGGAGACACTCCGCCAGCATCGACATATGTGCTTGATTAAAACATGCTTGATTGATGATCAAAAGTGCAATCAGGAGAGGATGGCAGCAACATCATTTGCTACCGAACCGCCGCTTAAGTGAGCCCCGCCACACAGCGCTACATACTCGCCTGCAACTGCTTCTCCAGCAAAGAAAATGCGGTCAGCAATTGGTTTTGCAAGGGACTGACGCGCACCATAGTGTCCAGGTCGAGGAGCCGCATAGGCACCCAACGTTAACGGATTGCTGGCCCAGTCTGTCAGATAGCCCTTGACGAAGTGTTTGCGAATATCACTGCCCATTATTTTGACAAGTTCCCCTAAGGCAAAATCAATAGCAGCATCACTTCCAGAGCGCGACAACTCCCAACCAAAGTCTCCACCCACAAATCCAATCATTAGGTTAAAATCAAAAGGCCAGGTTAAGAAGTAACACGCGGGTGTCGGTACATCATCGCTAACCCAATACGTAAGCCAATCATTTGGCCGCAAATCAAAGCGTTCTCCGTCAAATTGAAGGGCGATCTTAGCCAGCAAACCCATGGGTAGATTGTTGACTGCGTCACGCTTCCAAACTGGCAAATCCGGAGTGAATTTTATCGACCCACTGGCAAGGACGCCCGGAGAAGCTGTTACGATACAAGCCTTTGCCCGAATGTCTCCCGATGGCGTGCTTACAGATACACCTTCACCACTCCAATCAATTCGAGTTGCTGGCGTATTCAATTGAATGGGGAGGCCAGCGCTTTGTTTCAAAACAAGGGCGCCATGGCCTTCTTTCACCATCAAGTTCGGATTGCTGTCAGCAGAATTCCAGTTGTCCAAGGTCGATAAATCCTTAAAATCTACACCATAGTCCATGGGTCCTATCCAAGATTGGCAGACACCGGAAAAGTCCATCTTTTCTGGAATTACGGTAGAGGCAGCCACATCCAGCCCGTCTTGGCCAGCTTTGGTGAGAGCCGCTTGAATGCGTCCCCACGCACTATCGTACTTTCTGCGCTCAATTGCATTCGCCCGGCGATCACCGACGAACAATGCCTCACCAGGGCTGTTATGATTTAAAAGCTCATACCCAAATTCTTCAGCCAATCCTTTGTATGGATTTGCACTAGCAGCAGAAATCCAAGAACACCCATGATCAAAAGGAACACCAAATGTTGAGCTTTCGGTGAAGGCACGACCGCCAACTCGATTTGCTGCCTCTAAAACGACAACAGTTTTCCCCTTGCTGATTAAAGTTTGAGCAGCGGTTATCCCTGCAGCACCCGCGCCAACAATAACAACATCAGGTTCACTGGGAACAGATTGCGCCCAGGCTGGCAGTACAGTTGCCGCTAAAGCGCCGGCGACCACTTCGCGCCGTGTGAGTGTTAATGGTCTAGGACTTTTCATTCGTGCCACCTCCCAAGTGCATTGATAAAACTGGTAATCATCTGCAATGACAATCATACAAAGAATAGATCGCGCTTCCTCTGGTTTCACCATACCATCAATCTGGAAACGCTGCAATTGACTGAACAGTCAGTCAGAACAGATGTGCCTTTCATCCAGCCCTCTAAACAATTCGAAAAACAAATCACGATCAGAAAGAACGTAACATTAGAATGGATTTAAACTAAACTATTTGACTCCAGTTAAAACTGGACTATTATTGTCAGCAATTAATCAAAAGGGCTGGGCTGCGGTTAGCTGTGAGGCACGCGTCGTAAGACCTGTAAAAGTGGAATTGAGTGCCAATGCGTACGTTCAGCTTTGCTCGGTGTCTTGTTTTAATTGATTGCACCGCCCAACATTCCATTTCCCTTGGCAGTAAAAGGGTCGTGGTATGACGGTCACGGCAATCATGAAATCGAAAATGGGACAGGGTCTCACGGTCTTTTACCGAGCGACCACCAACGAACGAAATTCAGATTTTACCAAGTAAAATCTTAGAGAATCGGAATGTGATTATGAACTCTACAAATCCATATTTGGTAAGGCCCGGAGAGCATTTGGTTCTTGAAGGGTATCGATATTGGAGCTGTGGCATAATCACAGGGGATTACTCTCATTGGGAAAGAGCATGGAATATGTATTCTGTGATACTTGGAACCAAGGAGGGTAAACTGGCACTCGATGCATTGACTAAGTTCACAAAAACGCTTTTGCTTTGTGCATCCTGTCCACTCAAAACCAGCCCAATTGGGTGTCAAAACCTATGCAGGGATGAAGTCATGATTCTTGGTTTGTTATCTGGAATCCAGCACGATGAAAAAACCACGATAACGCTCTGCCTCGATAGTCTTTCCTGCCCAAACCGTTGTGAAGAAGTCCTGTTTGCCGCAGAAGTGCTTGCAACAACTTTTCATTCGATCGGAAAAATTTTACTGCCTGTACCTTCCGGAACGATAAAAGCAATCATGGCTGAGGAGTTATCGACCGATACGCTTCAATAATCGGATTTGAAATGCCCTTGTGAGTGGGGGAACCGGATTGCAAAGACTTCTGATTACAAGCGCTTGGGTTAAGAAGTAGGGTCAGAGTGTACCCTATACATTTTTCCGAGCAAAGTCGGCGTGAGATACATAGGTATTTGGTAACAGGCAATAAACAACAAAATCGGATCTGTTACCGCCGCTGGAAGGGCAGCGAGAAAAATCGCCATATTTTTATTGCCTGAACAAATAGCATAAGCGGGTCGAGCTGCGCCCAAATCGAATGGGCGACTGAGAAACCAGACTAGAATTTGCAGTCCGAGACAAGTTGCAAAAGCAACAAGAAGGGTGATTACGATTTCCATGGGTCCATGGATAACCGCTTCGCCAAACCCGGTCATGAGACCAATAACGACAATTGCCATGGAAAGCGATGTTAAACCGTCAATGGAGTTTAATTCAGTCTTGGACGGGGATGGCATGAAAAGCCGACGGACGACAAACGCCAAAAGTGACGCGAAAAAGATGAGCAAGAACAGTTTAATCGCCACCCACGCGACGGCATGAAAGTCACCAATGGCAGGGATCAGGGAGAACGGGATCAAAACGGTAAACGGAAGTAGGGCAGTCGTCGCAATGAGTAATCTCAACGTTGGCGCTGGATCATTACCGGTGATGATTGTTAAGCCGGGGCTTCCCGATATCGGTGCGGAGGCGAAAACGATCATCAGTGCAACGCTGAGTGGCCCCGTAAAATCAAGACCAATGAAAACAAGTGCCACCACACTTGGGAAAACAATTTGAAAGACAAGAATAAAGACTCCAGCATACTTGTAGTCTTTTAGCGATCCTAAAAACTCGATCGGATCAGTTCTCAGAGCAGCTAAAAATAGCAATACGGCAATCCAATATCCCACCCATGGTCTGACAATCTCTGCAAGGAGCGGAAACAAAATACCG
>JBCCXO010000039.1:0-35198 GCA_039191645.1 Pseudomonadota bacterium | reverse complement strand
GTGACCAGAAGCCGGTCCAGCAATTTCAATCACAGATTCAGGCGTGATCCTCCGGTTAACACCGGACCCTTTTACCAATCGCCATGTACCATCTGTATTGGATATCTCACAGACAGTGATGCCATGCGCAATCATTCCTTTTTTAACATCATCATCAGTTTCTGGCATTTGACTTTGACGGTTTCCAAAAATAATGCTGCGGTTCGCATATTCGTTGTTTACAACGAGAATGGTTTTTCCATCGCGTGTGAACAAAGACATTCCGTCATTATTGTCACCAAAGGCTTTTGCCTGGCTGTCGGAGTTTCCACGACTTTCCTCATCAAATGGGATGCTGTCGTCGAAAAGTTCATCGCCCCATTTCACAACAACATGCCAATTAAAACCATCCGGCAGAGTTACCGTGTCAAGGGTATCCGCAGAAACCGGAATAAACCCAAATCGTCCTGCAGCTTCAGCAGATGTCGAAACACCTGCACCGACACCCATAACGAAGGTTGATGCTCCTACACTTAAAACACCGGACAGAAAGCCCCTTCGAGATATGGCACGTTCGACCACATCATCAAATTCAGCGTATTCAGGCTTGGAACTGCCTAAATCGTCAAATTCATCAAACGAAAGGGTATGGGTGGCAACAGTCTTCATGAAACACTTCCTCGGTAGTCGATATAGACTACAAAAGGTAGATGACACGGAAGTAACATATCCCGGAAATTGATGATTTGAAGGGGATTTTTAGGCTTCCACCCATCTGTTGTTGCGTGACTTGGAGGAGATGCAGGATTGAAAACCAATTGACTTTTTAAGTCTAAGTTTTCCAGATAAGTGGAAGCCATGTACTTGATAAAATATTTTACCGTTGCTGTCTGCTGCTAAAAAACACCACAAGCGATGCAAAAATTGCAACACATCAGATACTGAGACAAAAAAAATCCGCGGTCGCTAAACCACGGATCATATGCATAAACGTTGCATCTTTAAGGACTTAGTGCGACGAACCGCCAGTCGCCAGCTTGATTGCCTCACGGCTTTCTTCAAGTTGCGCGAGCGCCGCCTCTGCCTTGGCTTTTTTCTCGTCAGAATCAGCGTCAGCCAAATCTTCCTTCGCATTTTGGATCTGTGCGTCCAAATCTTCCATATTGAAGTCAGCCAACGAAACAGCTTGCTCAGCAAGTAACGTAAACCCAGAAGGTGACACATCCGCAAACCCACCACGGACGAAAATCTGGTTGGTGTCGCCGTTCGCCATTTTCACCGCAACAACACCAGGTTTAACCGTAGACATAAAAGGAGCATGGTTGGCCAAAACAGTGAAATAACCCTCTGTCCCGGGCACCACAACTTCCGACGCCTCACCCGAAAGGACGAGCGCTTCGGGTGATACCAGTTCAAATGCAAATGCTAAGGCTTCAGCCATGTCTTAATTCCTGATTGGACGAACAGCAGCAAGTATTACGCTGCTTCCGCCGCAAGTTTCTGTGCCTTTTCAATCGCTTCATCCATGGACCCAACCATGTAGAATGCTGCC
Source organism: Pseudomonadota bacterium (assembly GCA_039191645.1). Taxonomy (GTDB): domain Bacteria; phylum Pseudomonadota; class Alphaproteobacteria; order Rhizobiales; family Rhizobiaceae; genus JAALLB01. The sequence goes on along the minus strand of JBCCXO010000039.1, from coordinate 33,667 downwards.
TCGGGAAGGTGATCGTACTCACCAGCGACCAGCCCCTTAAAGCCTTTGATCGTATCTTCAAGAGCAACAAGTTTACCCGGAGAGCCGGTGAACACTTCAGCGACGAAGAACGGCTGAGAAAGGAAACGTTCTATTTTACGAGCACGGGCAACCGCCAGTTTGTCTTCTTCGGAAAGTTCGTCCATACCAAGGATCGCAATGATATCCTGCAACGCTTTATAGCGCTGAAGAACTTCCTGAACCTGACGGGCAACTGCATAGTGCTCTTCACCCACAATCATCGGATCCAACATGCGAGACGTTGAATCGAGGGGATCAACCGCAGGATAAATGCCTTTTTCCGCAATAGAACGGCTAAGAACTGTCGTTGCATCAAGGTGCGCAAACGATGTCGCAGGCGCTGGGTCAGTTAGGTCATCTGCCGGCACATAAATCGCCTGAACCGACGTGATGGACCCCTTGGTTGTGGTTGTAATACGTTCCTGCATCGAACCCATGTCTGTCGCAAGCGTTGGCTGATATCCCACAGCTGAAGGGATACGACCAAGAAGCGCTGACACTTCAGAACCAGCCTGTGTGAAGCGGAAAATATTATCAACAAAGAACAACACGTCCTGCCCTGCATCGCGGAAATGCTCTGCAACAGTCAAACCGGTCAGAGCAACACGGGCACGTGCACCGGGGGGCTCATTCATCTGCCCATAAACAAGCGCTGCTTTTGATCCGTCCCCACCGCCTTCTTTGTTAACGCCGGACTCAATCATCTCCCAGTAGAGGTCATTGCCTTCACGGGTACGCTCACCAACGCCAGCAAACACAGAGTAACCACCGTGCGCCTTCGCGATGTTGTTGATCAATTCCATAATCAAAACGGTTTTACCCACACCGGCACCACCGAACAGACCGATTTTACCACCTTTTGCGTAAGGTGCGAGGAGATCAACAACCTTAATCCCAGTCACCAAAATTTCGGCTTCAGTAGACTGTTCAACATATTCAGGTGCAGATTGGTGAATAGCACGGGACGCTTTCGTCTTCATCGGGCCCGCTTCGTCAACCGGCTCGCCAATAACGTTCATGATACGACCAAGGGTTTCATCACCAACGGGAACCGAAATCGGTTGGCCAGTGTCAACGACTTCCTGTCCACGAACCAGACCCTCGGAAGAGTCCATTGCGATGGTACGCACTGTGTTTTCACCCAAATGCTGAGCGACCTCCAAAACAAGTCTCTGACCGTTATTTTCAGTCTCCAATGAGTTCAAGATCTCAGGAAGATGATCATCGAACTGCACATCGACAACAGCGCCGATAACCTGGCTTACTTTGCCGATTTTACCCTTTGCGGCTGCCGGTTTCTTCGCAGCGGCACGTTTTGCCGGTGCTTTTTTTGTCGTAGTAGCTGCTTTTGCCATTTGCTTACTCTCCAGCTTTAAAGCGCTTCAGCGCCCGAGATAATTTCAATAAGTTCTTTTGTAATTTGTGCCTGACGCTGACGGTTAAAGCTCAGTGTCAGTTTATCAATCATTTCGCCAGCATTACGGGTTGCATTGTCCATGGCTGACATACGCGCACCCTGTTCGGATGCCGCATTTTCCAAGATTGCACGGAAGATTTGAATGGAAACGTTGCGCGGAAGCAGGTCTTTCAACAACTCTTCCTCATCTGGCTCATACTCATAGGAGACATCGGAACCCGCTTCCTCTGCCTCTCCTTCCGCCGAAACATTGGCAGGGATCAACTGTTGTGCCGTTGGAATCTGACTGATCACGGATTTAAACTCTGAGTAGAACAAGGTACAAACGTCAAACTCGCCGTCATCGAACATGGAAAGCACCTTGTGTCCAACCATGTTAGCCTCATTAAACCCGACATTTTTCAGTTCACGGAAGGTAATCGGCTCTAACATGATGGAACCGAATTCCATTTTCAGTGCATCGAAACCCTTCTTGCCAACGCATAGAATGCTGACATCCTTACCCTCAGACTTGAGGGCACGCGCCTTGTCTCGAGCCAAGCGAGCAATAGAGGAGTTAAAACCACCACACAAACCACGTTCCGCAGTGGCGACTACCAACAGATGCTTTTGATCGCTTCCGGTACCAGTCATCAGCCGTGGAGCGTCTTCACGTCCTTCCATGCCTTTTGAAATATTGGCGAGCACTTTCGCCATTCTTTCGGAATAGGGACGGGCGGCCTCCGCAGCCATCTGCGCTTTGCGCAACTTGGCCGCTGCCACCATTTGCATCGCCTTGGTGATTTTCTGGGTCGCTTTCACCGATGCAATGCGATTTCTTAGATCCTTGAGACTTGCCATATTATTGTCCGTTAAGGGGTCCTGTTAGATCAAGTGTTATGCAAAACTCTTAGCGTAAGCCTCGATGGCTGACTTGAGCTTTTCGGTCAAATCATCATCCAACGCTTGCTTTGATGCGATTTCAGCCAACAAGTCCGCATGCTCGCTGCGAAGTGAAGTCAATAGACCTTGCTCAAACGGGCCAACCTGGCTGACCTCAAGTTCATCAAGGAAACCGTTCACACCTGCAAAAATCACGGCGACTTGCTCTTCAGTTTTCAACGGTGAGAATTGCGGCTGCTTCAACAATTCGGTCAAGCGAGAACCACGGTTCAGCAACCGTTGCGTTGCCGCGTCGAGGTCCGAACCAAACTGAGCAAACGCCGCCATTTCGCGATACTGGGCAAGCTCACCCTTAATCGAACCGGCAACCTGCTTCATGGCCTTGACCTGAGCAGCAGATCCCACACGGGAAACCGAGAGACCAACATTCACCGCAGGACGAATGCCTTGGAAGAACAAATCTGTCTCAAGGAAGATCTGACCGTCTGTAATTGAAATCACGTTTGTTGGAATAAACGCCGACACATCGTTACCCTGCGTTTCAATCACAGGCAGCGCAGTCAATGATCCGGCACCATTATCCTCATTCATCTTCGCTGAACGCTCAAGCAAACGAGAGTGCAAGTAGAAAACATCCCCTGGATACGCTTCACGTCCCGGCGGGCGACGTAGCAAAAGCGACATCTGACGATAAGCAACAGCCTGCTTGGAAAGATCATCATACCCGATCATCGCATGCATGCCGTTATCACGGAAATATTCACCCATCGTACAACCAGAAAACGGAGCCAGGAACTGCATGGGAGCTGGATCTGAAGCGGTCGCCGCAATGATGATCGAATACTCAAGTGCGCCCCGTTCTTCCAGAACTTTCACGAACTGAGCAACTGTAGAACGCTTTTGTCCGACAGCAACATAGACGCAGTAAAGCTTATCATTCTCACGGTTTTCATCGTGCGCAGGCTTCTGGTTAAGGAACGTATCCAAGATAATCGCTGTTTTACCAGTCTGGCGGTCACCAATAATAAGTTCGCGCTGACCCCGTCCAACCGGGATGAGCGCATCAATTGCTTTCAACCCAGTAGACATCGGCTCATGCACAGACTTACGAGGGATAATGCCCGGCGCCTTCACGTCCACACGCGCACGTTGTTTCGCTTTGATCGGGCCTTTGCCATCGATTGGGTTACCAAGCGCATCAACAACCCGGCCAAGCAACTCCGGTCCAACCGGAACGTCAACGATTGAGCCCGTACGCTTAACCGTATCACCTTCTTTAATGTCGCGGTCATCGCCGAAGATAACAACACCGACATTATCGGTTTCAAGGTTAAGAGCCATTCCGGCAATACCACCGGGAAACTCAACAAGTTCACCGGCCTGAACGTTGTCCAACCCGTAAACGCGGGCGATACCATCCCCCACAGACAAAACCTGTCCAACTTCAGAGACTTCGGCTTCTTTGCCGAAATTCTTGATTTGATCTTTGAGAATTGCGGAAACTTCCGCTGCACGAATATCCATGTTAGCCGACCTCTTTGAGTGCAAGCTTTAGTGAAGAAAGACGGGTTTTAAGAGACGTATCAATTTGTCTCGAGCCGACTTTCACGATCATTCCGCCGAGGATCGACGGGTCAACGGTTGCATGTATTGCAACCTCTTTGCCAACCACGCTTTTAAGCGCAGCTTTCAATTCTTTTGTTTGTGTTGCTGTCAGAGCGGTGGCAACAACCACGTCTGCGGAGGTTTCACCCCGGTGATCCGCTACTAGCTTGCGAAACGCGATAAGCATCCCGGGCATCGTAAACAGCCGCCTGTTCTTAGCAACAACGCGCACAAAATTACCAACCAGTCCGTCGATCTTCGCTTTTTTCAAAAGCGCATCAACGGCACGAAACTGGTCATCAGCTGAGAAAACCGGCGATACAACCAACCTTTTCAGATCTTCGCTACCTGCCATAAGCGCATCGAAACGCTTCAAGTCTTTCTCAACAGCTGGGATTTTCTTCTCCGACAACGCAAGATCAAACAACGCTGATGCGTATCTTGCAGTTACCCCGGAAGTAATCGATTCGGAATTTGCCACTGAAATTTCTTTTCTGCCGTGACTTCAACGAACCCAAAGGCAATGAGCTTGCTCTGAAAATACGTTGAAAATATTGATCTATTTCGATTTTAGGAGACTTGGAAAAGCCAATGGCCCCTGCCCAAGTCGCGCACCAACTAGCACAGGCTTTTTAGACTCGCAACCAGCCTGTAAAAAATAGTTTGGATTTGATTGTCGCATACGACCAATGGCTAACATCGCGAGCTAGTAAAGTCTCAGCACAAATCCGATCGTCAACACCCCGATTCCGACCTCAAAAAGCACGCCAAACATATTATAAACAGTCCATCCTCGGTCAAAAAGCACTGAAAGTGCACGCCCCAGACCCGTAAGGAGCCATGCCCCACCAAGGACCAGCGCAACAAAATCCACAGGCTGAGGCATCAATAAATAGACACCGCCTATTGCCATGTAAAAACCAGCCAGGGTTCCTCGGGTCTCCCCAACCGCATACGGCATGTTTATTCTGGTCTGCAATTTCAAGATACGCAGTGCCAAACGAGGTAACAGCAAAGCAATCAGACCAAGGCCAAACGTGAGAATGGCCACCAAAAACAAGAACCAATCTTTTAGACTGCCAGGTAGGGTGCATTCAGAAGCAGCGTTTTCCACGCATGACATGTACGGTATTTCGGTAACGCTCCATGCCATAACTGCCAGACCGAATGCGATCAAAAAGCGAGTCTGAATGCGCTTTCGCTTCAAGCCACCATCAAACGTCAATTGCAAAAGACGCCCGAACGTTGAGATCGACCAACCGATCGCAAGCATCAGATTAAGTCCAGGTTGCAAAGCAATCGGGTCCTGCAACAACAGACAGCCGAGCGCCAAGGCCAACAAAGCGCCTGCAAAACTGGACCGCCCCTCCCCTATCGCCTCGGGCTTACCACCGATCGGTTCAAGCCCCATGAAACGCAAAAGCCGGCCCGGAAAAAACAAGAATGCGAAACCCAGAGCAAACGTGAGCATCGGCACCAGCATCACAAGAAAGTCGTGAGCATTTTGGGGAAAGTTAAACGTCATGGTCTAATTGATTCGGACAAACCTCTGCTCCGCTGATATCAAATCATGGTGACAGGAACAATTGAAAGCCAACTTTGGATAGGATCAAAACACTAAAAGACGTCGAAGTGGGGCTGGGGAACCTTCTCATCCAGTCTCCCGACCTTGTTCCGGTGGCCGCCAAATCAGGTCCACTGCCGCTACGCCTGCAAGCCCCCGGGTTTCAGGGGCTCGCCCGTATTATTATAGGGCAACAGGTTTCAAGGGCATCTGCTGCTGCTATTCATCAGCGTTTTGTGCAACACATTTCGCCGGTAACACCGGATGCGTTTTTAGAAGCAGGAGAAGCCGCCTGGATTGAAATTGGACTTTCGCGCGCAAAACAAGCCACATTGGCCGGCCTCTGTAACGCGATCATTTCAGATCAACTTTCACTGGATCGGTTGATCGACAAACCTGCCGAACAGGCCATTTCGGAGCTGACCACATTCAAGGGAATTGGCCCTTGGACAGCAGAAGTGTATTTGCTGTTCTGTGACGGGCATCCCGACATTTTTCCCGCTGGAGATCTTGCTCTACAAGAAGGCATACGGCACGCTTTTGCGATGGAAAAGCGACCAAACGAAAAACAAACCCGCGCGCTTGCGGCAAAATGGTCACCCCTAAGGGGTATAGCCGCGCGCCTTTTTTGGTCATATTATAGATACATAAAGGAAGGGCGGGATGCATTACCGTTGTAATGCGCGGTTTCCCGGCTAAAAAAGAAGGAGAAAACGCTTTCAAGACAAACAGTTATTACCATTATAGCTCTGTCACATATTCCTGTCAGACAGGAATCGTAATGCCAAACCGATTCGCAACATGGAGGGTTCTGTGACAATCGCAGTGTCGCCGGAGGCGCATCCGGCCCTAGTCTTGAATGCGGATTTTCGTCCGCTCAGCTATTATCCATTGTCCTTGTGGTCATGGCAGGACGCAATAAAAGCGGTGTTTCTGGAACGCGTGAACATCGTAGCAGAATATGACTTCCAGGTTTCAAGCCCGTCTTTTGCAATGCCGCTTCCAAGCGTCGTAAGCCTGAAAAATTACATTAGACCGTCTTCAACTCCAGCGTTCACGCGCTTCAATGTCTTCCTGCGTGATAGGTTTGAGTGTCAGTATTGCGGTGCAAAGGGTGAATTAACGTTTGACCACGTCATTCCCAGATCCAAGGGGGGCATTACCAGTTGGACGAACGTGTGTGCTGCCTGTTCCCCATGCAATCTAAAGAAGGGCAACAAAATGCCAGCAGAGGCGGACATGTATCCCAGGCAAAAACCGGTGGTACCAACGGTGGAGAACCTTCATAAAAACGGCCGTAAGTTTCCTCCAAATCACCTACATGAAAGCTGGATGGACTTTCTATATTGGGATACAGAGCTGGAACCATAAACTGGCAGAACCTTTTGGTATCACTACCGGCTGTAACTAGGTTCGCGTTGACGCGTATTCTGAAAATCTTGAGAACGATCCTTTTGCATTCTTTTGTGATGATTGAGGGCACGGTTCAGCAGCGAATTTGCCAATACTCTATCTTCATAGTCTTGGTTCCGATGCTGGAAAGTGCGATGGCCGTTGGCCTGTTTCTTGAATCCATCATTGAGGGGAACGGGCGGAAATTCGGTATGGCTTGAAAACGTGTATCCATTTTTCTTGACCATTTTTATCGCAGACAGGGTAGCTGCTTCATCAATTTCACTGATGGATTTCGGATTTCCGCTGGCAAGGTTCAGACTGACCAGATTACCGCGTGCCGCCATTAATTCTTTTACCATTTTATTTCTGGATACCCCATTAACGCTAGGGTCGTTGTCATTGCGGGACTTTCCTGTTGGGTGATTAAGGTCATGAATCTCTGACTGCATATAATTGGCCAGCAAAGTCGCATACCTGTCTGAAGCTTGCTGCAGCGGATCACGTTTTTGCGGTCTTTGACCAGCCTGAACACTCATATTTTGAAATCCTCGTTAGATGCTTTGATCACCGTAAGGATCAGCAAGCAAGACCTGCGGCCAATCGTTCATCCTTGTTGTAACGGCACTGTAAGCGGTAATTTCGGCGCTATGATTAACTATAGATTAAATCACAAATCCCCCGCACCTTCGTGGTGATCCTCGGTTTAATTGGCAGTTAATACGACCAACTTCGGGCTGCCATATACTTAGGCCAGTACAAGACAGGAACTGTCATTCGGTTTCGGCAAAACAAGAACCATCAACAAAGGGATTTTGCTTGGAAAAAGATAGCAGGTACTTCTCTCAACCTAACAATGTAGAAAGGCCCGACCGACCAATTGCTGATTCCGAACGCCAGCTCGATGATGCGCTCTACAGATATTTACCTGAGACAGCCGGACAAAGCCGCACATCCGTAGATGTTTTGGATGCAATTTCACCCAACGAAATAAATAGCCCCCGCGGTTTTAGCAGCGTAAATACCGGAGGCATTCACTCAAGCGCGATGCACAATCTTGCGTACAATGCTCCAGTAAGAATATTGAACCGGACAGGAATGGAAACTGATGCCATTTCAATGCGAAGCAGCCCTGACCAGGTAAAATCTAACTTCCTTGACTTGCCACCGGAAAAAAGACCGAAAACCTTTCTCGACAAGAGTAATACCTTTTTTGTCGAAATCCCGGAAATCATTCGAAATCATATCAAGAAATCGCCGCTTTCCATCGAATTTCTAGCAGCGTGCGAGAAAATGAGATCCGAATCCGGTTTGACTCCTTTTGAATTGTCAAAGAGGACTGGGATAATCGATAGATCCCTGGCGTCTTGGCTGGATGCTGCTGAGGATGAAGGGCTGAACAAAGGAGAGTGGAAGTACCCCTACAGTCAAATCGAACGGATCAACGGACCTAATGATACAGCAATTGAAGTGCCTCTATCCATCAGAAACAGAAAGAACGGTGACTATCCCAATAAAGAGTTTTTGCAAGGTGTCGTCGATTTGTTCGCAAAATGCGACAACAAACAAATTCATTTAATCAATGGTTTGGGAGTTAGTTCCTCATCCATCAGAAAATGGAGAAAAATGGCAAGGGAGAAAAGGATAAAGCCTTCAAATCAGGCCATACGAGAAGAAAACTATAGCGGCAGGTCAACAAGCGGACAAGCAGGGCCAAGCACGTTTGACTTCGGACCACTAGACGAAAGATCGAGAGCAGGCCCTTCTCACGAACGCTGACTGGGTTTTAAAGCCGCGGATGCCTGACCAATAAAATATCTATCTGGAAAATGCGGCTCTAATCGCAATGTAAGCCAATACCGCACTCATCAAGGCGTTCCAACCCGCGAATGAAAGCCCAAAGACACGCAAGGCGGCTTCATCACACGAGGGTGGAACGGTTTGCTCCAACTGTTGCAGAAAACTGCCTGCATCGCTCGAAATTCCTCCATCCACGACGCCGCAATCACCCGGGCCTTCCCACCAACCCCATTCGACCCCGGAATGATGGGCACCAAGGACCATCGAATAGATCAGGATTAGCCCTGTGACCAACATCAAGCCACGGGAAACAAAAGCTGGCCATTTCATGAAGAAAGATACCATCGCCAACGCCATGATCGGTATACCTAGGTACCACGGCTCGCGTTGTTGCAAGCATAGTTTGCATGGCTGATATCCGCCCAAATGCTCAAAAGCGAGTGCAGAAAGGATTACAGCGCACATACCTGCCAGTACGATCACATAGTACTTTGCATGAATTGTTGGGATACCGTAGTTCAGCATGGTGGTAACTTAGAAGATGAATCTTACTGCGACAAATCCACCGATAAGCAGGACCATACCGAGTGTAAACATCAGGCCCAATCTCTTCTCAATAAATTCACGCACAGGCTCGCCAAACCAATATAACAGAGCGGAAACAAGAAAAAACCGCAGCCCTCGCCCAATGATACTGACAATGGTGAAGGTAACAAGGTTAAGGCCCGTGGCGCCCGAAAATATGGTGAGAACTTTATAGGGAAACGGTGTAACGGCTGCAAAGAGAACCCCCCAACCGCCCCAGGTGTTATACCACTCACTCACTTTATCGAAAGAGTCTGCCTTGCCGTAAAACTCAAGCACAGGCTTGCCGATCGCATCATAAAGAAAAGCTCCGATGAAATACCCCAAACAAGCACCGAGGACTGAAGCAATGGTGCATACAGCTGCATAAAATATCCATTTGTGACGTTTGGCCAAAACCATAGGGATAAGCAAAACATCGGGCGGAATTGGGAACACAGAACTTTCCACAAAAGAAACGCCGGAAAGAGCCCATGTCGCGCGTTTGTGACGCGCCAATTCAAATACCCAATCATAAAGTCTTCGGATCATTGGTTCACTTCCCTTGGGTTCGAATCTTCTTTGGCGTGTTCGCAATGATCTGTAAAGAAGATAGTTTTTATAAGGCCGTAATTTGTATTGACCCAAACGCTTGCGTGACTATATTGCCGCGACCACTCTTGCCCCTCTGGCGGAATTGGTAGACGCGCGGGATTCAAAATCCCGTTTCTTCGGAAGTGCCGGTTCGATTCCGGCGGGGGGCACCAAGATTTCTTCTTAGCCCTTGTATTTATCGAATTTTCAGGAACTTGAAAATCCTGGGTTACCTTTACTGCCAACTCGAAAATCGCACAAAAACAACTGTGTAGAAACCCATTTGGGAACCCTGAATACGCCAACTTCATTGGCTTAAGCCCCACTCCACCAGCCTCCTTCGATTACAATCTGGCAGATGATCCCTGTGAGTATGACAACGCTTCAATGGTGAGCACATACCGGCGTCTTTGCCAAACGATTTGATATTGGTGGAACAGGCGCTTGGCAAAAGGCCTTCCGGAACGAGGATGAAGTGCTTCAATGGATCGAAGAAAATACCTCTGTGAGGTATCCCGTGACGTCTCCGGTGACGGAGTTAAAGAGGCGATCTTCGGGTAAAGCATTTTGCAATTTCGGAACACTGCATCAAGAGCCCAAAGCAGACATCAGCACAATTAAAATTGGGATCCTATTGAATTGCCTATAAACCACTACCCTAACGAGGGAATACGTTCGAACTTATGGGTAATGAAATCGATAAACGCTCTGACGCGAGCTGGCGAAGTGGTTGAAGTGGGACGAACAGCAAATATTCCCCACTCTGGCAGAACAGTATGATTTTCCAAGATTTCCACCAATTCACCGGTACTCAGATATTCGGCAATCTCCCATTTACATTTACGTGCAATTCCCACTCCGGCCAAAACAGCTTCCGTTACCGCCTCCGCCAGATTCGTATCAAAGTTACCAGAAACTTTTGCGTTTACCGTTCTGCCATCCGGGGTTCGGGTTTCCCAATTTTTGACATCAGATCGTATGATGCAATTGTGTTTGGCCAGTTGTTCCAGGTTTTCTGGCGCACTCCTGCTTTGTAGATACACCGGTGAAGCTACAAAAATGCGTTTGCTATTCCCGATGCGGCTCGAGTTCAATTTGGACGGCATTGGGCTACCTAATCGGACAGAGAGATCATAGCCATTTTTGACGATATCAAAGGAAGTATCACTCAGGTGTAACTGTACGGACAGCTTAGGATAAAGCGCCATGAACTCCGTAACCATTGGCATCAGAAACTTCCGACCAAAAGAGGCGGAACTTGCAATGCGTAGCTGGCCAGAAAGACGAGGCGTCTCATCCTGCAATTCAGAGAGCGCTTCTTCGATGTTCGCTAGAATACGCTTTGCATGAACCAAAAATACCTCCCCATCGGTCGAAAGGGAAACAGTGCGAGTAGTTCTATGGAGCAATTGAGTCCCAAGAATTGTTTCAAGATCCTGAATACGCTCCGTTGCAGCAGTTCTGGAAAAGCCCAGTTCAGCACCAGCTTTGCCGATCGCTCCAATTGCTGCAACCCGCACGAATAGTTCTAAAGATTTTGGTTCCAAACTCATTATTCTAAAATACCGAATAGTGTTTTCTTTTTTGACTAGATTATCCTGAATTTAAAAACTCTATATCTGGAAATTGACTGGCTTAGCAACAACCAAATGCGAGGATTTCCGATGAAATACCACTTCAATCTTCCACTGATCCTACTTGCATTTTTTTTGCCAGTTGGGGTGGCATACGCAGCTCCAACTGTGGAGGTGGTTCCGAGGGACACGGTCGATTTCATTCCATTGAATCCAGCGCGCGGTGATGCCAGTCCCCAAGCAGGCGTGTTATGGGGCGATATTCGAAAAGATGTGCCGAGCGGCGCGTTAATTACCTTCGCCGATGGATTTGCTTCACCACCGCATATTCACAACATCACTTATCGGGCAGTTGTTATTGAAGGCACAGTCTTCAACGGCGATAAAGACGCACAAAACCTATGGATGGAACCAGGCTCATTTTGGACACAACCTGCCGGTGAAGTACATATCACCGCGGTGGGCCCAACTGGTGGTACAGCGTTTCTTGAAATTTTGTCTGGACCATATCTCGTAAGGCCTTCAATCGAAGCCTTCGACAATGGCGAACGCCCAATCAATATTGAAGAGCGAAATGTGGTCTGGATGGATTCTTCAGATGTCAAATGGATCAGACATGGATCAGAGAGTGTAAAAGGCGCCCCAGAGATAGCCTTTCTTTGGGGTAAACTTGGTAAAGGAGAATTGCACGGCACTTTTATCAAGCTTCCTTCGAATTTCGCCGGGACGCTTTCTGGAGCCGGCGACAACCTCAAGGCGGTGTTGGTTAAGGGCAGTTTGAATCACAGTGCCGGTGATCTGTCTCCGCCGCAAATACTGGCACCGGGCAGCTATGTCGGATCTGAAGGGAGCGTACGTCACACGATCTCGTGCAAAAGTGAAACAGCATGCATCCTGTATGTTCGTGCCATCGGGAAATATGAAGTATCAGCGCTCTAATCCTCATACGTAAAATGGAACTTCTACAACTCAGGAATTTTGTTCTGGAACTGGCGAATTGCTAAATTCCCATAAAGCTAATTTTGCGCGCGAAGAACTAGCCAGTTTGCAATACATGTTCTGGTGTCGAACGATAGTGCTAACACTTATAGCACTATGGTTTCTGGTAACCGTCCCACTCGATCGATCCTTACTTTACTTGAAGGTGGCAGCTTTCTTCTTTGTTACTGGTTTAGTGCCGTATGTCCTGATCAGACGAGGGCATAACAAGAACCTTACATTTGCATTTTTTTTATTTGTTGACGCGGCATGTATGAGCTATCTCCTGATCTTTCCAAATCCTTTTGAGCTGGAAGAATGGTCTCCGCAGATGAACCTGCGCACCACCGGATTCCTTTACCTTGGCGTTTTTCTTGTTTACATGGCTCTCAGTTATCGTCCTGCTCTTGTGATCTGGTCTGGCGTAGCTGCTGTGATGAGTTGGAGCGCCGGCTACTTTTGGGTAGCTGGTTTATCGGATACCCGCTACTTCACGTCAAAAGATGTGGTGGATGCCGGACTGAGTATTGAGCAAGTCTGGGAACGTGTGCTGCATCCAAAAGCCGTCGGGCAGGCGCGAATTGCCAATCAGATTGTGTTTCTTGTCGTAGTCACCATTATTCTAACCGTCACTGTCTGGAGATCTCGGAGGTTGGTTGAGCGACAGCTCGCAGCTGAAAATCACCGCTCCGCTCTTTCCAGATATTTCTCTCCGAACATCGTGAGCGACCTTATGGATAAGGAACAGCCATTTGATTCCCCAAAACAACAACCAATCGCAGTTCTTTTTGCAGATATGGTGGGGTTTACAGCCTTGTCCGAGAGCTTAGAACCCTCAGAACTTGTTAGTCTTCTGAGAGAATTCCATGGTCGTTTGGCAAGAACGGCGCAGCGCCATGGAGGCACCGTCGACAAGTTTCTTGGGGATGCAATCATGGTTCACTTTGGCACTCCGGAACCAAAGCAGGATGATGCAGTCCGTGCGGTTGATTGCGCGTACGAAATGATTTCTCAGATTTCAGAGTGGAATCAGGCAAGACGCGCGATTGGGCAAAACGAAATCAAAATCGGAATTGGGTTGCACTACGGAGATGCCATTGCCGGCAATATCGGAGATGAAAACCGACTTGAATATACCGTACTAGGTGACACTGTTAATGTGGCCAGCAGACTTGAAGCCTGTACCCGGAAGCTCCACACAACGTTGATTATCAGCGATTCAACACTGCAGAAGTTGCCTGATGACCGACGTAAGAAGCTTGACCCACCGTTGAAAAGGGGAAAACCGCAAGTATTGAAGGGACGTCATAAGCCTGTCGATATCTGGTATCTCAAGTCTTAGTAAGACGGGTAATGAACGTTCTTGTTACAGGCGCTACCGGAATGATTGGCGGTTTGGTTCTCAGAAATTGCGTGGATAGCAGCGAGATATTATCGGTCGTCAGCCTTGTCCGGCGCTCGTGGGCTGCTCTGTCTAATTCAAGCGCTGTTCAGAACATTTGGTCTGCGTAGCCGTTTACTACACAGCTCAAAATTTTTTCTGAAAATGCCTAGCAGATGTCTCAAATCGCTTGAGAAGCTTTTGCGCTTTATCAGGCACATAGGCTTTCTCCGGATCGCTACCTGCCATCGATTTGATGCTGTCCATATCATCAAAACAATATCGGGTCATGAATTCGGTTTCGTTTTCAGTTTCACGGCGAAAGACTTCAACATCCATCAATCCTGGAATTCCTTTCAAACGAATTTCAGGAATAATCTCAGTTGTCAGCAGTTGCTCATACTCATCAGCATTGTCGTGAGTAGTCCAACCTTGCCAAATACGTACAATCATAAAAGCATCCTCTTAATGTTATGGATCGGTTTACAAAGCGTGTCTTATGCCTCGATTGTTTCAGAACAATCTCAATTCACGGCTTAATTGTTTCAATTGCTAACGCGCCATCCAGCTTTTTATGCTGAGACAAAAGTTTCCGATTGAAAAGCAATCGCTTTTTTGAACCAACTGATCACAATACTATGGGGATTAGAGATTAGAAATTCTGGTGGGCGTGCTAACGGATAAAGACGCTAAGCGCGTAAAGGACTGATGATTTTTACTGACATTGTTAAAAGCCGGCATGATGAAGTCGTCGCGCTGTTTCATTCCAGCTTCTCAGAATCTGAAGGTTTGGCTGAAGGAGACCTTATTGGAGCATTGGTAAGAGCATTACTTACCACCACGCCCAATGAAGATATCTTCGCTTTTCTTGCTCTTGACGCCGACAAAATTTTAGGTGCCATAATATTCAGCCGCCTGCGTTATCCGGACGATGCCAGAACAGTTTTCCTGCTGTCGCCAGTCGCTGTTTTATCAAGCTATCAGGGCGAAGGCGTTGGCCAAAATCTTATCAACCATGGTCTTCAGAAATTGGAGGCACAAGGCGTGGATGTTGTAATCACCTATGGCGATGTAAAATTCTATTCCAAAGTCGGCTTCATCCAGATTACCCAGGAAATTGCGAAGGCACCTTTACCACTTCAGTATCCGGAAGGCTGGTTAGGCCAATCCCTCTCAAAATCAGATTTAGCACCCATAGCCGGGCCATCTTATTGCGCAAGCGCACTGAATAATCCTGTCTACTGGTAAGCCTTGATGAGAGACCGTGGGGTTGTCTTTCCTGATACCAGGCGATTCTCATTGGATCGAAATGAACTAAGGGTGAAACCGCAAACCACCCAACAATCGGATTAGCAAAGTCTGATCGACGATAACGACAGATTGATGCCCAGCCTGTTCATTCTACAAGACGCAGCGAACGGTCACTTTTCGAGTTGAGCGGTGGGTTCATTTGTGGCAATTCTATTACCGGCCTTGCTCGGGCCACCGCCCTCCACCCGGAAAGCATCAATCATGCTGAGTTAATTTAACTGAACCTGTCTCGTTCGAGCGCCAGCATAAGGAGGGATTGCGCAAGCGGTTCGAAAGAGGAGGAAACACATGAAATTATCTGCTCCCATTTACGTCTTGAAACGGAAGGCCAAGCTTTTGGCTCGTGGTAATGAAATTGCCCTTCATCAGGCGTTGAACAAAGTAGCCATCGAAGAAGGTTTCAACAGTTGGAGCCATCTCGCGTCTTCGGCAAAGAATAAAAATCCGGGACAACAAATTCTGTCCCAACTGAAATCAGGCGACTTGGTACTCATCGGCGCAAGGCCAGGACAGGGTAAGACCCTTCTGGGTCTGGAATTGGCAGCAAGCGCATCGCAACTCCACCGCAGAGGTTATTTCTTTACGCTGGATTACCATGAGCGTGACGTTGCCGATCGGCTCTCGACCATCGGCATTGACCCAGCTTCCATTAACAAATCTGTGGTGATAGATACAACTGACGATATCTCTGCAGACTATGTCATCAATCGTCTCCGGGCAGAGAGAAAATCTGGCTTAATCGTCATTGACTACCTTCAACTCCTTGACCAGAAGCGTACCAATCCAAGTCTCGATGATCAGATCAAGTCTCTGCGGAAATACACGATCGAAACAGATGGGATATGTGTCTTAATATCACAAATTGATCGGTCTTTTGATCTAGGTAAAAAGTCCATGCCGGGGATTTCAGATGTGAGGTTGCCCAACCCACTGGATTTGACGGCGTTCAGTAAATTCTGTTTCTTGCATGGCGGAAAAATCCAGTTGGAACAGGCTGCGTAGTATCTTGCCCATTTATTGTGCGGACCTCCCTTGAAGCCCGCACAATAACCCCTCGCGGCTTGTATATTGCCAAATCCACACCAAGGTCTTCTCTGAGCCCAATCGATAAACATCTAGCCGAGCGGGGAATGGACACCTTGTGATCATGTATTTCTAGGTGGCAGTCCGACGCAAACCGTCTTTCAACTTGTTTGAAATCTCCTGCACGATATCTTGGCGTGCCGCTTGTGAAACAATGATCCTTCGCGTCATCGTGGGCAGACCAGGCAGATTTCGCAACTTACCTGTGGCTTTCATGCCTGGCTGCATGGCGCGCGCAGGCAAAACACCGATTGCAAGCCCTGATCGGATCGCGCACCGCAAACTGGAAAAGTTTGTACTTCGGAACTTGATGAAATAATCACGCCCGCATTCATCAAGCGCCTTCAACGGCAATTTACTCCACCAACACCCTCGGTCCAAAATAGCCAATGGAATGGGTGCCAGCGGGTTCGAGTCAAAGCGGTCGCCTTCAACCCAGTAAGTTGCTTCGCTTTCCAGAATGTTATCGTCACCCGTTGCTGCTCCAGGTTCGGCAACGACTGCCATATCGAGCTTACCTGCCGCTACCGCACGCGCGAAGTTTGAAGAACACCCAGATGTTACATCTAGGTCTACTTGAGGATATGTTCGGCTAAAATCGGCTAACACGGTTTCAAAGATCATATCGTCGTAGTGATCAGGAATACCAACGCTAACGCGACCACGCAAAGGCTGATCGAACAAGACGTTCAATCGTGCCATTTCAGACAGAATGCGATGGGCCACGGGCATCATTTTTTCGCCTTCAGCCGTCAGTGCCATGCCATGCGCATGTCGATCAAAAAGCCGCACACCCAGACTGTCTTCCATCTTACGTAAATGAACGCTAAGCGCTGATTGCGTACGCCCGAGCGCGTTAGCAGCATCGGTTAGATGCTGATGCTCTGCAATAGTCACAAAGCTGCGAAGCATTTCAGTATTGAATATCGTTCGTTCGTATTTTGTCATGATCAGGATTAATACATTTCATTTTATTCATGATCAATAATTCCATAATCATATCGCAAATACGAAGGGAATATTTGGTGCCGTTATCGGACATATTTTTGCTATTGGGGGTTGGTTTTGTTGGAGGCATCTGGAACGCTGTTGCAGGTGGGGCAACGTTGTTCACCTTTCCAGCATTAATGTTTGTCGGCCTTCCCCCGATGGTGGCAAATGCGACTAATTTTTTGGGCCTCTTGCCATCAAACGCAGCGGCACTTTTTGCTTACAAGGAAGAACTTGGGCGTATTGGCTTAAAGATCCTACCTCTCATGTTTTCCTCAGGGGCTGGAGCGATAGTAGGATCGGTTCTATTGGTCCGTTCCAACCCAGACACATTCATAGTCTTAGTACCTTTTCTGATCTTGGTTGCCGTTCTACTCTTTGCTTTTGGCGAACACGCACGGCGCGCTATCCTTCACCTTGGCGGGGCGGCGCATATGTCTTGGATGGCCATCTTGTTTCTCTTTTTGTCGTCGATTTACGGTGGATACTTTGGTGCTGGGCTCGGAATCATACTTTTGGCTACAGCTCAAGTTGTAGGTTATTCTGATTTTAATCAGGCAAATGCAATTAAAAATCTTCTGGCAACTGGTTTTACGATTATCAGCCTCATGATCTTCGGAATTGGAGGGTTGATTGATTGGACTGCTGCTTTTCTCATGGTAATCAGCAGTTCTATTGGCGGTTACTTGGGTGGCCGCTTTGCTAAAAAAGTCAATCACAGATATCTGCGAATGGCGGTAACTGGTTTCGGGTTGGTTTTAGCCGGCACATATTTCTGGCGCGTATTCATCACCTAACAACGCAGCCCCTTTTTAGTGAGAAAGGAAACACTGATGGAAGAGCAGTTTTGGCAAACGCGATGGAATACTGGAAAGATCGCATTTCACGAAGGAGCACCGAACAAGTTTCTCATCACTCATTTCGATGTCCTTGAGATTGATCAAGGCGCGCATGTTTTTGTACCGCTCTGTGGAAAAACAAGTGATCTCGATTGGTTATATGAGCGCGGGTACCGCGTAACAGGCATTGAGTTCAACCGCGACGCCATAGAAGAAGTCTTTGAACGAATGTCTTTGATCCCTGATGTTGAACAGAAATCCGGCCTGACACGGTTTTCCAGCGGGCGCTTGACAATATGGCATGGTGATTTTTTCTTGCTACCACGGGGGGATGTTGGCACCATTGACGCAGTTTACGACCGGGCAGCCTTGGTCGCTCTGCCTGAAGATATTCGCAAAGAGTATGCAAAATACCTGGTGGAATTAACCCGGAATGCGCCTCAGCTCCTGATCAGCTATTCCTACGATCAAAGCCAAACGGAAGGCCCACCTTTTTCAGTGCCTGAAAACACAATCAGGCAGCTATATGGTAGCAATTTCAATATCGAACGCTTGGAAAGCGCAGACATTAAGGGCCCACTGGCAGCACGTTGCAGTGGAAAAGAGCAAACGTGGAAACTTTCTATGAAAAATGGCTGATTGAGATTTGAAGCAATCACGGTTCATCATACTCTGTAAATGCAAGAGACCGGCCTACTCAGACGAAAGCTGACCTTAAACTCTCTATCATGAGGACAAATCAATTCGCATTGCAGTCGTTCAGGACCGAAGAAGCTCCGAAGCCTGGCTAATGATCGCTTAGAGCCCAAAGTGCATATACGGCCGGGATAAAAGACAATGAACCGATTTTAATCACGGCAAGCAGACATGGTTTATCACAGGCAGAGGGCTAAACTTCTTTTTTGTTTGATTCTGATGGTTCAATATCTGGTCTGAAACGTGGAACCAACAATATGACCAACATACAGTAAATCAGAACCAGCTTGATTTTATCATACACAACAGTGCTTGAGTTCAGATATGAAAAAAGCGAACTTGGAATAATCAACAAAACAATAAACAACGTCTTTTTGATTTTTCCTACGTACTCCGATCTAATCAATATTATCAACAGGAGTATGGGGGCCACCATCGCCGCGCTCCCATCCAATATGTACGCAATCAAAGGATCAAGATCAAAGTATCGTACGCCAAGTGTTTGAGCAAAGATTAGGACTAAAGTGCAAAAAACCGATGCAAATATGAGTTTAACCATCTTTATTTCACAACACTTTAGGTTTCAGATCATCCCGGATTGAGCATCGACGTTCGTCCGGCTCACCGACGAAGAGATGAGTTTAATCCCTGCTTCTGCATTGCTCGGTTTCTTGTATTATCCACGAATTTTCCATATCGAATTCCGAGCCCAAAGCCGATGCGATTTGCAAAAAGATAGATCAGGAACATCAAGGCAGCACAAAGCCCAAAGACAAGATAGGTAACCATTCCAAGCTCAACGTTGTTTTGCACCATTATCGCGGTACCTTCAGGCGTTCCAAGATAGTACCCAACGAAAGCACAAACAGAGATGATTTGAACTGAACTGAAAACGAGAGCGTAAGACCAGCGTTCTGACTTTGGAAACTCCAAACCATCTTTGGCATGTATCACAAATCCCGCTAAGAAAGGTGCAATCAAAAAGCTGTTCAGTGTGCCCCACGCTCCCTGCATTAGATTGGGGAAGAGCCAAAATACAAACGAAGAGACAATATAGGCTGCTATACTGTATAATGTTGCTCTAAATATCAATTTTTATCTCCTGTTTTAATATAGTAAAATTCATTTCGATACTAAAATCGTTAAAAATACAGTAATCAGTAAGATAAATATTTAGTGCTCGACGGTCACAATGTGCAGATTGGAATGAAAGAGTGTAGCTGATGTGCTTATCCTTTCTATTGAAGAATCAGTATGCGGTCTTTTTCGCAAACTTAACGACGATCCTTATTATGTTTTGCTGTTTTTATTGCGCTTGGGAAGGAGAGCGGATTTACAGCATGTCTAAAGCATAAGGCATATTGACCTCTTCCATACTAAGGACAATTTTTCCTACATCATTGGAATTGAACTTTGAAAAGTCGGTCATTCGGAATATCCTCAGAGATCAAACCATCGATTTTTTGCATCTTGCCTCATGTCAAAAGTCATGGCTTCACAGCGCATCCATTGTTCGTAGATTGACGCCTTCATTTAATATGAGTAAATTTGTCAGGAATTAATTCTTCCTGGGCTGACTCCATGAATATGAATCTGAAGTATATCAGGCATGACCCATCAACCAAAAAAAGCACAATTCGAAAAGTCATTTGCGGAATAAGCAATCACAGTGCCACGACCAAAACTGAAAACGCGTTTTTCTCAGGCAATGTAAGTGCAAAAACTGTCCGAAACGGTTTTCAGGTGATGTATTCTGATCTCATTGCATTGAAGTCGAGTGATCATGCAGCAGATTTTACTGATATCTTTGCTGTACGGGTCCCGCTTGATGTTCGCAAGAGTTTGGTTCACTGGAACGGCAACCCTCTTACAATCCCGCATGGTTTTGGCATTAAAATAGCAACCGATGAAACTGTGAATGTCGAAGGCAGCTACGAGGCAAATTATCGGTATCAGGATTTGATCATCAATGTCTCAGATCCGGAAGCAATCGATGATGACCTGGCAGCAATGGTCATTCAGCAAAAAAAACAAAATTGTGCAGAGAGCTTCCATGTCGGACCAGACATGCGAGCACAGTTGCGGGACCTTTGTAATTCGGAAAACGATGATCAACTCATCAACCTCAAACTTGAAAATTGCGTCCTTGAATTGGTGGTCAGTGCTTTATCCGGGACAGGCCCAAAAATTGAAACACAGGAAATCCGCATTTCTGAACGCGACCGCAGAGCAGTCAAATTAGTGTTCGAAAAACTGCTAGCCGAACCGGAAGCCAATCACAGCCTTAGGGATTTGTCACAAGCAGCTGGCGTGAGTGTTACAAATCTGAAAACCAAATTTCGCCTGATTTACGGGAAGTCGGTCATAAATACACTAAGAGAGATAAGGTTGAATTTGGCGAAAGAGGCAATCGAAAACAACTATTGGTCCGTTTCCCAGGCGGCCTATAATCTTGGGTACAGGCATCAAAGCAGTTTTTCCAAAGCGTTTCACCGTCAATACGGCATTTGGCCTGCACAAGTAATCCGAAAGCCTTATTAGGCCTACTCACCCAACGGCACTGTCGCGCCAAGTGAATAAGACCGGCGAGTCCTTCCGGCTATAAACCCCGACACTACACCTATGTCACCACAATTGTGAATCGGTTGATGTTTGGTAACGTTTCCAAACTTGTCGCAGATTATCCACTTTGCGCTGAGGCAAAAAACAAATGGCATCCTCATGCCAAGCTAGGGAACTTTTGGTGATTGATGGCTATTTTTTCATGTTCTTCTGATCATAAGGATCGGCTTCTCAAAACTGTCAGTGTTTTGGCACTCTTCCTTCCACTGTTGATGGTCAACACGAAAGCACAGGAAATCGAAGAGACGAGTGAAACTGGGGAGAGCACAATTCTCGACCCAATTACAATCACAGCCCGAAAAAAAGAAGAAGAAGTCAAAGATATTCCATTTGGTGTTTCAACAGTATCTCAGGATGAATTGGAACGAGCGCAAGTAGACGCCAATCGTGATTTGGCAAGACGTCTCCCAAATGTGTTTTTCCAAGATGGGGGTGTCAGAGGGTTTAATCGCCTGATCATTCGCGGTGTCGGAGATATCGGAGGCGGCTTCGCGCCGGATGACAATTCGGTAGGGTATTTTATCAACGGCGTCCCAATACCACTGCTGGGAATTGATGGAGATTTGTTTGACGTCGAACGTGTCGAGGTCCTTCGTGGACCGCAAAATGTATTGTTCGGCAGAAATGCGCAGGGAGGTGCAATCAACGTTATTACGAAAGACCCGTCGGAAGATCCTAGTCTCACATTGGGGGTAGAATTTGGCAATTTCAGTCAAGAGGAATACACGGCGAAGGCAAATGGTGCGATCAGTGATCAGGCATCGGCACGGATTGCTGCGCAATTTCGCACCCGAGAGGGCGACATCCCAAACGACATCGGTGACGATGTAAGGGGAGTCGATATCTTCAATGTGTTGGGCAGCTTGAAAGTGGATCTTGAAGATGGAGCAGAGGTCAATCTTTTTGTTCGATATGAAGAGCAAGACGAAGATGTTCTCTTACGCACGTTTACCGAGGATCCCGCTTTCCCACGCGTTCGTCTCGACTTTCAGCCTTTTTTGGAAACTGAAAACCTCAGTACTGGTCTCACATATGAAAAGCAATTCGGTGATGTCAATTTCACCTCTGTCACCGGATTTTATTCCGGCAGGTCAGATTTTCGGAACGATCAGAGTGATGGCCGGTTGTTCAGTGCGATTACCGGTTTTCCACCAGCCGCTTTTGACAATACGGCAATCGATTTCGCAGTCACGAGCACGGATGAGTATCGCATCAATCAAGAATTTCGCTGGTCTGGCGAGACCGATGGGATAGAATGGCTGGCAGGGGTAAATCTGTTTTACTCGGATTTGGAATCGAACAATTTTCTCGACATAACAAGTCCGGTTCCTTTTTTTACAGGTACGTTCAACAGTGTAATTGAAACGCAAAGTTACGACGCGTTCGGTAGCGTTACTGTCCCGGTTAGTGACCTTACGAAAGTAAGCGGCGAACTCAGGTATACCTTTGAGGAAGAAGAATTCTCTGGCGGTTTTATAGGGATAGTCCCAACAATGTTTGGACCCTTTCCATCGGTCAATCAGCAGACTCAGAGGGAAACCTTTGATTTTGTGACCGGACGCGTTTCCATCGTTCATGAACTGACTCCGGACACAAACATCTACGCAACCTATGCGAGAGGCGCAAAAGCTGGAGGGTTTTCAAACTTCGACACCAATCTTCCGTTCAATCCCACAATCGCTGTGAGTCAGTTTGATACCGCACAAACCGATACGTACGAGGCAGGTTTTAAATCGGATCTTTACGAAGGCGCGTTGACAACCAATCTGTCTGTTTTTTTCAATTCTACTCAGGACGAACAATTGGCAGCGTTTGATTTTGCAACATTCACCACGCAAATCGTGAACGCCGATGCTGAGACGTATGGAGCCGAACTCGATTTAATCTGGCGGCCCACAGACAGTTTTCTTTTTCAGGGTGCTTTGGGCCTGCTTGAAACGGAAATTACAGCCGCGCCGGCAGCAACTGGTGCCCTGGTGGGAGGCGATGTTCCCAATGCACCGGATGTAACGCTCAGTTTAGTGGGCGAATATACGATCCCGATAGATAATCTATCTGCCGATTTGATCTTGGGCGCTGAATACCAATATGTCGGGTCGCGCATTGCAGATATTGGCAACACGATTTCTTTGGATTCATACGAAGTTGTTAATCTGCGTGCCGAACTTGCCGCTGATGACTGGAAGGCATTTTTCGTCCTCGAAAATGCGTTTGATGAGGTGTTTGCAACTGCTGCATTTCCCTTCGGTACCACGCCTGCAGGGCAAGCCGTTTCTGTTGGCGGCGTTGGTCTGCCACGCAAATGGGTGGTTGGCGCACAATGGGAATTCTAGACAGCAAGCGCTTTGTACCGATTTAAACCCTGCTTCTGGCACAACCTCTCGAGGAACCTTGAACGAAGTATGAACTAAACCGACACCAGACTTCTATTTGCAGAGTATCAAATGAGCAAGACCGCTTCGCCAATTGGAATTTTGCTTGAACCCGTGCGCATCAATCTTATCAAAGCCGCAATCTTCCAGGCCTTCGCAGCGCTTTCAGGAATAGTGCCGCTAATCGCGATTGCAGAAATTGGCCGCCATCTCCTTAGTGCTAAACAACCTAGCCCGGATGTAATGTTTTTTTGGGCAGGGGTAGCAGCAGCGGCTTTGGGTTTGAAATTACTTCTGTCCTATTTGGCTTTAAGCATATCACACAAGGCTGATGTTGATCTCCAACTAGACTTGCGTCGGCGTATCGTTGCCCGGATATTGAAAGTATCACTGGGTTGGTTCGATCATCAAAGCAGTGGCAGCCTTAAAAAAATTCTGCAGGATGATATCAGTGCCTTACACTACTTAGTCGCCCACTCCGTTCCTGATTTAACAGCGGCAATTGTAACGCCCATCACCATTCTTGCTTACCTATTCTTAGCAGATTGGCGGATGGCGCTCATTGTGCTGTTGCCTCTCGTTGCCGGTGTCTTGGTATACGCAATCGGATTTTTAGTGGCAGGTACTCAACTGAAGAATTATGGAAATGCCATCCGCAAAGTAAACGCTGCAGCGATTGCTTATGTTCAGGGCATCGGTCCAATCAAGGCATTTGGAAAGGAAGATCAGGCTTTCATATCATTCAAACACGCCAGTAAGGATTTTTTGAAGTATTTTTGGGACATGATTCGTCCCGCGGCACCGTCTATGGCGTTGTCGGAAATTCTTTTCGCACCACTGACGAGCGTCATGTTGGTAATCATCATTGGCTTGGTGCTGTTAGAAGATGGGCGTCTAGAACTCGCCGATATTTTTCCAGCATTGTTCCTGGCACCGGGAATCACAGCGGCAATTGCTCCCGTAGCCTATGCGCAAAACGACATGATGCTGGCTAACAAGGCCGCGGCGCGTATCTGTAAAATACTGGAGACACCGGTATTGAACGATGTGCATACACCCGTAGTCTTACCTTACCGCCCGAGTGTATCTTTCGATGATGTACAATTCTCTTATGACGATCAAAATACGGCAATCAAGAAGGTGTCCTTCGCACTCGAACCGGGATCCGTTACCGCACTTGTCGGTCCATCCGGCTCTGGTAAATCTACAGTGGCAAGATTGCTACCGCGGTTTTGGGATGTGGTAAATGGAACGATTCGTATCGCCAATCATGACATCAAAGAAATCCCCTTGGAACAGCTCTATCAGACAGTAAGTTTTGTCTTTCAGGAGCCCAAAATCCTCCGCTTGAGCCTGGCTGAAAACATAGCTTTGGCAAGACCTAAAGCGTCAGAAGCGGAGATCGAGGCTGCAGCCAAAGCCGCCTTTATCCATGAAAAAATCGTAGCGCTGCCAAAAGGGTATGATTCTGTTTTCGGAGATGATGTCAGTCTTTCCGGTGGCGAGGCTCAAAGGATTGCCATCGCCCGAGCAATTCTTGCTGATAGACCAATTCTGGTCCTCGATGAAGCAACGGCTTTTGTTGACCCGGAGGCGGAAGCTGAAATCCAACTGGCTTTATCTGAACTGGCATCCGGGCGAACACTGCTCGTGATCGCGCATCGTCTCTCCACGATTATCGGAGCTGATCAAATCCTGGTGATGCAGGAAGGCGATATTGTTGAAAGGGGCAGACACAAATCGTTATTGCAGAAGCAAGGGTTATACTACGAAATGTGGCAAGCAGCAGAATCCGAAAAGGCTTTGCTGTGATCAGGACCTTTGAACAATTGGTCGGAAGAAAAAAAGGCGGCAAACTCAACCGTCTATATGGGATCATAGTCCTCGAGGGTGTCCTCTCGGGACTCGGCCTAGTGGTTCTGGTCCCGCTGCTACGCCGTGCAGCCGAGGGAGATATTTCTTCTGCGTGGAACTGGGCAGCAGTCATGGGCATCATCTGGCTGAGTTATGCCGGAGTGCGTTGGGGGTCTCAACTTATAGGTTTGCGGCTTTCGATAGAGATTGGTCGCGGTTTGTTTCATAGACTGGGCGATCATATTGCGCGTCTTCCGATGGGGTGGTTCAGTAAAGATCGTGTGGGCGAGGTATCGCGTTTGGCAAGTCAAGGAGTCGTCAATATGATGGGCGTGCCTGCCCATTTAGCACGACATCTGCTCACTGCGATCACCACACCTCTTACCGTCCTGATATGTTTAATTTGGTTCGATTGGCGTCTTGCAGCTGCAGCGTTTTCTGCTTTGCCACTAATATGGTTTTCTATCAAACAATCCGCACATATTTTTCAACAGGAAGAACACAGAGTATACGCCTCAGCAGTCGAGACAACAGATCGAATTGTTGAATTCGCACAATCACAGAAAACCTTACGCGCTTTTGGATGCCAGAAAGACAGTGCGACATCGCTGGATAAAGCGCTGTTCGCTCAGCACGAAGCAGCAAAATCATTGCTTTTGAACGTAAACCGAGGCTTGTTCGGTGTCGTCTTGAGCATTCAAATCTCACTGGTCATCGTACTGATTGTTTCAGTCAATTTAGCCCTGGGCGGTCAAATCGAGGCAGCAGAACTTGTAACACTCCTGTTTTTGATAATTCGCTATGTCGAGCCGATTATGACTGCGGCGCAAATAGAAGGCGCCTTGAAGGCTGGACGGAACAATGTCGAACGAATGCAATCGATACTAAACACCCCTTTACTGGATGACGGAAATCAGAAATTTGACGCGGAACGCGGCGACATTGCGTTTAACAAGGTAGATTTCGCCTACGATGACATGCCCGTTTTGCGGGATATTTCCGTAGCGTTTCCTGAAGGATCAATGACTGCAATTGTAGGACCATCCGGCGCCGGAAAGACGACGCTTTTTCGCCTGATTTGCCGGCAGTGGGATGTCGATGAAGGTACCATTACGATTGGCGGTGTCGACATACGGCAGTTAGCAGTTGCTGAACTCATGCAGCAGATTTCGATTGTGTTTCAGGACACGTATCTCTTTGAAGGAACAATCTACGAAAACATCCTCCTCGGCAATCCGGATTGCTCCACAAAACAAATGGCACAGGCCGTTAAACTTGCAGGCGTCAGTGAAATCACGAACCGACTTCGAGATGGTATGGATAGTTTGGTCGGCGAGGGCGGTTCCCTGCTTTCAGGAGGGGAACGTCAACGCATTGCCATCGCTCGTGCTCTTTTGAAACGGGCGAGAATATTATTGTTGGACGAAGCTACTGCCGCACTCGATCCCATTAACGAGTCTGCTCTTCAATCGACATTTGCAAACCGTTCCAAAAATCAGACACTCATCGTTATTGCGCATCGGCTACAAACGATCCGATCAGCCGACGTCATCGTATTTCTGGAGGATGGGCAAATCATAGAAAAGGGAACGCATGAAGAGCTCCTGCTTCTGGGTAAACGGTATGCAGAGTTTTGGCGCGCGCGCAATCAGGCGACCGGTTGGCGTCTTGAGAAAAAAACGCCAGTCTTTGATGCCATTTAACCTACACCCTAAAAGCCCATTTCAGTGTCTTGCCCTTATAGAAAATTGTTTTTTGCTGATTCCAAAAACCAATCCTAGGGTAAAGAACCTCAAAGCCGAGCGTTTTGTGTTGTAATACTTGCTCCACGGTTCGACGAGTATTTGGGCTGATTTGAGCGAGTAGAATATCTGCAAGGTACATTGTCCATCCGTCAGGAAGGAGTACCCAGAACCAATCCACTGAAAACCAGAACCCTAAGAATTCAGGATGCATGTAAGACAGCTCTTTTTTCGGCGCGCTTACCCCGCTTGATTTGAAATCCAGGATTCATAAACCAGTTGAACACTGGGCCGACAAACAACGGCATCTGCAATGCGCTTCACGTTGGGAAACTCATCAACCGTGGGATGATGCTTATACGCAATAAGCCACGTTGACAGCATGAAAAGATAGATGTCTGCAGCGCTGAAGCGGTCACCAAGTATCCATTCACGATCCCCAATCTGATCATTGATTACGTTCCAGGTTTCTCTCAACCTGCGAACACCACGCCGCTCAGCACCCGGCTCATCAGCAGGCGTATCAGCAAAACGATCCGGATAGTAGGTTAGCTGAAAAGCGTTCTGAACCGAGTTGGAGAAATACACAAGCGTTTGAAGAAACAACCCACGCGTCGGATCATTTTTATCTGGTGCAAGACAGGCAGTGGGGTGACGATCGCAAAGAAATATCGTTATCGCGGCGCATTCATACATCGCGCCCTTCTCCCATTGAAGGACAGGAACCCATCCGTTGGGATTCAGTTTCAACTGCTCTCGCGGGCGCGCTTTTTCGCGGTCAATTGTGGTTTCAATTAGCTCATAAGGGGCACCGATTTCTTCCAGCATGACCCGAACACCCATGGATGCGCTTGCTGGGGCATAAAATAGTTTATACATCGCCTTAGGCTCCCGATAAAACAGACGTCTCCCACGCATGAACTCTAATCCAAGCAATCAGGTTTGTTAATCTACCAATCGGCAAAGAGAGTTCAGCCATGGACGTTCAAAAGCCAAACGGAAATGAAGGGCATTCATGAGACCACCCTGTCTTTCCGATTGCGATTGTTAACGGCGATGATATGGTTGTACGGGTCTGCCAGTGATCGCTATGGCCCCGCAAAAGGGCCAGAGAAATGCGGGCAAAGTCATAAAAAAGGCATGTGGATTTCAAGATCTATGCATCGCAAAGATACCAAATCCTAAATACGTCATTGTTGCGGAGATAGGCTTGCTTAGTCTCAAAGATCTGGAGTTCTTAACAGCTCTTGCACGTCGTAAACACTTCGCGCGCGCGGCCGAAGACTGCGGGGTTTCCCAACCGGCATTTTCGATGAGAATTCGCAAAATCGAAGAAAACCTTGGTACAGCCGTTGTTAAAAGAAGCAATCGTTTTCAAGGCTTCACGACCGAAGGCGAAAGCCTGCTCCGCCATGCCTACGAAATTCTCAATGGCCTCAAAATTATGGAGCAGGATATCAAGGCTGCTCGGGGTGTCGTAAGCGGAAACGTATCAATCGGGGTCATTCCGACAGCCGTCATTTATGCCGCGCGTGCCATTAAACGACTTCGGCACCTCCATCCCAGCGTAACGGTGAGCCTGAAAACAGTTCCATCACTTGCGATTCATCATGGTGTCGACAATGGACAGTTTGATGTTGGCATTACCTATGGAGAAGATTTAGCAAGCGACCTTCTACAGATAGAACCCCTTTATCAGGAGCGCTATCTCCTGTTAGCGCCCGAGCACCTGATTAACGGTAAACAGACCAGCATCAGTTGGCGCGAGGCTGCCGAATTACCCCTATGCCTTCTTGAACCGGAGATGCAAAACCGCCGGATCATCGACAAAGTCTTTGGCGATCTGGGACTGGCACCGGAAATCGTTACCGAATCAAGCGGGTTTCTGGCATCAATTTCTTTAGCCTCAGAAGGCATGGCAGCGACGATTATTCCGGAGCAACTTGCGAGTATTTTTGGTGAGATTTCCAGTGCGGTTGCGTTAAAGCTGATAGACCCGGAATTGGCCAAGCCTGTTTGCCTGATCAGCAGGAGCCGCCACTTAAATCTGCCCATTGTCAATGCCCTCCAGGCGGTCTGTTCTGATCATAATTTTTAGTTATTGCATCATCAAGAATACATAATTGACGATAATCTAACCTGATGTACAGTGATTGGGAAAAACTCGGTCTCCTGGTCAAAGTGCGCAAGATGTCAGTAATCGAAACCAACAATGGTATTTGGAAGAAAAAGGGTACCGGCAAGTCCCGTAAACAGCCTAAGGGGCGGCAAATCGATGACTCAGCGTTACAGCAGGTTAATGATCTGTTGGGTGAACGGCCAAGACATCGTGATTTGCTGATAGAATTCCTGCATCTCATACAAGATACCTATGGATGTCTCTCAGCAGACCACATTGCAGCCTTGGCACATGAAATGCGGCTGGCGCAGGCTGAGGTCTATGAGGTAGCCACATTCTATGCCCATTTCGATGTGATCCGACCGGGTGAAAACCCACCACCGCCACTTACCATTCGTGTGTGCGACTCTCTTTCATGCGAACTGGCAGGATCTGAAAAACTGCAAAAGGCGCTTGAGGACGGCCTTAGTGCAAACGATGTGAGGGTTCTCCGAGCCCCCTGTATGGGGCGGTGTGACACTGCACCCGTCCTTGAACTGGGTCACAACCACATAGACCACGCGACCCCTGAAAAAACCTATACCGCCATTCTTACCGGCAAAACCCATGCACACATTCCCGATTATGAGCGCTTGAAGGCATACGAGTTGGCAGGCGGCTATCAAAGCCTCAAACAACTGCGCAGCAACGGCAACTGGGAGGAAGTACAGGAAACCGTTTTAGCCAGCGGATTGCGCGGTTTGGGGGGCGCAGGATTTCCATCCGGCAAGAAATGGGGTTTCGTTCGAGCCAACAAAGGCCCACGATACCTCGCGGTCAATGGGGACGAGGGCGAACCCGGAACGTTCAAGGACCGTTACTACCTCGAACGCACACCGCACCTGTTTTTAGAGGGCATGCTGATTGCTGCTTGGGCCATTGAGGCCGAAAAAGTCTTCATCTACATGCGAGACGAATATCCTGCGGTTCTGGAAATCCTGCGGCGCGAAATCAATGCGCTGGAGAAAAGCGGCATTGTCGAGGCAGGTTTTATTGATCTCCGGCGCGGCGCTGGTGCGTATATCTGCGGTGAAGAAAGCGCCATGATCGAAAGCATTGAAGGCAAACGTGGTATGCCCCGTCATCGTCCGCCCTTCGTCGCCCAGGTTGGCATCTTTGGCCAGCCGACACTTGTGCATAACGTTGAGACCTTGCTTTGGGTGGCACGTATCATGCGAGAGGGCCCAGAAATTCTTAGCGGAGTAGAACACAATGGCCGCAGAGGCCTTCGTAGCTATTCCGTATCGGGCCGGGTGAAGAACCCCGGTGTTCATCTACTGCCCGCTGGTTCTACGATCCTTGAAATCATTGACGCTTGTGGTGGAATGCTGGACGGCCACGTCTTTAAGGCTTATCAGCCAGGCGGCCCGTCGTCGGGGTTATTGCCCGCATCCATATGCAATGTACCACTGGACTTCGATACGTTGCAGCCCTTCGGTACATTTATAGGCTCTGCAGCTGTGGTTGTCCTGTCAGACCAGGACTCAGCCCGGGACGCAGCGCTTAACATGCTTCGTTTCTTTGAAGATGAGAGTTGTGGACAATGCACGCCTTGTCGCGCGGGTTGTGAAAAGGCCGTCAAGCTCATGTTGGCCGATAAGTGGGATCAGGCGTTGTTGGCTGAACTTTGCAATGTAATGAAAGATGCCTCTATCTGCGGCCTTGGGCAGGCGGCGCCAAACCCTATACAGTCCGTCGTCAACCATTTTCCCGAGGAGATCTGATATGGCAGACGAAACACAACCAAGCTGTGTCACGATCAACTTGGACGGGGTGGATGTTAATGTCCCCGAGAAATCGACGATTTGGGAAGCTGCCCATGAACAAGGGCTCAATATTCCACATTTATGCCACAAGCCCGCAAAGGGCTACACACCTGACGGAAACTGCCGCGCATGCATGGTTGAAATTGAGGGTGAACGAACACTTGTCGCCTCCTGCATCAGGAGAGTTGAGGAAGGCATGATCGTCAAAACCGAAAGCGACCGGGCAAAAAGATCAAGGCAAATGGTGATCGAACTGCTTGCTGCTGATCAGCCGGAAGTCAAGCATGATGCTTCGTCGCATTTCTGGGATATGGCCGAACTCAATGGTGTGAGCGAAAGTCGTTTTCCTCCCAAGGAAACAGAGCAAATACCGCTGCTTGATGACAGCCATGTGGCGATGCGCGTTAATCTCGATGCTTGCATCAATTGTAACCTGTGTGTGCGCGCCTGTCGGGATGTTCAGGTAAACGACGTTATCGGCATGGCCGGTCGAGGAGCATCGTCCAAAGTGGTGTTCGATCAGGACGACGCGATGGGCCTGTCTTCCTGTGTAGCATGTGGCGAGTGTGTTCAGGCCTGCCCCACAGGTGCATTAATGCCTGCGTCTGTTTTAGATGAAAATCAAAAAGGCGACAGCAAAGACTTTGATCGTGAAGTGAAAAGCGTTTGTCCATATTGCGGTGTGGGTTGCCAAATCAGCTTCAAGGTCAAGGACGATAAAATCAAATATGTCGAGGGCATTGACGGGCCCGCTAATGAAAACCGACTATGCGTGAAGGGCCGTTTTGGCTTTGACTATATCCATCACCCGCACAGGCTAACCAAGCCGCTGATCCGGCGTGAAGATGCCCCACCCAAAGGACTGAACGTAGATCCGGCTAATTGGCAAACACACTTCCGCGAAGCAAGTTGGGACGAGGCGCTGGATTTTGCCGCTGGCGGCATGATGAAACTGCGCGCGGAACGTCCAACCTTCGTTGCTGGTTTCGGTTCCGCCAAGTGTTCAAATGAAGAGGCGTATCTTTTTCAAAAACTGATCCGTCAAGGATTTGGCCATAACAACGTCGATCATTGCACGCGGCTTTGTCATGCCAGTTCTGTCGCAGCACTGCTTGAAAATGTTGGATCTGGCGCCGTATCGGCAACGTTTAACGAAATTGAAAACTCAGATGTTGCAATCGCAATAGGCTGCAACCCGCTTGAGAATCACCCCGTCGCAGCGACATACTTTAAACAGTTCACAAAACGCGGTGGCAAACTGATTGTCATGGATCCGCGAGGTCACGGACTGAAGCGCTTTGCCAGCCATATGCTGCAATTCAAACCGGGTGCAGATGTCTCGATGTTGAACGCGATCATGCACACGATCGTCGAGGAAGAACTCTACGATCGCCAGTATATCCAAGCCTTCACGGAAGGTTGGGATCAAATGAAAGACCACTTGAAGGACTTCTCACCTGAAAAAATGGCCCCGGTTTGCGGGATTGAAGCCGATGTTCTTAGAGATGTCGCACGCACATTCGCAGGTGCAAATGCGGCCATGATTTTTTGGGGAATGGGAGTGAGTCAACATATTCACGGAACGGACAATTCCCGCTGTCTGATCAGCCTCGCGCTCATGTGCGGACAAGTTGGCCGCCCCGGCGCTGGCCTGCATCCGTTGCGCGGACAGAACAACGTTCAAGGCGCGTCCGATGCCGGACTAATTCCAATGTTCCTGCCAGACTACCAATCTGTGACAGACGATGGTGTCCGTTCTGCATTCACCGAAATATGGCAGTCTGGCGATTTCTCAAACGAGAAGGGATTGACGGTGGTAGAAATCATGGATGCGATCCATGAGGGTAACATTCGCGGAATGTATATTTTGGGAGAAAACCCAGCCATGTCCGATCCTGATGCAGATCATGCCCGAGATGCCCTGGCATCGCTTGAACACTTGATCGTCCAAGACATATTCATGACGGAAACTGCAAACTATGCAGATGTGATTCTTCCCTCTTCGGCCTGGTACGAGAAGTCCGGCACGGTTACCAATACAAATCGCCAGGTCCAAATGGGGCGCCCTGTAACGCCACCGCCCGGAGAAGCAAAAGAAGATTGGTGGATAGAAGTTGAACTTGCCAAAAGGTTAGGTCTTGACTGGCAATACACGCATCCTTCTGAAGTATTTGCAGAGATGAAAATAAACATGGCATCGCTTGACAACATTACTTGGGAACGGTTGGAACAAACTGCAGTGACCTATCCATCGCTGAGCCCGGATGACCCGGGGCAGTCAATTGTATTTATGGATGGCTTTCCCAGACCAGATGGACGCGCAAGGTTCACCCCGGCAAATGTTCAAGCGCCTGATGAGACCCCAGATGACGAGTATCCATTTGTTCTAATAACCGGACGTCAACTGGAGCATTGGCATACTG